>NZ_CP136856.1:2473125-3092500 GCF_033807535.1 Oceanisphaera sp. IT1-181
GGCAGGATAATTACAGGTGGCAATCACGCCACGGCGATGGGCAAGGCCACCGATGGCCATGGGAATATCGCGCCACTCAGGACGAGCACGCATTTCCACTGCCGCATAGAAGCAGTCCATATCCACATGAATGATTTTACGCATGGGTAACAGACGGTGATGAGTGAGGTGTAAAGGGTGAAGAGTAAAACACCGCCTTGATTAGCCGGCGGCGTTTAATTTTAGTTTAGAGCTTATCAGCTACGCTTTGCTCGTCCCCTTCACTCTTTACACTTTACCCTTCACAGACCTCAAATAATTCGATTTTCTTCGAGCATCTGGCGCTTGGCTTCTGCTTTGGCGATTTTTTTCTGGCGGGATTCGCACGGGTCGTCGCAGTCACAGGCTTTATCTATGCCCACACTGCCCAAGCCGCCGCAAGAGCCGGCGATGGTCTTGCGTTGCAGAATATAGCCAATGGCCATGGCGAAAAAGACCAAGCCAAACGCCGCAAAGGTTATCAGAAAATACAGCATATCAACCTCTTAAGTACTTTTTGAAAGCACTGGTCATATCTACTCTAAAGCCATCGTCCGTTTTGGTTAGCAGATACACAGCAAGCTTATGTTGTTCGGCAAAGGCAAGAGCGCGCTCGGGCCCCATCACCGTTAATGCCGTAGCAAGTCCATCAGCAATCATACAGGAGGGATGAATTACTGTCACGGATGCCAAGTTATGGGTAATAGGGTGACCGGTGTTGGGATCTATGGTGTGCGATAAGCGCACGCCATCCAGCTCGTAATAATTACGATAATCCCCCGAGGTAGCCACGCTGTTATTACCCGGCAGCACCACTTGCTGCACTAATTCGTCACTGCGAGCATCATCGTTATGAGGTTTTTCAACCGCGATAGCCCAAGGCTTATTATGGCCGTTATGACCGCTTAACCGCACTTCGCCGCCAATTTCGACCAGGTGATTACTGATGCCCTGCTCGCTCAAATACTCAGACACAGCGTCCACGCCAAACCCTTTGGCAATCGACGATAAATCTACGTACAGCTCAGGAATGGCTTTGTATAAATACTGGCCCTCAACGTCGTAGGCAACGCGCAAGTGTTGCAGCCCAGTGTACGCAATAGTGTCGTCTAACTGCTGCTGAGTCGGCACTTGCACCGGTCTTTCATCTGGGCCAAACCCCCACAAGTTGACCAGTGGACCTACCGTCACATCCAGGGTGTGTTCGGTTTGGCGACCTAACTGCAGCGCCGCGGTTACTACTTTGGCGGTATCTGCTGATACGGCAAAGGGGCCTGAGCTTGTCGACTGATTAAAGCGGCTCAGTTCAGAGTCGGCCAGATAGGTAGACATTTGCTGGTTAACCAAGTCTAAGCGTTGGTCAATACCGGTTTGTAAGCGCTGAGTCTCGTCTTTATCGACGCCCAACACTTTAATGGAGTAGTAGGTACCCATGGTATTGCCGGTCAGGTGTTGCTCGGCATTCGCGGTGGGTACTGAGAGTTCGGCCGGCTTACAGGCGACCAATAAAAAGGCCAGCCCCATTGGGGCCAGCCATTTAGTTACATAAGAGCTCATTTAGATCTCATCATCTTGTATTTGAACAAGAGAGGTTAAGCAGCTGTGCTTCACAGCCGCTTAACCGGCTTTTTAACCGACTGTGTTACCGCCAGTTTAGCCACCTGTTTAACCGCCAAAGTCATCCAACATAATGTTGTCTTCTTCTACGCCCAAGTCTTTGAGCATATTGATCACGGCGGCGTTCATCACCGGTGGTCCACACATGTAGTACTCACAATCTTCCGGCGCTTCGTGATCCTTCAGATAGTTGTCATATAGCACGTTGTGGATAAAGCCAGTGTAACCGTCCCACTCATCTTCAGGTGTAGAGTCACTTAAGGCTACATGCCACTGGAAGTTATCGTGGTCTGCTGCCAAGCCATCAAAATCTTCTACATAGAACATTTCGCGACGTGAGCGTGCACCGTACCAGAAGCTGATCTTACGCTTAGAATCCAAGCGCTTGAGCTGGTCAAAGATGTGCGAACGCATCGGCGCCATACCGGCACCACCGCCCACAAACACCATTTCTGCATCTGTGTCTTTAGCGAAGAACTCACCAAAAGGACCAGAAATAGTCGTGGTGTCACCAGCCTTAAGCGACCAGATGTACGAAGACATAATGCCCGGAGGCGCGTCCCAGTTACGGGGCGGCGGCGTGGCAATACGCACGTTCAACAAGATCATGCCTTCTTCTTCTGGGTAGTTAGCCATCGAGTAAGCGCGGATAGTTTCCTCGTCTACTTTAGACTCCAGTTCGAAGATCTTAAACTTGTCCCAGTCTTCACGGTACTTTTCTGGTACATCAAAGTCTTTGTACTTAACGTGATGCGGCGGCGCTTCAATTTGAATATAACCACCGGCACGGAAAGGTACACTTTCGCCGTTCGGGATCTTCAGCTTCAATTCTTTAATGAAGGTCGCTTTGCTGTCGTTAGACAAGACTTCGCAATCCCATTTCTTGATGCCAAACACTTCTTCCGGCAGTTCAATTTTCATATCTTGCTTGACGTTCACCTGGCAAGCCAAGCGCTCGCCGTGGCGTGCTTCGCCTTTAGAGATATGATCAAGCTCAGTGGGCAGTATTTCACCGCCGCCGTCCAAGATGCGTACCCGACACTGACCGCAAGTACCGCCGCCGCCACACGCAGACGAGACGAAGATACCGCTATTGGCCAAGGCACCCAGCAATTTACCGCCGGCACCTGTGGTGATCGCCTTATCGGGATCATCGTTGATGCTGATGATCACATCCCCTTCCGCAACCAGCTTGGACTTAGCAAACAGGATAATGCTTACTAGGACCAGCACAATCACGGTGAACATGACCACGCCTAGAATGATTTCCATCGTTTATTCCTTTTCTATCACCGGATTACAGGGATATGCCAGAGAAAGACATGAAGCCAATTGCCATCAGGCCGGCAGAGATAAAGGTAATCCCCAAGCCACGCAGCCCTTCAGGCACATCTGAATACTTCATCTTCTCGCGTATACCGGCTAACAATACAATTGCCAGCATCCAGCCTACACCTGAGCCAAAGCCGTAAACGATGGACTCGGCAAAGTTATAATCGCGCTGTACCATGAACGACACACCACCGAAGATGGCGCAGTTTACTGCGATCAACGGCAAGAAGATGCCCAAGGCGTTATAGAGTGCCGGGAAGAACTTATCTAACAACATTTCCAATATTTGAACCAGTGCTGCAATAACACCGATAAAGGTAATGAAGTTCAAGAAGCTCAAGTCAATGCCATCAACCAAGGCGCCGTCTTTCAGCACATAGTTGTAAACCAAGTTATTGACCGGTACTGCTAAGGTCAATACCACGACTACCGCTACGCCCAAACCAAACGAGGTTTTTACCTTTTTCGATACTGCCAAAAAGGTACACATGCCGAGGAAGAAGGCCAATGCCATGTTTTCGATGAAAATGGCACGAACAAACAAACTAATAAAATGTTCCATGCTTACTCCTTCGCCTCAACCTGATCGGGACGCATGGTACGCAGTACCCAGATAATGCCGCCGATAATAAAGAAAGCACTTGGGGGTAACAGCATTAAACCGTTCGCCTGGTACCAACCACCATTCTTAACCAATGGCAGGATTTCGATGCCAAACCAAGTACCAGAGCCAAACAGCTCACGGAGGGTAGCAACGATCAGCAAGATCAGGCCATAACCCATGCCGTTACCGATACCGTCATAAAACGACATCAAAGGCGGGCTCTTCATGGCATAAGCTTCGGCACGACCCATCACGATACAGTTGGTAATAATCAAACCAACGAATACCGACAACTGCTTAGAGATGTCATAGGCGTACGCTTTGAGGATCTGATCCACCACTATTACCAAAGAGGCAATAATCGCCATCTGCGCGATAATTCGCACCGAGTTTGGGATCTGATTACGCACCAATGAAATAAACAGGTTAGAGAACGCGATAACCGCAATCACCGCCAGCGACATCACGAACGCAGTTTTCATTTGTGCTGTAACCGCCAAGGCCGAGCAAATGCCCAGTACCTGAAGCGTAATGGGGTTATTGCCGATTATAGGTCCAAAAAGAACCTTTTTAACTTCTGCTTTATCAGCCATTGTTGAGCTCTCCTTTTTGTACCTTAGTCAGGAAAGGACCAAAGCCCTTGTCGCCTAACCAGAAATCAAAGGTATGCTGCACACCGTTAGAGGTTAAGGTAGCACCAGACAAACCATCAACACTCGAAGGAGTACCGGCAGGCGCACCGCCTTTCACGACTTTAATCGCGGGCTTACCATTTTCGTCATACAGCTTCTTACCCACAAACTGAGCACGCCAGCTAGGGTTTTCCACTTCACCACCCAAACCTGGGGTTTCGCCCTGATCGTAGTAAGTGATGCCTTTAATGGTATTGCCATCGGGTGCGACTGCAACGAAGGCGTACATGGTGGACCACAGGCCCTGACCATGCATGGGCAGAATAATACTGTCCAAGTTACCGTCTTCGTCTTTGGCCAAGTACACAGGCACCAAGTCAGCACGACGACGAATACCACCTGGGTCTTCGCTCGGGACTAGCTTGATACTGGTGCCGTTTTCTTTGGCAGCGGCGCGTTGGTCGTAACCTTCAGCCGACTTATCAGAAAACTCGCCTTTTTTGATATCCCACAACCGAGCATCTATGTGTTTTACATAGTTTTCCGCCACGTTTTCACGGCCAAAGCCGGCGACTTGTACTATGTTAGTTTGCACGTCCAGCGCTTTGTTAAGTTCTTGGGTAGGCTTGAGCAATACAGCCGCGCCAGATACCACCACAGAACACACCAAACACAAGACGATAATGACAGTAAATGTTCTGCCAACAGATTCTTTCTTAGCCACGAGCCAGTCTCCGTTTGATATTCGCTTGCACCACCATGTGGTCAAACAAGGGAGCGAACAGGTTGGCGAACAAAATAGCCAGCATCATACCTTCAGGGAAGGCGGGGTTAACCACGCGGATCAGCACTACCATCACGCCGATCAATGCGCCGTACCACCATTTACCTTTATTGGTAAAAGAAGCCGATACCGGATCCGTCGCCATAAACATCATACCGAACGCGAAGCCGCCCACGACCAGATGCCAATACCAAGGCATGCTGAACATGGCGTTGGTGTCGGAGCCGATCACGTTAAACAGCGCAGACATGGCAATCATGCCTAGCATCACGCCCGCCACTATCCGCCATGAGGCAAAGCCCATATAGACGATGAAGCCGCCACCCAGCAAAATAGCCAGCGTCGACACTTCACCAATCGAGCCTTGCATATGACCGAGAAAGGCCTGCGTCCAGCTAATAGCACTGTTGGTATTTACGTCCATCAAGGCCGCAGCACCACCTGCAGACCACTGACCGAGTGCAGTTGCACCCGAAAAGCCGTCTACGGCAGTCCACACTGTGTCACCTGAAATTTCTGCCGGATAGGCGAAAAATAGGAAAGCACGGCCGGCTAGCGCTGGGTTCAAGAAGTTCTTACCGGTGCCACCAAAGATTTCTTTGGCTACTACCACACCGAAAGTGATACCTAGTGCTGCTTGCCATAAAGGCAAAGTGGCGGGAACGATTAAGGCGAACAGCACTGAAGTCACGAAGAAGCCTTCGTTTACTTCGTGCTTGCGCACGCTGGCAAAAATTACTTCCCAAAAGCCACCGACCAAGAACACGGTCGCATAAATAGGCAGGAAGTAAGTGGCGCCCAACAGCAACTTGCTGCCCCAGCCTGCGCCTTCACCTAAGGTTGCCCCTAGGGTTTGCGCAAGGCTATAACGCCAATTGCCATCTATAATGCCGGCTAGATCTGCTGGGCTATGCATGTTCATCAGGGCTGCAATGGTTTGCCCACCTGAGTTATACATACCAAAGAACATGGCTGGGAAGGTAGCTAACCAAACCATGATCATGATGCGCTTCAGATCGATACTGTCGCGCACATGAGAGGAGTTGCGCGTAACCATACCTGGGGTATAGAGCACGGTGGCGACCGCTTCATACAGGGCGTAAAACTTTTCGTATTTTCCACCCGGCTCGAAATGGTGTTCAACCTTTTCCAGAGTGTGTTTTAAGCTCATTACTTAACCCTCTAGCTCAATTGTGGTCAGACACTTGCGCAGCGCGAGTCCATAATCGTATTTGCCTGGACACACATAGGTACAGAGCGCCAGATCTTCTTCATCCAACTCTAAGCAGCCTAAGGTGATGGCACCGTCGGTGTCGTTAGACAATAAATCACGCAGCAACAGGGTCGGTAAAATATCCAGCGGCATAATGCGCTCGTAGTTACCGATTGGCACCATAGCCCGCGCTGAACCATTAGTGGTGGTGGTCAGGTCAAACAGCTTACCTTTCGTCAGATGACTCAAGTAAGCACGGGTGACGGAGAACTTATTGGCACCTGGCGCTAACCAGCCAAACAGTTCTTTTTCACGGCCTTCGGCGATGACAGACACCTGCAGATGGTAACGACCCAAGTAAGCATGAGGACCATTCGCGGCGGTACCGTAGAGCACTGAGCCGGAAATAACGCGGTTCTCACCTTCTTGCAGCTCGCCGGCAGTCAGTGTTTCTAATGAAGCACCGATGCGGGTACGCACCAAGCGAGGTTTTTGCACCACGGGACCCGCCAAGGCAATCACGCGATCGGTAAACAACTCACCTGTGGTGAACAATTTGCCAACGGCAATCACGTCTTGGTAATTAATAGCCCACACCACTTTGCCCGGAACGATAGGGTCAATATAGTGAATGTGCGTGCCTGGTAAACCGGCAGGATGCAAGCCCGTGAACACATGCTCTTTGATGGTAGCAGCTTGTGCTTGCGGCAGGTTGCCCTCGCCTTTACACACGTTTACTTGACCATCGGTTAAGCGGCTTAATACTAATAGACCATCGGTAAAGGCTTGCGCATTTTCTTTGATGATCAGTTCAGCATTGGCGCTCAATGGATTGGTATCCATGGCCGTCACGAAGATAGAGCTCGGCACTGTGCCCACAGCAGGTACTTTGCTGAAAGGGCGAGTACGCAGTGCCGTCCACATACCAGACTCAACCAGCTGCTCGCGAACGGTATCGCGTTCTAATGTGGCGAGTTCTGCTGAAGCATATTTTGAAAACGTAATCTGATCTTCACTGTCATCAACGGCAATCACTACAGATTGCAGTACACGCTTAGCGCCACGGTTAATTTCAACCACGGTGCCGGCGGCGGGAGCTGTGAATTTAACGCCAGGATTCTTCTTATCTTCGAAGATAATCTGACCTTTTTTAACACGATCCTCTACCTTGACGTACATGGTAGGGCGCATGCCCACAAACTCTTCACCCAGCGTTGCAACTCGCTTGATGGCAGGACCATCGTAGATTACTTGCTCTGGTGCCCCGGTAATCGGGAGGTCCAGTCCTTTTTTTATTGTAATCATACTCACTTGCACTACTTGTTAGAGGAAGACAGGTACTTGCCATGCCAGGCATGACAACATGCTGATGAGTCGCTACCGGTCTGTCCACTATCATGTCATCAACAGCCTGACCACAGTCCGGTAACATCCAGCCCGAAATTAAGGGCGCATAATGTTAGCATTTTTCGCACACTGGCTGCCATGGCAATTACCAAAATTTAGTGCCTCTTTGCATAAAGCTAAGTGCGCTATCCAAAAGTAAGACCCAAATTAGGTAATGATATTCAGTGCGTGATGAGACTGGAGGCATTTTGCACGAGAGTGGACACTCACTAATGGTAGCTCTCGTCAATAAGGGCGACGGTGAGTTAGCTCGATACGCCTCCTTGTCCGCGACAAGGCGGGCTCTGAGGAACCGCTTCCCGCGCTTGCCATTCGGCGGGAGTGAGAGTGTGCAAAGCCAAGGCATGCACGCCTTCATTAAGCTCATCAGCGAGCAGTTGGTTTAGCATGCGATGGCGGGCCAATAGGCGTTTATCGCTAAACTGCTCACTGACGACGATCACTTTAAAATGGGTTTCTGAGCCGGGCTGCACGCGGTGCATATAACTTTCATTAATCACTTCTAGATACTCAGGCGCCAAGGCCGTTTGCACTTTTTGCTCAATTTGAGCCTGTATCGACATGATTAACTCCCAGATGAGTGTCAATAAGTTAAAACCGCGCTTACCAACGCCGACTGTCAAGCCAGATGACGACTATGTTCAGACCATACAACAACTATTTTAGGCAAGGCGATTATTCAACCAACCAGCGAAATGTTAAATTGATACGCGGGCCTGAGCAGGCGGCCATTTTTGGTAAGGCGTGCTGCCAATGATGCTGCATTTCGCCGGCCATCACCAGCAAACTTCCATGATTTAATAGCAGTTCTCTTTGTTCTCTACTATGACGCCCTGCTTTAGGCCTTAACTTATGCCTAAGCTTAAAACGCCGCGTAGCACCTAAGCTCACCGACGCAACCGTGGGATTGATACCCAGCTCAGGCTCATCGTCTGCATGCCAGCCCATACTGTCTTGGCCGTCACGATACCAATTAAGCAGCACACCATTAAAGGGCTGCTCGCAGATAGCGCTCACTCGTTGGCAGATCTCTCGCACCACTGGGTGCCAAGGTGCGGGCATCCGAGTCTGACCCGAATAGCGATAGGGCAGATCGCCCATCCAACAAGACAGTCTGGGCTCATTAAGCTCACGCCCAAACATGCGCAGTGTATGTTGCTGCCACGGAATATCGCTTTTTTTGAGCTGGGCAAACCAAACATCGGCTTCGGCTGCAAAGGCATTCGGCCACCATAATAGCCGCCCGTGCACTAATGGCAACCAAGCTGGCGGGACATTATTTACCTCTCTTGCAGGCTCAGTGTTTACCCCTCTGGCAGGCTCGATGAGTAGCGGCATGCTGCTTTTCCTCTGTTAACTGTTAAAATGATTTTTTTCCTTTGGGCCTAACTTGTATGAATCATCATTTTCCCCTCCCTGGGGGTGGCGAGCTGTCGTTACTCCGTTACCCTCGTAAAGCCCAAGACAAGCTTCAAGCCTGGGAAGCGGCGGATGAATACCTGATCAACGAGCTCGCCGCACTTGAGCTGGATGCCAGCACTCGAGTGCTGATTTTAAATGACGGCTTTGGTGCCCTGACCTTAGCGCTGCATAAATATCAGCCTTATAGCCTGACTGACTCGCGCATTAGCGAGCTGGCCTGCATCGAAAACGCCCATGACAATCAGCTGCCAGAAACCTGGCAAACGCTGTCTAGTCTGGCGTCTTGGCCTTCGGAAGATGACTCGCCGCAAGTGGTGCTGATTAAATTACCTAAAAATAATGCCATGCTCGAATATCAACTGGCTCAATTGAGCCAAATTGTCAGCCCACAAACGCGCGTTATCGCGGCGGGCAAGGCAAAAGATGTACGCAGCTCTACACTGGCATTATTTGAGCGCTATTTAGGCCCCACTAAAACCAGCTTAGCGTGGAAGAAAGCGCGACTGATATTTTGCACCCCCGACCCTAAACTTAAAGCCGCTGCCCTGCCCCAGCCATTGGCTTGGCCCTTAGATGGCACCGACTTTACCCTTTATAACCACGCCAACGTGTTCGCGCGCAACAGCTTAGATATTGCCGCTCGCCTGTTTTTAGAAAATCTGCCTAAAGAGCAAAGCGGTCATATTATCGACTTAGGTTGCGGCAATGGCGTCTTGGGCTTAATGGCACTGGTGCATAACCCTGAGGCCGAGGTTACCTTTACCGATGAGTCTTATATGGCCATCGCCAGCGCACGCTACAATGTGCGCCATAACCTACCGCAAGCGGAAACTCGCGCTCATTTTTCGGTCAATAATTGTCTCGATGGCGTGGCCTCCGACAGTATTGATATTATTTTGTGTAACCCCCCATTTCACCAGCAACAGGCCATTACCGACCATATTGCCTGGGAAATGTTTGTGGATGCTAAGCGTGTGCTGCGCTCCGGCGGCGAGCTATGGGTGGTGGGCAATCGCCATCTTGATTATCATCACAAACTGATCCGATTATTTGGCAACCAGACCGTGGTGGCATCTAATCCTAAATTCGTTATTCTCAAAGCCATTCAACCCAGTTAAGGATTCATTATGAAAGCAATTAAATGGTTAATGACCGGCGTATTGGCGCTCAGCCTCACGGCCTGTGCCAGCTATTATCCGGTTGCCGTGGATGTGCAACCCACCGTTGATGCCAAAGGCGGCGTATATCGCGGCCAAGCGATCAGCTTAAGCAGCCAAGATAAGCGTAAGAACGACTACATCATTCAGATTGAGCAAAATAATAAAGCACCTGTGGTGGTTGGCGCCAGTAACAATATTAAGGTGCAAATGGAGCAAGCGCTCGCCCAAGGTTTCAGCAACCAAGGCGCGTTTATTGAACAAGGCTCTCCAACCCAAATCCAGCTGGAATTAGAAGAAGTATTGGCCCGCGTGATCCGTGGTCACATCAGCTATGACGTGGTGCAGCAGTTGCGCATGCAATTGGTGTTAAAGCGTGATGGTCGCACTATTACTAAGCAGTATCGTCGCAGTGCCCAAGCCGAGTTTCCGGGTCGCTTGCACCCTGAGCTAGATAAAGTGAAAGACGCCGTTAACGAACAATTAACGTTAATGCTCAAAGACATGCTAAACGATCGTGACGTGCAGCAATTTATTGGAGCTCAATAATGAAGTCGGTAATGTTATTTGCTGCAAGCTTGCTGGCAGCTACTTCTGCATGGGCAGGTCCCAAGGTCGAATTAGTGACCAATATGGGCACCATGCAGGTGGAGTTAAACGAAGCGGCCGCTCCGGCGACCGTGGCCAACTTTTTACGCTACGTGGATGATGGCAGTTATGAAGGCAGTATCTTTCATCGCTTGATCCCAGGCTTTATGGTGCAAGGCGGCGGCTTTGATACCAATTATCAGCCGCTCCCAACTTACAGCCCTGTGGTGAATGAGTCGAACAATGGCCTGAAAAACGTCACCGGCAGCATTGCCATGGCGCGCACCCAAGATCCCAATAGTGCGACTCGCCAGTTCTACATCAACTTTAACGATAACCACTCCCTTAATGGCGGCCGCGCCGCCGGTTATACGGTGTTTGGTCAGGTAACCTTGGGCGAAGAAGTGTTAGAGAAAATGGCCAAAGTGCCCACCGGCATGAACTTAACCATGCGCGCTCGTGATGTGCCTAAGCAAGATATCGTCTTGCAAAGCGTGCGTCGCTTAGACCCAGACGCCGTGGAGTCAGGCAGCAAGCCCTCTCAGGCTTACGCCACCGCACCTGCTGCATCAGTAGTCAAAAAGTAAACTTATGACGCCAATTAACAGCTACACCAAATCCAGCTGGGCTCAGCAACTCGCGATCTATACAGAGCGCCGTGTGCTGACCTTGTTGGCACTGGGCTTTTCTTCCGGCTTACCGATACTGCTGGTGTTTGGCACGCTGTCATTTTGGTTACGCGAAGCCGGTGTGAGTCGTACTAGCATTGGTTTTTTTAGCTGGGTGGCCTTGGCGTACGGCATAAAAGTACTGTGGGCGCCCTTGGTGGACCGGTTTCGACTGCCCCTTCTGGCGCGCCTGATGGGTCGACGACGTAGCTGGATGCTGCTGTCACAGCTTATTATTATGGTCGCATTGGCGGGCATGGCTTACTCAGATCCGCAAACCCAGCTGGTGCAGTTAGCGCTGTTTGCCTTAGCCGTGGCTTTGGCTTCGGCGACCCAAGATATTGTGATTGATGCCTATCGCATAGAAGCAGCACCGGTGCGTTTACAAGGCGCACTGGCCGCCGCTTATATGATGGGTTATCGCTTAGGCATGATCATGGCCGGCGCCGGCGCTTTAGCCGTGGCCGCATGGGCAGGCTCTGACTTAGGCTATGATCCTCTGGGCTGGCAAACCGCGTATCTGTGCATGGCCGGCTTTATGCTAGTGGGCGTGCTCACTTGCCTGTTATTACATGAGCCAGACGTGGACTTGCACAACCAAGCCAGCAGCCAAGCTTTGCATCGTGAGCAATTAATCGCGGCGGGCCGTTCACCGCGCGCCGCCAGTGCATTGTCGTTTATGTACAGCGCTTTGGTGGCGCCCTTTCTCGACTTCTTTACCCGCTTTGGTAAGCAAGCGCTAATTATTTTGGCGCTGATTGCCTGCTATCGGATATCGGATGTGGTGATGGGGGTGATGGCTAATCCGTTTTACGTGGACATGGGCTTTAGTAAGTCACAAATTGCCACCGTGACTAAAGTCTATGGCGTAATAATGACGCTGGTGGGTGCGGCTTTGGGTGGGGTATTAGTCAGCCGCTTTGGCACTGCACGCATTCTGATGTTGGGCGCCGTATTAGCGGCCACCACCAACTTAATGTTTGCGCTGATGACCCAATTTGGCCCCAATGTGCAGCTGTTAACGGTAATTATCTCGCTGGATAACCTCAGTGCCGGTATTGCCACCGCGGCTTTTATTACTTATTTGTCTAGCCTGACCAATGTGGCGTTTTCTGCCACTCAGTATGCGCTGTTCAGCTCCATTATGATGTTGTTCCCTAAATTTTTGGCCGGCTTTTCCGGCGTGGCGGTGGATACATTTGGTTATGCACCCTTCTTTATCGCCACCGCCGTGATTGGCCTGCCGGTATTATGGCTGATCTGGCAAGTGCACAACACAGCACCCCGCGCCGAGCACCAAGCTAAAGACAGTGTTGAATTGTAAATGTTGAATGTTGAATGAAAAAAAACACCAGCCCAAATTGAGCTGGTGTTTTTTTTAGGATCGAATTTATTCGACCGCTTTTAGTTTTACTACGCAAAACCGGCCGGCTAAAGCGGCCTCTTCGCGAGCATCGCTACTCACAAATTATTCACGAAAGTTATCAAACTGCAACGGCTGTTCTTGATCGGTGCCACGCAGTAGCGCCATCACCTGCTGCAAGTCATCACGCTTCTTACCAGTAATGCGCAACTGCTCGCCTTGAATGGCCGCTTGTACCTTGATCTTGCTGTCTTTGATTTGCTTGATCAGTTTTTTGGCACTGGGCGCATCTATCCCTTGTTTAAAGGTTGCTTCTTGCGAGTAACGCTTACCGGTATGCACCACATCAGCCAGTTCCATGCAACGCACATCTAATTTACGCTGCACCATTTTAGCTTGAAAAATATCAGCCATTTGCTGCAACTGAAATTCAGAATCGGCGTTCAGTTTCACTTTTTCACCGTTCAATTCAAAGCTGGCGTTTGCTCCTCTAAAGTCAAAACGGGTTTCCAATTCGCGGTTGGCATTCTCGACCGCATTACGCACTTCATTCATCTCTACTTCAGACACAATATCAAAAGACGGCATGCTGGCTCCTTTAAACGGTTTTATTAATCGACAGCGATAAAAAAATACACTGGCAACAATGAAATTTCACAGCTAACGTATATGATTAACCACACATGCATAATAACAAAATTTAGGGAATAGAGTGATGACGGAATGGACCATTCTTGGAGCGGGGGCTCTAGGCTGTGTTATCGCGGGCCAACTCCACCAAAAAGGTGAACGAGTTGGTTTTATGCTTTCTGAGCGTCATCGTGGTCACTTTCATCCAAATCTGGATTTAATTACACTCAGTGGCCGCCATCAGCTCATTCAAAGCCAACCTCGTTTTCCGGAACATGCACGCAAGGTAGAATGCTTATTAGTGTTCACCAAAGCTTATCATGTGCTCGGCGCCCTTAAAGAGCTGCAGCATTTACCTAAAAGCACACCGATTATTTTATTTAACAATGGCATGGGTTTAACTGAGCAAGTTAAAGAGTTAATGCCTGATAACCCCTTACTGGTTGGCGTTTGTAGCCACGGCGCCATGAAAGAACAAGACTGGCTGGTGCGCCATACCGGCAAAGGCGAAACTTGGTTAGGCGCCTTAAATGAAGCCGGTAAAGAATGGGCCCATTTGCTTAAGCCTTTAGCTGCATCCTTAGGTCATTGTGAATGGAGTGACGATATTGCCTTGCACCAGCGCAATAAACTGGCCGTAAATGCGGTTATCAATCCACTCACCGCTTATAACAATATCAGCAATGGTCAATTAGTTGAGCCCAGATTCCATGATGTGATGGAGCAGCTGACCGACGAAGTTTATCAAGTGATAGCCCGCTTAAACGGCAGTGACGCCGAGTCTAAAGACGCGTTTCGCCGCCGCTTGCAGCAAGTGATAGAAGAAACTGCCATTAACTATTCTTCAATGCAGCAAGACTTGGCCAATGGCCGTAAAACTGAAATTGATTACATTACGGGATTTATTCTCAAGCACGCAGACGGCATACCGGTACCAGTAAGCCAGCAGTTGTATGACGAGATCAAACGCCGCGAAGCGTAAGGCCGTAAACGGCAATGTTGAATGGTTAATTTTTAATGCTTAATTAACCCTTAACACTGTGCAGTGCGCATAAAAAACGCCATCCGATTAAGGATGGCGTTTTTGTTTGTGGAATTTTTTGGCTGGCCCGTGCGTCAGAACCTGCTCCGCAGGTTTTCGCGACTTAAGCACGCGACTACATTCGTGCAGTATGCAGGTATCGCCGCCGCTTGGCTCTTGGTCTTTAGTTTAGTTTTGCTGCGCAAAACCGGCCGAATAAATTGGCCTCTACAAGGGCGATCGGCACGGCTTTGGCTCTTAGCCTTTTGTTTAACTGACCGCTTACAGCTGTATGTTAAGGCTTATACACCTTCACATTATCAAAGCCTTGCTCTTTTAAGTGAATGGCCTGCAAGCGACTCATCACGCCGCGGTCACAATATAAGAGATAGGTTTTGCTGGCGTCTAACTCACTAAACTGGCTCGACAGCTTAAAGAAAGGTATCACCTTAATTTCACGGCCAACCACGCTTAAGGGTGCCGCTTCTTCTTCTTCTGGGGGACGAATATCTAAGATAACTTCATTAGGCTCGCCGTCGCCGACACTGGCGGTAAATTCCACCTCAGGCAGCACTCGCTTATGCTCAAGAGCGCGAATGTCTTCCACGAATGCGGCTTCAATGGCGTTCTCAAGCACACTAAAATCAAAGTGGCTTTCTGCCTCTGTCACGCGGCCCAGTTTGGCTTTAATGGTGGGGCTATTAGAAATAACGCCGCAATATTCTGGCATTTTTTCTGCATAAGAGGCAGTACCAATCTGGCGCGCGATATTGATAATATCTTGCTTATCAGAGGCTACTAACGGGCGCATGATCAACATATCGGTGACTCGGTCAATCACGTTTAAGTTGGTCACGGTCTGGCTGGATACTTGGCCCATGGCCTCACCGGTAACGAGCGCATTAATGGCCAGCTTTTCTGCCACGGCCGCTCCAGCGCGCATCATCATGCGCTTAAGGATCACGCCCATATAGCCGTTTTCGACTTTTTCTAGGATCTCACCAACCACATCTTCAAACGGCACTGAAATAAACTTCACCCGGTGCGAGGAGCCATACTTTTTCCAGAGGTAGTAAGTCACCTCACGCACGCCCGCTTCATGCTCAGGGCCCCCGAGGTTAAAGAAGCAGTAATGCACGCGGCTGCCGCGCTTAATAAATTGATACGAAGACACACCCGAGTCATAACCGCCGGATATCAGGCTAAGCACGCTCTCTTGGGTGGCGATGGGATAACCGCCTAAACCTGCATATTGCTGATTCACTAAGTACAAGCGCTCGCCTTCCAGCTCAAGATTCACTTGAATGTCTGGGTTCTTCAGCTTCACGCCAGCCGTATTACAGCGCTGGTTTAAGCCGCCACCCACATAACGCTCTACGTCCAGCGAGCTAAATACTTGCTGACCACGACGTTTTGCACGTACGCAAAAAGTTTTGCCTTCCAGCAAGCTACCAAACGCCAGTTCGGCGTGAGTTAAAATCTCATCGAGTGTGGTAACGGTATGCTCTTGTACTTCTAAAAAGGACTGTATACCAGGTACACACGCCAAAATATCAATCATGGCTTGGCGATGCTCATCAAGCTGACTGCGCACAATCAACTTGTCCCATTCCGAGCGAATTTTGACGTTTTCATCCAGGTGTTTAACCACATTGCGAATGTTGCCTTGCAACAATTTGCACATGCGCTGGCGCACCGAACGACTCTTGATGGTGATTTCTGGATGAAGCTTGATAATAAATTTCATAAATTCGACGCGCCTAGCACTGGATAAAAAGACAGATAAAAACTACAAAAATAAAGAAGTACATAAAACTAAAGCCCGACATTATACATACTTCTGACGAGATTTTGTGCAAATATCAGATCAGCGTTGGGCGTTCAGTACAACCAAACACCAAGACCCTAAAGCTATTTTTGCCACGGAATACACGGACGAAGAGCAAAGAAAACGATAAGTTAAATCCACACTTAAAAACTTTCGGTTTTATCCCTTTTTCCAACGCTCTGCCTCAAGCTACCCAAAGGACTTGGTCTTAACATCTAAGAACTTTTCGCACTAATCTCATCTTAACTTTTCTGTGTAATTCCGTGTATTCCGTGGCCAATAAGTCTTTAAGAGCTCGTGTTAGCGCGGCGCGTTTAAATCCAAGGGCGGTGTAAATTTAGGCTTACCTTGAGAAATAGTAATTTCTACGCGGCGATTGCGACGACGATTATCACTGGTGTCATTTTCCGCTAAGGGCCGTGTGCCCGCCATGCCCATCACCACCATTCGCTCTTCGTTAAAGCCGTCCACTTTAAGCAACTGCTCGGCCACCGCGAGCGCGCGCTGGGAAGACAATTCCCAGTTAGAACGAAATAGCTCATTACTGCTGCGAATATCATCCGTGTGGCCAGACACTAAAATTTCACCGGGGATATCTTTGATTAAATCGCCAATTTTGCGTACAACCGGCCAAAATTGCGGCTGCAAAAACGCCGATCCTGAAGAAAAAGAAGCATTTTCTTTAATGCGGATCACCACCTGCTGACCCAGCGCTTCTATTTCAATCGCGTCATGCTCTATGGACTCGCTAAGTTCTGCTGCCAGTGCTTGAGCCACCACCATGGCTTGTTGATCCACCTGTGGCGAGTCTTGTTCAGCGCCATCTTGATTACCGCTTTCTCGGCTTTGGCCCGCGGCGCGGTCAGACTCACCCGGCTGAAAATCCAGCTCTGCTTGAGTCGAGTCGGTGGTATGCTGCATGATCACGTCTATCGGTGTAGGCTGTGGTTGGCCGGGGCGAAACTCCAGCGCTATCACTGACGTGCCCTTGGGAATTTCTGACCCCTTTAACTGATTTTGCACGCCAAAGGCGTCTTTCATGCTGCCCGCGACTTGCTTGAACTTAATTACGTCCATTTCGGAAAAGGCGAGCAAGAGCACGAAAAAGCTCATCAATATGGTCGCTAAATCCGCAAAGGTGGACATCCAAGCCGGCGCACCTGCTGGTGCTTGTTTGCACTTTTTGGCCACTACTCCTCCTTCGACCGCTTATTATCGGCCAAATAGTTTTCTAGCAAGCCTTGTAACACGCGAGGGTTTTGGCCGTCTTGGATGCCTAATACCGCATCTAAGATTAAAGTGCGATTTAGCCGTTCTTCTTCTGAGCGCAGCTCTAATTTATCGGCAATCGGCAGCGCTATCATATTAGCCAGCATGGCGCCGTATAAGGTGGTCAGCAAGGCGATGGCCATCGCCGGCCCTATGGCCTTAGGATCATCCATGTTGGCCAACATGGCCACCAAACCAATCAGGGTGCCTATCATGCCCATGGCCGGTGCCACATCGCCCAGCGCGCGAAAAATTTTTGCGCCTTGCTCTTGGCGCTCGGCGTTGAGGTCAATGTCTTTTTCCAGTGCTTGTTTCACCACGTTTTGTTCGTGGCCATCCACTAGCATGTCCACGGCTTTTTGTAAGAAGGGATTAGTAATTTCCGCTTCTTCTAACGCTAAAAAGCCGCCTTTACGGGCCGAGTCGGCCAGCACCACTACCCGCTCGATCAAGTCTTCTGGCTTTTCTAGCTTAAATAGAAAGGCTTTAGCCGCTATTTTAGCCGCACCCAAAAACTGCCCCAAATTAAACTTCATCATCACCACGAAGAAGGAGCCAACAAACACAATAAAAAACGAAGGCACGTCCGCATACATACCTAGGCTGCCTCCTAGCACCATGGCCATGCCCACAAAGGCTAATCCACCGATTAATCCGATAATCGTTGCTAAATCCAAAGCAAGGCCCTCATGGCTGATTAAAAAAATAAAGTCACAATGTTGACTGAAAAATAGGTGTCAATCTTACCTTGTTACGCACCGCTTTGTCGTCACTGGTGTTATCGGCAGCTTGGCACCTTCTTTAAGCGTTTATCGCTGTTCAGCCGACACTTCTCTATAATTTTCGCCAAAAGCCGAACGGCAATGGTACTATTGCCCCTTATTTTGCCGTTTAATCACAGAGGATGCCCGTGGCTACTAAAAAACCTGAAAACATGGATTTTGAAAGCGCCCTCGCAGAACTGGAAAATCTGGTCAATCAGCTAGAAGAAGGTGACCTGAGTTTGGAGCAATCGCTTAAATCGTTTGAACGAGGCGTGCAGCTAGTGCGCGCGGGTCAACAGCGTTTGAGCCAAGCCGAGCAGCAAGTACAGATTTTATTGCAGCAAGATGATGAGCGACTCACGCCCTTTGCCACGCTCTCTGAGGAGCAATAAGGTGGCCGAGAGCCAACTGCAGGAGCAGTATCAAGCGCGCATCAAAGCCGTGCTCAACCAAGCGATCGCCAAGCTAGGTCCACTCGCGCCTAAGCTCAAAGCCGCCATGGAATACGGTTTACTGCAAGGCGGTAAGCGCGTGCGCCCGTTATTAGTGTATGCCTCTGCTGACGTATTAAGCCCGCCATACTCGTTGCCAGAACCCAATCATGCGGCTTTGGATGCAGCAGCGGCGGCGGTGGAATGCATTCATGCCTATTCTTTGATCCATGACGACTTACCGGCCATGGATGATGACGATTTACGTCGTGGCAAGCCGACCGTACATGTTGCCTTTGATGAAGCCACCGCTATTTTAGCCGGCGACGCCCTGCAATCCTTGGCGTTTGAGTTGCTCAGCCAACCTAACTTGGGCTTAACTGCCGAGCGTCAATTACGCATGGTACAAGAGCTTGCCGTGGCCGCAGGCTATCATGGCATGTGTGGCGGCCAAGCCCTTGATATACAATATGAAGGCCAAGCCATTAACCGCGCGGCACTGGAGCAATTGCATCGCCATAAAACCGGCGCCTTGATACGGTGCGCCGTACGCTTAGGCGCGCTCTGTGTCACTGACCTGCAAGAGGCACATTTGAGTGCACTCAGCGAGTATGCACAGGCCATAGGGCTGGCTTTTCAAGTACAAGACGATATTTTGGATATTACCGCCGACACCGAAACGCTAGGTAAAACTCAAGGTAAAGATGTGCTGCAGCAAAAAAGTACCTATCCTGCCCTATTGGGCCTAGAGGGTGCGCGCAATCTTGCCGACCAGTTATTAGACCAAGCCTTGGCGTCACTGGCTGATATCCCCTACCCTACTCAAACACTGGAAGCATTCGCTCACTATATCGTGAACCGCGATTTTTAGAGTGAGGACAACAATAAGCTTATGAGTCTGAATATTGCCGATTATCCGCTCTTGGCCTTGGCGAACTTGCCCGACGAGCTACGCAGCCTACCCCAAGACCGACTGCCCGCCCTGTGCGAGGAGTTACGATCTTACCTGTTACACTCGGTGAGCAGCAGCAGTGGCCATCTGGCCTCAGGTCTTGGCGTGGTGGAGCTCACCGTCGCCTTGCACTATGTCTATAACACGCCCTTTGATCGTTTGGTGTGGGATGTAGGCCATCAGGCCTACCCCCATAAAATTCTCACCGGACGCCGGGAGCGTTTGCCCAGTATTCGCCAGCTCCAAGGCTTGCATCCTTTCCCGTGGCGCGAAGAAAGTGAGTACGACACTTTAAGTGTCGGCCACTCCAGCACCAGCATTAGTGCCGCGCTAGGCATGGCCATTGCCGCCGATCAAGAGCAGCAAGGTCGTAAAGTGGCCGCCATTATTGGCGATGGTGCCATTACCGCCGGTATGGCGTTTGAGGCGCTTAATCACGCGGGTGATATTCATAAAGATATGCTGGTTATTTTAAATGATAACGAGATGTCGATTTCTGAAAACGTCGGCGCGCTCAATAATCATTTAGCGCGCATTATGTCCGGCTCTTTGTATAGCACACTGCGTGAGGGCGGCAAAAAAGCACTGGAAATACTGCCCCCGCTAAAAGCATTGGCCAAGCGTACCGAAGAACACCTAAAAGGCATGGTAATCCCCGGTACCTTGTTTGAAGAGTTTGGCTTTAATTACGTGGGCCCCATCGACGGTCACGATATTACGACCCTTGTAGAAACACTGCGCAATATGCGCAAGCTCAAAGGCCCGCAGTTTTTACATATCATGACGCGCAAGGGCAAAGGCTACTTACCCGCCGAGCAAGACCCGATTGGTTATCATGGCGTGCCTAAGTTTGATCCGACCCAAGACTTCTTGCCCAAAGCGGCTGCTACCAGCCCCAGCTACTCCAAAATATTTGGTGACTGGCTGTGCGATATGGCAATCTCCTGTCCCGAGCTAATGGCCATTACGCCGGCCATGCGTGAAGGCTCAGGCTTGGTGCGTTATTCAAAAGAATTCCCCAAACGCTACTTTGATGTGGCCATTGCCGAACAGCATGCCATCACCTTGGCGGCCGGCATGGCCATCGAAGGCAAAAAACCGGTAGTTGCCATTTACTCGACCTTTTTACAGCGCGGTTATGACCAATTAATCCACGATGTGGCGCTGCAAAACTTAGATGTATTATTTGCCATCGACCGCGCCGGCATAGTGGGCGCCGATGGCCCGACGCATCAGGGCGCTTACGACTTAAGCTTTATGCGCACCATTCCTAATATGGTGATCATGACGCCCAGTGATGAAAACGAGTGTCGGCAAATGCTCTATACCGGCTACCAACATCCGGGCCCGGCGGCGGTACGTTACCCGCGCGGTACCGGTCCGGGTGTTGAAATCCAAGAACAAATGACCGCACTCGAGATAGGTAAAGGTCGTATTATTCGCCAAGCCAATAAAGGTAAGAGTGAAGGAAAGAGTGGGAGCAAAGGCATAGCCCTGCTTAACTTTGGCACCTTGCTCGCCGAGGCCGAACTCGCCGCCGAGCAGTTAGACGCCACCTTAGTCGATATGCGCTTCGTGAAGCCGCTCGACGAAGCCTTGCTGTTATCGCTATTAGCCGATCATGAGTTGCTGGTAACGATAGAAGAAAACGCCATCATGGGTGGCGCTGGCTCGGCAGTAAACGAATGCCTGATGCGTAATAAGAAACTGGTCGCGGTATTAAACCTAGGCTTGCCCGATGTCTTTATCGAGCAAGGCGGCCAGCAACAAATACTGGCTAAATTAGGCCTAAATGCCGAAGGTATCGTAGCCTCAATTAACGAATATCAAGCCCGCTAGATAATAAAAACCGCCAAGGCGTTACTGTACGCCTTGGCTATTCTAAGCCTATCTCTCGTAAGATGGGGTTAAGTCTCAAAACCAAAACAACACCGTGCCTCATATTTTTTACCTATAACATGCTACCTACAAAAGACGTACCTTGTAGCCGCCAATTTATTCGGCGGGCCAGCGTAGCTGGATTGGGGTTTAAATCTCAAAACCAAAACAAAACCGTGGCGAATAAATTGCCACCTACAAAAAAATCGTCTCTTGTAGCCCGCAACGTGTTCGCGGGGCCTGCGAAGCAGGATGGGGTTTAAATCTGAAAAACAACACCGTGGCTCATATTCTTTACCTACAACATGCCACCTACAAAAGACGGTTACTTTGTAGCCGCCCATCAGCTAGCTACCTAGCCACTTAACTATTTTGTTACCAGCCATCCTGTTCGCCAAGAACTCAAGATCCAGAAAAATGCCGCTAAATGTGTTAATATGTCGCTAATTTACATAATTCATGTACAGATCCTCAAAGTTTATTCTCCTCAGCTTGTGCCTGCTATTTTTCATTTAGGGAGTTATTATGACTACGCCCGTGCGCGTTCGTTATCAAACCATTGAGATTGGCCATAAAGATATTCACTTTTGTACGCTCCGAGATAATCAACAATTTAGTGATCCTAAAGGCGAAGCCGAAAAATTAGGCATTTGCGATACCTCTTGGCCTTTATTTGGGGTGGTCTGGCCCTCAAGCTTAGTGTTAGCCAACCATATGTTGGATTACAACATTACCGATAAACGGATTTTAGAGGTGGGGTGTGGCATTGGTTTATCGAGCATAGTGCTTAATCAACGCCATGCGAATATTACCGCTACCGACTACCATCCTAAGGTAGAATACTTCCTCGATAGAAATACCCTGCTGAATAACAATAAAACCATCAACTTTGAGCGTGTAGACTGGAAGGATGAGCAAAGTAAACTGGGGCATTTTGATTTAATTATTGGCAGCGACTTATTATACGAAGACCAGCATGTTCCTTTATTGGCGCGCTTTATTGATCGCCATGCCAGCCCCGACTGCAAGGTGATCTTAGTGGATCCGGGCCGCGGTAGAAGAAATAAAATTAGCAATAAGATGCTTAAGTTTGGCTTTAATAGCCGCCATATCCAGCCTTTGCATACCGACTATCTAGAGCAACCTTTTAAAGGCCATATCATGAAGTTCTCCCGCACTCAGTAATATTTTTCAGCTCATAAAAAAGGCGCGGTGAATCTCACAGCGCCTTTCATTAATCCTTAATAAGTCTAATCAAGCAGCGGCTAGTTAGGCACATCGCTCAATGAGATGGCTAAAGCCTGGGCAATACCCGCACCGTAAGCCGCGTCGGCTTTTAAGCAATGGCCAATATGGCGAATCTTAATCTCGCGCGGGGCATCGTTAATAGAGCGCGCCGTATTCTCAAACAATACTTGTTGCTGAGCAGGCGTCATCAAACGGAACAAGGCACCGGGTTGTGAGTAATAATCCGTGTCTTCTCGATGATCCCAATGACCCGCTGCACCTGAGAGCGCCAGCGGCGGCTCACTAAAGTCCGGCTGCTCTTGCCATTCACCATAACTGTTCGGCTCATAAGCCAGTGTGCTGCCGTGATTGCCGTCCACCCGCATGGCGCCGTCTCTGTGATAGCTGTGCACCGGACAACGCGGCGCATTCACCGGGATCAACTGATGATTCACTCCTAGTCGATAGCGCTGGGCATCGCCATAAGAGAATAAACGCCCTTGCAGCATTTTATCCGGTGAGAAGCTGATGCCGGGTACTATGTTGGCGGGATTAAAAGCCGCCTGCTCTATTTCGGCAAAATAGTTATCGGGGTTTTTGTTCAGCTCAAATACGCCCACTTCAAGCAACGGATAATCTTTATGCGGCCACACTTTCGTTAAATCAAAAGGATGATAAGGCACGCTTTCGGCCTCAAGCTCTGGCATCACTTGCACCAACAGTGTCCACTTAGGAAAGTCGCCATTTTCTAGGCTGTTATACAAATCAGCTTGATGACTTTCACGGTCTTTACCGATCAAGGCCTCAGCCTCGGCGTCCGTCAGGTTCTTAATACCCTGCTCGCATCGAAAGTGAAACTTCACCCAATAGCGCTCATTGTTATCGTTAATAAAGCTAAAGGTATGACTGCCAAAGCCATGCATATGGCGATAACTGGCCGGAATGCCACGGTCACTCATGACGATGGTGACTTGATGCAGTGCTTCAGGCAGCGAGGTCCAAAAATCCCAGTTATTTTTAGCGCTGCGCAAATTAGTACGCGGATCGCGCTTTACCGCGTGATTAAGGTCGGGAAACTTCAGCGGATCGCGCAGAAAAAACACCGGCGTATTATTACCTACTAAATCCCAGTTGCCCTGTTCGGTATAAAATTTCAAGGAAAAGCCCCGAATATCACGCTCCGCATCCGCCGCACCGCGCTCACCAGCCACAGTAGAGAAACGAGCCAGCAGTGGCGTTTGCTTACCAATTGCTGAGAATATCTTGGCCTTGGTGTATTTGGTAATATCCTGGGTGACGGTAAAAGTGCCGTACGCGCCCGAGCCTTTAGCGTGCATACGCCGCTCTGGGATCACCTCTCGGTCAAAGTGCGCCAGCTTTTCTAAAAACCATACATCTTGTAATAACTGTGGCCCACGGGGACCCGCCGTCATCACGTTTTGGTTGTCGGCCACGGGGCAGCCGGCGTTAGTGGTTAATTTCTTTTTATCCGTCATGAAACGTTTCCTCGTTGATAAATATGCTATTCGGGGAATATACGGGGATGAATTTCGCTCTTTAAGCATGCATTAGCGGTGCTTAAAGACCCAACTCCACAACTTATAGCCTACGGTAAATCCCAGCCAAAGCACGCCCACGGCGCACATCACGGTTAATAGGTAGCTTAACCATACTGGCACACCTAAACCCCAAGCAAAGAAAAATGCGCCCCCTTGCAAGGCCTCAAACGGAATCTGGATAAGCGGCGCGCTGGCACCACCCGCCAACATATACATAAAGCCCGCCAATCCCAGCAAGGCGATGCCCACTGCGAACATAACCGCCTTATTCATATCCTCTCCTATTGCTGGACTCAGCTTATCTGAAAGCTCACACCATGATGACCAGCCCCATCACAGGTTAGCCAATATTTATGACGTTAATATTGTTTTTCAGGCATAAAAAAACCGCTGCCGGGGCAGCGGTTTTAGCTTTAGACCTAAATCTTAAGCGAGATTACTTCTTGGCGTCAGCCGCTTTACGCTCGGCAACCTGAGCAACAACCTTTTCAGAGATGTTGTTCGGGCAAGCTGCGTAGTGTGAGAACTCCATGGAGAACTGGCCACGACCTGAAGTCATAGTACGCAGTGAACCAATGTAGCCAAACATTTCTGACAGAGGTACGTCTGCCTTGATGCGAACGCCAGTCACGCCAGCCATTTGATCTTTGATCATGCCGCGACGACGGTTCAAGTCACCAATAACGTCACCTACGTGATCTTCAGGAGTGAACACATCAACTTTCATCACCGGCTCAAGCAACTGTGGCTTAGCTTTAGCGATAGACTGACGGAACGCGCCTTTAGCAGCGATTTCAAACGCAATGGCTGAGGAGTCAACCGCGTGGAAAGCACCATCGATCAGGTCGAATTCAACGTCCAACACAGGGAAACCAGCAATGGTACCTGTGTTCATCATGCTGCCGAAACCTTTCTCGATTGCAGGCCAGAATTCTTTAGGAACGTTACCGCCCACTACAGAAGACTTGAACACGAAGCCAGTGTTCTGCTCACCAGGACGGATCTTATAGTCAATTTTACCGTACTGACCTGAACCACCAGACTGCTTCTTGTGCGTGTAGCTGTCTTCAACTTCGGCAGTAATGGTTTCGCGGTAAGCAACCTGTGGCTCACCTACAATCAGCTCAACGCCGTAGGTACGCTTCAAGATGTCGACTTTGATGTCCAGATGCAATTCGCCCATGCCTTTCAGAATGGTTTCGCCTGAATCAATGTCAGTTTCTACGCGGAACGTTGGATCTTCAGCAATCATCTTACCGATAGCTGTACCCATTTTCTCAGAACCGTTCTTATCTTTAGGCGCTACTGCGATAGAGATAACTGGCTCAGGGAACACCATGGCTTCCAGCGTACAAGGGTGTTTAGGATCACACAGAGTATGACCAGTTTGTACGTTCTTCATGCCTACGATAGCGATGATGTCACCGGCTTGTGCAGAATCCAGTTCTTTACGCTCATCGGCATGCATTTCAACCATGCGGCCAACACGTTCAGTTTTACCGGTGAAGCTGTTCATGATGGTGTCACCTTTCTTCAGGCGACCGGTGTAAAGACGTACGAACGTCAGGGCACCGAAACGGTCATCCATCACTTTAAAGGCCAAAGCTTTCAAAGGCAGAGCAGGATCAACGATAGCGAATTCGCCAGTTTCAACGCCTTCTTCATCGGTCAACGGCTGTGGATCAACTTCTAATGGGTTAGGCAGGTAATCAACTACTGCGTCCAAAATCAGCTGCATACCTTTGTTTTTAAAGGCAGAACCACAGTAAGTAGGGAACAAGGCCATGGTACGAGTACCCTTACGGATACAACGCTTCAGCTCGTCGATAGAAGGCTCGTTACCTTCCATGTAAGCTTCCATCAAGTCGTCGTCTTGTTCAACGGCGCTTTCTACCAGCATTTCGCGGTATTCTTCAACCTGGTCAACCATGTCGGCTGGCACGTCTTCGATAGTGTAGTTCTCTGGGTCACCAGAGTTGTCCCACACGTAGGCTTTACGAGTCAGCAGGTCAACTACGCCCTTAAACTCGTCTTCACGGCCAATTGGCAGCACCATGATGATTGGGTTAGCAGCCAACACGTCGCGAGTCTGTTGTACTACACGAAAGAAGTCAGCACCGATACGGTCCAACTTGTTTACGAAGATAATACGAGCAACTTCTGAGTCGTTCGCATAACGCCAGTTGGTCTCTGACTGAGGCTCAACACCACCTGAACCACAGAATACACCGATGCCGCCGTCCAGTACTTTCAGTGAACGGTAAACTTCAACGGTGAAGTCAACGTGTCCTGGAGTATCGATAACGTTAAAGCGGTGATCTTTCCAGAAGCAACTTACAGCTGCAGACTGGATGGTAATTCCGCGCTCAGCTTCCTGTTCCATGAAGTCAGTGGTGGATTCGCCATCGTGGGTTTCACCCGCTTTGTGAATACGGCCAGTAAGTTTGAGGATACGCTCGGTTGTGGTGGTTTTACCCGCATCAACGTGAGCGAAGATACCAATGTTTCTGTATTTGGATAATTCGGTCATGATTCAACTTTAAATGATGAGTTTAAGAAGTAGACGGAGCATCCAAAATTCACTGACACACCGACACAGTTTTTAGGTCGCATATTATGAATGAAAAGCTAACGGGGCGCAAATGGGAAGAACAGATATCGCACGATTTTTAATCGATCTCACCACAAATGTATAGGAATCAAAAGGCTATATACCTAGTTGAGTACGCTTTTTGGCGAAAATAGGACTCTAAATAGAGTGTGTGGAAACATAGCTATCAGCGTCAACAACACGGGTTATACGGACTAATACTTCCACATGTCCTTGTAGCCCGCCGCCTCTTGATAAAGAGGACTTCGCGGGGCCAGCGAAGCTGGATGAGGTTTAAATCTGAAAACCAAAACAACACCGTGGCGAATAAATTGCCACCTACAAGGAAATCGTCTCTTGTAGCCCGCAACTTGTTCGCGGGGCCTGCGAAGCAGGATAGTTTTTAGATTTACGCCTGCGGCCTAATGCGCGAAAAAAGCCTACGACAAAACAATCCATGTTAGTTCCGCGGCATTACTTATATGCCTAGTTGCGCCGCTAACACATAGATACCCGCGATTACTAACAGCGACATCAGGCCTAAATAGCTTAAATTCCAACGCATTAGGGCAAACGAGTCCACGCCATAGCGGCCTTGGAATGCCAGATTAATGCCCGATAAGGGCCCAGTAGCCGTGCCTAATGCCCAAGAAGACAGAAACACCAAAGACAGCAAGGTGTGATCCGGGTTGAGTGGTGACCACAAACTCGCGGCCAAGGCGATACAGACAATGGGGTGAATGCCAAGCAAGGCCAGCAGCACGGTACAGACATAAGTCACACTGGCGGCAAAGGGCCCAAAGTGACTGAATGGTAACTGCCAATTGGCGCTGAGCAAGACACTCTCCAGCCCATAAGCCAAGATGCCCGCGGCCAAAAACAGCGCCAGCTCGTTACCCATTTGTGGCAAACGTCCATTCACTAACTGTTTAATCGCGCTATAAGGCGCGCCGCGCTTGATCAGCACTAGGCTGAGGCTAAATAGGGGCGCCAGCAAGGTAATGATCGCCAAAATAGATAAATTCGGCAGCAATTTATGTAGCAGCAGTACCGATATGGCCAGTAACGAGGGCAACAACAAGGCACTCATGTGCAGCGGATAACCGACAAAATCCGCGACGGCCGCTTTTGGATAGGCATTATTTGAGGAAGGCTCAGGATCAATAGCTAACGAGGCATCAGTCTCAGGCTGGCGCGCTAACTGCCAATAAGTCAGCCCTAACGCCAAGCCCGCCAGCGGTATGCTCACCAGCCATAATTGAGTTAATTTCGCGTTAGGTGCCACACTCAAGGCCACCGCCATGGCCGCAAAAAACGGCGACCAAAAGGCCGCTGCGCTAAAGCCGCGTACCAAGACGATGGACTGCTCACGACTGAGCCGAACGCGCTGCGCCAAGCGGTCACCGATAATAAACACCGACGATAAGTTAATCACGGCGCCAAATACATGAATGGCTGCCAGCGTTGACGCCAAGGCCCCCCGCCCACGCGGTAACGGCTTGTCTTGCTCATTAGCGGGCCGACTCACCAAACTTAAGAAGCTTACCGCCACCAACATCGACAAGATGCTGACGTTGCTGCTCAGCAGGCGTGGCCATGCAAGTTCACCACCCAGCCACAGGCTAGCAACCAAGCAGCTCACGCCCACAAACAGCAATAACCCCGCTTGCAGGCGATTACGCGATGATAACCCCGGCCACAACAAGGCTGCAGCCAACCAATAGGCCAGCCCCGCCGCACTCATAGTAACCGGCAGCCCCATTAAGTTGGCACTCACCAGCAGCATGCCAAGTAAAATCAGCAGCCCCGCCAGCGGGCGGCGAGCAATAAAAAAGTAAGCGAGCAAGGGAAGGTCCTTAAAAAGCAGCGCCCGGCGCCCAGCACTAAACGCCTAGCTAACCATGACCAACCAAAAGCAGATACCGGTCAAGCCCGGCAAAACGGCCTAGTAATAGCGCGGCGCGAAGCAAAAGGCGGTGTTTATCTTAGCCGGGCGCCGAGCGTTGAGCGCCGGGCGCTTGGTGCTCGGCGCTTAGGTTTTACCCCTTATACAGCTTGGGATTAAACACATCGCGCAGCCAGTCGCCGAGTAAGTTGATCACTAATACCAGCACCACCAAGTACATACCTGGGAAGGCGGTGATCCACCAAGAGCCGGAGAAGATATAGCTAAAGCCCATGCTGATCAGGGAGCCTAATGAGGGTTGATCCACCGGCATACCTAAGCCTAAAAACGACAGTGCCGCCTCACTCATAATGGCGTTGGCCACCTGTACCGTGGAGATCACCAAGATAGGCGATAAGCAGTTGGGCAAAATATGGCGAAACATAATGCGCCCCGATTTAAAGCCCATTACCTGTGCCGCTTCGACGTATTCTTTTTTCTTCTCCGCCAAGACGGTGGCTCTGATGGTGCGCGCATATTGGGGCCACTCGGCAAGGCCAATAATCACCACCAACATTAATACAGCGTATTGGCCGTAAAACTCTGCCCCCAGCGTGGCTTGAAACACCGCCGACACGATAATGGCCACCATCATGGTGGAAAATGATAATTGCACATCGGCAAAGCGCATCAGTAGATTATCGAGCCGCCCGCCAAAGTAGCCCGCCGACAAGCCGACGATAATGCCGATCAGCAACTGTAGTGCCACCGCGCCCAAGCCAATAATGAGTGATACACGCGAGCCATATAAAATGGTGCTAAAGATATCGCGGCCCTGCACATCCGTGCCTAACCAAAAACGCGCATCACCCATATATTGCCAAGATGGCGGCAGCTCTGAGTCTAAAATATCGATAGTAGCAAGATCGTAGGGGTTATGGGGGGCGATCAGCGGCGAAAAGAAGGCGGCGATTAAGAAGGCCACAAACACCGCGAAACTCACCATGGCCACCTTGTCGCGGCGAAAATGATAGATAAAATCCGACTGCTTAAAGCGTGCCCAAGGGCCTAAGTTGGCTGCTGAGTTCATCTTATTATCCCTTTGCCGCTAGGTTTACGGTGGGGTTAATCAGGCCGTAAATTAAATCCACTAAGGTATTGGTCAGCACGAAGATGAAGCCGACAAAAATCACATAGGTGGTGATCAAAGGCGTATCCACACGGTTAATGGCATCCAAGAACAATAGGCCTATGCCCGGCCACTGAAACACGGTTTCCGTTAAAATGGTGTAGGCCACCATGGTACCGATTTGCACCCCGCCCACGGTAATCAAAGGCAGCAAGGTATTTTTAAGCGCATGCACAAACCAAATACGATGCTTATTAAGCCCCTTTGACCACGCAAATTTGACGTATTCAGCACTGAGCTGCTCAAGCATTTCTGAGCGTACTAGGCGAATAAATAGCGGCAACATAATGGATGACAAGGCAATGCTTGGCAGAATAAGATTGCGAAATCCCTGCCAGTTAAATAACCCCGACTCCCATCCCAAGGGGCTAGTGAGCACGCCACGACCATAAGCGGGCAGCCAGCCCAGCTCGATGGAAAACACATACATCAACAAGATAGCGGTTAAAAACACCGGCACAGAAATGCCGATAATGCTCACGCTCATGATCAGACGCGAAAAAAAGGCCCGCGGCTTAATGGCGCAATACACGCCCAGTGGAATACTCAAGCCAATAATCAGCACACTGGCACACAACACCAGCTCCAGCGTGGCCGGCAGTTTTTCGAAGATCACTTCTAGGGTCGGCTGCTTATACACATACGAGGTGCCAAAATCCCCTTGTAGCGCACTGCCCACGAAACGGCCGTACTTCACTATAAAAGGATCGTTTAAGCCTAAATCGGTGCGCATTTGTTCACGCACCTCTTCAGAGACCGACTGACCCACTAATTCGCGCAGCGGATCGCCTAAATTATCCTGAATCGAAAACGCCACCAAGCTGATAACAAACATTACCACTATCACTTGGAATAGCCGTTTCAATAAGAAAGTTAACATTAAATTTCCAACTTCAGCAGAAAGAGTCAATCTTTAAAGCTATTTTTGCCACGGAATAGGGACTGGAGGGTTTAAAATCTAAAACCCACAACCAAACCGTGGCGAAGTCTCTTTACCTAAGAGACGGCCACCTACAAAAGACGTGTTCCCTGTAGCCGCCAATTTATTCGGCGGGCCAGCGTAGCTGGCTAATAGTTTAATCTGGCAGCTAAAGCAGCGACTAAAACGCCGGACTACAAAGTACGTTATTTATCTTTAACCACCAAGTCACCTAAGTACGGGAAGTCCATGGCGTTGACGATGGGTTCTGCTAGCACGTTATCGCGCGCACCCCAGGCTAAGTCTTGCCAATGCAGAGGCACGAAGGCCGCATCGTCGTAGAGGATTTTCTCGGCTTGTTGCAGCATGGTGCCGCGTTTTTCTGGATTAGTTTCCAGATTAGCCGAGTCAATCAGCTCGTCTAACGCAGGGTTTGAATAATGCCCACAGTTATATTGGCCACGGCCGGTTTCTTCGTTGCGAGTCATGGTCAAAAATTCTGAGAAGTTAGCCGCATCTTCCGTATCGGACTGCCAGCCAATCATCAGCATGTCGGCGTTACACTTATCGAACTCGGGCCAATACTGGGCCACCGGCATGGTTTTAAGATCCACATCGATGTTAATGCGCGCCAACATGGCTTTTACCGCTTCGGCAATTCTAAAGTCATTCACGTAACGGTTATTGGGCGCGATCATGGTGATCTTAAAGCCGTCTTTATAGCCGGCGTCCGCCATTAACTGCTTGGCTTTTTCCACATCATAACGGGGCTTTAAATCCGGGTTATGCCCCAGATACGCGGCCGGCGTTTGTTGTGATGCAGTAGTGCCAAAGCCGCGCATAATGCGCTGTACTATGCCGTCTTGATTAATGGCGTAATTCACCGCTTGACGCACGCGCACATCCTTAAAGGGCGTAAAGCGTTCTTGGTTCATCTGCATACTAATAATGCGCGTGCCAGATTGGGTAATTAATTTTACCCCTGAGGCAGACTTCACGCGGTTATGGTCGTTCGGTGACACCGGCTTAATAAAGTCCACGTCACCGGCTAACAGCGCCGCTACTCGTGTGGCATCTTCTTTAATCGGCACCAAGGTCAGCAGTTGCACGTTGCCGGGAGATTTTTTATCCCAGTAATCAGCGTTACGCTCATATTCCACTTTCACGCCTTGTTGGCGCGATTTAAGCGTAAAGGGCCCCGTGCCTGAGGTGTGAGTCGAGGCAAACGAGCTACCATGCTTCACGATCTCTGCCTTATCTTGGCCGTCTTCGCCTTTGCCACTGTAAAACTTAGAGTCCATAGGCAACAAAAACGTCATGGTATTCAGCACTAACGGGTAAGGCCCGCGGGTGACTATGTCGACCGTGTGCGCGTCCACTTTGCTGGCAGCACTAAAGGAGTCAAAAATGGCCTTAAAGTCCGCGGAGGCTTTTAAGCGATCAAAGGTCCACACCACATCGTCGGCGGTAAAGTCATTGCCGCTGTGAAACTTCACTCCTTTGCGCAAATAAAAGCGCACGGTGTTTTCATCGCGACGTTCCCACTTTTCGGCCAAGCGCGGCTCGGTGTCAAAGTCTTTGGTCCAACGCACTAAAGGATCAAACAACAAGTGCGACATTTCCATAGTCGCGCCCGAGAGTTGCTCGTGCGGGTCCATCGAAATGGGGTCTGCATCATAGGCAATGGTGATATCTGCCGCTTGCACACTGAATGCCAATCCTGCGGCGAACATGGCCGCCGTTACCTTATTGAGTCCATTTTTCATGAAACACTCCGTTCATGTAACATTCAATTAAGCCTTTGCTTTGATAGTTAAGGCCATTGAGATTTAGGGTTGACCAGGGCTAATAGCGGAAATATCTAAGCCTGCTCGTGACATGCCTTTAAATTCCGGCATCAAGCCTATTAGCGAGCGACTATAAGGGTCACTGGCATGGGTAAAAAGTTGTTCAGTTTCGGCCACTTCTAACAAACGGCCCTTTTGCATAACGCCTATACGATCACACATTTGACGGATCACCGGCAAGTCATGACTAATAAACAGCAAGGTTAACTTGAGTTCGTCTTGTAAGTCTTTCAATAGATTTAAAATTTGCGCCTGCACCGACACATCCAGTGCCGAAGTCGGCTCATCGCAAATCAGTAATCTGGGCCGCGTAGCCAAAGCACGCGCAATAGAGATCCGCTGGCGTTGCCCGCCAGAAAATTCATGGGGAAATTTAACACCAGCGGCACGCTCTAAGCCCACATAGTCCAGTAAGTCGCGCACAATGCTGCGCACTTGGGCTTCATTATCGGCCAGTTTATGAAAGCGAATCGGCTCAGCTATAATATCCGCCACTCGCATCCGTGGGTTTAACGACGAATACGGGTTTTGAAATACCATCTGCATTTGCCGACGCAAAGGCCGACGCGCCTTTTCGCTCTTAATGGCCGTAAGCTCTATGCCTTCAAACCAAATCTTGCCGCTATCTGGCGGATACAAGCCGGTAATGGCGCGCGCTATGGTCGACTTGCCCGAACCTGACTCGCCCACCAAGCCAAAGGTTTCCCCTTCATAAATCTCAAAGCTCACATCATTGACCGCCTGCACATATTGGCGGCCAGACTCAAACAAGGATTTTTTAGTAATAAAGCGCAGCTTGCACTGCTCTACGCGCAACAAGGCGCCCGTAAAGACGCGCTGATCTTGGCTTTGACCCAGCCAGTGGGTCTTTAAATCTAAATGCGCTTTTTCAGTGGCTTGCTCAATGTAGGACACCAAGGGAAACCGATGCAGCTTTACATCCGAGCGCGGCACCGCAGAAATCAAACTCTTGGTGTAATCATGAGCCGGTGTCTGCAGTACTTTATCGGTGGGGCCAATTTCCATCAGCCGACCTTGATACATCACCGCCACTCTATCAGTCACGTTCGATACCACTCCCATATCATGGGTCACCAGCATGCAGCCCACATTACGCTCTTTGCACAAGGTGCGGATCAGCGTCAAAATTTGGTCTTGAATCGATACGTCAAGGGCCGTCGTGGGCTCGTCGGCAATGATCAATTCCGGGTCGCAAGACAGCGCAATGGCGATCACCACCCGTTGGCGCATACCACCAGAAAATTGATGGGGATACTGCTTAATACGCAACTCAGGTTGCGGTATACCCACCGCATCCAATAACGAAATGGACTTGTGAAGCGCTGCCGCACGCGTGGTTTTAGTATTGGCAAGCAGGGTTTCCACCATTTGCGCCTCTACCGTGAATAACGGATTAAGCGAGGTCATGGGATCTTGAAAGATAAACCCAATGCGCTGACCGCGAATGCCGCGCATCTGCCGCGAGGTGAGTCCAGAAATACGCTCTTTATCGAGATAGACCTCTCCACTGGCAATACGTCCAGGGGGGCTCAGCAAGTCAATAATGGCATTGCCGATGGTGGACTTGCCCGCCCCAGACTCCCCGACGACACCGAGAATTTCGCCGCGCTCAATATGAAAAGACAGATCGTCAATCGCAGCCATCACGCCATGGCGAGAGGGATACTCAATTCTTAGGTGTTTCACTTCTAACAGCGACATGGCTATCCTCTGCTTAGAGCGTAAAAAGTGAAGGGTGAAGTGAACGAGATAAACCCAGAACCGCTGCACGTCGTACGCTGTACGTGAAAAGACGGTATTAGCCTTTAACGTACGGCGTAAAGCGTGAAACGTAAGGCGTAAGGCTGCGCCTTACCAATACTTCGCCAGCAGTTGCAAACAACCCAAGGCAAATAAGCCGGCGATCACGTCATCGAGCATAATGCCAAAGCCGCCGTGTATGCGTCGGTCAAACCAACGAATAGGCCAAGGTTTGAGAATATCGAAAAACCGAAACAGCACGAAGCCTATCAGTATCCACACAGCTCCTGCAGGTGCCGCAAACATGGTAATACCAAAGCCGATCACTTCATCCCAAACAATGGCACCATGATCTGGCTGGCCGATAGCCTCGGTGGCCGCATTACAAATCCAGATACCGGCAATAAAACCCACCACCAAAATGGCGATATACCACGGCGCCGCCAACCCTTGTATCAACAGATATAAAGGAATGGCGGCAATGGTGCCCATGGTGCCAGGCATAATCGGGCTTAAGCCACTGCCAAAACCCAAAGCCAAAAAGTGCAGCGGGTTAGACAGTTTTAAGTTAGCAAGTTCTGGTTTTCTCATTCTGGCTTTCTCATTGAAGTATTCCTTACATGAATGTGAAGGGTGAAGAGTAAGGGGAAAAACCAGCGCCGAGCGCCCGGCGCCAAGCACCTAGCTTAACAAAGAGCCAAAGATTTTCTCGCCACGGAAGAACACGGAATCCGCAGAAAAATTAAGCTGATATAAGATCGAAAAAGACCTGAGACTTTATTGGTAAAAGCCATAGCTTGAAATCTATCAATAAAAAATTTTCAGATTTGTTCTCTATTTTTCCGTGTCCTTCCGTGGATTCCGTTACGAGAAAGGGTTAGATCTTAGCAGTAGCTTGGAGCCGGGCGCTTGGTGCTCGGCGCTACCCCTCTTTCACACCTTACAAAAGTGATCCCAGCTTTGGCTTACGATCTGGTAGGGCTTGCCTTCATGCACCAGCTCCACGCTTGGCTCGCCGGAAAACATACGGCCCACGCGGGTAAACTTAACGCCACTGTGACTCAATGCAGTTTCTAGCTGACCACGGTGCATTTCAGATACCGTAAAGCATAACTCGTAATCATCGCCACCCGTGAGTGCTAGCTCCCAACCTTGCTCTTGGTTAACAGCGGCTTGCATGGCGTCACTGAGCGGTAATTGATCCACTTCTATTTGCGCGCGCAAACCTGATGCTCGGCAAATGTGCGCCAAATCCCCCGCTAAACCATCGGATAAGTCCAGCGCACTGGTAGCAATATCGCGCAGCGCTTGGCCCACTAAAATTCGCGGGTGTGGGTACTCAAATTTATTACGCACAAATTCTTGATGCGCCTCGGGCACTTGAATATTGCCCAGTGCCTGCTGTAAGCCCAGCGCCGCATCACCTAAGGTGCCAGTCACATAAATGCCATCGCCCACTTGTGCGCCAGAGCGCAGCAAGCCTTTGCCCAACGGCAACGTACCGTGCACGGTCACGGTAATCGACAACGGACCTTTGGTGGTGTCGCCGCCCACCAGCGCCACGTTGTAATACTCGGACAGTTCAAAAAAACCGGCGCAAAATTGCTTGATCCAAGCTTCGTCAACTTCCGGCAAGGTTATCGCCAGCGACACCCAACAAGGGTCTGCCCCCATGGCGGCTAAGTCCGATAAATTCACCGCTAAGGCTTTGTGGCCGAGCGCGGTGGGATCCATGTCGGCAAAAAAATGCACGCCGCTGACTAAGGTGTCCGTGCTCACTGCCAATAGCGTATTGGCCGGCACTTGTAAGAGCGCGCAATCGTCGCCGGGGCCCATGATCACATCTTTACGATGACTGGCCACGGTGAAGTAATGCTTAATAATATCGAATTCATTCATAGAAAATGAAAAGCCAGCGAGTGGCTGGCTTTTTTCCCGTGCTTATTGTTATTTTTTTAACTGCTTGATGACTTTATCAAGCACGCCGTTCACGAAACGATGGCTTTCTTCGGCGGCAAACGCCTTGGCCAGCTCAATGGCTTCGTTGATGACTACCCGATAAGGCACATCTTCACGTCGTGTTAGCTCGTAAGTGGCTAAGCGCAACACCGCTTTATCGACCATATCCAAGTCCGCCAAGGGGCGCGACAGGAAGGGGGAATAAACCGCATCCAGCTCTTTGGTGTGCACAGAAACGCCAAACAGCAGGTCACGGAAATAATCCATGTCCACCCCTTTGGTGTCCTGTTCCAGCGCAAACTGCTGGGCAATATCGGCCACGTTATCCTTGGTCATTTGCCATTGGTAAATGCCTTGGGTAGCGAGACGGCGGGCCTTACGGCGTTCAGACGGTTTCAATGCAGTACTCCTATTAGTCCAGCTGCTGCAGGACATTAATCATTTCAAGTGCGCTGAGGGCGGCCTCTGCGCCCTTGTTGCCCGCCTTGGTACCAGCGCGCTCTATGGCTTGTTCAATATTTTCGGTGGTCAGCACGCCAAAGGCGATGGGCACTTCAAAGTCCATCATCACATTGGCCATACTGCTGCTGTTTTGATTGGCGACCAAATCGAAGTGGTAAGTGCCACCGCGGATCACGCAACCCAGCGCCACTATGGCGTCGTAGTTACCAGTTTTAGCCAGCTTTTTACACACCAAAGGCATTTCAATCGCACCCGGTACTTTTACCAGGGTGATATTCTCATCTTTTACTTGGCCTTGACGTATTAATACATCAAGCGCGCCATTAACTAAGCTGTCGTTAATAAAATTATTAAAGCGCGCGACAACGATCGCCACCTTAGCTTTAGGAGCGGCCATTAGCCCTTCGATTACCTTCATGGAAACCTCTGCTCTGACAAAAGTGCGCACATTCTAGCACAACCTGAGGGTGACAAAAGTCATTAGATGATTGCTATCAAACATCCGTCGTCTGCAGCCATAATTCAACCCGAATTACTAATGGCGCGCCTTGGGCTCTTCCTCGGTAAATTCCTCTTCATCAAAGAGGTCTTGCAACTGGCAAAGTACCGTATCTCCGGGCATGCTGATCTCGGCTTTTTCGAGGGTATGCTTAATAGTTCTGATCACCTGCGCGTGCACTTGCGTCACATCCGCCTTATGGCTGCGCGTCCACCAACGCACCCGAATCGTCACCCAACTGGCCGCCAGATCCCACGGCAGCGCCTCGGCCGCTGGGGCTTGTTCTACCTCGGCCACTTTTGACACCGCCGCTATCAATAAGGCACAGGCTTTATCCAGATCATCGTCATAACCAATGCCAACATCGTATTGGCTACGCCTATAGTCATGGGCGGTGAGTACCCTTACCGCATTGGTGTAGATATCGCTATTGGGGATCACGATGCGCTGGCCATCATAGGTTTTAATAATGGTGGCACGGGTTTCAATGCGCTGCACCGTGCCTTCGTGACCATTAACCTCAATTTGGTCGTTAATATTAAAGGGCTGACGTAACAGGATCAGCAAGCCCGCCAGCCAGTTTTGCAAGATATCCTTAAAAGCAAAACCGATGGCCACCGAGCTGACGCCCAAACCGGCAATTAAATCGCCGGGTTTCAGGCTGGGGAGTACTATGGTGGCGGCCAGTAAAAAGCCGAACAAAATAATAGTCCACTTAACAAAGCCGCCCAGCACGTCACCTAAATTATCGCGGCCACGAGTATGACTCTGGCGCAAGATCAGCCGTCGCACCAACATACCTAAGCCGTAAAAGACTATCAGCAGCACCAGGGCAACCAGAAGATTGGGCAGCAAACGCAAGCTGCCATCTACCCAGCTGTCGATACGCTCTAACACCACGCCAAAGTCCATATCCACCTGTTGCGGTACATCCTGCGGCTGGCTCGTTCCCGACACTGTATGCTCTGCCATGCTGTTCTCCCCTTTGCCGGCCTAGTAACCACCCAAGGGGGCATTTTATGACCGAGCGTTGGCATTGATATTCAAAGCTTATGTGAGCTCTTACATCCGCGCCACCGACGGCGGTATCAGCATGGAATCACGACTATGACAGGCGAGCAGGCAAGGGTTATATAGTAGTTGCAGGATGAAACTGGCGGTGGTCGCCGAGGGAGTTGAAACACCTCAGCAGCGTGACTGGTTGCTGGGTGAAGGCGTGCGTCATGCCCAGGGCTACCTGTACGCTCGCCCCATGCCACTGGATGAGCTGCTTGTTTTGCTTGAGTCCACCCAGGGCAGGCTGACCGTGGCGCAACAACCCCTGCAAGCCATCAGCGGATAACGGGGACCCGCCTATTAGTGCCGGCAGCATCACAGGACCAGATGGCTCTGTATGCAAATAAAGTGAAATAGCATACAGTAGAGCCGCTGCCGGCCGTGTTCATCTCTCCTGCTATGGAACCGCTTATCTCATCTTGTATACCGGCCTGCTTTATCCACTTTACACCAGAACATAACGAGGGCTATTTATGCTGCCAGAACGGCGTGGCGATTTGTTTATTTTAGCGGCAACTCTGTTAGCCTCTGCCGGCTGGTTATTCTCCAAAGAAGCCCTTAACGGCCTACCTCCCGCCGGATTTGTCGGCTGGCGTTTCTTACTGGCCGCCCTCGTGCTACTGCCCTTTTGCTATCGGCATTTAAGAAGCACCTCGCCAGAACTCTTGCTGAAAGCTGCGGCCATCGGTCTGGTGATGACCCTGAATCTGATATTCTGGATCCAGGCTATCTCCCATAGCGCAGGCATTGGCGAAGGGGCTTTCATTATGAGTTTGGCTATGCTGATGGTGCCCCCTCTGGCCTGGTTGATATTTAAAGAGCGGCCACAGCGCCAATTTTGGGTGGCTTTGCCGATTGCGATTCTGGGGTTGTTGTTACTGACCATGGGCAATGGCCTGAGCTTATCGCTCAGCCAACTGCTGTTTTTACTGGCATCACTCTCGCTGGCACTGTATTTCAACTTAAACAGCCGCTTTGCTCGGCGCATTCATCCCATGGCGCTGACCTGCGTACAGCTGGCCGTCACTGGCATCATGCACCTGCTTTATTCCGGTTTGTTTGAACAATGGCCCGAAGAAATCCTGCCTGTAACTTGGGGCTGGTTTGCCGCCAGCGTCTTGCTGGCCACCTCGTTGCGTTTTGTATGCCAAAGTGTGGGGCAAAAATACAGTCATATGGGCAATGCGGCACTGATCATGATGCTAGAACCCATTTGGACGGTCCTGATCAGCGTATTCTGGTATCACGAGCCCATGCCAATACAAAAGGTATTTGGCTGCGTGCTCATTTTATTGGCGCTACTTAGCTATCGCAGCCGCAACCTCATTGCTTGGTATCGCAGCCGTAAAGCACTCAAACCTTGAGGTTGGCTTAACGTACCTTGACGAGATAGCCTTTAAGTCACGAGTTTTATTGCGCGCTAGGCATAAACAATTCTTTCGCTTTAAATAACCCGACCACCAGTAAGCCCGCAGCTAAGCCGATGGCCATATGCAGCATTAAAGGGGTTAGCCACGCTAACACACTCCCTATGGCCGGCAGCCCGTGGGTAAGCTTGGCGGCGGCTTCTACCCAATGCTCCAACCAAGAAAGGCCGTGTACTAGAATACCGCCTCCCACCAAAAACATGGCGATGGTGCCCACTATCGATAAGCCGCGCATTAAATAAGGGCAAGCAGCCAGTATGGCGAGCCCTGGCTTTTCCCACGCCCCGCCTTTTTTAGTGAGATACAAGCCCAAATCGTCAAGCTTAACGATACCGGCCACCAAGCCATACACACTAATGGTCATGCCCAGTGCAATACCGGCCAATACCAACACCTGCTGCATAAAAGGCGCATCTGACACTATGCCTAAGGTGATCACAATAATTTCTGCTGACAACACAAAGTCGGTACGAATCGCGCCTTTTATCTTACCCCGCTCATAAGTCAGCACATCCATATTAGGATCCAGCTTGGCGTCTGGATGTGGTACTTCTGGAGAGACTGATACTTCTGGAGAGAGTAGTACTTCTGGAGAGTCCGATACGGCTAAAGAGGAGGATGCAACCAAACGCTCAGCGTTGGCTGAGAGCTCACTTTGAACAGCGGCAGCGGAAGAGGCAGATTGTGTCTTTTTATGAAAAAAAGAATGCACTAACTTTTCGGCGCCTTCGTAACATAAATAGATGCCGCCCAGCATTAACAGCGGCACTATGATCCAAGGAATAACGGCGCTAATGGCCAAGGCCGAGGGCACTAAAATGACTTTATTAAGCATGGAGCCTTTGGCCACCGCCCACACTACCGGCAGCTCCCGATCGGCCCTGACCCCTGACACTTGCTCGGCATTCAGCGCTAAATCATCGCCCAGCACACCGGCGGCTTTTCTGGCTGCGACCTTGGTCATGAGTGAAACATCGTCCAGTAAACTGGCAATATCATCGAGCAACATCAATAAGTTAGCGCCGGCCATAGGGGAGTTCCTTATGCTGGGTTTAGGCCTTAACCTAAGTCTTAAACTTAAAGGCCTAAACTTTACGTGCTAATGGCTGCCCTTGATAGTGGATCCCAGACCAGCCGTGTTTAATGAAGTTACGGATATTTTGGTGCCCCTGTCCAGTCGGATCTGCTAATACACCGCGATAATGTTCGCCGAAACCCGCCACAGCTTGCTCGGCGCTTAGCTGATGTAATTGGCCAAAGGCAAAAATCTTGCAGGAACCATTATTTTCTCCGGCTGCATTCACCAAGTCGCCATTAGTAAAGGCCGTGGGCGTAAAGTTATAAGCGCCGTCAATCACCGCCAACGTATCGGCAAAGCTCAGCTGCTCAGGTTTGTTTTGCAGCGCTTGGATCAAATCTTGTTCAGTCATGAGGGATCCTTGATTAAAGGTGAGGGGAAAACAGCGCCGAGCGCCCGGCGCCAAGCTCCCAGCTTAACAAAGAGCGATAAAGATTATCTCGCCACGGAATCCACGGAACCCACAGAAAAATAAAGCTGATATAAGATCGAAAAAGACAGAGATCTTACTTGGTAAGTACAAGTCCTTCAGTCACGGTTTTGTAGGGACTCATATGTATGAGAAAAGTATTCAACCAAGCTTTCGTCCTTAAAGTTTTACAAATTAAATATCTTTTCAGATCTGATCTCTATTTTTCCGTGGATTCTGTGGATTCCGTGGCAAAATGGTTTTAGGTTTAACGCTATCTAGGCCGCTTTACGCTTCACCACTTTTAAGCCCCAAACACTGGCTGAAGAAGCGGCTGATGTCGGTGATTTCGGCACCACACACACTGTGCTCCATATTGTAACTATGGAACTGTGGCGTATACCCCCACAATTTAAGCTGCTGACACGCACGGGTGCCCAGTAATTCTGGCACCACCGCATCGCGGGTGCCGTGTAATACCTGAATCGGTAAGGCCGCATTCGCTGCATGGCGTTCTAAACTGTCGGCAGTCGCCAAATAGGTGGACATCGCCACTAAGCCGCCTAACGGTTTATCAAAGCTTAATGCGGCCTCATAGGCCACGGCCCCCCCTTGAGAAAAGCCCGCTAAAATAATGCGGCGGCTGTCGATGCCCAAGGCTATTTGCTGCTCAATCAATGCTTGAATAGCACGGGCAGACACGCGTAATTGACGCTCATCCACTTCACGCTCTATCTTCATGGCTATAATGTCATACCAAGCTGGCATGCGATGACCACCGTTTACCGTCACCGCTATTTGCGGCGCATGAGGGAAGATAAAACGAATCGCGCTGTTCGCTGGCAAGCCCAGCTCCGGCACTATTGGCTCAAAGTCATGGCCGTTGGCACCCAGACCATGTAACCAGATAACGCAGGCATCGGGATCGGCCGCGGTGTCTTTGATAATGGCATTCAGTGTCATTTATTCGGTGTCCTTTCAGATAATTATTAGCTTATTTAGCCCATTGCCATTGGTCTCGGCCATTCTGCTTCGCTGAGATCAAGGCGCTGTCGGCACGATTAATCACTACATCCATGGCTTCATTGGCATGATATTGCGTGATACCGGCACTAATACTCAACATCACCGTTTTATCATCCAGCAACTGTAAGGAGCGTATGGCCTGCATTACTCTTTCTACCGTATGAATAGCCTGATCTGATCGCGTCTCTGGCAACAGTAACATAAATTCTTCCCCGCCCCAGCGCGCGCAAAGATCAACCTCGCGCAGTTGCTGCTCAATGGCCTTAGCCATCATGCATAAGGCTTTGTCACCCACATCATGACCAAACACATCGTTAATGCGCTTAAAATGATCCACATCTAGCATCACCACGCTCAAAGGTTGCTGATTACGCCGACTGCGCTCTATTTCTTCATGCAACCGCGACATCAATAAACGACGATTCGCTAATCCCGTTAACGGGTCGTGTAAGGCCACCTCTTTGAGCTCTTCATTAAGCTCCAATAAATTCTGCTGATAACGATCGGAAATACGGGTGATTTTTTCTAAACGGCGGAGCTGTTTATCATATTGGTGGAGTAGCTCATGGGTTTGCATTCGCGCTATATCATCACTGCAGTCAGAAATGCGTAGCAAACGCTCTAAGCGTTGCTGGTGCGCCTGCTCTCGCTTTCTCAATAACTTGAGCACCGGCAGTAAAGGATTATCTTGATGTTCTGGCGCCAGCAGTAAGCGGTCCAGTTCAGCATCCGTTAATGGGCTAGTCATGGGGCTCAATATCAAAAGGGAAGGTACAGTCTTCTTTGAATTCTTCGGCCAGTTCAACCACGCGCTCATTGGCCGGATCATAATACCAACGCACACTCACTTGGCGATCTGTCGTAAATGCAGCCTCTAACATATCAAAGATATCCATCATGGCTTTCACGCTGCTGGTATTCATATAGATCAGATGTAGGTCTAGGCGCAGCGGTAAGGGGGATTGTTTCAGGAAGTCTTCAACCCAGGTGATAATCTCCGCAAAAAATTCAAATGAATTTTCTGGATAAGAGTCGCCCTGCATGCTCATCACGCCGCTATCCACGTCACACACTATGGTCGGAGTAGACTGACTGCCTATAATGTTGAGTGAAGCTAAATCCTGTTTTATGTTCGTATTCATATTACCGCCAAAATACTAAAGAAACCGCGCCCATCACCCATATCGACTAGTTTGGTCGTAATGGGCTGTGATGATTTACGTGCCACATCCAATAGCCCCAAGCCTGCGCCACTGTGGCTATTCTCGGCACGGGGCTGGCGCAATTGCGTTTTATAGGCTTGCTTTAATGCGGCTTTATCCATCTCTGCTAACCGCTCAACATCACGGCATACCGCTTGACCGTCAGCCAACTCAACTTGGTTACCGGCCAATACTTGATAATGACCGTCCACCGTTCTGGCTACCACTACCGTTGCTGAGCCTTCAAACTCGCTATAGCCCTTGTGCGTGGCATAGTGACGAATGTTTTGTGTAAGTTCAATATAGACTCCAAATACATCCATCGCGGCGCTGGGCAGGGCATTATCTTCACGTAGATAATTTTTTAACGCTTTCCCTATTTCTTCGATCAAACCTCGAGAAATAGGCCCATTGAAACACAGTAATATCTGATTCTTATTAAACTGCTCTCTAATAGACAATAGATCTATTGATGACATTGCGAAGTCCCTATGCAGACAAATCAACTTTAAACGCGAGCAGAGTGATATCGTCTCGCTGTGGATAGTTTCCTCTATAGTCATCTAATGCGTGTTTAAGCGCCTGTGCCTGTTCTGTTAACGGTAAAGTGGCATGGGTTCTTAATAACTCACAAAAATGACTGCTCCCTAACCCAAATCCTTTCTCTCCCCCCGCCTGATCCAAATAGCCGTCGGTGGCCAAGTAATAGATATTCTGCGGCTGCAGGGATAAATGGGTATCGACAAACTCTGCGGCCCGTCGGTCGAGCAAGGTGCGACGATTGCCTTTAACTTCATTAATTTGTTCACCATCACTGTGATAGAGCGACATTTTGGCGCCAGCAAATACCAGCTTTCCTTGATCTGGTAACACGCAAGCCAAGCCCACATCCATGTTGGTGGCAAGCCCTCGAGGCAGCTCACAATCTTGCAGCATACCGCGCAGTATTTTATCTGCAGACTGCAAAATGGCCGCAGGAGAAGTAATGCCACACTCATGAATGGCATGATCCAAGGCCGCGCGTGCCAGCATGGTCATTAACGCCCCCGCTACGCCATGCCCGGCACAGTCCACCACACCCACTAAAAAGCGCCCTTGCTCTGCGGGGTGGAACAGATAAAAGTCCCCTCCTACCACATCCCTAGGCTGCCACAAGACAAAGTGCTGCTCACCCAGCATTTGCGTTAGCTGCTGATCCGGCAAAATGGCTTTTTGTATCAAACTGGCATAATCAATGGACGCATTAATTTGTAAGCGCGCTTGCTGCATCTTTGTATTGGCTTCTTCTAACTCAAAGGTGCGGCTACGTACTTTATGCTCTAACTCCTCAGTATGGGCCTGCACTTTATTCGCCATCACGCCAAAAGCCGTACTAAGGTCGCCAATTTCATCCTCAGAAGAGACAGGTAATGACAGATGATAATGCCCTTCAGCAATTGCAGTAGCAGAGCTTTGCAGCCGTCGTAATGGAGCCAGTATCAAACGCTCGATGGCATAGGCTAATGCCAATAATAAGATAGTGAGTAGCGCAATAAACGCCAATAACGAGGTCGTTAGCCAGCTTACTTCCACCACTTGAGCGGTCTTGGGATCGATGGCGGTGATGACATACCAGTTTAACTCAGGCATAAAACCGATAGCTAATAACTGACGGCGGCCGTTTATGGTTAACCAATCCAGGCTGATTTGTTCAGGGGTGCTTTTGGCGCTGGCCATAAGTGCCTGCAGTCGTGGTATTTCTGCCTCACCCAGCTGGGCGGTAATTGTACGGAGCTTGGCATCGGTGCCGGTGGCAGAGCCAATCGCCACGTTATCTATATTGGGGTGAGCCTGAAAAGCCCCTTGCTCGTCGATGATCATGGGCGTTACCCCAAGCTCATCCGTAGCAATAAAGTCATCAATAAAATGGGTTAAGTCGATACCGGTTCCCGCTAAGCCCAACACCTTGCCCTGATCTTTAATCAGGATATTAAGCCAAACTCGGGTGGTTTTTAGTCGCGTATCACGGTTAACGTTAATGTTAATTTGTTGACCACTGGCTAATAAATTGTAAAACCAAGCGTCATCCGGATTATTCTCAGAGAGCGTATATTCTGGCGCTGTTTTATTATCGTAATTTAGCTCTCGATAATTTAAGTCTTGATAACTTAAATCTCGATAATAATAATTACCTGACTGAGCGCTCACCACAAAAAACGAATGGCTGCTAAAGTCATCCATAAAGCCTTGGCTTTCTAGAAATAGTTTTGCTTTATGCTGTGGGTCATCTTCATTTTTTAACCATTGACGCATTAATACCGAATCAGAAAAACGTCGCGCCAATGCCAAGTCCCGAGACAAGGGTACTAAGATGCTTTGTCGGTTAAGTTGAGTAAAGTTGCGGGCATAGGCTTGACTAAAGTGCGCTTGCACATCTGTCATAATTTGCCAACCAATGGCGACGGCAGGTATCAATGCGGCTAAGCAGACTATCACTAATGCCCACATCGATTTTGCTCGAAGTCCCTTTCCCCAAATTGCCATTGGCGTCCTTACCCAAGTGTTGCGATTACATGCTAAAAAAGTGCTTATTGTTGCCGTTAGCACGACAAAATTCAATTCTATCCAGTAAAAAAAGCCCACCTAAAGCCCACTATAATTGTGGGCTTTAATGGCACAATATTTTAGTCGGTAATGTATTCCACCACTTCAAGACCAAAGCCCGCTAATGCATGGTAGCGCTTAGGCGAGCTTAATAACTTCATCTTGCCTACACCCATGGCTTGCAAGATTTGCGAGCCCACACCCACGCGGCGTGAAGTACCGCGCCACTTGGGCGCTTCTGCCTGCTCGCCTTTGTCGACCGCTTCAAATTGGCGCACCAAAGACAACAGCTGATCCTGCGCTTGGTCTTGGCCTAAAATTACCAACACGCCGCCTTCATCGGCAATGCGCTGCATGGACTTGGCTAATGGCCAAGTTCGCGCCGAGTGACGGTCTGTCATCAGAATATCGGTAAACACATCGTGAATGTGCACTCGTACTAGGGTCGGCTCATCTGGCTTAATGTCGCCTTTTTTCAGCGCAAAGTGCACTTGGTTATCGATAGTGTCTCTAAAGGTCACCAGTTCAAACTCGCCAAACTCAGTGGGAAGTTTACAGCGCGCCACCTGCTCTATGGTGGTTTCATTTTGATTACGGTATTCGATTAAATCGGCAATGGTGCCAAGCTTGATGCCGTGTTCTTTAGCAAACACTTCCAAATCAGGGCGACGAGCCATGGTGCCGTCTTCATTGAGGATCTCGACGATCACCGACGATGCCTCCAAACCCGCCAAGCGCGCTAAATCACAGCCCGCTTCTGTATGGCCGGCGCGGGTCAGCACGCCGCCGTTTTGTGCTTTGAGCGGGAAAATATGCCCAGGCTGCACTAAGTCAGACGGTTTGGCATCCGGGGCCACTGCCGCTTGTACGGTGCGCGCGCGGTCGGCGGCAGAAATACCGGTAGTCACGCCAACTGCTGCCTCAATGGATACCGTAAAGGCGGTCGAGAATTGCTCGGTATTGCGGCTCACCATTTGTGGAATATTCAACTGCCGACAACGGGCTTCGGTTAAGGTCAGGCAAATTAGCCCACGGCCATATTTGGCCATAAAATTAATGTCATCGGGGCGCACATGGTGCGAGGCCATGATCAAGTCGCCTTCGTTTTCGCGGTCTTCGTCATCCATTAAGATGACCATTTTGCCCTGTCGAATATCGTCGATGATTTCTTGGGTACTGCTTAACGCCATGTGATGCTCCCTTATATAAATCACTGAGCGGCCACTCTAATATCTGCTGGTCACTCATGCTGTAGACTGTTTGGGCGCATCATAATGCTAACGCCCGTGGGTTACTGTTAAGCAAAGCGCATAGTGGCGAAAAATTGCAGATTTTAGACTCGTTTTAGGACCATAAAGCCCGTTACTATTGGCGCCATTAACGACTCACTGTTAACGACTCGCTGTGAACAACTAGCTATTAATGATTAGCACCAACGATGCGCGCGGTAAGCTTAATGTCTTCGCCTACTTGGCGCACATCTTGCCATTGCAAGTTAATCACTTGATCCATAGCGGTAAAGTTGGCGAAGTTAAACAAGCCACGCGCACCGTTGCCCATTAGCTTAGGGGCTTGATACAACACCAGCTCATCCACTAACTGCGCCTGTAATAAGGCACCACATAATTGCGCGCCCGCTTCTACCCATAACTGATTAATTTGGCGTTTGCCCAGCTCAACCATTAAGGCCTGCAAGTCCAATTTGCCCGCCTCGGTTAACGGCAACACGCATTCTTCAACTTGCTCGTTAAATTCGCCCAGCTTTTTGCCCGAAGATAAGTGGCCACGCAATAACAAAATAGGGCCGGGCAAACTGAACAGCTTAAGATCAGGCGACAATCGATTACGGGTATCAATAATCACCCGCAGCGGTTGGCGTAGCTGTGGCTCACTTGCTAGCCGCTCGGTTGATGATTCATTTGCTAGAGAATTAGACAGAGAGTTAGGCAACACATACTCGCCATACTGTGCCTGCACGGATTCTGGCAACTCAGACCAGCGCACATTGAGGCTGGCATTATCCACCAATACCGTATCGGCACCGGATAAAATGGCGCAACTCAAGGCCCGGTGGCGCTGCACATCGCGCCGCGCCGCCGCCCCCGTAATCCACTTACTTTGGCCATTAGCCAAGGCGGTACGGCCATCAAGGCTCGCCGCTAACTTGACGGTCACCAAGGGCACACCGCTGCGCATACGCTGCATAAAGCCCGCATTAATGGCCTCGGCCTCAACCGCCATTAAGCCCGATTCTGCATCAATGCCTGCGGCCTGCAACATGGCAATGCCTTTACCTGATACTTGCGGATTAGCATCAAGGCTTGCCACCACTACTCGGGCCACGCCCGCATCAATCAGTGCTTGCGCGCACGGCGGCGTGCGGCCCGTATGTGCACAAGGCTCCAGCGTCACATAGGCAGTCGCGCCTTTTGCCAACGCCCCTGCTTGGCGTAAGGCAAACACTTCGGCATGAGGGCCACCGGCTTGGCGATGAAAACCTTCGCCAATCAGTAGGTCTTGGCCGACCAGTTGATCTTTTTTTACAATCACGCAGCCCACCGCAGGATTGGGGCTGGCGGTAAAACGGCCGCGGCGCGCTAATTCTAAGGCGCGGGCCATCCAGTGGGCATCTTGAACATCGAACAGAGAGCCGAACTGAGAATTGAACTGAGAGTTAAACACTTATTGCTCCAGGCGGGCGATTTCTTCACCAAACTCGCGTAAATCTTCAAAGCAGCGATACACAGAGGCAAAGCGAATATAGGCCACTTTATCCAGCAGCTTCAGCTCTTCCATGACCAGATTACCGATCAATTCTGATTTTACTTCTCGCTCACCGGTGGCGCGCAGTTGCGACATAATGCGCAGCACCGATTGCTCGATGGCCTCTATACTCACTGGGCGTTTTTCCAGCGCCCGCTGCATGCCAGCTTCTAATTTCGCTTCATTAAAAGGCTCGCGAATGCCGTTATTTTTAATAATGCGTGGCATCACCAGCTCGGCGGTTTCAAAGGTGGTAAAACGCTCCTTGCAGGCATGGCATTCTCGCCGGCGGCGCACCTGTAAACCTTCACCCACCAAACGCGAGTCAATCACCTTAGTGTCTGTGGTATGACAGAAGGGACAATGCATAGCGCCTCCCTAGGCTAAATTCATTAGACCACTACAATTGGGGCCAGTGTAAATAAGCAGACTTAAGATTGCCAGTGGCTTAAAAACGCGTGAGGGGTGAAGCGTAAAGTGTGAGGGCTAAACACCAAACGCCTAGAGACTAAAGATCTCTTTGCCACGGAAGAACACGGAACGCACGGAAGAGGTCAAAAGCGACAAGTGAGAAAGATTTATTGGGGTTAAGACCTTAACCATAAAAATAATTTTTCGCTCTTATCTTTATTTTTCCGTGGATTTCGTGGATTCCGTGGCAAAAATGGTTTTAGGTTTAATTTTTGGGTTTGTGTCATCCTCTTTACTTTTAGCCTCGAACTATTCACACAATAAAAACGGGACCCTAGGGTCCCGTTTTTTGTCAGCATATAGCTTATGTCTCTCGCTTAGCGATTAGGCATAAACAGGGTGACGACGGCAGATTTCTTGAACCTGCTCTTTCACTGATGCGATAACGGTATCGTCGTTGATGTTGTTTAACACGTCACAAACCCAGCCGGCTAACTGGCGTACGTCGGCTTCGTTAAAGCCACGACGCGTTACGGCTGGCGTACCAATACGAATACCGGAAGTCACAAACGGTGAACGTGGGTCGTTAGGTACTGAGTTCTTGTTCACTGTGATGAAAGCTTTGCCCAGAGCGGCGTCTGCCTCTTTACCGGTAATGCCTTTGTCGATCAAATCCAACAAGAACAAGTGGTTATGCGTGCCGCCTGATACCACTTTATAACCGCGCTTGATGAACTCATCAGCCATGGCTTGAGAGTTTTTCAATACTTGGCCTTGGTATACTTTGAACTCTGGCTCCATGGCTTCTTTAAAGGCCACGGCTTTACCGGCGATCACGTGCATCAAAGGGCCGCCTTGACCACCTGGGAATACCGCTGAGTCCAGCTTCTTTTCCAGATCTTCGTCGTTTTCGGCAGATAAAATCAAACCACCGCGCGGGCCAGCCAGCGTTTTATGCGTCGTAGTAGTTACAACGTGGGCGTGGGCAATCGGGCTTGGGTAGTGACCGGTAGCAATCAAGCCGGCAACGTGGGCCATGTCGACCATAAACCAAGCACCAATTTTATCGGCGATTTCACGCATGCGCGCCCAATCAACGATGCCAGAAAACGCAGAGAAACCACCGATGATCATCTTCGGCTTGTGCTCAATGGCTAAGCGTTCCATTTCTTCGTAGTCGATCACACCGGCTTCGTTAATGCCGTAAGGAATAATGTTATACATTTTTCCAGAGAAGTTGGCAGGCGAGCCGTGAGTCAAGTGACCACCGTGCGCCAAGTTCATGCCCATTACGGTGTCGCCTGGCTTCACCAGCGCCATAAATACCGCTGAGTTTGCTTGTGAGCCAGAGTGTGGCTGCACGTTAGCATAGGTGGCACCAAACAATTCTTTGGCACGATCAATGGCCAACTGCTCGGCAATATCTACATATTCACAGCCGCCGTAAAAGCGCTTACCTGGGTAGCCTTCAGCATATTTATTGGTGAGCTGTGAACCCTGCGCTTCCATTACCCGCGGGCTGGTGTAGTTTTCTGATGCAATTAACTCGATGTGCTCTTCTTGACGCTGAGTTTCATCGCAAATGGCTTGCCACAACTGGGGATCGTAATCGGCGATATTCATGTCACGCTTTAACATTGTCTCTCCTGACTCATGGGGGGGTTATAAAAAGGTTCTGTTAAATTTTCCCGTCAGTCTACCCTTTAGCTGAGGCATGGCCTAGTCCTAGGCGTTGGGTTAGTCAGACTTATTTATCTTTACGTTGAAAAGCCTATTAAAGCTGACCAGTAAGTCAGCGCTTCTTTGCCCGTTATTACTGCGTTTTCAGGGTAGATCTGCGCGATAAAGCCGATAGAATGAAGGCTTTTAGCCGAGTTAACAGATGTGTGCGCCTCATCGCCGCCATCCTTGGGGAGAATATGCAAGATTTCATCGTGACTTCACAACGCCGCGCCGAACTTTATCATTGGTTTACTGCACTTTTGTCGGCGCCCTTGACCACGGAAGAGCTGCAAGAATTTGGCGGCTACGACATGCACGCGTTCTTAAATAGCCTGGCCACGCTGGACCCTTTGCGTGACGCGGTTGAAGCTTTTCGCCACCAAGCCGAGTTGATATTAGAGCTGGCAGAACCTAAAGGCGATCTTAACGCCCATTATCAACGGCTATTTGTTGAGCAAGCCTTACTCGATACCTTTTCTTATAGTCAGCCCGATCAAGAGTCGCTGTTTTTAATGAGTATCTTATTGCATCAGCATGGTACGCAACTCAAGGATGATGACCCGCTCAATGTCTGTAATCAGCTAGAAATGATGGCAAGCCTAGCGCTGGCTGCCACACAAGCCCAAAGCGACGAACAGCTTATAGGCCTGCTCGACCAACAGCGCGAGTTGGCCAATGAGCTGATGCTCACTTGGTTACCTGAGCTAACCGAGGCCTGTGCCAAAAACGATCCCTTTGGTTTTTACCGCAGTGCTACTCAGTTGTTATTAGCGGTGTTTAGTATGGATATTCATTATTTGAATAATGTGGCACCTTAATGAAGCAGCCCCAACGCACTAAAATCCGCCCATCCCCCGAAACTGTCGATGAAGCCGAGCGCGTGGCCAAGGCCACACAAAAGCCCGGCCAAACCAAAGAACAAACCCGCTTAATTGCACAAGGCGTGCAAAAAGGCATAGACGAATATAAGAAGCAGCAAAAGGCCCGAGCGCGTGCCGCCGACAAAGCAAAAAAACAGCGCCAACGCGCCGAGTCTAGTGAGCTCGATACAGAGCACGACTTTGACGACGAGCCGCTAGCAACAAACGCGCGCGGCACTTGGTTGCCCTGGGCGTTGTTGGTATTGAGCTGGATAGGCTTTGCGGTGTTTTATTGGCAGATGTAGCACCGAGCGCAAAGCTAAAACAACACCCCACAGCTTGTGGCCTTGGCTCTTGGCCGTCATCCTGAACTCATTTCAGGATCTCGTTTTTATGCTTTAAGAGTTAAAGCGAGATCCTGATGTGCATCAGGAAGACGGCCTAAGGGCAGTACCGAGCTAACAAGCACGGCCAGCTATGAAAGTGTCGCTGCGCGCCACCTGCCAGCTAAAGCTGGCTTCTACAAAAGACAGCGCCGTACGGCGTTTAACGTACAGCGTAAGGCGTATGATGCTCGATTATCTGATTGTTTTTAGTAGCAGTTTGCTGGCCGCCACCATAGCGCCGTTTTATTCCGAAGTCGTATTAGCCGCAGTACTCACGCGCCAGCCCGATGCATTGCTGCTGTTATGGCTACTGGCCAGTGTTGGCAATACGCTGGGTGGCGTCATTAATTGGTGGTTAGGAAAATATTTACTGCATTACCAACATAAACGCTGGTTTCCCATCAAAGAAAAACAACTACACAAAGCCCAAGCGGGCTTTCAGCGCTTTGGCATCTGGAGTTTATTGCTGTCTTGGCTGCCCGTGGTGGGCGACCCGTTAACCTTGATTGCCGGCATGATGAAGGTGCGCTTATTGCCGTTTACGCTATTGGTGTTTATCGGTAAGGCCGTGCGCTATGGGATAGTTATCTATTTTGCCGAATGGTTTTTATTGTCGTAAATACCCAGCCCAAGCTAGCAATGGCACACCGCTGATGCTGGAACGCTTATAAAGCACTAACAAACCGAGCAGAATATGCTAAAAAGGTAGAGCCACTAGCCGCTGGCTAGCCAAAAGTCTAATTGAGTGATGCCGGTATCTGCGTCACCTTGTTACACATTAGTTAATCATATCTATTAACATCAGTTACACCCTAGGGGTTATGGGTTACCACACCAAGGAGCGGAATAATGAGCGAAGTTAAGATTCATCCGGTTATGGCAAACATTGCCGAGCACGCCCACGTAGACGACGCGGGCTACCAGCGCATGTATCAAGAGTCCATTAAAAATCCTGATAAATTTTGGGGCGAACAAGGCAAAAATCTCGACTGGATCAAGCCCTACACCAAGGTGAAAAATACTTCTTATGATCCTGGCCACATCAGCATTAAGTGGTTTGAAGACGGCACTCTTAACTTATCCGCCAACTGTATTGACCGCCATTTAGCCACCAAGGCCGATGAAGTGGCCATTATCTGGGAAGGCGACAGCCCAAATGAAGATAAAAAAGTCACCTATCGCGAGTTGCACGAGCAAGTGTGCCGCTTTGCTAACGTATTAAAAGCCCAAGGCATTAAAAAAGGCGACGTGGTCAGCTTATATATGCCAATGGTGGTTGAAGCCGCCGTGGCCATGCTGGCCTGTGCGCGCATTGGTGCCGTGCATTCTGTGGTATTTGGTGGTTTTTCACCAGATGCAGTGGCCAGTAGGATTATCGACTCCAACGCCAAACTGGTGATCACCGCCGATGAAGGCTTGCGTGGTGGCCGTGCGGTGCCGCTTAAAGCTAACGTGGATGCGGCACTGGCCAAACCCGGCGTAAGCCCCGACTGTAAAGTGATTGTCTATCAGCGCACCGGTGGTGATGTAGCCTGGGATCCTGAGCGCAACATTTGGTGGCATGAAGCCGCAGCTCAAGTGGATGCCGTGTGCGAGCCCGAAGAAATGAGCGCCGAAGATCCGCTGTTTATTCTGTATACCTCAGGCTCCACCGGCACGCCAAAAGGCGTGTTGCACACCACAGGCGGCTACTTGGTGTACGCGGCCATGACCTTTAAGTACATCTTCGATTATCACGAGGGCGATGTGCACTGGTGTACCGCAGACGTAGGCTGGGTAACTGGACATTCTTATATTTTGTATGGCCCGCTGGCCAATGGCGCTACTACCTTGATGTTTGAAGGGGTGCCTAACTACCCGAAAACCAGCCGTATGAGCGAAATAGTTGATAAACATCAGGTCAATATTTTGTATACCGCCCCTACTGCCATTCGCGCTTTTATGGCCAAAGGCAATGAAGCCGTAGAAGGCACTAGCCGTAAGAGCTTGCGCATTTTAGGCTCAGTGGGTGAGCCCATTAACCCAGAAGCGTGGGAATGGTATTACCGCGTGATTGGTGAAGAGCGCTGCCCGATTGTAGATACTTGGTGGCAAACCGAAACCGGAGGCATCTTGATTGCGCCGCTACCGGGTGCCACGTTACTGAAAGCCGGCTCCGCCACCCGCCCTTTCTTTGGCGTGCAACCCGCATTAGTAGACGGCGAAGGCAATATTTTAGAGGGCGCCGTAGACGGTAATCTTGTGATCCTTGACTCTTGGCCCGGCCAAATGCGCACCATTTATGGGGATCACGACCGCTTCGAGCAAACTTACTTCTCGACTTTCCCCGGCACTTATTTCTCTGGCGATGGCGCTAAGCGCGACGAAGACGGCTACTACTGGATCACCGGTCGGGTGGACGACGTATTAAACGTTTCCGGCCACCGCATGGGCACCGCCGAGATTGAGTCCGCATTAGTGGCGCACCCTAAAATTGCCGAAGCGGCCATTGTGGGCGTGCCCCACGAGATCAAAGGCCAAGGTATTTATGCCTATATCACCTTGAACGAAGGTGAAGTGCCGAGCGCCGAGCTGCATAAAGAAGTAAAAGACTGGGTGCGTAAAGAAATTGGCCCCATCGCCACGCCAGATGTTATTCACTGGGCGGAAGGTTTACCGAAAACCCGCTCCGGTAAGATTATGCGTCGAATTTTGCGCAAGATTGCCACCGGTGAAACCGATACACTGGGCGATACCTCAACCCTGGCGGATCCGTCCGTAGTAGATCGTCTGATTGCCGAGCGTGGCCAGGCTTCTTAAGCTAAATGAGCTAAGCGCTCACAGCTGATAAAACGCCGCCGAGAGCGGCGTTTTTTTGTACGCTATACGCTGACCGCCATACGTTAAAAACCCACAGCCACGCCAATTCTCACATGATTTAGGATCCGTTTGGCAAGCCATCATATCGAACCGGCAACACCGATGAAACAAGATACTCGAGCGTAGAGGCCGCTTCAGCTGGCCGGTTTTACGTAGTAAAACAAGAATCTAAAAACAGATCCGATTTTAACCGTGACGTGTTTTGTCGGTGTTCTTTGTCAACACCGTGCGGTTTGATGATCTTGGTGGCGCTACGCGCCACCGGCCAGCGAAAGCGGCCTCTACGGTGTGTCTTTGTGGCCTGGCGTGGAGATAAAACATCGCAAACCGAAACACCGCACATCATGGCTGAAGTTCATACGTAATCAGGTATGTTTAAGTTTTACTGCGTAAAACCAGCCAGCTGAAGCGGCTTCTACAAGTTAGTTTAAAAACGTACGGCGTAACGCGTACAGCTGCGCTTAACCCGCCGCAAAAAATATAATATGCCGAATAGTTCACAGAATTTTCGCCGATATGAGTTCTACTGTTCGACAAACTGCCATTCTTGGCACTAAAAAGCGCCGTGGGCGGGTAAATTTAAGTTCTTTTAGTGATTAGACCAGTAATTTGCTGCCAATTTCCACGAAATCACTATAATTGCCCGGTCTGAGTCAAACCGAACGATTTTATTTGCCAGTAATAGGTAAAAACGGATAGGCTCCTTAGCTAACGATGTGAACACCGCAAGATTGACGAGGATTGCTACACAATGGCCGAACATTTCCGAATTCTGTTGCTTAATGGACCCAATCTAAACCTTTTGGGTCAGCGCGAACCCGGTATCTATGGCCAGAACAGTTTAGATGACATAGTGGAAAGCTTAAGTCAGCGAGCCGCGGCGCAAAATATCGCGCTCAGTCATCTGCAATCCAATGCGGAACATCAACTTATTGATGCCATACACCAAGCTTACGGCCAGCAAGATTTTATTATTATTAATCCTGCGGCTTTTACGCACACCAGCGTTGCGATTCGGGATGCCTTGTTAGGGGTGAATATTCCTTTCATTGAAGTGCATTTATCGAACGTGCATGCTCGTGAGCCGTTTCGCCATCATTCCTATTTGGCCGATAAGGCCGTAGGCGTGATCTGCGGTTTGGGTAGTGATGGTTACGAATTTGCCCTGGAAGCCGCGACCCGTTTTTTACGCGCTCGTTAACTTCCAAATCAGTAATAACATAACAAGAGAACGCTCATGGATATTCGTAAAATAAAGAAACTGATCGAACTGGTTGAAGAGTCTGGCATTGCCGAATTGGAAATCTCCGAAGGTGAAGAGTCGGTTCGCATCAGCCGTTACGGCAATCCCGGCCAGAATATACAGCCACAATATCAACAGTACCAAGCGGTTCCTGCGGCTCCTGCTCCTATGGCTGCGGCCTTATCTCCTGCTACCGCTGAAGAGCCAGCTGCCCCGGTTGTTAGCGGCCATGTAATGCGCTCTCCTATGGTAGGCACCTTCTACCGCGCGTCTAGCCCAGGTGCAAAAAACTTCTCCGAAGTGGGCCAAACCGTGAACGTGGGCGACACCTTGTGCATCGTTGAAGCCATGAAGATGATGAACCAAATTGAAGCTGACAAAGCCGGTGTGATTAAAGCCATCTTGATTGACAATGGCGAGCCGGTTGAATTTGACGAGCCGCTGTTCATCATCGAATAAAGGAAGTCTCATGCTGGATAAAGTAGTCATCGCCAACCGCGGTGAAATTGCCTTACGGATCCTGCGCGCTTGTAAAGAGCTGGGGATCAAGACGGTAGCCGTGCATTCCACCGCCGACCGTGAACTTAAGCACGTACTGTTAGCAGACGAGTCCATCTGTATTGGTGGCAATCAGTCTAGCCAGTCGTACTTGAACATTCCGTCTATTATTGCTGCTGCCGAAGTCACTGACGCGGTTGCGATTCACCCCGGTTACGGCTTCTTGGCAGAAAACGCCGACTTCGCCGACCAGGTTGAAAAATCAGGCTTCGTATTTATCGGCCCAAAAGGCGACACCATTCGCTTAATGGGCGATAAAGTGTCCGCCATTGCTGCCATGAAAAAAACCGGCGTACCTTGTGTGCCTGGTTCAGACGGCCCAATCAGCGACGATGCCAAGAAGAACGCCGCCATTGCCAAGCGCATTGGTTACCCGGTGATCATCAAGGCCTCTGCCGGTGGTGGTGGTCGCGGTATGCGCGTAGTGCGCAACGAAGCCGAGCTGGAAAGAGCCATTGCCATGACCAAAGCCGAAGCCGGCGCTGCGTTTGGTAGTGACGTGGTGTACATGGAAAAATATCTAGAAAACCCACGCCACATCGAAATCCAGATCTTGGCCGACGGTCAAGGCAAAGCGATTCACTTAGGTGAGCGCGACTGCTCCATGCAACGTCGCCACCAAAAAGTAGTGGAAGAAGGGCCAGCACCCGGCATTACCGAAGAGATGCGTAAGTTTATCGGTGAGCGTTGCTGCCGTGCTTGTGTAGAGATCGGCTATCGCGGTGCCGGTACTTTTGAGTTCTTGTATGAAAACGGCGAGTTCTATTTCATTGAAATGAACACCCGTATTCAGGTTGAGCACCCAATCACTGAAATGATCACCGGTGTGGACTTAATCAAAGAACAGCTACGCATTGCTGCCGGCATGCCGTTGTCGATTACTCAAGAGCAAGTGACCATTCGTGGCCATGCGATTGAGTGTCGTATTAACGCCGAAGATCCCAAGACCTTTATCCCAAGCCCAGGTGAAATCAAGTTGTTTCATTCTCCGGGTGGCTTAGGCGTGCGTTGGGATTCGCATATTTATGCAGGTTACAAAGTACCGCCTTATTACGACTCCATGATTGGCAAGCTTATCTGCTACGGCGAAAACCGCGATATCGCGATCGCCCGCATGACGCACGCCCTGAACGAGCTGGTGATTGAAGGTATTAAAACCAACATTCCCCTGCATCAAGAAATCATGCGTGATGAAAACTTCCGCAACGGCGGCACCAACATTCACTACCTAGAGAAAAAACTAGGCCTGTAATTGTTGCAGCCAACATCTGCGAAAGTGCGAAAGCTAAACGGTGCCTCAGGGCGCCGTTTTTTATGGTTGAATAACAGCGCCGAGCCTAACAAAAATGCCTAAACCTGTAGCCGCCACTTTTGTTAAACAGAGAGTTTCACCGGTTCTGCGCAGCAGAATTGGTTTGAACTTATACCAATCTAAGTAAGAAAATGATCTAAATACAAAACAGTATCTAAGTCTTACCTCTTTTAGCTGCCAACTTGTTCGGCAGTCCTGCGGAGCAGGATAATATGATCAGTTAGTTTTACAGAATGGTATTAAACAAAGACCGAGCCGAAGTCCTCTTCGCCGAAGAGACGGGCTCCTACAAGGGAAAAACCTTTGATGCTCGGTGCTATCTTTTGCTGCATGTTGCAGCTCACGTTTCTCTTATGTCTGGTTACTCATGGGTAGCGCAAATATGTTACTCTTCGCCTCTGCACTGAGGACACTATCCATGAATCATCTTGTGACTATTGCTCGCCGCGAGGCGCTCTTAAGTTTAGGCTTAGCCGTGCTGTATATGCTGGGCTGGTGGCTGAGTGCCTATGCTGTACCGTCCACTATCATGTGGCACGGCTGGCCATTGTGGTTTGTATTGAGCTGCGTATTTAACCCGCTGCTGTTTATTGGCTTATGCGCAATTATGATAAAACGCTATTTTAAAAACCTGCCGCTCGACGCTGCGCTAACGGATGCCGGCACTGAAGATGCTAAAGTCACTGATGCAAAATTAAAAGCCAAGGCCACTGCACCTATCGCCGATGCCGCCTCCATTACTCAAGCCGACGCCACACACGCCGCTGTACCGTTACGCACCCACTTACGCCCTCACTAAAGACTAAACATGAATCTTGCACTGATTGTTCCGTTAATCTGCTATTTACTGGCCATGTTGGGCTTGGGCTTTTACTTAAGCCGTCGTCCCACTGAGGGTAACTTTGTCGAAGATTACTTCTTAGGCAACCGCTCCATGGGCGGCTTTGTGCTGGCCATGACCATGGTGGCGACTTACGCCTCGGCGTCGTCTTTTATTGGCGGCCCCGGTGCGGCGTACAGTTTAGGGCTAGGCTGGGTGTTGCTGGCCATGATCCAAGTGCCCACCGTGTGGTTAACGCTCGGCGTGCTGGGCAAGCAGTTCGCCGTCATAGCGCGGCGCGTCAATGCGCTGACTATTAACGACATGCTCTATGCACGCTATCGCAGCCCCTTGGTGGTAATTTTGGCAGCACTGGGCTTATTGGCGGCTTTTATCGCCACTATGGTGGTGCAATTTATCGGCGGCGCGCGGCTGTTAGAAACCGTGACCGGCCTGCCCTATCAAGGCGGCCTGATTATTTTCGCCACTACGGTCATGCTTTATACCCTGATTGGCGGCTTTAGGGCGGTAGTGGTCACGGATGCGATACAAGGCATCTTAATGCTGATTGGTACTATCGTGCTGCTAGTGGGCGTACTGACTGCAGGCGGCGGCGCCAGTGCCATGTTTAGTGCCTTGGCTGAGATAGATCCGGGCTTGGTATCGCCCCGTGGCCCCGATGACTTTTTAAGTACCAGCTTTATGCTGTCATTTTGGGTGTTGGTCTGTTTTGGCGTGATTGGCCTGCCCCATTCGGCGGTGCGCTGCTTAGCCTATAAAGACAGTAAGGCCATGCACAAAGGCATTATTATTGGCACCTTAGTGGGCGCACTGTTGATGTTTGGTATGCACTTCGCCGGCGCCTTGGGGCGAGTATTAATACCCGAGCTCACCGTGCCCGATAAAGTCATGCCCACTTTAATGCTTACCGTATTACCACCGATAGTGGCGGGCTTATTTTTAGCGGGCCCCATGGCGGCCATTATGTCGACTATCGACTCCCAGTTGATCCAAGCCTCGGCCACTTTGGTGAAAGACTTATATTTGAATTATGTAAGCCGCAAGCCTAACTCTACCCCGCCCTCGCCGACTTTCATTAAACGCGCCAGCCGCTTGGTAACACTGGCCGTGGGCTTAATCGTGTTGCTCGCCGCCCTTAGCCCACCGGACATGATTATTTGGCTGAACTTATTAGCCTTTGGTGCGCTGCAAGCCATCTTCTTCTGGCCATTAGTGTTGGGCTTATATTGGTGGCGCGGCACCGCCACCGGCGCACTGGCCTCCATGCTGGTAGGCGCGCTCAGCTACGGTCTGCTCACCACGCTCGGCATTAAGCTATTCGGCCTGCACGCCATAGTGCCCAGCCTAACGTTGTCTGGACTCGCCTATGTTATCGGCTCATTGCTCAGCCCTGCTCCTTGTGCAGAAGTGCGGGCCTTGTTTGGGAAAAAGGAGCTTGGCAAAAAAAGCGCCGAGCACCAAGCGCCCGGCACCCAGCACGAGACAAATACTTAACAGCCCACAGAACGATGGTGTTTGTGTTTATGCCGTCTTCCTGACGCACGTCAGGATCTCGCTGTTCGCTTTAGACCCTAGGGCGAGATACTGGGGCGAGCCCAGTAAGACGGCTAAGGGCGCAGGACTGTGTTAGTCCTTATGCCGTCTTCCGGTTGCACGTCAGGATCTCGCAGTAAGCTTTGCCTTGGGTTTTGACTTACAGCTTACGGCTTCCAGCTGATTTTATGCTAGAATCCTGCCTTTACCGTTTGATGAAGCCACGCCATGCCTTGGATACAAATTCGCATTAATGCCACCGAAAAAACCGCCGACAAGGTCAGTAACATGCTGCTCGGGCGCGGTGCTCAGGCGGTGACCTATATGGACGCCGAAGATAAACCCGTGTACGAACCGCTGCCCGGTGAAACCCTATTGTGGGATGACACCGTTGTAGTGGGCATGTTTGATGCCGCCACGGATCCGGATCCTATCATTAGCTTCTTAAAGAAATTCTATCGCAAAGATCTCACTTACAAAGTTGAGCAGCTAGAAGATAAAGACTGGGTACGCGAGTGGATGGACAGCTTTCACCCCATGCGCTTTGGCGATCGTTTGTGGATTTGCCCAAGCTGGCGCGATGTGCCAGACCCCACTGCGGTGAACGTGATGCTGGATCCGGGCTTGGCCTTTGGTACCGGTACCCACCCCACTACTGCTTTGTGCTTAGAGTGGTTAGACGGCCAAGATTTAACGGATAAAACCGTGATCGACTTTGGCTGTGGCTCCGGCATTTTAGCGCTGGCGGCATTAAAGCTGGGTGCCAAGCAGGTGATCGGCATAGATATCGACCCGCAAGCGCTGCAAGCCAGCCAAGATAACGCCGAGCGCAATGGCGTGGCGGACCGCTTAACGGTTTATCTGCCCAAAGATCAGCCGGAGAATATGAAAGCCGATATCGTAGTGGCCAATATTTTAGCCGGCCCGCTGAAAGAGCTGTCGCCGTTGATCAGCAGCTTGGTGAAGCCCGGCGGTAAGCTCGCGCTGTCTGGTATTCTTGACCTGCAAGCCGAGGGCTTAAACGAGCTCTATGAGCAGTGGTTTACCATGGACGCACCTGAACTGCGTGAAGAATGGGCCCGCCTCAGCGGACAAAAGCGCTAAGCACACCCGCTAGATAAAGCAGTGACCTCACTGAACACAGAAACATGGGCTCCTTTAAGAGCCCATGTTCTGCTAAGCCAAGGTACGGTTTGGGCAAAATAACTTATAAAAACCTGACCCAAGTGAATCTATAAATGACTAAATTAGCAACTCATGAACTTGCATAAAAAACACACCAGTCATCTTGACTTATTAAAATTTACCAATCGTTCAATTAATGACCTTTTCAGACTCATTAAAAATGCGTAAGATACGCGACCCTGAGCAAAGATAGCTGTTCTCTCATGCAGATTGGTCCTTACAAACTGTCTAGCCCCATTTTGGTGGCTCCTATGGCTGGCGTAACCGACAGACCATTTCGTACTCTGTGCTTGCGCATGGGTGCGGGTATGGCGGTATCAGAAATGATGTCCTCCAACCCTAAGGTATGGCAGACCGAGAAGTCTTTACGGCGTATGGACCATGCAGGAGAAACCGGTATTCGTTCCGTCCAGATTGCCGGGGCAGATCCGATGCTAATGGCTGAGGCCGCCCAGTTCAATGTGGACCAGGGCGCCCAGATCATCGACATCAACATGGGTTGCCCAGCAAAGAAAGTGAATAAAAAAATGGCAGGGTCCGCCCTGTTGCAATACCCGCAGCTCGTGCAAGAAATTGTCACCGCCGTGGTTAACGCAGTTTCCGTTCCCGTTACCCTGAAAATTCGTACAGGTTGGGAGCCTGAACACCGTAATGGCGTGCAAATTGCTCGTATCGCCGAAGATTGCGGTATTCAGGCCCTAGCCGTGCATGGCCGCACTCGTGCCTGCATGTACAAGGGTGAAGCAGAATACGATACCATTAGAGCAATAAAACAAGCCGTCTCTATTCCCATTATTGCTAATGGGGACATCGACAGCCCAGAAAAGGCGCGTTTTGTCTTGGATGACACCGGCGCCGACGCCATCATGATTGGCCGGGCTGCACAGGGACGGCCTTGGATATTTAGAGAAATCCGCCACTATCTGGAACAAGGTACTCTACCCTTGCCGCTGCATAAGGACCTGGAGCGCGCCATGATACGGGAGCACGTTGAAGCACTGCACGCGTTTTACGGTGGAGTGTTAGGCGTACGTATTGCCCGTAAGCATGTGGGTTGGTACCTGAAAGATAGTGATGCGGGCCGTGACTTTCGCAGTGATTTCAATGCCCTTGATGAGGCCGAGCAACAGCTCGACTCACTGGCGCATTATTTCGCGAATATAGCTTAACGAACAAAAGAAGAGCCGACTAAATATGTTCGAACAAACTACGACTTCTGATGCACTGGTTACTACCATTAAATCTCCAACTTCTGAGCAGCCTACCCAGCGCCCGTTGCGCAACTCGGTAGACCAAGCGCTGCGTAATTATCTGTCCCAGCTGAATGGTCAGGAAGTAACTGAGTTGTATGAGTTGGTCCTCGCCGAAGTCGAAGCCCCGATGCTGGACGTGATCATGCAATACACTCGCGGTAACCAAACCCGCGCTGCCAATATGATGGGCATCAACCGCGGCACTTTGCGCAAGAAGCTCAAAAAATACGGCATGAACTAAGAGTTTTTAGTTAACGTGTTGAATACAAAAGCGTTATCTCGCAAGAGGTAGCGCTTTTTTTGCTTTTGAACCCACAATTGAACCCACACTTGGCAAAGCACTCAGCTGCAAATTTCTTGTGAAGGCCAAGACTAGATTTTTCATTGCCGCCTAGTAACCCCCTCATTTTAATAGCAGATCGCATCATGTTAGCCGCACAATCTAAATATGCACTAACCCCCGGAATCAGCTGAGGCCGCATTGTGCCTAGGGATAGGGCATTTTCTAGGTTACGCAGTACCGCAGTAGAGTTTCGTCATTTCTTGCTACTATTGCTCTCAAGCTGAGGTGTGGCGCGGTTCATATAAGGGTAATTGGGTTAGGATGCTAGCTGTGCGAGCGCATCATAGGTGCGTTGCCCGGCAAAGCGCCGACTTAAGTAGCCATAACTTATTGTTTTTTAAGCTAATGATTAGGTGGAGTAATGAGCGATGCGGGATTTAGAACAGTTAAAGCCTCACAGGTGATCCTTAAAGAGTTGATGGTGCCGTCTTATGCCAACTTTGGTGGCAAGGTACACGGAGGCGTAATTTTGAGCCTAATGGATAAAATTGCCTATACCTGTGCTGCTTCCCATTGCAAAGGCTATAGTGTGACGGCCTCAGTGGACTCGGTTGACTTTATGAACCCAGTAGAAGTAGGCGACTTACTGACGTTGTACGCCTCCGTCAACTACGTAGGCAGCAGCTCGATGGAAGTGGGCATTAAAGTCGAATTAGAAAACTTTCGTGAAGGCACAGTAAAGCATACCAATACCTCCTATTTCACTATGGTTGCCTTGAGTGAAGAAACCCGTAAGCCGGTTAAGGTTGCCGGGTTGTTATTGGAAGATGAGGATGAAATTCGCCGTTTTGTGATGGGTAAGTTACGTAAAAGATTACGTCGCGCCCACCAACAAGAGATTGACGATATTGGCGCAGCACTCAAGATTAGCCAAGCCATGGTCGAGCTGGAAGGCGAAAATTGCCGCTATCCGGGAGTGAGGCATTTACCGTTATGAGCCGCTATGAGCAGCTGGCACTGCAGCTTCAGGAGCAGATCAGCAGCGGTGTTTGGCAGGAAGGCGACAAGCTGCCCTCGCTGCGTGAAACGGTACGCCGTTCTGGGCTGAGCCTAATGACGGTGTTCAACGCCTATCAGTTACTTGAAAGCCAAGGTTGGGTGCGCTCTCGGCCCCAATCTGGCTATTTTGTCGCGCCCGTTTTGCAGGCGCCTCGTTACTCATCACCACTTCAGCCGGCAGAAACGGTCGATATCAACGCTTTTATCTTCAACGTACTGCAGGCGGGCAATAATCCCGATTGTGTGGCGCTAGGCTCTGCCTTTCCTGATCCCTCGCTGTTTCCACAACATCAACTGTCTCGCTCCCTGATCCGAGTGGCTCGCCAGTTGTCATCTGCCAATACTGACATCAGTCTGCCGCCAGGCTGTGCCGATTTGCGCCGCAGTATTGCCCAGCGTTATGCCGCTAAGGGCATGGAGATTTCGCCTGATGAAATCGTGATCACCTCTGGCGCATTGGAGGCGCTCAATCTTAGTCTGCAAGCGCTAACCCAGCCCGGTGACTGGGTAGTAGTGGAGTCACCGGCTTTTTACGGTGCGCTGCAGGCGATAGAGCGCCACCATCTAAAAACAGTGGCGGTGGCGACGGATCCACAGCGCGGCATGGACTTAGATGCGCTGGCTCAAGCATTACAGCAATATCCCATCAAGGCCTGCTGGCTGATGAGTCATTGCCAGAACCCGTTGGGCGCCAGCATGTCGACGGCGCACAAACAGCAACTGCTGGCTCTGTTGACCGAGCACGGCGTGAGCCTGATTGAAGACGATGTCTATGGTGAGCTGTATGCCGGTTTAGTGACGCCGTTGCCTGTCAAGGCGTGGGACAATACAGGCCAAGTACTGCACTGTGGTTCTTTTTCCAAGACACTGGCCACCGGCTTTCGTATCGGTTGGGTAGCGGCGGGACAACAAGCGCAGGCTATTCAACGGCTGCAGTTGATGAGCACCTTGTCGACCAGTGCGCCCATGCAATTGGCGCTGGCTGATTATCTGTCTGCGCATCATTACGACAAGCATCTGCATACTCTGCGCCGGACCCTAGAGCAGCGCAAACATATTTTTTATCGGGCCATCAAGCGGGAATTTCCTGATGCGGTGCGGGTGCATTATGCCGAAGGCAGCTATTTTTTGTGGTTGGAGCTGCCGACAGACTGCTGCGCGACCGAGCTGTATTGGCGGGCGCTGAAGGCGGGTATCACTATCGCGCCTGGGCGCATGTTTGCCGCAGGCGAGCAATATCGGCACTGTTTTCGGCTCAATGTCTCACTGCCTTGGAATACCGGTAGTGAGGCTGCCATTAAACAGTTGGCGGCGCTGATTGACGGTCAACTAGCGCTAGTTTGAGCAATCAAGCTTGAGTATTCAGAGGGCCGTACTGTTATAGTTTCTGGCTCATTTAATAGCACTGTTATAGTTTATTTACTCACAACTGTTTATGTTGCGCTCAGGCCAGCCATGGTCTACTGCGCGGATGGTCGCAGCGAGTGCCGTTCGGTACTGGCTGACTTTTCTCATAACAAACAGTGTGAGCCTTATGGAAAAATATTCTTCCCAAATTGACGTTAACGTCTGTATCGAGCCCAGACCCATAGATCAGGGCCATGTTTACGTGCGCGCACAACAGGGGCGCTGGCAGCGGCTGCGTCGGGTCATGGGTGGAATGTTGATGCTGTGTTTTCTGCTGGGACCTTGGCTGCGCTGGAACGGCCAACAGGCCTTGCTGCTGGATCTGGCACAGCAACGTTTTCATCTGTTCGGCATCACTATCTGGCCTCAGGATCTGACTTTGCTCGCCTTAGTGTTGATGGTGGCAGCTTGCGGCCTATTTTTTATTACCGTATTTTTGGGACGAGTGTGGTGCGGTTATCTCTGCCCGCAGACAGTGTGGACTTTCTGGTTCATCTGGGTAGAAGAAAGATTAGAGGGTAGTGCTAATAAGCGTCGTCAATTGCACAAGGCGCCTTGGAGCTTGAATAAGTTGTGGCGCACTGGCGGCAAACACCTGATCTGGCTGCTGATCTCCTTGTTGAGTGGTTTTACTTTCGTCGCCTATTTTGTACCTGCTGCCGCGTTGGCCACCGATTTAGTACAGTTTTCTGCCGGCCTGCTGTCGAGCTTCTGGGTGGTGTTTTTTGCGCTTTGTACCTATCTCAACGCGGGTTGGATGCGGGCCATAATGTGTACTCATATGTGCCCTTACTCTCGCTTTCAGTCGGCGATGTTCGATAAAGACACCTATAGCGCGAGTTATGATGCCAAGCGCGGAGAGCGTCGTGGTCCACGTGCGCGTAACACAGATGCCGCAGCACTGGGACTCGGCGACTGTATAGACTGCAATTTGTGTGTACAAGTGTGCCCCACCGGCATCGATATTCGAGACGGTCTGCAGTATGAATGCATCAACTGCGGGGCTTGCGCCGATGCCTGTGATCAGACCATGAGTCAGATGGGCAGCGCCACTGGGCTGATCCGTTATGCCAGCGAGCGCCAGCTAGAGGGCGGCAAGACCCGGTTGTTGCGGCCCAAGTTGGTCGGCTATGGCATTATGTTGCTGCTGATGTTGGTGGTACTGGTGTATGCCGCCGCCAGCCGAGTGCCAATGGCGCTGGACGTGCAACGGGATCGTAATCAACTGTTCCGAGAAACCACAGCAGGTTGGGTGGAAAACACCTATTTGCTTAAGTTGCCGAATCGCAGTCAGCAGCCACAAGATTATCGGGTACGCGTAACCGGAATGGATGCCTTACGCTGGACGGGACCAGAGGAGGTGTCGGTCCCGGCCGGTGAAATCGTTAATCTGTCTATTAGTTTGACGGCGGATCCTTATCAGTTGCAGAATAGCATACAGGCGATTACGTTTGTGGCCGGTAATGACCAGCTGCAAGTACAGACTAATAGCCAATTTTTCAGCCCAAGCCGCTAGCAGAATTGGCCTACTATGGAAGCTGGCCTTGAGTATTAAAACCATCTGAGTATTGAAACCAAGAGGGGCCTGACGCTCGAATATCGAGAGTCAGGCCCCATTTTTCTTATCGGCCATATTATTAAGCGGAGAGTGCCAATATGATCCACCGTGTTATAAAGGCTAAAATCTAGCCGCACTTTGACGAGCAAAAGAAACCCTGCCTAGAGCTGTTCAAATTATGAACGTTGATGCATCACCCTGATCGTGGGTAATCAGACCTAACCAAATACGACAGACAATTTTTGAGTTAGCAATTGCAGCCCTTTGCCTTTGTGACTGATTTTCCAAGCCAGATAATGTTCGAAAATAGGACATTCATTTAACGCCAGCTCGACAAGCTCGCCATTATTGAGTTGGTTTTGAATACGCTGTCGCGGCAGGTGCCCTACGCCTATGCCTGCCATTATCGCCTCCACTTTCTGATCGATGTTTTGCACGTAAAAATGTTTACCGTCACTGCTTAAACCCGCGTTTCGGGTAATATCAACGAGGGAGGTATCGTGTGTAATAACCCTTCGAACCTCCGGCAGACAACCTTGTAACGCATCGGGGTTCGTCGCTATGCTTGCAAGTTCATGACCAGACGCAACAACCGGCACCAGATCGGGACGCGCCAATAGCAGTGTACGGTAACCTTTTTGCAGTGGCACGGGTCCGGGTGATCCGATGATCAAATCTACCCGGTCTTGCTCAAGCGCTTCCCACCCGCCGTTCAGCACTGACTCACACACATCGATTTCAACCGTGGGATGTGCCTTGAGAAATTCGCCAAGCACGCCAAAAAAGGCAGGGTAGGACTGCAGTGACTCTACGGCGATGCGAATACGAGGCTCCCAACCCGTGGCCACTTCCTTTGCCTTATTTGCCAGTCGCGCTGTGGTGTGAAGTATTTCTCTCCCTTCGACCAATATCAGTCGCCCAGCTGACGTTAACACCGAACGGCGCCCCTGACGCTGAAACAGAGCAATATCAAGCTGCTCTTCCAATTTTTGCACCGCATAGGACACGGCTGAGGTGGCTTTGTTCAGCTCTTCTGCGGCTTTCGCGAAACTTCCCCGTCGCTCGATGGCATCCAGTGTTTCTAGCACCTCTATTGTTATTGGGTTTTTTGCCATTATTCCTCCAAAAAGAATGTTCTGATATTTAGAACATTCTGAACAGATATTAACTCTTATTGCGCTTTCCTCAATCCTTATAATGGATCCATCATTTAAACAAACCGACAGTTTCCGTTTTGGAGAAATAACATGAAAGCACTCATTAGCACGTTAACCGCTACCGCTGCAGGTGTGGATACCCTGCCCCTTCGCCTCGGAGCCGGCGTGATATTTACCGCCCACGGAGGCCAAAAATTATTTGGCTGGTTTGGTGGCTATGGCTTGGAAGGCACAGCAGGTTGGATGACGTCTATTGGCCTCGAGCCTGGGGTGCTTATGGCAGCCATGGCCGGTGGTGCCGAATTTTTTGGTGGCTTGTTGCTGATTGCGGGCTTAATGACTCGCCCGGCAGCGTTAATGCTGGCCATCACCATGCTCGTCGCCATCGCCACGGTTCATCTGTCAAATGGGCTGTTTATGTCAAATAACGGTTACGAATTCGGCCTCGCCTTGCTGGTGATCAGTATTGGTCTGGTATTCAGGGGCGCTGGCAGCCTCAGTGTGGATCGTTTACTGCACACGCGACTGGATCAGTAAATACACCTTTATCAATCAGCATGACGGAGTCATCACATGACGGTATTACATATCAATAGCAGTGCACGATTAAGCAACTCCAACACGCGTATCATCGGGCAATATCTTGTGGACGCGTTAGCGGAGCCGACCCTTAGCCGGGACTTGGCACAACACCCCTTGCCGACCATTAATGCCGAGGATCTCATGGCGGTTCACAGTTCATTGCGAGCGCAGCGCGGCAATCCATTCTGCACGCCTGCACAGGGCACCAAACATAGATTGCCGCGTCGTTATACTCCTCGCAATGACCAAGGTTAGGGTTTGGCTGTGGCCTTTTGTAGGTCGAATTTATTCGACCGCCTTATTGTTTAACCTGAGCTATGCGCCGGGCGCTCGGCGCTATTATTTACTCTTCACCCTTTACCGGCTCTTCAAGCGCTGCATCCAATAGCCGTTGCTGATGCTCGGGAGATTGGGTGCCGCGCGCCAGTAGGCGATACATGGCGGGTACGATAAACAGCGTAAGTAAGGTGGCCAGCGATACGCCGGTAAACACCACTATACCGACGTTTTGGCGACTTTCGGCGCCAGCGCCACTGGCTAAAATTAGCGGAATAGCGCCAATAATAGTGGTGAAAGCTGTCATTAAAATCGGCCTTAACCGTCTTACCGCAGCCTCGGTAACCGCTTCATCGAAGGGGATGCCGCGATCCCTTAGCTGGTTGGCAAACTCCACAATCAAGATGCCGTTTTTAGTGACTAAGCCAATCAGCATCACCATGGCAATCTGGCTATAGGCGTTTAAGCTCATGCCGGCAAAATACAGCCCCAATAAACCGCCCACTAGCCCGAGAGGGACGGTAAGCAACACAATAAAGGGATGGATAAAACTTTCAAATTGCGCCGCTAAGATTAAGAACACCACCACTAACGCCAAGCCAAACACGAAGGCCACATCACTTTGGTTATTCTTATATTCCAGCGACTCCCCTTTATAGTCGGCAATGGCGTTATCGGGCAGGTGCTCACGCACCAAGTCATCTAAATAATCCAGCGCTTCGCCCAAGCTGTAACTGCCGACCAAGTTGGCACTTAAGGTAATGGCTTTTTTGCGGTTGTAATGATTAAGAGAGGCGGACGTGCCCTGCTCATTTAAGCTCACCAGATTATCAAGCGAGACCAGTTCGCCGTGGCCGCTGCGCAAATAAATGCCGCCAATATCGCTGAGTTGGCGAAGCACCTCTTGCTGGCCTTTTAAATACACGTCGTATTCTTCGCCTTGGCGCTCATAGGTGGTAATGGCTTGCCCGCCCAGCATCACATTGAGGCTGTCGGCAACATCTGTCACCGAAATGCCCAGCTTGGCTGCGCGCTGCTGATCCACCTCTACCAACAATTCTGGCTTGGTTTGTGCGTAATCTAGGTCGATATCGCTTAAGCCCGGGTTATCTTGCGCCAAGCCGCGTAACTGCTCGGCCCACTGGTAGAGCTCGTCATAATCACTGCCGGTGATCACAAACTCCACCGGTGAGCTAGAGCCGCCGCGGATCGAAGACGGTAAAATCGGGATCACCAACACATCGGCCACGTCTCGCGTTAAGCCACGAATACGATTAACCACTTGCTCGGCGGGCACATCACGCTTATCCCAGTTTTCTAAACTGATGATCACCATGCCGCTGTTAACGCCGCCACCAAAACCGGGGGTGCGCACCGTTAAGTTAGTGGCGATGCCCTCGTCGAGCAGGGGGTTCAGTCGTTGTTCAATTTCGCCCATGGCCAAGCTCATGCGATCAAAGCTGGCCCCTTCCGCACCGCGCACCATCACAAATACCGAGCCGCGGTCTTCTTTGGGCGTCAAGCTTTGCGGCACTTGGCTAAGCAGCCAAACGGTTAGCCCCAAGGCCATGACCATAACCACCGGTGCCCACCAGAGGCGATGCTTGCCTTTATTCAGCCCCATATTGAGTAAGCGCTTATAGCCGCGTTCCAGTTTGGCAAAGCCCGCATTAAAGCGCAGCGCCAGCTTGGTCGGTGCCTGATGAGCTTTTAGTATCTTAACGCTCATCACCGGACTAAGCGTTAATGCCACTATGGATGAAAAGATCACGGCGGCGGACAGCAAGACCGCAAACTCAGTAAAGATACGGCCAATAATACCACCCATAAAGATGATGGGCACAAACACGGCCACTAAGGTGAGCGTGGTGGCAATCACCGCAAAGCCCACTTCTCGAGTGCCATAATAAGCGGCGGCTAAGGGTGAGCGCCCGCGCTCGAGGTGATGGTAAATATTTTCCAGCACCACAATCGCATCATCCACCACTAGGCCTATGGCCATAATCAGCGCCATTAAGGTAATAAGGTTGACCGAGTAGCCCAACGCATAGGCGGCAATAAAGGCACTGATTAATGAGACGGGCACCGTGATGGCGGGGATCAGGGTGGCGCGCACCTGACCTAAGAAGATATAAATGACCAACACCACTAAGCCGACGGTGATCATCAAGGTTTGATACACCTCATCGATGGCGCTGTCGATAAATACCGAGCTGTCGAAGGTCCACGTAAGCTCAGTACCATCTGGCAAAAACTGTTGCTGCGCGCCAATGGCCTTTTTCACTTCATTAACCACATCCAGCGTATTAGCTTGGCTTTGTTTAACGATACCTAAGCCCACTACGTTCTGGCCGTTGGAGCGAAACAGGGTGTTTTCTGGCTTTTCACCCTCCCACACCTCGGCCACATCTGAGAGATAAACGCGACTGTCGGCATCGATACGTCTAATGCTTAAGCGTTGAAAATTAACGGCCTCTTCAAAGCTGCGTTGAATACGAGTGGCATAGTTTTGCTGGTTATTTTCCAGCACGCCCGCGGGCAGCTCCACGTTTTGCGAGCGCAAGGCGGCGCGAATATCCGCCACCGTAATGCCCCGTGCCGCCATGGCGACCGGATCTAGGCGCACATTCATTACCCGCTCTTTACGCCCACCTACGACTACTGAGCTCACGCCATCGAGCAGGCTAAAGCGATCCGCCAACACGTTTTCTGCATAATCACCCATGGTTAACGGCGACATGCCAGTGGAGCGTAAGGTGATCCACAAAATCACATCGTTTCGCCCCGTGTCTTTGGTGACGATGGGCGCATCTGCGTCATCGGGCAATTTGCGCGAGGCGCGCGCCACGGCTTCACGCACATCACTGGCAGCGCTGTCTAAGTCGCGGGAGGGATCAAATTCAATGGTAATGCTAGAACTGCCATCGCTGGTACTGGAGCTGATGTATTTCACATCACTGATGCCTGACAGCTCATCTTCTAGACGCTTGGTGACTTGCACTTCTAACACGGCAGCGCTCGCCCCGGTATAAGTAGTGCGCACCGTGACCACGGGAGAGGTGGTGTCCGGCATTTCCCGCAGCGGTAGCTCCAAAAAGGAAATCAAACCAAACACGCACAGCATCAAACTTAATACCGTGGCCAGCACCGGCCGCGCAATCGAGAGATCAGAGATCTTCATCTAATACCTCAACCACACTGCCTTCTCGAACCTTAACGGTACCGGCGCTGATCACTCGCTCACCGGCTTTAAGGCCGTCGACGACCGTGACTTGCTCGCCCATATTACGGCCAATGATCACATCGCGGCGGCTCACTTTGTTTTCTTCATCCACCACATACACATAACGCTGTTGGCCCGCATACAACAGACTTTGCACCGGAATTGCCAGCTGCACACTGTTATCGACAGTTAGTGCTACGCGCATCAACATACCGGGTACCAGTGTGTTGTGCGTCTTACCTGGCTTAGCGTTATCAAGTTGAGAGTTCTCTGGCATCGAGTTATCAAACACTAAACGCACGGTGGCATTTAAACTGTCGCTGTTCACACTTGGCGCCATTACCGCCAGTTTGCCGCTAAAGGCTTGCTCACCATAGGCATCGCTATAGGCGGTGAGTGTTTCACCCACTTTTACCTTATTAAAATATTTTTCCGGCAAGGCCACATCCAGCTTTAACTGGCTAATGTCCAATAAGTCGGCCACGGGCTCATTGGCCGCCAACAAGGCGCCCGGTGCCACATCCGTTAAGCCCATCACACCACTAAAGGGCGCGTGTAAGGTTAAATAAGAAGCCTGTACCTGTGCCGCTGCTAGTTTAGCCTCTGCCATGGCAACGGCAGCTTGTTGTCCATCGACCTCGGTTTGGGTAACGGCTTTGCGTTGAAACAAGGTGTTGTAGTTTTTGAAAATGCGCTGCGCATCCATGAGTGAAGCTTGCGCTTCTCGCACCTGAGCTTTTGCCGCTCTGTTATCTAGGCTCAATAACACTTGGCCTTTTTTAACTAATTGGCCTGATTCAAAATGCACCTGCGTGACCCTTGCACTCACTTGCGGTGCTATCGCCACCTGTTGATTGGCTTTTAAGGTGCCCATGAGTTCGATACTGGCCATCACCGGCAGCTCAGTCACTTCGGCCGTGGTCACCACGGCTTTATATTGGGCCTGTGTCACCGAAGAAAAGCACACCAATGCCAGCCATAAATAAGGTCGCCATCCAGAGTTATTATTCTTATATTTCATGTTGTTATTATTCCTTATACAAAGCTCGCCCTAGTGTACCTTGTTCGTGCACCCAAACTATGTCTGGCAGACGGCAAAATGTGACAATATGTGGCTAAAAAATAGCGCCGAGCGCCCAGCACCAAGTCGTCAGCTAAAAGAAAACACCAAAACCTGCAAAACACCCCGCTCTTATGCCGTCATACCGGACCTGATCCGGTATCTTGTTTGGACTTTTGAAGACACCAAGAGCGAGATCCTGACGTCCGTCAGGAAGACGGCCAAACCACAAAACACCCCGCTCTTATGCCGTCATACCGGACCTGATCCGGTATCTTGTTTGGGCTTTTAAAGACACCAAGAGCGAGATCCTGACGTCAGTCAGGAAGACGGCCAAACCACAAAACACCTCGTTCTTATGCCGTCATACTGGACCTGATCCGGTATCTTGTTTGGGCTTTTGAAGACACCAAGAGCGAGATCCTGACGTTCATCAGGAAGGCGGCCAAACCTGCAAAACACCTCGTTCTTATGCCGTCATACATCGGACCTGATCCGGTATCTTGCTTTGGCTCTTTGTTTAGCTGGACACTGGGCGCTATGTTTCGCTGGAAGGGCTACTTTCTGCTAGCATAGCGGCATCTTTTTTGTATCAGGCTTTTATATTTATGAAAGTTATCTCCTTTAATATCAATGGACTTAGGGCGCGTTTGCATCAATTGCAGGCCATTATCGATAAGCATCAACCGGACGTGATTGGCCTGCAAGAAATCAAGGTGCACGACGAAATGTTCCCGGTAGAAGCGGTAGAGGCCATGGGCTATCAGGTGTACTTTCACGGTCAAAAAGCCCATTACGGCGTGGCCATGCTGTGCAAGCAAACACCGTTGGAAATCCGCAAGGGCTTTCCCGGTGATGAAGAAGATGCCCAGCGACGCATGATCATGGGCCGCTTTGCCCGCCCCGATGGCAGTGAAGTCACCATCTTAAATGGCTATTTTCCGCAAGGTGAAAACCGCAAGCACGAGACTAAGTTTCCGGCCAAGGCGCGTTTTTATGAAGACTTGCAAGCCTACCTCACCGAGTATCACACCCCAGATCAAGCGGTGATCGTGATGGGTGATGTGAATATCTCGCATACGGATTTAGATATCGGCATTGGTGAGCCCAACCGTAAACGCTGGTTGCGTGATGGTAAGTGCTCATTTTTACCGGAAGAGCGGGAATGGATGGAGAGCCTGCTGAGCTGGGGCTTAACCGATACGTGGCGCTTGCAAAACCCTGAGCAGACCGAGCAATATTCGTGGTTTGATTATCGCAGTCGCGGCTTTGATGATAACCGCGGCCTGCGTATCGACTTAGTATTGGCCACCCAGCCATTAATCGAGCAATTGCTGGAAACCGGCATCGACTACGAATTACGCGGCATCGAAAAGCCTTCCGATCATGCACCGATCTGGGCGACGTTTAAGTAACTTATTCTGATGCGTAAAGGGTGAATGGTGAATGTGGATTGCCGCGTCGTTGCACTCCTCGCAATGACCAAGGTTAGGATTTGGCTCTGGCCTTTCTTATTCCGTCTTTGCGAGCGTAGCGCGGCAATCTATACCACAACGGCGCGGTACATAACTATGGATTGCCGCGTCGTTGCACTCCTCGCAATGACCAAGGTTAGGATTTGGCTCTGGCCTTTCTTATTCCGTCTTTGCGAGCGTAGCGCGGCAATCCATGCTACAACGGCGCGGTACATAACCATGGATTGCCGCGTCGTTGCACTCCTCGCAAGGACCAAGGTTAGGGCTTACCTTCCGGCTTTACTTCCCACTCTATACGCCAGCCTGCTTGATCGGGCTTGGGAACATAGGCTTGGCTGACGAATAAGCCTGGAATAGCCACTAGGTTTTCTCTTTGGAGCAAAAGCGGCATTTGGCTGCGCTGCCAAGGCGGCACTGCGTATTCTTGCCACAGCTTCTTTAACGGTCGCGAGCCAGCACGCCCTTGGGGCTGAGCTCTTAGGCCACTGATATTAAAGCTCAGCTGCAACTGGCTGATATCAAGCTCAGCGATTAAATCTGCCTCTTGCTCTACCCAGCTCAGGCGTAACCGCCCCACTCCAGCATCTTGCCAAAGTTCTGCTTTTAACTGTAATAACGCAATGGGCTGGCCCGCTTTTTGGGGCACATAAAGCACACCTTGATAACGGCATATTCGAGAAGCGTCTAACCGTACTTCTGGGCTCGCATCTGGCCGCGCCAAGGCCACTTCTTGCCAGATAGCGTGTAATTGCGCGCGACTGGGGTGCACATTATGTTGCTGCAACCAATGTCGCAGCACATTATGGCGCCGCGCTACGCTTAGCGCTGTTAAGCCGGCTATGTTCAAGCCACCCGCCTCGTTCAACAACGCAGGTAAATCACACTCGGCCCACTCTTGTGCCAATTGCAGTTGCTCGGCACACAACTCGGCACTGCGCGACAAGGTCTCATTAAAAGACGGCCACTGCGCTAATAGCGTTGGCAAGATGCGATTACGTAAGAAGTTACGGTCGAAGTTATTATCGCTATTACTGGGGTCTTCTATCCAGCTTAAGCCCTGTTCTGTGGCGTAAGCTTCTAAAGATTGGCGCGAACATGACAATAGCGGCCGCCACTGTTGATTCTGCTTTCGCTCACAGCCAAAGGGCTTGCGCTCTGGCATGGCCGCCAGACCTTTAATGCCAGCGCCACGCTTAAGCGCCAGCAACAAGGTTTCCGCTTGATCGTCCAGATGGTGGCCGGTGAGTAAAATATCATTAGGCTGCATGGCATCACCCAAGGCTTGATAACGCGCCTCGCGTGCCGCCGCTTCTAGGCTCACTCTGGGCCCGAGCACCACTTGTACCGCTTCGGTCACACAAGCCACGCCTAACGCTGCAGCAACCTCAGCACAATGTGCTGGCCAATCTTTGGCGGCGTCTTGCAAGCCATGAGCAATGTGTACGGCGCGAATATTAATGCCGCGCTCTTTAGCAAACTGAGCCGCCAGTGCTAATAAGACCGTCGAGTCTAGCCCACCACTAAAGGCCACCACCAATGAATGGACAGGCGTTAAGCCACGCATCTGGCGGCAAAAAACAGGATAGAGATCCATAATAAACCTTTAAAAGAGCGGTTAGCCAACATAATAGTGGGACACGGTTCTCTATTCGCAGCCCATATATTGCACCCATGTAGTCGCGTGCTTTAGCCGCGAAAACCTGCGCAGCAGGTTCTGATGCACAAAGCTTACAAGATACATCACCGCCTGTCGGCCTAATACAAAAACACCGGATCTAGGATCCGGTGTTTATCTTACCACTTCAAGCATAAGGCTGGCTGTTAGGTCTTATCTCATACCCTTCTCGCCTCGCTCTTCAATTGCTTGTTAGCGACAGCTAGCATTAGCAGCGGCGTCGCGTACTAAATCAATGCGCTTATTGGTCGCGGGGTGGCTAGAAAAAAGCCCGCCACCGTTACCAGAGTTCTGCATCAGAATTTGTTGCGCGCGCATGGCTGCATAAGGATCCATGCGCTGCTGGCATAATACTTCTACCCCATACACATCTGCTTGCAGCTCGTCCTTTTGTGAGAACTGCGCGCCTAAAAATTGGCTACCCAGCTCCGCATAGTCAGAGCTCGCCAAGGCACCAATGGTGCCACCAGCGGCAGACGCCGCCTGACGGGCGGCCGCGGTGAGATACGCGGTCTTAAACTGGCCTAGAGTATGCTCATATTTGATGTGTGCCACTTCATGGCCGATCACCGCCATCAGCTCGTCGTCTTTCATCACATCCATCAAGCCAGAGTAAACGCGCACCGTGCCATCAGGCATAGCAAAGGCGTTAATTTCTTTGTCTAAATAGACTTTAAAATTCAGCGGCGTACCGTCAATTTGTGTCAGGCCTTGGGTCACCTTGGCTAAACGTTGGCTGTAAGCATTGTTAGCGGGCGCGACTTTATTATCGGCATCCATTTTTTGGGCTGCTAGGCTAGCCTGAGCTTGGAGCTCCGTTTTGCTAATGGTCATGCCTTGAAACGCGGTTAAGCCGGCACCCAACAACTGGCCGCCATCGTCGGCAACGCAACCACTTAAACTTAAAGTGAGAATACTGGCAGCTATCAGTGTTTTTTTCATGTCTCTTAAACCTCTTGCGTATCACGGAAGCTGTATAACAGAGCAAAATATCGGGCGAGTCAATCAATCATTGTCTAAGGGCACCTTGGCTTTGATGGCTAATCTGCATCAGGCGGCGCGGATGAACAGCCTAATGATACAAATCATTGCACTACATCAGCAATGGTAACGAAGGAAGTAGACCTAGCGGCAGCAACACGAAAGGCAGCTTAGTTAGCACTTAGGGTAATAATCCGATATTGCAGTGACCCATTAAAGCAAGCGCAGCACTACATCTGCCCCCCGTGTTACGGGTACTGCTTACCTAATGGGCAGGCAACCCCCAACTTTGCCACGACATAAGATGTCATAAGTAATGCTGCGGAACTAACGTGAATTTTGCGCAGCTTGCTCTCCTTAAAAATTCAAGACTCCTTCGCCACTGTCTTAGCGCTTGGTTTTGACCTTGTAGGTGCAAATTTATTCAGCACGGTTTGGAATTTTGCTTTAGGTTTGGCTCTAAAACTAACCAGCTACGCTGGCCCGGCGAATAAATTGCCGGCTACGGGGTATGGTATCTTTCGTAGGTGGACGTCTCTTTGGCGAAGAGAGCTTCGCCGCAGTTTGGAGCTTGGCTATCCACAGCAGTTATGGCGGACTGCTTAAGTAATGCTGCGTAACTTATGTGGAAGTATCCAACCATATGGCTTAGTAGTGTTGGCTCCGGAGCGTTATATATCCACACCTGTTATGCCGGATTACTTAAGTAATCACGCATAACTTATGTGGTTGTATGCTACTGCCCAACTTGGCAAAGAAAAAACGTAACACTTAAACCTATTTTTGCCATGTCTTAGCGCTTGGTTTTGACCTTGTAGATACTCTGCTGGACGTCAAGATTTTATATCCAGCTACGCTGGTCCGGCAAATAAATTTCCGACTACTAAGTGCCTATCTATTGTAGGGTGGCCGTCTCTTCAGCGAAGAGGACTTCGCCACAGTTTTCTATGCCCTTAAAACATCCTGCTTCGCAGGACCGGCGAATAAATTACCGGCTACGAAGTGCCTATCTTTTGTAGGTGCCCTTGTTTTCGGTAAAGAGTATTCAGCACGGTTTGGAATTTGGCTTTAGGTTTGGCTCTAAAACTAACCAGCTACGCTGGCTGCTGAAAAACCATCTCGAAAGGTCAACAGATCCTAGAAACCCACACCCGATCCTGACTTACGTCAGGATGACGGCAGGCATTTTCTCCTGCGACGAAATGCGAGAATAAATGTTCGCCTACAAAGCCCGAATACAAAAAAGGCGTAAAAAAAAGCACCGAGCTTGTGGGCTCGGTGCATCTCTTTAGCTCGGTGCTTAGCGCTGGGCGCTCGGCGCTATATTAGCAATAACCGAAGCCCATCAGGCGCTGGTAGCGTTGCTCTAACAGCGTGCTTTGGTCCAGCTTATCCAAGTCAGCCAAATCGCTCAGCAAACGCGCTTTTAATGATTTAGCAGCTAATAACGGATTGCCGTGGGCGCCACCAATGGGCTCGTCCACTATGCTATCGATTAATTTCAGCTCATGAATACGCTTAGCGGTAATGCCCATGGCTTCGGCGGCGAGTGAGGCTTTATCGGCGCTCTTCCACAAGATAGATGCACAACCTTCAGGAGAGATAACTGAGTAGGTCGAATATTGCATCATGTTCACACGGTCACCCACACCAATGGCCAAAGCACCACCTGAGCCACCTTCACCAATCACGGTGCAGATAATCGGCACTTTTAAGCCCGACATCACTTTTAGGTTACGCGCAATCGCTTCGCTCTGACCGCGCTCTTCGGCGCCCACACCTGGGTATGCACCTGGGGTGTCGATAAAGGTCAAAATTGGCATGTTAAAGCGCTCGGCCATTTCCATCAGGCGCAAAGCTTTACGATAACCTTCTGGGCGTGGCATACCAAAGTTACGACGGATCTTTTCTTTGGTTTCACGGCCTTTTTGCTGACCAATCACCATCACCGGACGACCATCGATGCGCGCAATGCCGCCCACCATGGCTTTATCGTCGGCGTAAGCGCGGTCGCCGGCCAGTTCGTCAAACTCATCAAAAATGTGTTCGATGTAATCCAGCGTATGAGGACGAGCAGGATGACGCGCTAATTGCGAGATCTGCCATGAGCCTAAGTTACTGAACACTTTTTTGGTCAGTTCTTCACGCTTAACTTCTAAACGGCTGACTTCTTCGTCGAGATCCACCGCATCGCCTTCGTTTACGTGACGCAGCTCTTCGATCTGAGCTTGCAGCTCAGCAATCGGTTGTTCAAAATCCAGAAAATGCTGGTTCATAGGACCCCTCTATTCAAAAAGTAGTTCGACTTTATCCGGACCCAGCAGTTGTTTTAATGATGCTAACATCTCGTCGGTGGGCGTAACCCGCCACTCGGTGCCAAGCATTAACTGCGCCCGCGCTCCTGGTCGATAATAAGTAACTCGCACCGGACACACGCCCGCCCGTACGGGGCTGAGTATGTCCAACAATTGGCTAAAAAAGTGTTGATCTATTTGGCTGTGATTAATATTTAACGCAAGCCCGCGAGCAAATCGCTCTCGCGCATCGCTCATCTCTAGCACTTCTCGTGCCGACATCTTAAGGCCGCCATTAAAGTCATCAAAGCTGACTTGGCCGCTGATAACGAGGATTTTATCCTTTTCTAGCAAAGACTCATAGCGTTCAAGCGCATCGGAGAACAGCGTCACGTCTAATCGACCTGATTTATCGTCGATAGTTAAGATGCCCATGCGGTTGCCACGCTTGGTGGTCATCACCCGCGCGGCAATCACCAAGCCCGCAGCAGTCGTGGTTTTATCGCGGCTGGTGGCTTGTAAATCACACAGACGCCCACTGGTATATTGGCGTAATTCTTTGGCGTACTGATTAATCGGGTGGCCGGTTAAATATAAGCCCAGCGTATCGCGCTCGCCATCGAGCCACACATTATCAGGCCAGTGCGGCACGTCCACAAAGGCATGCTCAGTGTGCTCTTCTTCTATGAGTACGCCAAACATATCGCTTTGGCCGAGCGCTTCCGCCCGCGCATGTTGCTCGGCGGCCTTCATGGCTTCGGGAAGTGTGGCCATCAGTGAGGCACGATGCGGCCCTAAGCGATCCATGGCGCCAGCTAACACCAGCTTTTCCATCACCCGCTTATTTAATTTTTTTAAGTCGACGCGATTACAGAAGTCGAATAAATCTCGAAACGGACCGTCAACGCGGGCCGCTAAAATCGACTCTATCGGCCCCTCGCCCACGCCCTTGATGGCACCTATGCCATAGACGATGGCGCCTTGTTCGTTCACCGTAAAGCGATACAGGCCGGAGTTTACATCCGGTGGCAGCAAGGTTAAGCCCATGCGCTGACATTCGTCGACTTGGGTCACGACTTTGTCGGTGTTATCCATGTCGGCGGTCATCACCGCCGCCATAAACTCCGCCGGATAATGCGTTTTCAGCCACAGGGTTTGATAAGAAACTAACGCATAAGCCGCAGAGTGCGATTTATTAAAGCCATAGCCGGCAAACTTTTCCACCAAGTCGAAGATTTTCATCGCCAACTCGCCGTCTATGCCATTCGCCACAGCACCGGCTTCAAACCCTTCACGCTGCTTGGCCATTTCTTCAGGTTTTTTCTTACCCATGGCGCGACGTAATAAGTCAGCGCCACCCAACGAATAACCCGCCAGCACCTGGGCGATTTGCATCACCTGCTCTTGATAGAGAATGATGCCATAGGTGGGTTCGAGCGTGGTTTTCAGGGACTCGTGCTGCCAGGTTTCATCCGGATAAGACACCGCCTCACGGCCATGCTTACGGTCGATAAAGTTATCCACCATGCCAGACTGCAGCGGCCCCGGCCGAAACAGCGCCACTAAGGCTATCATGTCTTCGAAACAGTCAGGCTGTAGGCGCTTAACCAAGTCTTTCATGCCGCGAGATTCGAGCTGGAATACCGCCGTGGTCTCGTAGCGTTTTAAAAGTTTAAAGCACGCCGGGTCATCCATGGGGATGGCGGCAATATCGATAATGGGCAAACCCTGCGCTTCGAGCTTGGGGTTAATCATTGCCAGTGCCCAGTCGATAATAGTGAGCGTGCGCAGGCCCAAGAAGTCGAACTTCACTAAGCCCGCTTCTTCCACATCATCTTTATCAAACTGGGTAACCGGGTTTTGGCCGTGCTCATCGCAGTACAAGGGCGCAAAGTCGGTGATGCGCGTTGGTGCAATTACCACACCGCCGGCGTGCTTACCGGCGTTACGTATGGTGCCCTCAAGCTGGCGCGCCATATCGATCAAGGCTTTGACTTCTTCGTCTTGATCGTAAATTTCCGGTAATTTAGGTTCCATCTCGAAGGCCTTGGCCAGCGTCATACCCGGATCCATGGGGATCAGCTTAGAGATGCGCTCCACAAAACCATAAGGATGACCCAGCACTCGGCCTACGTCGCGGATCACCGCTTTGGCGGCCATGGTGCCGAAGGTGATGATCTGACTCACCGCATCACGACCATAAAGCTCGGCCACGTGATCGATTACTTCATCGCGGCGGTCCATGCAAAAGTCGATATCGAAGTCGGGCATGGATACCCGCTCAGGATTCAAGAAGCGCTCAAACAGCAAGTCGAATTCCAGCGGATCCAAGTCCGTGATATTTAATGCATAGGCCACCAAAGAGCCGGCGCCCGAACCTCGCCCAGGGCCTACGGGAATACCGTTATCTTTTGACCATTGGATAAACTCCATCACGATCAAGAAATAACCGGGAAAGCCCATTTGGTTGATCACGTCGAGCTCAATTTTTAAGCGCTCGTCGTATTCAGGGCGCTTTTCGTCGCGCACTTTTTCATCGGGAAATAAGAAATTGAGTCGGTCTTCTAAGCCTTCTGCGGAGCATTTAACCAAGAAGTCTTCGATGCTCATATCGCCGGTGGGAAAGTCCGGCAAGAAATATTCGCCCAAGCGTACGGTGACGTTACAGCGCTTGGCAATCTCAACGCTGTTTTCCAGCGCCTCAGGAATATCCGAAAATAACTCCGCCATTTCGGCAGCACTTTTTAGATACTGCTCTGGGCTGTAACGCCGTGGGCGTCGCTTATCATCCAACGTAAAGCCGTCGTGAATGGCCACCCGAATTTCATGGGCGTCAAAATCGCTTTTATCAAGAAATACCACTTCATTAGTGGCCACCACTGGGATCTGTTCCCGCTCGGCCAAGGCCACCGCCATATGCAGGTAGGTTTCTTCGTCGATGCGCTCGGTGCGCTGTAATTCCAGATAAAAACGATCGGCAAAATGGGTTTGATAGAACCCTAAACATTCGTTGACCAGCTCCTCATTACCCTTCAATAAGCTGGTGCCCACGTCTCCTTCGCGCCCGCCGGAGAGCACAATCACACCTTCGTTAAACTCCGCCAACCAGGCTTTATCCACTAAAGGTCTGTGCTGCACGTGGCCGCGCTCAAAGGCGGCAGAAATAATGCGGGTTATATTTTGGTAACCGGCGTTGTTCATGGCCAGCAAGGTGAGGCGAAACAATTGCTCGCCCAGCTCATCACTTTGCACCCAAATATCGGTGCCGATAATGGGCTTTAAGCCTTTGCGATGGCTGTCGCCGTAAAAGCGCACTAAGCCACACATGTTCATTTGGTCAGTGAGCGCGAGTGCGGGATAGCCCAACTCTTTGGCACGCTGGTTAATGGGCGCAATTTTGGCTACACCATCCACCATGGAAAAGTCAGAATGTACGCGCAGGTGTATAAAGGGCGTATTCATGAGCGCAACACTCCGCCGTTTAGGGCTAACTGAGTCGCCACCGGCTTAAAGCTGCGGCGATATTCAGGTAACACGCCATGGGCGGCCAGTGCAGCAAAATGCGCCTTGGTCGGGTAGCCCTTATGCTGAGCAAAACCGTATTCAGGATAGCGAGCATCGAGCTCTATCATCTCTTGGTCGCGGGCCACTTTGGCTAAAATGGAGGCGGCACTGATCTCTGCTACGCGGCTGTCGCCCTTCACTACCGCTTCGCTCGGCATAGGCAATACGGGGCAGCGATTACCGTCGATAAATACAAACCCCGGCTGTACGCTAAGGGCGGCGACCGCTCGGCTCATGGCCAACATGGTGGCTTGTAAGATATTGAGCTCGTCAATCTCACTCGGCGAACAACGGCCAATGGCCCAAGCGAGCGCATGCTCACGGATCAAAGTGCTGAGCAATTGGCGCTTCTTATCACTGAGCACTTTGGAGTCATTAAGACCGGGGATAGGACGCGCAGGGTCGAGAATAACGGCGGCGGTGACCACGTCACCCACCAGTGGGCCGCGGCCCACTTCATCGACGCCGGCCACCAGTACACCTTGGGGATAGACTATCTCTAACATTATTTTCCAGCCGAGGCTTTATTGGCCAACTCTTCATGAGAATCAGACAGATTTGCTAACTTTTTGTTTGCGAGATTTTTATTTGCAAGTTCTAGCACCGCCAGTGCGGCTTGCTCATCGGCATTACAGCGGATCAGCTGATGCAGCTCACTAAATTTCGCCACTAACGCCTGATTATCTTGATCCAGCAACTGACTCACTTCGCGCACTATGTTGTCGACAGTACAATCCGCTTGAATCAGCTCGGGCACCAGCATGCTGCCCGCTAATAAATTGGGCAAAGACGCATAGGCGGTATGCACAAACTTATTGGCCAGCCAATAGCTAAACGGCTTAAATTTATAGCCCACCACCATGGGCTTTTTCGCCAACATGGCTTCCAGCGTGGCCGTGCCAGAGGCCAGCAAGATAATGTCTGCCGCAGTCATCACATCGCGGCCTTGGCCTTCGATTAAAATGATATCCAGCTCAGGTGCTATCTGCTCTTTAATGGCCAGGAACTCAGCTCGACGTTTGGCACTGACCAGCGGTACCACAAATTCCAGATCGGGATAGCGGATTTTGAGTAGCTTACAGGCGCTCAAATAGACGGGGCTCAGTAAATTCACTTCCGCAAAGCGGCTGCCTGGCAGCAAGGCCAGATAATGGCCGTCGGCTTTAAGCCCCAAGCGTGCCCGCGCGCCTTGAGTGTCCGGCAGCAAGGGCATTTGATCCGCTAAGGTATGGCCGATAAAGCGACAAGGCGCATCAAAGCGGTCGTAGAAGGCTTTTTCAAAGGGCAAAAAGGCCAGCACCATGTCGGTGGCGCGCTTAATTTTATGAATGCGGTTTTGCCGCCATGCCCACACGGACGGGCTTACATAGTGCAAGGTAGCAATGCCATTCGCGCGCAGTTTAAGCTCCACACCGATATTAAAATCTGGCGCATCTATACCGACAAACACATCCGGTGGATTTGCCAAAAAATGGCTCAAGATCTGTTTGCGGATAGTTAAAATACGCGGTAAACGGCCCAGTACTTCCACCAAACCCATCACCGCCAGCTCTTCCATCTCAAACAGCGCGCTGCAGCCCTCAGCCACCATTTGTGGGCCAGCAATGCCCTCAAAAATGGCATCCGGATGGCGTGCGCGCAGCTCTCGAATAAGCCCGGCACCCAAGGTATCGCCAGAGACCTCACCGGCCACTATGCCAATGCGTAGCGGTCTATGATTAAGGGCTAAGTGGCCGCTGTGCTGCAAGCTGCTGTCTTGATTAAGCGCATTAGGCACGAATAATACCGCGCTCATTTTGCTGTAAAAACTCAATCATGGGGCCCACTTCAGGCTGCAGGGCATTCAACGCTTCCAGCTCTGGGATCACTTCAGCTACGGTTTTACCGCTACGGAAAATAATCTTATAGGCTTTTTTGATGGCTGAAATCGCCTCAGGCGAAAAGCCCCGACGGCGCAAGCCTTCGGAGTTCACACCAAACGGCTTGGCATAAAGACCCGCTGCCATCACATAAGGCGGCACGTCTTTATTCAGCGCGGCACAGCCGGCGATAAAGGCATGGCTGCCCACCCGGCCAAACTGATGAATGGCGGCGTGGCCGCCAAAGATCACGTAGGATCCTATGTGCACATGGCCGGCCAGCGTGGCGTTATTAGCGAAGATGCATTCGTCACCAATGCGACAGTCGTGGGCCACGTGTACGTTAACCATAAACAGGTTACGGCTGCCCACGCGCGTTAAGCTTTCATCTTGGCTGGTGCCACGGTGAAAAGTGCAGGACTCACGAATCACGTTATCGTCGCCAATTTCCAGCCGCGTCAGCTCACCGACGTATTTTTTGTCTTGGCAGTCTTCGCCTATCGAGCAAAACTGAAAAATACGATTCCGCTGGCCGATACTGGTAGGCCCTTTAATAACGACATGGGGACCAATCCAACAATCGTCGCCAATTTCTACATCGGCGCCAATCAAGGTCCAAGGGCCAATTTCCACGCCTTTGCCAATTTTGGCGCTGGGGTGAACAATAGCCGTAGGATGAATAACCGCCGTATCATGAATTACTGCACTTTCTTTAGTCACACTTAACCCCCGCGTTTGGCACACATTAATTCTGCCGTACAGACTATTTCGCCGTCTACGGTGGCAACGCCGGTAAATTTGGCGATGCCGCGACGCTCTTTCAAAAAGACCACGTCCAATACCAATTGATCTCCTGGCACCACTGGGCGCTTAAAGCGTGCATTATCGATAGAAGCAAAATAATACAGCTCGCCAGGCTTTGGCTTACCGACCATTTTAAAGGCCAAGATACCGGTGGCTTGGGCCATGGCTTCTAGGATTAATACGCCAGGAAACACCGGTTTTCCCGGAAAGTGTCCAGTAAACATAGGCTCGTTGAAAGACACATTCTTGATGCCTCTCAGGGTTTTGCGCTCAGGGCTAATTTCATAATGGTCCACTTTATCGACCATCAAAAACGGGTAGCGATGTGGCAACAGTTCCAGAATTTCCTGGATATCCAACTGATTTTTTTCTGTGTTCAGTTCGTTAGTCAAAATGTAACCCTACCAATTTATGCTTAATTTTTATTGTTCGATTATTTTTCAAGCTGCTTGACGCGCTTGTGCAAATCGTCGATGCGCATCACCCGAGCCGCAGTTTTACGCCACTCTTTGTTAGGTTGCAACGGAATGCCGGAGGAATAAATGCCGGGTTCGGTAATGGATCGCATCACCATGCCCATGCCGGTGACAGTCACGCCATCACACAGTTCGATATGACCATTGATGACGGTGCCGCCGCCAATAATACAGTATTTACCGACCGTGAGACTACCGGCCATTATGGTACCACCCGCCACCGCACATCCGTACCCTATCTTGACGTTGTGCGCTATCTGGCATTGGTTATCAATAATGACATTATCGGCAATCGTAGTATCGCCCAGCGCACCGCGGTCTATGGTAGTACAGGCGCCAATCTCAACGCGGTTACCAATGATAACGGTACCCAGCTGAGGGATTTTAATCCACTCGCCCTTTTCGTTGGCATAACCAAAGCCGTCGGCGCCAATCACAGTGTTGGCTTGTACTAAGCAATCTTCACCCAACACCACTCTGTGATACAGGGTGACGTTGGCCCACAGCCGCGTGCGAGCGCCAAGCTTGGCGCCTTTACCGATGAAGCAGCCAGCACCGACCACCACGCCATCGCCCAGCACCACGCCAGACTCAATCACCGCATTGGCCCCTATGGCCACGCCCGCGCCTAAGATAACGTCGTCGGCCACCACGGCTTTAGCATGAATATCTAGGGCAGGTTGCGGCGTGGTATCCAGTTGTTGTGCCGCCAGCGCAAAACCTAAATAAGGATTGCTCATCACCAAAGTAGGCACAGAGCACAAGTCTTGGTCGGCGGCCTGCACGATCACAGCCCCCGCCTTGGTGGTGGCCAATAGATGGCGATAGTGCTTATCGGATAAAAACGCCACTTCATCGGGGCCGGCTTTATCTAGGGTATTCACCCGAGCAATGACCACCTTAGGGTCGCCCTTAAGTTCAGCACCGAGGTGTTGAGCCAATTCTTGTAGTGTGATAGTCATAACTCTACTCTTACTTGCTTACTCGGCTGATTACTTGGTCGGTAATATCTAAGCTAGGTGCCACATGAATAACGGCGCCACGCTCAATCACTAAATCGATACCTTGGGCTCGAGTGATCTCCTCGATGGCACCTTGAATACGCTTGAGCATGGCTTGACGCTCTTCGTGCTCACGGCGCGCTTGGTCTTCTTCTAACTTGCTACGCTTTTGTACATAGGCGCCTTGCATGTCATTGAGTTTTTTCTGCGCATCCGCTTTTTGCTGATCGTTCATAAAAGCCATGTCTTTCTGCTGCTTTTCAATAAAGCTGCGACCATCGGCCTCCATTTTTTGTACTTCTTTAATACGACTGCCAAACTCGCTCTTCAGCTTGTTGGCCACCGCATCACGCTGCGGCATCTTTTGAAAGACTTTCGCTGTATCTACCACCGCCAGCTTAGTGGCTTGCGCTTGAGCCGCACCCGCAGTGAACAAGAGTGCCACCACTCCCAATACTTTCATCATCTGTTTCAAAGCAATCTCCTTTAAGTAAATGTGAAGGGTAAAGGGTTAAGCGTGAATAGTTACCCATAACACCGCCCTTGCCCGTCTTACCAGTACTGAATCTTCGTCCTAAAACCTAAACCAGATCCTGACGTTCGTCAGGATGACGGCATACATACAGAACAAACCGCTCTTTGCCGTCTTACCGGTACCGGGTCGAGCCCGGCATGACGGCCCCGGTATCTCGCTCTTCGTCCTAAAACCTAAACCAGATCCTGACGTTCGTCAGGATGACTGCATACATACAAAACAAACCGCACGTTGCCGTCTTACCGGGCTCGCCCCGGTATCTCGCTCTTCGTCCTAAAACCTAAACCAGATCCTGACGTCCGTCAGGATGACGGCATACATGCAGAACAAACCGCTCTTTGCCGTCTTACCGGTACCGGGTCGAGCCCGGCATGACAGCCCCGGTATCTCGCTCTTCGCCCTCAAACCAAAACCGAGATCCTGATGTTCATCAGGATGACGGCGAAAACCGCGTTCCTGCAAGTTCCGGGTTAGGCTTGTTCGCTTCACCCTTCACGCTTTTTTAAAACGTTCTACCGATGTTGAAGTTAAACACTTCGGTGCGGTCGCCTGCTACTTCTTTTATCGGTGTAGCCAGTGAGAACACCAGCGGGCCCAGTGGCGATAACCACTGCATGCTGACACCTGCAGAGGCGCGGAAGTTGGACGGATCACCAAAGTCATAAATTAAGTCACAGCTGTCGGAACAGCTACCTGCGTACTTACCGTCGTAGTTGGTATTCCAAACCGTGCCTACGTCCATAAATACGCTGGTACGCAAGGAGCGTTGCAAGTCTTCACCGGCAAACGGCGTGGGCACTATCATCTCTACAGACGCGGCCACCAAGGCGTTACCGCCGATAGTGCTGTCGTCACCACGGTAAGTACCATCGGCATTTTTATAAACCGCTCTTGGCCCTACCGAGTTGCTCTTAAAGCCGCGCAGGGTGTTAAAGCCACCGCCGTAGTAGTTTTCAAAGAACGGCAAGCGCTGATCACCGTTACTGGTGTCACCGTAACCATCACCGTAAGAAGCACGGAATTTACCCGCTAGCACCCAGTTGTGATTGCGATCGATAGGGAAGTAGTGCGCATCATCGAAGCTGGTCTTGTAGTACTGCAAGTCGGAACCTGGCACCGTCACTTTCAACGATAAGTTCTGGCGATTACCGGATGTGGGGAAATAGCCTTTGTTTAAGGTATTACGCGTCCAGCCGGATGTAATATCAAAGGTATCGAAGCTAATTTCGTTGCTGCCCAATACTTGATCGTTATGCAGCGCCCAAAAATCATCCAATTGGTCGTAACTATCACTCGGCTTACCCAGAGTGTTGTGCTCGTAACCGACGCTGAAGTTTAAGCTGTTATCTTCGTTAATCGGGAAACCACTTAAGGCACGCACACCGTACAAGGTGCTGTCGTAGTCTGCGAGGTTGGCATCACGCGCATCAAACTGACGATAATACACCCGCCCGCCTAAGCTAACGCCGTCCACCGTAAAGTAGGGGTCGGTAAAGTCTAATGACACGTCTTTAGAGTAGTCATTCATTTGCGAGTTAATGCCAACCCGGTTACCAGTACCAAGAAAGTTTTCTTGTTGTAAACCCGCTTGAATACTAAAGCCCGAGTCAGTACCAAAGCCGATACCAAAGTTAATGGAGCCGGCAGGTTGTTCTTTGACGCTGACGTCTAAGTCCACCAGATCGGGCTCGCCCTCTACGCGACGGGTATCCACTTCTACGTTTTCAAAATAACCTAAACGATTTAAGCGAGTGCGCGACTGTTCAATGTCTTCACTAGACAGACTCGCACCTTCCATTTGGCGCATCTCTCGGCGCAGCACTTCGTCTTTGGTAATAATGTTTCCGCTAAAGTTAATGCGGCGCACATAGACGCGGCTGCCCGGATCGACGTTTACCACTAGCTCAACTTTTTTGCTGGCTTCATCGATTTGCGGAAAAGTAGAAATTTTCGGATAAGCATAGCCAAAGCGGCCTAAAAATTTAGACAGCACTTCTTCCATGTGTGCCACGTCGGCCGCCGAATATAAGTCACCCTTTTGTAACGGGATCAGCGCTTGCAGCTCAGACTGACGGTCTACCAGATTACCGCGCAGGTTCACGCCGGACACCGTATAGCGCTCACCTTCACTGACGTTAAGCGTGATATAGACGCCTTCTTTATCCGGTGACATGGACACTTGAGTGGAGCTCACTTCAGCTTTTAAATAGCCGCGATCGCGATAATAAGAACGCAGGGTTTCAATATCACCGGCCAGCTTTTGCTTTTGATAGCGCTGGTCGCCCATAATGTTCCACCAAGGCACACTGTCGGACAGCTCAAGCTGACTTAGCAGTTGTTTCTCGCTGAAGGCTTTATTACCCACGATATTAATCTGTTTAATTTCTGCGGCCGGGCCTTCCACAAATTCAAATTTGAGGTCAACGCGATTGCGCGGTAGCGGCGTAAGCACGGCTTTTACCTTGGCCGAGTATTTACCCACACCGTAGTAAAAGTCCTCTAAGCCTTTTTCTAATGAGCTTAAGGTAGTGCGATCCAGCGGCTCACCGATGCGCACCCCTGCCCCTTCTAAGCTTTTATTCAGCTGATCTTCTTTGATTTCTTTATTGCCACTAAAAGTGATACCGGCAATGGTCGGTCGCTCGGTGACTTGCACTACCAGCGTACCGTTATCACGTAACAAGCGTACGTCTTCAAAGTTGCCAGAGGCATACAGGCTCTTAATGGCTTCAGCAGTACGGGCCGCGTCCATTTCTTCGCCCACGCGTATCGGCAAGCTCAACAGCGTGGCACCCAGCGTCACCCGCTGTAAGCCGTTTACTTGAATGTCTTGCACAACAAAAGGCGCATTGGTGCTCTGTGCTTGGGCAACGAAGCTGGCACTGAGCAAGCAAGTGGCGATCAGCGTCTGAGTCAAGGCTGGTCTCTTGTTTGTTGACCGAGAGTTCGCAGACTCATGGTTAATTGCCTGTTTTTTCACTGACATAGTCTGACTGTGTCCTTGTAAGTAATGTCGTAAACTAAATTCGGGAAAGCAGATAAAGAGTGAAGCGTAAAGAGTGAAGGGGTAAACCTAACACCTTACGTTTCACACCTCACCGCCATTCATACTTCGTCATTAACCCTAAAACCTAAAGCGTTGAACCTCTTTCTGCTCTTATCCCGTCTTTGCGAGCGTAGCGTGGCAATCCATTCTACAACCCGCATAGAACCAAAAACTTGGATTGCAGCGTCGTTTCACTCCTCGCAATGACGAGAGTAGGGTCTTTGCGAGCGTAGCGAAGCAATCCAATTTTAGTATTCAGCTTCCCTTGGCGCTGGGAGCTGGGCGCCGGGCGCTATCTGTTATTCTTTACAGCCGCGCAAAATCGTTAAACAGTGCCAGGCCCATTAACATCATCAATAAGACTGCGCCAATTTTAAAGCCGACTTCCTGCACTTTTTCAGGCACCGGTCGGCCAGTAACGGCTTCGATGATATAAAACAGTAAGTGGCCACCGTCTAATACCGGCAGTGGCATCAAGTTAATAATGCCCAGATTCACACTTACTAAGGCCATAAAGCCTAAAAAATACACCAAGCCGTAGTCGGCGGTAGCACCGGCACCTTTGGCAATCGAAATCGGGCCGCTTAGGTTATCCACCGACACCACACCGGTAACCAACTTACCAAGCATTTGAAAGGTCAGTACGCTTAAATCCCAAGTGCGGCCGATACCTTCACCGATAGCGGCCAGTGGGCCGTAGCGCAGATCAAAACGATATTCATCGGCGACAGGTAACACTGCCGGCGCCAAGCCGGCAAAGCCTATTACGCGGTCTGCGTGCTCTTGACGCGCGGGCGTTAGCTTAAGTTGCTGACTCTGACCGTTACGTTGTACCTCAAGTTCCATTTCAATCTCAGGCGAGGCCTGCACCGCCGTCACTAACTGGCGCCAATCAACTAGCTTTTCGCCATTAATGGCGATAAGGGTGTCGCCAAGCTGCACGCCGGCCGCTTCCGCTGGGCCATTTTCGACCACATTCGCCACCTCTAATGTCAGGCTAGGCCCTTCTGGCACTAAGCCCAACGCCGTAATTGGCGACTCCACTTCTGGATTAAACTGCCAGTCCGCCAATTGCAATTGCGCATCGCGCTGTTGCCCTGCAGTGTCGGTCACCGTGAAAACGGTCTTATCATCCCCCAGCCGCCCTAACAGCGCAAAGTTAACTTCTTCCCACGTGCGCACTTTTTTGCCGTCGATGGCAATAATTTCCATGCCTGAGCTTAAGCCACCTTGGGCCGCTACTGAAGAAGGCGTCACCGAGTTTAATACCGGCTTGACCGAGGGAATGCCAATTAAAAACATCAGCCAACAAGCAAAAATGGCAAACACGAAGTTCGCCATGGGCCCAGCCACCACTATGGCCATGCGCGCCCATACCGACTTGTGATTAAAGGCTTGGTCGTGCAGCTCGGCGGGCACCTCTTCAACGCGGCTATCGAGCATTTTAACGTAACCGCCGAGTGGGATTATGGCCACCACATACTCGGTGCCGTCTTTACCCATGCGTCGCCACAGGGCCTTACCAAAACCAATCGAAAAACGCTCTACTTTCACGCCATTACGTCTGGCTACCCAAAAGTGGCCAAACTCATGCACCGCCACCAACACACCTAAGGCGACAATAAAGGCACCCAAATTCCAGAAAAAGCTGCCCATTAGTGCTTCCTTATTTGTGCTGTAGCACAGAGTCGTGCCTGATTATCCAAAGCAATAATTTCATCAATAGTGCTCACTGAGCTCGCGCCCAACGTTTGCATTACCGCCTCGTTTACCTGATTGATAGCCATAAAATTCAATTCACCGGCCAAAAAGGCCGCCACTGCCACTTCGTTCGCCGCATTCAAGGCCGTGGTCGCCCCCTGGCCACTGGCGCAGGCATCAATGGCCAACTGCAAACAAGGGTAACGCGCCATATCTGGTGCCATAAAACTCAAATCACCGAGCGTACAAAAATCCAGAGGGGCCACGCCCGAAGCAATGCGCGCCGGATACGCCAAGGCATGAGCAATGGGCGTCATCATATCTGGCTGACCGAGCTGCGCCAATACAGAGCCATCAGAATATTGCACCATAGAATGCACCACCGATTGCGGATGCACCAATACCTGTAACTGCTCCGGTGCGGCATTAAATAACCAGCGCGCTTCTATATACTCCAGACCTTTGTTCATCATGGTGGCCGAGTCTACAGAAATCTTTGGCCCCATGGTCCAGTTAGGATGGGCGATGGCCTGCGCTGGCGTCACCGCACTTAGCTCATTAATGGCCGTATAACGAAACGGGCCACCGGAGCCGGTAAGTAAGATTTTACTGACTCCCGCCTCACTCAAACTGCCACGACCGGGGTTTTGTTGTAGCGAGCTCGGCAGGCATTGAAAAATGGCATTGTGCTCACTGTCGATGGGCAATAGCTCGGCACCGTAATGGTGTACCGCATCAATAAACAGCTCGCCGCTCATTACTAGTGCTTCTTTATTAGCCAGCAATACCCGCTTGCCGGCTTTAACTGCCGACAAGGTCGACAATAAACCGGCCGCGCCCACAATCGCCGCCATCACAGTCGTGACCTCGGGCTCGCAGGCCACCTCGCACAACGCCTCGCTGCCACTTAACACCTCGGTGACACTGTTTAACTGCGCCAATTCATGGCGTAACTGCTTAGCGGCCGATGCATCGACCATCACCGCATAACGCGGCGCAAACTCCAAACAGTCGGTGACCATGCGCCCCACATTGCTGTGCGCACTTAAGGCAAACAGCGAGAACCGATCAGGGTGTTGACGCACTACGGCCAAAGTACTTTGCCCAATGGAGCCAGTGGCACCCAGTATCGCCAGAGTGTCCATCAGCTACCCCCTACTAAACGCGAGATTGAGAGACGAACGGCAGAAATGAATACTCGGTTAAATGCAGTCAATTTTTTCAACATTAGCTCAACAGCCACACAACGAGCACGAACACAGGAAGCGCCGCAGTTAAGCTATCAATCCTGTCCATAATGCCGCCGTGACCGGGCAAGATATTGCCGGAGTCTTTTAAGCCAGCCTCGCGCTTAAACATGCTCTCGGTTAAATCACCCAGCACTGAGGCTAACACTGCCACTATTGAAGCAATCAGCACCACCAAGGTCTGCTGGCTCGGCAAATCGATACTAAAAGTCACAATCAGCGCCAGCACTGTGGCCGAGGCTACGCCGCCCAACATGCCTTCCACGGTTTTGCCGGGGCTAACATTAGGGCGCAGCTTGCGCTTACCAAAAGCGCGACCAACAAAGTAGGCGCCGGTATCGGCAGCCCACACTAAGCCCATTACAAACAACAATAACCAAGCGCCAAAGTGCGGATTTTCTTGATATTGAAAGCCACGCAGCGTCATCATCGCCCAGTAAAAGGGCACTAAGGTCAGAAAGGCAAACGCCGACTGCATAGCGGCATTGCCCCGCCACCAGCTAGCACTGCGCGGAAATGTCAGCACTAGCCCTAACGCTACTAACCACCAAGCACCCGCCACCATATACAAGTAGCTCAATCTTGGCTCCATACCGGCGGCTAAGGTGCCTAAACTGGTGCTCTCGGTCCACAGCCCTTCGAGGGGCAATAGTCCCATCAAGCCATAGAGCACCAAGCCCATGGCGAGCATGGTGATAAAGGCGCGGTCTTTATCAATAAAGTTGCCCCACTCAATGGACGCCAACAAATATATGGCACCGGCAAACAGCGCAAAATAGTTAAACGGCAGCAAGAACAAGGCCGCCAGCACTAAAGGCACCAAACAGAGTGCGGTAATAATTCGTAGTTTTAACAAAGCAATTCCTCTATGAATGCGGTGAAGAGTAAAGGGTAAAGCGTGAAGAGACCGGCATAACACTCCCAACACTGCCCTTCTGTCGTCATGCCGGGCTTGCCCCGGTATCTCGCTTTTTATATCTAAAACCTAACCCGAGATCCTGACCTGCGTCAGGATGACGGCGATAAGTGCGAGATCCTGACGGCATAAATCAAAAATACCAAAAAATCTATTTGCAACGAAATCCACATGAAATGGCATGTGAAGGGATAAGGGGCTAGATGATTAGTGAATAGCACTTCTAATCCCTATTCCCCGAACACTAATCACTACTTTTAGCTCATAGATTGCCGCGTCGCTGCACTCCTCGCAATGACACAGGTGATTAGGGACTAGCACTTCCGAACCCTGCTCCCAAATCACCAATCCCTGTTTTTTATCTTCACTCTTTACCCTTCACCAGCAGCGCCCTAATTTGTTCGCCGGTGCAGCCGAAGCGACGTTCGCGGCCCACAAAAGCGGCAATCGCTTCACTAAAGGCCGTGTCGTCAAAGTCTGGCCATAACACATTGGTGAAATGCAGCTCCGCATACGCCAGCTGCCACAGCAAAAAGTTGCTAATGCGCTGCTCGCCGCCGGTGCGGATCAATAAGTCCACAGGGCTTAACTCGCTCATGTTCATCAACGTATTTAATGAGTCTTCGGTAATTTCGCTGACTGCTCGCTCACCATTTAACACCTGCGCTGCCGCTAGGCGACAGGCTTGTACTATGTCCCAACGGCCACCGTAATTCGCGGCGATATTGAGTGTGAGCCCAGTATTGGTGGCGGTTAGCGCTTCCGCCTCGGCAATTTTTCGCTGTAAGTGAGGACTAAAGCCACTGCGCTCACCAATAATTTGCAAGCGAATATTATTACGATGCAGCTTCTTTACTTCAGAGCCCAGTACGGCGATAAACAGACTCATTAGCGCACTTACTTCGTCTTCGGGACGACGCCAATTTTCACTGGAAAATGCAAACAAGGTCAGCGCATCTAATTTAAGCTGATGGGCAAAGCTCACGGCTGCCCGTACCGACTTTACGCCAGCTTTGTGGCCACTCACGCGAAATTTACCGCGCTGTTCGGCCCAACGGCCATTGCCATCCATGATAATGGCCACGTGGCGTGGCAATGTCGGTGATGGTTCTAACGCTGCCATGGGTTCAGTCGTTGGCATTAAATCGCTCCTGCGCAAAAAAAACGCCGAGCAGGCAGCTGCTCGGCGTTGGTCACTATACCCGAAGTATGGATTAGATTTCCATTAACTCTTTCTCTTTGGTGGCCAGTGCTTCGTCCACCATTTTGATACAAGCGTCAGTGATTTTCTGTACTTCATCGTGAGCGCGACGATCATCGTCTTCAGAAATTTCTTTATCTTTTAACAACGACTTAAAATCACCGTTGGCATCCCGACGAATATTACGCACCGCCACTCGGCCCTGCTCTGCTTCGTTACGCACCACTTTGATCAAGTCTTTACGACGCTCTTCGGTTAATGAAGGCAGCGGAATACGGATCATGGTGCCGGTGCTAGATGGGTTCAAACCTAGGTCTGAGCTCATAATGGCTTTTTCAACGGCTTTGATCATGCTGCTATCAAATACGGTGACCGCCAAGGTGCGGGAATCTTCAGTGGTAATGTTACCCACTTGCTTGAGCGGCGTAGCTGCACCGTAGTAGTCCACATAGATAGTGTCTAACAGGCTGGGGTGCGCACGACCAGTACGTACTTTGTTCATTTGGCCTTTCAATGATTCCAGGCTTTTTTCCATGCGCTCTTTGGCGTCTTTTATAATCTCATTAATCACGGTGTATTCCTTAAGTTATCAGTACCAAACGCCCAGCGCCCAACACCAAGTAAAATCGAAACCCAAAATACAAGATCTATATCTGCAACGGAATTCGCAGAAGAACACGGAAAAATAGTGATCAAATCTGAAAAACACTTCACTAGTAAGAACTAAAATAAAGCAGCGCCCAGCTAACAAAAAACACTGGCTAATGACGTCTTACTCCGTTATCTCGCTTTTGTTTCTAAACACTAAACCGAGATCCTGATGTGCATCAGGAAGACGGCTATTTTAACCCTCACAAGATCACTTTTCGCAGTTATCTCAGCTTAATTTTTCCGTACGTTCCGTGTTCTTCCGTTGCAAAAATATCTTTAATCTTAATCTTAATCTTAATCTTTGCTCTTCTTAGAGCTGGGTGCCGGGCGCTTGGTGCTCGGCGCTATATTTTACAGTTTTCTACTGATCAGCGTACCTTCGGTTTCGCCCATGACAGCACGACGCAGGGCGCCGGGTTTGTTCATGTTAAAGATGCGGATCGGCATATCGTGGTCGCGCGCTAAGGTAAATGCGGCTAAGTCCATGACTTGCAGCTCTTTGGCTAGCACATCGTCATAACCTAAATGATGATAGAGCTCGGCATCCGGATTTTTCACCGGATCTTCGCTGTATACGCCGTCTACTTTAGTGGCTTTAAGCACTAAGTCTGCTTCAATTTCAATGCCACGCAAGCAAGCGGCGGTGTCGGTGGTAAAGAATGGATTACCGGTGCCGGCAGAAAATATCACCACCCGGCCTTTACGCAACAAGCTTATCGCATCGGCCCAATTGTAAGGGTCGCACACGCCTTCCAGCGTAATGGCTGACATTAGACGGGCATTCACATAAGCACGGTGCAGGGCATCGCGCATCGCCAAGCCGTTCATCACGGTCGCCAGCATGCCCATGTGGTCGCCCACTACGCGGTTCATGCCCGCTTGGGCCAAGCCCGCTCCACGAAACAAGTTACCACCGCCAATCACGACGCCAACTTGCACACCCAGTTCAACCAATTCTTTGATTTCCTGCGCCATGCGTTCTAATACGGCGGGATCGATACCAAAGCCTTCTTCACCTTGCAGCGCTTCGCCGCTCAGTTTAAGAAGAATGCGTCTGTATGCAGGTTTAGGATTGGTACTCATGCTCTATTCCTAGTCATAGAAAAACCGCGACACAAGTCGCGGTCTAGTCAGGGGTCTGTTGACCCTAGCATTAAATCAGCAAAAAATTACGCTTTTGAAGAAGCGGCAATTTGTGCTTGAACTTCAGCAGCGAAGTCTTCTTCTGCGCGCTCAATACCTTCACCCACTTCATAGCGGACGAAGCTAATGGCGTCGGCGCCTTTCTGCTTCAGCAGATCAGCAACGGTAATAGAAGGATCTTTAATGAACTGCTGACCAGTCAGAGAAATCTCACCGGTGAACTTCTTCATGCGGCCTTCAACCATCTTCTCAGCAATTTCTTGAGTCTTGCCAGAGTTAACAGCGATTTCCACCTGAATTTCGCGCTCTTTTGCTACTACTTCAGCAGACACATCTTCAGGCTTCACAAACTGTGGGCTAGAAGCGGCAACGTGCATGGCTACGTCTTTCGCTACTTCTTCATCACCGCCTTTCAGATTGGCGATAACGCCAATGCGTGAGCCGTGCAGGTAAGTGGTCAGGTTGTCACCTTCCACGCACTCGATACGACGCAGACTCATGTTTTCACCGATCTTGGCGATCAGGTTAGTCAACGCAGTTTCGATGCTCTCACCGTTTTCGTACTCGGCCGCTTTTAAAGCGTCCAGGTCATTGATTTTATTGGCTAAAGCAATTTCAATTACTTTGTCACCAAAAGCGCAGAAACTAGCGTCTTTTGCTACAAAGTCAGTTTCGCTGTTCAGCTCAATCATCACCGCAACATTGCCAGCTTGACGCATTAAGATCACGCCTTCAGCTGCAATACGGCCGGCTTTTTTAGCGGCTTTCGCTTGACCAGACTTACGCATTTCTTCAATCGCAAGTTCAATGTCGCCTTGGGCGTCGGTCAATGCTTTTTTACAATCCATCATGCCAGCGCCAGTGCGCTCGCGCAGTTCTTTTACCATGGCCGCGGTAACAGTAGTCATTTTGAAATATCCTCAATCTTGATACACAAGAAAACTTTTTACACAAGAAAACAGGGGCACTAGGCCCCTGTTAACACATTACTTTCGTATGGTTAATAACGGCAGAAGCCTAAGCTTTTGCTTTATTACTCTTCTACGACGTAGTTGTCTTCCGCTTGTTGCACGGCAGCATCTTGTGCACGAGCAGCAGTCACGGCAGCAGCAGCAGCGTTCAGGTATAACTGAACGGCACGGATCGCGTCATCGTTACCTGGAATGATGTAATCGATGTTGTCTGGGTTAGAGTTAGTATCAACCACAGATACTACAGGAATGCCTAAGTTGTTGGCTTCCTTGATAGCGATGTGCTCATGGTCAGCGTCAATAACAAACAGTACGTCTGGCAGACCGCCCATGTTCTTGATACCACCCAGAGACTTCTCCAGCTTTTCCATTTCACGAGAACGCATCAGCGCCTCTTTCTTGGTCAGCTTGTCGAAGGTACCGTCTGCAGACTGTACTTCCAGCTCTTTTAAGCGGCTGATAGACTGACGAACAGTTTTCCAGTTAGTCAGCATGCCACCCAACCAGCGATGGTTCACATAGAACTGATCGCAATTGGTAGCGGCTTCTTTAACGGCTTCTGAGGCTGCGCGCTTAGTACCAACAAACAGGATTTTACCTTTCTTAGAAGCAACGCTGCTCACGTAGTTCAACGCGTCGTTGAACATAGGAACGGTTTTTTCCAAGTTGATAATGTGAACTCGGTTGCTGGCGCCAAAGATAAACGGCTTCATTTTTGGGTTCCAGTAACGAGTCTGGTGACCAAAGTGAACGCCGGCTTTCAGCATGTCGCGCATAGATACTTGTGCCATGATTTCCTCAAATAAGTGTATTGGGTTAGGCCTCCACACATCCCATGTCTCCAACTCCGAAGAGCACCCTAGAGCATGTGCCGATGTGTGTGTGTATTAAAAAGGTGAATGGTCGTAAGACTAAGCCGTTAGCCATCAGCGCTAAGCTGTTAAGCAAGTCCAGATCAGAACTACGGCGCGTTTTATACCACAAAAGCCACCCATAAAGCCAGAGATAAAGTGTTGCGTGTTGAATTTTTAATGTTGAGTTAAGCCCAAAACTAAACCGAGATCCTGATGGTCATCAGGATGACTGCGTTACATCGCACACCGCCCTTTGCCGTCATACATCGGGCTCGCCTCGGTATCTCGCTCTTGTTTCTAAAACTAAACCGAGATCCTGATGGTCATCAGGAAGACGGCGTTACATCACACACCGCCCTTTGCCGTCATACCGGGCTCGCCCCGGTATCTCGCTCTTGTTTCTAAAAACTAAACCGAGATCCTGATGGTCATCAGGATGACGGCGTTACATTGCACACCGCCCTTTGCCGTCATACCGGGCTCGCCCCGGTATCTCGCTCTTGTTTCTAAAGACTAAACCGAGATCCTGACGTGCGTCAGGATGACGGCGCAACACCGCCCTTTGCCGTCATACCGGGCTCGCCCCGGTATCTCGCTCTTGCTTCTAAAGACTAAACCGAGATCCTGACGTGTGTCAGGATGACTGCTTAAGATGGTGACTGCTGTTTTAATCCCAACAAGAGCCCTTTTCACACTTAATCACAGCTTAATTTTTCCGTGCGTTCCGCGTTCTTCCGTTGCAAAAATCTTTAGCCCTTTGTTTTCTGTGTCGCTTGGCGTTACAATTTTCAGCCACTATCGAGCCAATTCAATAGTCGCCCCGCGCTACTCCAACGCAATACTCACCGGGCGCCAACTCACAGAGAACCAAATTTCATGAGCAGCATAGTCATCAAAACCCCGGAAGAAATGGAAAAAATGCGTGTGGCTGGTCGCTTGGCCGCCGAAGTACTGGAAATGATAGAGCCTTACATCAAAGTGGGAGTGACCACAGAAGAGCTGAATCAAATCTGCCATGACTACATTGTTAATGTGCAGCAGGCCATTCCCGCTCCGCTTAACTATCATGGTTTTCCTAAGTCCATTTGTACTTCAGTAAACCACGTGATTTGCCACGGCATTCCGGCTGACAAAAAGCTCAAGGACGGCGACATCATCAATATCGATATCACAGTGATCAAGGATGGCTATCACGGTGATTCATCAAAAATGTTTTTTGCGGGCAAGCCCAGCATCTTGGCTGAGCGTTTATGCCGCGTCACCTTAGAGTGCCTAGAACTAGCGATAAAGATGGTGCGCCCAGGCATGCAGCTGGGTGATATAGGTGCGGCCATTCAGCAACACGCCGAAGCGCATAACTACTCAGTAGTGCGGGAATATTGCGGCCACGGCATCGGCGCTGACTTTCATGAAGAACCGCAAGTGGTGCATTACGGCATTCCTGGCACGGGGGAAGTGTTAGCCGCAGGCATGTGCTTTACCATAGAGCCCATGATCAACGCCGGTAAACGCCACAGCAAGATGTTGGCCGACGGCTGGACCGTTCTCACCAAAGACCGCAGTTTGTCTGCCCAATACGAGCACACCTTGCTGGTTACCGAAGACGGCTGTGAGATTTTAACACTGCGTAAAGACGACACCCTGCCGCGTTTTATTACCCCAGAGAACTGCGCTTAAAAGCAAAAGAGCACCGAGCTTTAAAGCTCGGTGCTCTGGTCTTTGTCGCCGAACACGCCTTCGCGTATTTTAATCTAGGCGAAAATGTTGCCTCAGCCATCTGTCTAAAGCCATACCAAGCCAACTAAGCCCTGTAGTCTGGCTCTTTTTTAATAAAAGATCCGACAACAAGCATATCGGGCCGCCCTCTTACATAAGCCGACGGCTTGATGTTTGCGCTTTGTGCAATCCTTCGTGCTCGACATCCCATGCTCGGCGCTCGATATTTGAAACTCGACGTGCGGCACTTGAAACTCGGCGATCAATACCAGGCACAAGACGAACCACATTCGACACGCGACGTTCAGCTCTCGGCGCCCTACGTTCAATGTCCTGAGCTCGACGTTCCGTACTCGATGCTCTGCGTTCAACGTTCGGCACTCGGCGCTCATCACTCGATGCTCTGCGCTCTGTACCCCACGCTCGAGGCTGAGTACCCGATGCTCGGCGCTCGCCACTCGACGCTCGGCGATCCACTTTCCACCCCCGGCGTTCAACACACGGTGCTCGGCGCAGCCCTTCATTCCACACCAGATCACATATTTTGTCTTGTGGATTAAAGGCAGTTGGCGCAGATAACAACAAGTCGCGAATTTTGTCCTGATCGTATGCTTCGCACGCAACATCAAGCCCATTCAACAAGCTAAGCATTTCACTCCAAGCTAAAGACACCTCATTAGCAGTGCGAATACGCGGATGCGCAGTAGGTTCTTCATTGCCTCCTATTAATAACTCTTCATAGAGTTTTTCTCCGGGGCGCAGTCCCGTTACTTTAATGGCGATATCTCCGCCCATATTTCTATCGGTTTTTTCTTCATAGCTCATTAAGCGGATCATCTTGCGCGCCAAATCAATAATGCGTACCGGATCCCCCATGTCTAATACAAATACATCACCGCCTTTACCCATGGCCCCCGCCTGAACCACTAATTGTGCAGCCTCGGGAATAGTCATAAAATAACGAGTAATATCTTTATGGGTTAGCGTAATGGGTCCGCCAGCAAGAATTTGCTTTTTAAACAAAGGTACAACAGATCCAGACGAGCCAAGCACATTACCAAAACGCACCATACAAAAACGGGTATTGCTTTGGCGCAGTGCCAAACCTTGCAATACCAGCTCCGCCAAACGTTTACTGGTACCCATTACGTTAGTCGGCCTCACCGCTTTATCGGTAGAAATAAGCACAAAAGTTTCAACCCCACAGCTAATGGCCGCCTCACCGGCACGCCAAGTGCCAAATACGTTGTTGCGAACCCCTTCAACTACGTTGTACTCCACCATGGGCACATGTTTGCAGGCAGCGGCGTGATAGACGGTTTGCACTTTAAAAGCTTTCATTACTGCTTCTATTCGACTTTGCTGCTGCACAGATGCCATTACCGGCACTATACGTATATTGCACGCAAACTCTTTGCACCAGTTGGCTAGCTCTTGGTCGATTTGGTACAGGGCAAATTCCGACAATTCAAACAGCACTAAGGTACTAGGCTGCTGCTGCACAACTTGCCGACACAACTCAGAACCAATAGACCCACCCGCACCGGTCACCATGACCACTTTGTTTTTAATATTGGCGGCTATCAACTCAGGGAATGGCACTACCGGATCACGCCCAAGCAAGTCTTCAATACTTATCTCGTGCAACTCACTTACCGTTGCTCTACCACTTACCAAATCGGCCAACCCAGGAATAGTTAACATTTCTATCGGTAAGCCATCTAAGCTTTCAACAATTTCACGACGACGCTGGCGAGATGCACTTGGCATAGCTAAAAGTAATTTACTGGCATCAAACCGAGTAATAAGTTGAGCCAATTCATTGGCTGAATATACTGTTAAGCCTTGCAGTATTACATTATGCAAGGCTGGATTATCATCTACAAACGCCACCGCACAATATTCGTTACTATACTGTAAACTGACATTTAACTGCCGACCGGACGAGCCAGCACCATAGATAATCACTGATGTTTTTATTTTTTTAGTGCTCTGATTATAGACAGCACGAGCAAAAGCCCGCGCGCCACCTGATAATAATAAGGTCAGAGCGCAGTAAATAATAGGCACTGTGTAGGGTAACTTAACATCTAAATAATAGGCTGATACTACCATAACAATCACGGACAATAACGTACCAAAAAACATGGTGACAATCGCGTGATAACCTAAATAGCGTAGCACTGCACGATATAAGCCCAAACGTATGAAACAGACAAGAGTGACTGGAATCGTGGCAAGCAAAACTAACCAATACGGGCCAGAACCCAGCACAGCTATTCCTTCTAATTTTAATAAAATGGCAGCCCAAAAAGCGACACTGATAAAAACTGCATCTAGAAATAGGCTAATAGTGCGCTTAGTCGAACGTGGCGTTTTAAACAACCAATTTATCGTTGTGTTCATTGGGTCATCCCTATCCCTATTAAATCACACATCCAGTTGTGCAGTCTGGCATGGCATCAGTTAATGTTCCTAACTTAGAACACCCTTTATATTACTCAGCTTTGTAACTCTAACTCCTTGTAAACCTTTTCATCATCGGCCTTATCTATATCCATAGCTACAGTGTAGCAACTGCTAGCCCACTCGTTGTTAATAGAGTAAATTTTTGGTAACTATTCAGCTTGTTTTTAGAAAATAAATACATATAAAACAAACAGTTAAATTTTTAACGCTATAGGAAATGCTGAATTCGACTCATTTTCATACATTACGGAACGCAAAAAACACAATATGTAGTGTTTTTTTATCTCCTAACCACTATGGGTATATGCTGAATAGTTACAATTTTTGTAACCAAGTAGAACGTAACTGTCCAGACAGAGTGGCTTGACGCACACAGTTCTTCAGGAATGGGATAATACGTCTTCTCGATACAAGTTCGGATCACCGCGCGTAAGCATGCCAGAGGACTGCGCCGCAGACGCTTAGCTGTTTCTACCAAGGAGTGAATACGCTGACGTAACTGCTCTCCCCGCCGAGACCAAAAGCAATAGCTGTCTTTGCGCCACAGTACATAACCGCACAGCACACGCTCTGCCTCGTTGTGGGTCAAGACCACTTAGTCTTCTTCCAAGAACTCCCATAACATGTCGTCATCTCTGAGCAACAAGCGGCATCGCCTTCGGTAACGCTAAGTAATCCATTGTAACTAATGTGGAAGTGTTCGACCGTATGGCCCAGCAGCGTTGACGCTAAGGACTATGTTTCCACACATGTTATGGCCGATTGCTTAGGAGCACAACACCATCCTTGAGCCTGCCAACGTTGTCGGCACCGCTTCAACCGCCGTTGGTACTGTGCATGAGTCAGCTCTACGTTTTCCCAACGGTGTCAGATACGGAACACCGTATCTGACAACAATACCAAACGTGCACCAATGGGATGATTAATCCGTTCGCTGCCGTCCGTAATCGCAGCCAAATTACGGGCCACATGGACCCAGCATAACTAGCGTTGAGCATTATCAATGAAGCGATAGCTGGCATACTGGTCGGTCACTAGTACTGAGGTTTTCAGCACGTCACCCAACAACCGTCGGGCAGCACACTGACCCAGACCGAACGCGGTCATGAAGCATGACTGCCACCTTGCTTAGGGCCAGCCACATCCAGCGACGCTCACCCCCCGCGTTGGTGACGAGTTTCTTCTGCATAGATATGCGGAGCCGTTTGCACTTGGATGTTGCCACGCTCCGCGCTGACTTTTTCTTATCGTCTGGACATCAGCGACGGTTATCTAACATAGCGTCCGTATTATATGAGGTGGACACTGTTGCTCACGGAACTTTTAGCTCTGTCAGGATTATCTTTAACTTATACTCTAATTGATCCTTTAGATACTTTACATATGATAAATGTATGTGGTTCTTATCTCTATACATCAAGTATCCAGAATATGTGGTTAAACATATATCTTTTGTACAAAGCATATCTGTCATATCAATATTATTAATTAATTCCTGATAGTCTATGGCAGGATTGTAATCTTGTAGAACCTCACTTCTTTTTAAATAGCATAATTCTGGCGACCTTTTATTTCTAAATACGCATTCCGGAACATTAAAACTAAATCTTGGGTTGTCTCTTATCCCGATTACAACAACACCATTTTTTTTAAGCTCTTTCCATGCCTCAATAAATGACTCTGGAATATATTCTATATCGTCACGCTCTGTTTTTGTTGAGTTTGTTATTACTGCATAAGGCTTTATTTCTTTTATTTTATTTAAAACGTTAACATTCCACTCATGGCATGATTTGTTTGAATCATCTAGCGGGCCTAGAGGACAACGATCCTTAATCATATTTATTAGTTCAAAGTCATTTTTTTCGCCAATTAAATCTAATGCTGGCAGCCACTGTCCTGCGTGAGAGCTACCTACTAAGACTATTTTGTTTTTGGAGTTTACTTTACCGAACCTGCAATATTTAACTTCACTACCATGCTCTTTTTGACTGCACTTGTCTTCTCGAGCTGAGGGTGTTAGCTCCTCAGCTGATAGGAAAACATTTCTATCAGGTAGGACCATATCTTTTTCAATTTTTATTTTTTCATCGATTAGTGCGCTAGGAACCTCCTGCACCCTTAACTCTTTTATGGTACTAGCAATTGTTTTATTTATTTTGTTTTTTACTATAAGGGATGATAACAGCACTGGCGTCAAGAATAACATTGCGATTGTAAAGTTTATTATTACCTTGTCGCGAGATAGCTTGTTGAATTTCACCTCTACACTTCTACTTGTAATATAGGCCAGTAAAGTTGATAATATAATTATAAAAATCCCCGGTGTAAACCCAACACTATTGTACCCGTAGTGCTCTTTATAAAATATTAAAATAGGCCAATGCCACAAGTAAATAGTGAAGGATATTCCACCTAATAAAACTAAAGGTCTACTTGAAAGTATTTTATTTGTGAAGCCAAACCCACCCACTCCTGATAGTAGTATTAACACTGCACCTGTTACAGGTATCAATGCAATGAATCCGGGAAAGCTTGCTCCTTTAGGTATTAATAACGCCCCTCCAAAAATCAACATTACCCCTACTAAACCTAGTAAGTTTTTGTGCTTTGTTTTTTTTATGTTTGAAGCGTACAGGAAAGTTAAAACACCAATGAGAAACTCCCAAACTCTAGCTATTGGATTAAAGTAACTTGCAGAAGGATTATCATGTGTTGCTACAATTGAGTATATAAAAGATATAGCAGCAACAATAGTTACACCTAAAACAAGAGGTGTTGAACTATTTAATGTTTTTGATGTGTAAGCTAAAGGTATGAGTATTAAAGGTAGAAATAAATAAAACTGAACCTGAATTGAAAGTGCCCAAAACTGCTGAACTGGACTTGGGTTGCCATCTGACTGTAAGTAATCAACAGACTTTCTAATTAACTGTAAGTTTTCAGCATGTAAACTACTAACAACTATTTCGTTTATTGTTCCATGCAATGCGTATGGGGATAGAAAAAAACAGGATAAAACAAGCGTAACGCCTAAAACAAGGTAGGCAGAAGGAGCGATTCTTTTAGCAATCCCACCCCAAAATAAAAAAGGGTTTATTGTGTTCTCTTTAAAGTATCCTCTTAACAATATAAATGACATTAAAAAACCAGATATAACAAAGAAAACATCTACCCCACCTGAGACTTTGTTTACCCATATATGAAAAATCATTATTAAAATTGCCCCCAATGCTCTAATGCCTTGGATATCATCTCTATATTCCATTCTGCAATATCTATCAAACATAAAAACAACCTCCTTGGTTTTTATAATCAGCATAGGCGTTGTTTCCTAAATCAGGAAACTATCTGGCTCTCCTGTGATCCAATCTCTCAAGAGACGGACTCAGGAACAGACAGATGGGTATGGCGCGACACAACATCAGCAATTGGCGGCAGTACAATCGAGCCTTAATCAATCGTGGCTCACTCACTTTTTGGGTGGATAATTTTCTATTCCTTTCGTTGCGCTTGGCCTAGCACATTTGCCAATACAACACCCGTTTTGTCTATCTCAGATTGTGTAAGCGTAGGGTGCACTAAAAACATCAAACTGGTATCGCCTAATAAACGAGCATTAGATAACCGTGTGAGTGGCCTAAAATCAGTATTATCAAAAGCTTTTTCTAAATATACCTCAGAGCAACTGCCCTGAAAACATGGTACGCCTTCAGCTACTATCGCATCGACTATGCGGTCGCGAGTCCAACCTACGGCTAACTGTTCAGGATTTACAAATAAGTAATGCTTATATTCCGCATGCTCCATGTGCTCAGTTACGTCTACCGTGCGCACCAGACTAAACCCACTAGCCACTTCATCTATTAGAGTGGCATTAGCTTGGCGGGCAGCAGTCCAGTCCGACATGCGTGTCAGCTGAATGCGACCAATCACAGCTTGCATCTCAGTCAGGCGCCAGTTGGTACCAAAGCTCTCGTGTAGCCATCTGAAACCTGATACATGCTCGCGCTCATATACAGCCTCATAGCTTTTGCCGTGATCTTTATAGCTCCACATCTTGCGCCATAGCGCTTCATCATTGGTGGTGACCATGCCGCCTTCACCGCCGGTGGTCATGATCTTGTCTTGGCAAAAACTCCAGGCACCAATATGGCCTATGGAACCCACCGAACGACCTTTGTACTTGGCGCCATGGGCTTGGGCACAGTCTTCAATCACGTAAAAACCGTGTTGTTCACTCAATGCCATAATGGCATCCATTTCCGCTGGCATACCCGCTAAGTGCACCACCACAACAGCCTTGGTCTTCGACGTTAACACCGCCGCAATCTGCTCGGCTTCTATGTTCTGGCTGTTTAAATCTACATCGGCAAATACTGGCCGTGCACCAGCGGTAACAATAGACGACACCGAAGCCAAAAAGGTACGCGGGGTAACAATCACCTCGTCCCCCTCATCTACATCCAGCGCCTTTAAAGCAACATCCAGCGCCAAAGTACCATTGGCCAGTGCTACTGCATATTGGCTGTCAGCCCATTTGGCAAATTCTTGTTCAAATAAACGGCACTCTTGCCCAGTCCAGTAATTAACCTTGTTGGACAACAATACATCACGCACTGCATTGCCTTCTTCTTCAGTAAAAGAAGGCCAAGAAGAAAACAAAGTGTTTAGCATATAAGGGGTATCTCCATATTTTAAAGTAAAAAGCTTTGCCACGAAATACTGGAAAAACATGGAGACTAGGGTGCGTTATCAATTATGCCAGCCAGATAACTGCTGATCCGAAGCTCTCCATCGGCTGGTAGTTTTCGCCAGTCGTTCGTATCTCGTCGCTATTCGACGAAATTGCTTCAGTTTCTGGAAAAACGCTCTACCAAGTTACGATCTTTGTAGATATCTCGATCCAACGGTCTTGGTTGTTGGCGGTTCCTTTTTGATGGAATGACCGCTTCAGCTCCAACACGCTGAATACGTTGAACAAACCCATCTGAGTCATAGCCGTTATCAGCCAAGACTTGGCCAGGCGTAAACCCTGCCAATAGTGCCTTCGCTTGACCGTATTCAGAGGCTTGTCCCGGGGTTAACAGTAAGCGTACGGGATTGCCCAAAGCACCAACGGCCGCATGGATTTTGGTTGTCAGTCCACCTCTGGATTTTCTCATGGCTTCGGCGCCTTGCGCTGTTTTTTTGCTGCCCCGTGCTGATGAACACGTACGATGCTGCCGTCGGCCATGATTTGTTCAAAATCAGCCTCTTCTGATAACGATTCCATTATCTTGAGCCAGCTCCCTTTGTGCGACCAACGGCTATAACGAACGTAAACACGGTGCCAATGGCCATAGAACTCGGGTAAATCCCGCCAAGGTGAACCGGTGCGTGCAATCCAGAGTACCGCCTCGACAAACAGTCGATTATCACGTGCCGTTACCCCTCTAACGCTGATCTTGCCTAGTAGAAGATCTTTGATACGCTCCCGTTGGTCATCTCACAGCCAGTAATATCTCATCAGTGGATACCTCAAATGCACCAAGGTATCTAATGAGGAAAAATATCTCAAATGAGAACGCACCCTAGAGAATGAATTTAAATTATTGGGAATAGGAATTGGGTAGACCTATCTACTCTCTAATCATCAGCCCTAAATCCCTATCACTTTAACCTTAAAGCTCACGTGCGGGGTTGCCCACCACACAAGTCTTAGGCGCTACGGTTTTAACTACCACAGCACCAGCGCCGACCATTGCTCCAGCACCAATAGATATTAGCTGGCGTACGCAAGCACCGATACCTAGCCACGCTCCTTGACCGACTTTAACCCCACCAGCAAGGGCCACATTGGGGCTGATGTGAACTCCTGCTTCCAGTATACAGTCATGGTCCACGCTAGCATTGGTATTGATAATACAAGCGTCGCCCAAATGAGCATCCACATTAACCACTGCCCCTGCCATTATCACAGATCCAAGGCCAATATGAGCATAACTGCTGACGCTGGCTGCGGGATGAATCATGCTTATTAACCTAGCGCCAGAGGATGCAAGCTGAGCTTGCTTTTCAAGCCGAATAGCATTATTGCCTATCCCTATCAATACACCATCAAACTCTGATAACAATGAAAGTAGCGCAGCCGTATTACCCACAACAGACCAATGACCGTTTTGCGTTAATTCTGGCCAAGCATCATCAAAAAAAGTGATATTACGCCACCCTATTAGTTCAGCCATGTCGGCCAGCACTTTACCATGACCACTAGCACCTAAAACGGCCAATTTATTCATGACTATTACTTGGTTTATCAGTGAGTTTAGCTCCAGTGAATTTAGTCATAGTCACTTCGCCCTCTGCACTAATACCATCACGCACAAATACTTTTTTCATCGTGAGTAGCAAAATCTTGATATCAAGCCACAGTGAGCGATTATCTACGTACCACACATCAAGCTTAAATTTATCTTCCCAGCTAATTGTGTTGCGACCATTGACCTGCGCCCAACCTGTCACGCCTGGCCGCAATTCATGACGACGATATTGATCAATATTATATAAAGGTAAATATTCCATCAGTAACGGTCTAGGCCCTACCAGACTCATATCGCCTTTTAACACATTCCACAGTTCAGGCAACTCATCCAAACTAGTAGAACGTAGCATGCTACCAAACGGTGTCATCCGCTGATCATCTGGCAACGGATTACCATTTCCATCATTAACATCGCGCATTGTGCGAAATTTAAGCATTTCAAATGCCGCGCCATGCAGACCCGGTCGCACTTGGCGGAATAAAATTGGCGAGCCCAGTTTTTTACGGATATTCCATGCAACGAGAGCAATAACAGGACTAAGTAAAATCAATCCGCATAAAGCGGCCAAAAAATCAAAAAGGCGTTTAATCATTTTATACCCATAAAAAAACTTGGAATGAGGAATACTAACGAGTGTTTAATTAAAGCCATTGTGTTCTTCTTTGCGCCCATGATCGGCGTTGTTTCCTAAATCAGGGAACTATCTGACTCTCCCCTGATCCGATCTCTCAAGATACGGACTCAGGAGCAGACAGATGGGAAAAGCGCGACACAATATCAGCAACTGACGGCAATACAATCGAGCCTTAATCAATCGTGGCTCCCTCACTTTCTGGGTGGATGAGGAGGTGATCGACCAGTGGTACTGCGGTGAGCATCATGGTCGACGCGGTCGTGGTTTCCAATACAGCGATAGCGCTATCGAACGACGTTAATGCTCAAGGCCTTCTTTGGTTTACCGTTCCGAGCCCTAGAAGGATTCATCAATTCTATCTTTCAGTTGATGAACGTACCGCTCACGTCACCGAGTTACAGCAGCCTTTGGGCACAAACGTTACAGTTTCGACCTATTTTTGGCGCCTTGTAAAATAATAACAAACTGCCAAACTTTACTATGCTTGCCTATTTCACATTCGGCAACGTCCGCTAGCGGATGAATAAAGACCACAGGTTCACCTCTCACAAAAAAATTACAATCAGCCATTTAGAGTAATTCAGTGAAATGTTTTCTGGCCAGCACCAAAGCTTTCACTAAGATTGTACATTTCTCGCCAAACAAAATTGCTTACCAATAACCCTTTGGTAGGCAAGCCAAGCTTCTTCTCGGTTTTAGCCACCATCTAACACTATGCGATATTTTGACGGCAGAACCACACCTGTTAAGCGGCATTACTTATATCAATCCCATCTCTTTAAGCATGTGCTCATTCACCTTATGCACATCATATTTTGCTTCTGCTATTTTCCGTGAACGTATGCCCATTGCCACCGCCAACTCTGGCTGCTCAATAAAAAGCAACATGGCATTTTCCAGCTCGTTGACTGCCTTGACCGGCACAAGAAAGCCGTTATCACCGTTTATTACTGTTTCTCGGCAACCCGGCGCATCCGTGGTAATAACCCCCCGCCCCATAGCCATTGCCTCAAGCACGGTTCTGGGGGTTCCCTCACGATAAGAAGGCAAAACATACACGCTGCAATTAGCAATGGCTGGACGAACATCGCTTAACTTGCCCAGATATTGCAAGGTACCAGCAGCTACCCAGTCATCCAGCTCTTGCTGGCCGATAGCATCGGGGTTGTCGTCTATCCAGCCTACCAACTGAAAACTAACTTCAGGATATTTTCTTTTAACCTTGGCTGCCGCTTGAGCATATTCACGCACCCCTTTGTCACCTAACAATCTGGCAGTAAGCAAAAAGGAAGGAGAGTCTGGCAACGGAGTCTGGTGATACTCCGCCAAATCCACCCCCGAACCATTCACAATGCAAGAAGGTACCTTAGTCGGCAGAATGCCAAGCTGACGAAACAGCGCTTCATCATCCGGGTTTTGAAAAAAAGCTTTATCCACTTTTCCTAATGAAAAGCGATACAACCGTTGGATAAGCACCTTTAGCACTCCCCGCTTGCCGCTGGCCTGTCCGGTAAAGGCATAACCCAGACCGGTGATCAGCGCGAAGCGCTTGGGTACCCGGGACAGCCAGGCAGCCAGCGAGCCATAGATCACCGGCTTGATGGTATAACTCAGTACCATGCCGGGTTTTAGCTTTGTCATCAGCCTAAATAATTGCAGCATAGCCCGCAGATCCGCCACTGGGTTAACTCCCGTTCGCTGCAGGGCAATATTATGTAGCTTGATGCCTTTAATAGTAAGGGCCTGGTAAATAGCATCGTCTTTGCTCAGTTCCGGCACCGCTACATGTACTTTAAGTCCCTGTGCTAACAAGGCATCTATTAAGGGGCCTCGAAACTTGATTAATGAATCGGGAAAACTGGCTATCAGAAGTACGGTATTATTTACCATTTTTATATTCCGTGTTGTCTCATACTTCATTTTACTTTTACTGTTTTCGAGTTTCCGATAAGAGAAATAAGCAGGAAAATTAGCATCGGGGCGAACATCCACTTCTGGCGCATGGCTATTCCCAAATTGGCAGTTGTCATGCCCAAAATAGCCCAGGCAAGCAAACAGTAGATCCACAGAAAAATTCGATTATGTTCAGCCAAATCGGCTGGCAGTCGTTTTTTTACTGCTGATCGGATCCCCACTACAAACAAAAACAGCAAAATCACGTTATCTATCGATCCCAACATGGCAAACAGGCTGTGCGCTTCAAAGGGTAGCGGGCGGAACAAATAGGTAAACAACTGCACAGGCAAACTCATGCCTGCAATATCCAGGCTGGAACCACCGTCCTGATTCTCTCCCTGGCGCCCTTCTATATAAGCCATCACCTCGGCAGAGCTAGCATCTTCACCTACCCCGGAGTAATTAAGCCCCAAGGGGACCAACACCACCGTAGCAGCCAGGGCCACGGCACCAAAAAACAGCCGCTGGCCAAGAGACACTCGGCGCTGAAACACAAAAGACCCTGATAGACCAATCACCATCATGCCAGCCATGTGGGGCCGCACAAACAGCATGACCAGCACAGCAACAATCATCAAAAGTACACGGCGTTTAAAGTTCAGTGCCGCCCACAACGCTAGCCCCATAGCCATAAAAGACAGCGAATCCTTACCGATGGCTGATGACCAGAAGCTTATCGAAGGCAGGAACACAATCAAGGTCGCCAGCTGACGAATTTGCCGAGACTTATTCCTGGTCACCTCTCTTAGCGCGGCATCAAAGGCTAACAGGCCAATAAACCCGAAGATTTGAAAAGCGAGGAAGGTCCCCAGATAAGAAAGGCCAACACCTTGAGTAAAGAAAGACGTCAATATCTCTACCCCACGGGTCCCCCATTCAAAATCGATATTATTCTGTAAGCTTTCGTAATAATACGACAGCGCATCACCACCGTTATCAATAACATAATCAGCATAAATTACACAAAACAAAGAATGCCATAAATACAAAGCAAGAGAGCGACCAGACGTACAATTAAAAGCTCGTCGCAAACCAAACGCGATAATAGCCCCAACCACAAACACAAGACATGCGCCAAATACAGACCATGGCGTTGAAAAAAAAGTCATAAGCACCACTTTATGTTATTGATTCACTGCGCCTCAAGCCAAGCTTGAAACATAAGAATATCCCATAGATGATGCTGATGGTTACGCACTCCGCTCTGGTGCTCGTTCCACATAGTACGAACAGGAGCAGGATTGAAGTAGCCCTGTTGCTGCAAGAGGCGCTCATCCAACAATGCCTCGGCCCAGTCGCGAAGCGGGCCACGCAGCCAGTCGTGTAAAGGAATACCAAACCCCATCTTGGGCCGTTCAATCAGCTTACGGGGAACATGGCGAAACAGCACCTGTTTAAGCAGCCATTTTCCTTCGCCATTACGTATTTTGTAATACAGCGGCATGCGCCAGGCCAACTCGGCGATACGGTGATCCAATATTGGCACCCGAGTTTCCAGGCTATTGGCCATGGCGGCTCGGTCTACCTTCACCAATATGTCGTCGGCCATATAAGTCTGGGCGTCCATAGCCATCATGGCGTGCTCAAAACTATCCGTTTTTGGCCAGCAGCTCGGATCGGTAATCAAGGTTTTTGGCTCTTGAGCACCAATTACAATCTCGCCAGGGTGTTGCCAATGACTGGTTAATCGATGATAAAAAGCCTGTTCGCTGGCAATATTCAGTACTCCGGCCAGTTTGTGTGCCTTGTCTCCTGGGGTACGTAAACGCAATTTTTCGGGAAGGATAGGGCTCAGAGTATTAAAAACAGCATCCCAGTTTTTTGGGGCCAAAGCCGTGAGGCCAGCGGCAGCCAGTTGGCGCATCGGCTTGGGCAGCTTACGGCTCTTGCTCCATACTTGCTGAGCCATGAGGTAGCGATTATAGCCGCCAAATAGCTCGTCGCCACCATCACCGCTCAGCGCCACGGTGACATGCTGACGAGCCAGCTGGCTGACCAGATAGGTGGGAATTTGTGAACTGTCTGAAAAGGGCTCGCAATACAAAGAAGGCAGATTAGGGATCACTGCTTGGGCATCTTCCGGGCGCACATACAGCTCGGTATGCTCGGTACCCAAATGCTTTGCTACCGCCTTGGCATGGCTGGCTTCATTATAACCAGCATCATCAAAGCCGATGGTGAAGGTTTTAATCGGGCGTGTACTTTGCGCCTGCATCAGCGCCACTACTGTACTGCTGTCTATGCCACCACTGAGAAAAGCCCCCAGGGGTACATCAGACAGCATCTGCTCGCCAATACTGCTCATGAGGGCAGATTCTAGAGCGTCTACGGCTTCATCGGCGCTACCTTCAAAGAGATTAGCCTGCCCAGCTTCAACCACGTCATTAAAGCGCCAGTAGGCTTGTGGTCTTGCCGCCCTCGCCTTGTGAGCTTCGGCTAGCGGCAACTGCAGCCAGTGCCCAGGGCGCAGCTTTTCAATACCCTGATAAATACTATAGGGAGCCGGAATGCAATTATGGCGCAGCAACAGAGTGATCGCATCTCGATTTACTTCAGCATTAAAAGCAGGATGCGCCTTCAGCCCCTTCAGCTCGGAGCCAAAATACAGGCTTTGGCCTTGCCATCCCCAATACAGCGGCTTTTCACCCATACGGTCTCGTGCTAGCGACAACACTCTCAGCTGCCGATCCCACAGGGCGATAGCAAACATCCCCACTGCTGCCTGCAAGGTAGACTCTATTCCCCAGGCCACAAAACAGGCCAGCAAGGTTTCCGTATCCGAATGGCCGCGCCAGATTGATGCTTTACCTTCCTTTGTTAATCGCTCACGCAATGTTAGGTGGTTATAGATTTCGCCATTAAACACCAACACATAACGACCACAGACCGAGTGCATGGGCTGAGCCCCTGCCAGTGACAAGTCCTGAATGGCGAGGCGCCGATGGCCCAAGACCAAACCTGCATCCTCATCCAACCACACATCACCGGCATCCGGGCCACGATGGCGAATAGCTGAGTTCATCCTGACTATTGCCGTGTGCGCAGACTCATCAGTCTGAGCATTAAAAAAACCGTTCAAGCCACACATAGGTCAGGTCATTTCACTCTTGGTTATTGAATTGAATATACGGGCTAAAATAGGCGCCTGTACCTGGAGGGAGTACGTTTCTTCTACGGCCTTTCTTCCGGCACTGCCTAGTGCATTGCGCTGTTCAAGGGAAGACAATAATGCATCCAGCGAGGCTACCCACTGTTCGGAATGATCCGCCAGGTACCCGCACTGGTTGCCTCGAATAATATCCACATTGACCCCCACCGAGCTCGCAACCACGGGCACGGCGCAAGCCATATACTGGATAAGCTTGTAACCACACTTGCCTTTTTCCCAAGGCCCATCTGGTAGCGGCATGATGCCCACATCCATGCCTTCAATTAGTCCAGCTTCATGCTCTTCGCTCCAGGGAACAACCTCTACATCTATATCGGGCAGCTCAGTAGTAATATTCGGCGTTGCGCCAACCAGCAACAACTTGGCATGGTGACGTTCACAGGCAGCCCGCAGCGCTTCTTTTATCCCCACCACATACTTTTGAGTTGAGGGAGAGCCTATCCAGCCAATCACCAATGGGCGACTTGTTGCTTTTGAATGTGGAGCATAACGCGTCGGGTCAACAACCGTGGGCACCCATTCAATGCATGTTGCGCCAGCCGCTTCGGCGCGCGCAGCAAGATAGGCATTACCCGCAATCACGCAACTGGCCTTTTCCATAACTACATCAATCTTGTTACCCAACAACTTGCGGAGCAGCGAGTTACCAGAAAGATCATAGTTATGGAAAATAGCATCGTCATAATCCACTACATAGCGCTTGCCAGTGAAAGCCAATAAACGTTCGGCAAACGCAGGGAGATAGGGAAAGAGTTCATATTCAATCCAAATCAGATCGTATCGCCACACCGAAAATAACCTGAAGAGTCGTTTAAAATAACAACCCATAACGGCCAGCCGTGAACGATGACCTTTGCCGTAAAGATTTTTAAGATAGGCTTCGTCGAACAGACTTTGCACATCGAACTCAAAATCCTGCTGCTCAAGTAATGGCAGATACTGCAGGGTACGCAAGCGAGAGCTGGCGCCCAGACGTGGGTATTTGGTTAATGCCAGAATACGTTTTGTCATGTCAATCCTGCATTACTGTTGCCAGTGCTCGCTGATAACTGGCTGCACAGGCTTCCAGAGAAAAATCTGCGATACCCACCTGACGGCAATGCTCTCGCAAACTCTCACGTGTTGACAGCACTTTACCGATAAACCAGTCAGCTACTGTTTTTAGCTCTGCTTCATCCATGTTTTCAATCAAAAGACCCGCTTTGCTATCAATAGCGTAGGTATCTCCAATGCCTTTGGTAGCCACCACTGGCAAGCCACAAAGGAGGTACTCTCCCAACTTGATAGGGGCCACTCCCTGCATGGAAAAGCTTGTTTTTCTAAGGGCTATACCAAGATCTGCGCAGGCAAGGTAAGCAGGTACCTCGTTGGCAGCAACGCGCTTTATAATTACATGCGCGGCCAGATCCGGTTTGGCTTGCATTACCTTATGCATAACATCTGGCGAGCCGGTAAGTACCAGTAACTGCGCATCAGAACGTTGTTCTTGTACCAGTTCAAATAAGCGAACCATTTCCGCCGCGCAATACTGCGGCCCTATTGAGCCGGCATATACCAACAAAGGAGTATCTCGCGCAACCCCCAAGGTAGCACGCATAGCGGAACGAGAATCGTGACTGCCAGGAGTAAATAGCCCTGTATCGCGACCGTTAGTCACAACATGAAACTTGTCTTCTCTGGTACCTGCGCCCGCACGTGATAGCAAAATATCTACTGCTTTCACGGAGCGGGTAAGCACCGAATCTGCGCGTCGCACGGCCTGCGCCTCAATATCACGCAATAAACGGTAAACAAGCCCAGAGGGTGACTGCCCAGCAAAATCCACCCGTTCATCCAGTGGCAGACCATCGGCATCAAATACAAAACGGGTTTTTCGGCCACGTAGTGCCAGCAAGGTACTCAATACCGGCAAGGTACTACGGGGTAATACCACGTCTATGTTATGTTTAGCCATAATTCGGCGAATATGACGGTAGCCTGCTACAGCAGTAAATAAGCTACCCAATGCTACGGGCTTGCGAAGAACCGACACGGCTTCATAACTACAACCGGCCTCAAGACTGGCTGTTTCACTTTTTACTACACGTTCTTTATCTGCCCAGGTGAATTGCAGGATATGAAACTGAATTCCGGCTTCTTTCAACTGCTTAAAAATGGGTAAAAAAAGCCCTTCAAGATAAGATGACTGTGGTCCATCCCAAGTGACAAATAAAATATTCAATTATTAGCCCTTTCTAGTTCATTCATATATAAATTTTCGAGCTCAGACATGTATGAACTTGGTTCGAATCGGGTTTTAACTGATTCACGGCCACGTTTGCCAATGTCAATCAGTTCCTGTGCTGGTAGTGCCACCACCTCAACTATTTTATACGCCAACGTTTCAGGATCTGTCCGCTCAATAAGCCATCCCGTTTTGCCGTTATTGATAATTTCGGGTGCACCACCTACTGCAGTCGCAATTACGGGCACGGCACACCCCATGGCCTCGACCAAAGCCAAGCCAAATCCTTCCGAAATAGAGGGCTGTACATACAAGTGACACTGTCGCACAAAGTCATCAGGCTTACCCTGAAAACCATGTAATATTACCCTTTCGCTAATCCCATGTGTTGATGCCAGATCTAACAACGCCTGTTTCTGGCTACCATCACCTACAAACCACAACTCGGCATCAATCCCTTTGCGTACAACAATAGCTAATGCCTCCACCAATGCTAACGGGTTTTTTACTGGCTCCAGTCGTCCTACAAAACCAATTCTTAACCTGCTTTTAGGTATATCCTCTTCACAACGTGGCTTGGGAATCAAAACAGGATTATAAATTTTTACTGCTTTATGGGCTGGCACCTCACCGCTTTCAATGAGCCATTTGGTAACCGCCTTGGAGATACCAATCACCTTGATAGCAAAAAGATAAGCAAATTTAAAAAACAGCTTTGCCTTAAAACCATGAGAAGGAATGCCAATCTCTTCACCTATCCGGACTGGCACCCGCGCTAGCCAAGCAGCTATCAGCCCATGAAAATTAGCTTCAGCCCCTCTGGTATGCACGACATCGGGATTTAGCTTTTTTAAAAGACCGTATAGTGTGTAAATCGTTGTAAACGATGGAATATGTGTGTTCTTGTTTAGAATGATGACCTCACCATCATGAGAGCGAATTTCATCACCCGCTTTACCACCATGAGAAATAGCAACAAAAGTATACTCACATGAATATTTTTCAGATCTATTAATTATGCAAGCGTGACTTTCAACGCCACCAAAATCCAACGATGTGAATATATTAATTACTTTTATAGAGTTCACCCAAACCGCCTAAGAAATGAGAAAACATCAAGGCCAAACACCCTAGGAAGAAACCAATAAAATAACGGCCTGTCATCTTTATAAGAACGTAACAACATATCAAGCTTCTTTTTAAATGGCATCGTAATCCAAGACGACTTAACCTGAAGCCTAAATAGATATCTTTCAAAAGCATCAATATCCATTACACTACCACCTCTATCAGATATAACAGAAAAACTCTTTATTGACATGTATAGCTTCCATTTGTTTTCATCATACCCGCTAGCCTTGATTTGTTTTTCTTTTATTTTATTTGATGTTAACGATGCCACACTATTATTACTAATGGAATTTGAGTGAGCCCTGTAGCGAACAAGAGTACTATCAATCTTAGATATTTCCCTTCCAAAAAAATATATAAAAAAGCTCATGTAAGCATCTTCAAAAAAGAACCTACCTTCAGGTCTTGGTAGTGATTTAACAAAGGCCATATCATAAGCTGATGAAGCGCCATGTATATCAAGACCACCTTCCTTTAAAAATACATCTTCTGCTATTTCACTTCTTGAATTGGGACAGTAATCATCATCCAGAACAATTCCTTTCTCATTTATAAGTTCATAATTTGAAAAAATACCTGCCGATGAGTCTTCCTTCCATACTGTTACCGTTTCAGTTACTCGTTCTGGCTTTGACACATCATCTCCAGCAGCGATTAATAACAACTCACCTTTAGCTAGATCCACAACCTTAAAAAAATGCGCTAGCGTGCACTTGTTTTCAGGGTTTTGATTTATAACAATGCTATGTGGGCCCTCATATTCAGCCACTAATTCTTTTATCACCTCAAAAGTACCATCAGTTGAATAATCATCAGAAATAATAACTTCTAGATTCGGGTAATTTTGTGATATAGCGCCCTCAAATGCTTCTTTGATATAATCAACCTGATTGTAAGTAACTACAGCTAAAGTCACCAATGGATTATTACACGGTTCAACAACACTCATTAATTTAGCCTCGCATACATTTAGATACTGTAGAAAATTTCATCCCAAGCCTTTTTACTTCCTCTATGGCAGACTCTAATAACTCCCCAGTTAAATGGGAATCATGAAAAGCCCAATAGTGAGTGGCAGCAACAAATGATGCATTAAGTTTTGAAGCACGGCGAAGATCAGATAAAAAAACGTCTTTAGATACGTAAGGATTCAATGCATGAGCATATAACTCTGAATGACCGTCGTAATTTAAAGAAAAGGGATAAGGGTAGCCTTTAAAAAATCGCCAACTCCATCTTTTCAACCACGCATAAAAGTAATCTAAAGATATAGGTCTATCTCCCCACACACCCATCATACCGGACAAACATAAAGATTCATTTTTAATTATACGAATACCATCTTTATCTATATGATTTGAAGGTGGAACAAAGACTTTTACCTTAGTATCAAACAGTGACTCCAAGTATATTTTTCCATGAGCTACTTCTTTACTAAGTTGTTCAAAACTTTTCCAAATACACTCAGAAATACTACTCCCCTCTACATTTTTATATTCATGAGTATATCCATGAAGCATTATCTCAACATGACCTTTTTTTACTTTTTCCTTTAAATATCTAACTAAATCCTGGTTTTCAGAAATTGCAGAATATTTATCTTGACGTGTTGAATTTGTATACGCCCTATCATTACCATGACTACTTACTGAAAACGGTACAACCGCCAAAGATATAGGAACTTCACCCCACCATCTAGAATAAGCTAATTCAAGATCATCTATTGTTGTATGATAGCTAGTATCATCATCTCGCACAGCAAAAAAACTCATCGCGATCCACCTTTAAACTATTAATTAATCATGCATAACTTATATGAACTTTCGACTGACTACCTTGAATTATTTTATGACTTCATTCAATAACTTATATTTTACAAGGAAGTAAAACGGCACAGTGATATTTAGCATGTTTGCACCAAATTTCTAATAGGTTCAACTCTGGGCTCTGAGCGGTAGATAAAGCAGTATACTGTTGTTCGTACAGCCACTTATTGCGCATCTCTGGGTCAATAAAGTAATAAATAAATAAATGAATTATCAATCACCAAGATAGTGACTTCATTCTGGCTGGATGATTATGCCAATTTATCCGAAAATGGAACAACATGCCGACTATTTAGCAAGAGCTTAACAAGCTCAACCTGTGACCCCCTATGGCATAATCCAGCGCGCCAATCACATTCTCTCGTTTGCGTCCGATACTGGCATCAGCGTTATGTATCACATATATCGGTGACAAGACTCGCTATACATTCCGTAGACAGGAAAAACCATTCTCATCGCAGTAGAGAAGTTCTATTTTTCCTGCCTTAGCCACCTCATGATTTCCCGCCAAGCGGCTTTTTGCTTATCGCAAGGCTACTTCGTCTCTTTTTCAAGACTGAGCCGAGTCCGTTTGAAAGAAAGCTTTCTGGCTTTCAGTCCAGCAGAAAGGCGGTCCAAACTGAATGAAAGAGCATCAGGATAAAGTCGCTGACACGAGCTACAATTTTGGCTCGCATCCGTGGCTCAGCACGAGCTGATTTTTGTAGCTGTAGCCAACATGTCATACCATTGTGTAAAAATAACTAATCATATTATGCTGATCCGCAGGATTGCCGATAAAGTTGGCAGCTAAAAGAGAGAATACTTAGATACAGTGTAACTATTCAGCTTAAGAATCGACGTTGAGAAGATCATCCCGCTTCTCAACTATTTTTCAGGATCATTTGACCGATCCTGTCAGTCTGTCATGCTAGTCCTAAGCCAGTTAACTCCGTGCATAATGAACTTAAAAGACATCAATATCCAAGACGTTGTTGAGCAAACACGAAAGCAACTGATTGCAGACAAAACGATTACGCCTTCTCTCAAAATGTCGATTGAGCTCATTTTGATGATCGTCACGTTGTTGGCTCAAAAATTTGGCCTTAATAGTAAAAACAGCAGCATTCCTCCTTCTCAAGACACGAATCGCAAGAAATCCCCCACTACCGGCTCTGAATTGAAGCCCGGTGGTCAGCCTGGCCGCATCGGAAAAACCCTGTTACAAACCGACTCCCCTGATGAAATCAACATCATATACGTGGAGCGTGATTCCTTACCGAAAGGCCGGTACCACGAAGTCGGGTTCCAAAAGCGCCAAGTGGTTGATATCGATATCAGTAAAGTCGTCATCGAGTATCAAGCGCAGATCCTTGAAGACGAGCACGGCACCCGTTTCATGGGGCAGTTTCCTCACGGCGTGACTCGCCCTGTGCAATATGGTGCCGGTCTGAAAGCCCATGCGGTGTACTTATCTCAATATCAGCTACTCCCTTACAACCGCATCGAAGAGTACTTTAACGATCAACTCGGTATCCCCCTCAGTGCGGGCAGCTTGTTTAACTTCAATGAGCAAGCCGCAACATTAGTGCGTTCATCAGGTGCGCAAGATGCCATCCAGCACGCCTTAGCACAGTCGCCGTTACTGCATGTCGATGAAACGGGCATTAATGTAGATGGCGTACGCCATTGGCTGCATGGTGCATCAACAACACAATGGACGTATTTTTACCCGCATAAAAATAGAGGAAAAATCGCCATGGATGAGGCGGGTGTTTTACCTTATTTTACCGGTGTGTTGTGCCATGACCATTGGAAACCGTATTACCAATACACGCAATGCGACCATGCCTTGTGCAATGCGCATCATCTGCGCGAGCTTGAGCGTGCTTGGGAGCAAGATGGCATGGAATGGGCCAAGGCGCTGCAAACCTTATTAAAAATGATAAATAAACGGCAAATCGATGAGGGCGCGTTAGATGAGCTCAGTCAGCAGCAGTATATAAAGGCGTACCAAGGCATCTTAGCGAGGGGCGATATCCATTGTCCGCCACCGGATGAAAGCACTCGAAAAAAGGGCCAACGAGGGCGGCTAAAACGCACCAAATCACGGGCGTTATTAGAGCGATTACGGGACTATCAAGATGATGTCTTGCGCTTTATGGTGTCTGAGGTAACGGTGCCGTTTACCAATAATCAGGGTGAGAATGACATCCGGATGACCAAAGTACAGCAAAAAATATCAGGCTGTTTTAGAAGTATGCAAGGCGCTGAGATGTTCTGTTTAATCAGGAGCTATCTCTCGACGTGTCGAAAACAGTCCGTGTCAGCGAGCTCAGCCTTGGAGTTATTATTTAACGATCAGCTGCCAAGCATTTTTTACGCCAAGTCGGAAGCTGAATAGTTACGATACAGTTTTATATTTAGATCACTTTCTTACTTAGATTAGTATCAGCAGTTAGCTTAGCAAGCCGGCCACCTTTATGGCCAATCAAACTGCCCCATAAATCCCTTGGTTCACTAGTGCCTATAGAGTTGTAAATCAGCTGATCGCTCATTAGAAACATCTGGGTAATTTACACAACGCTAACGATATCATTTAGTGCGAGCAGCACCAGTTCTCTTCGCCTTAAATCAAAGAAAAGATAATGTTTTGACACCTCCTCTTGAGTGATGACTTATTCGGCTGTCAGCGGTTGTCCTAATAGGGTTCGATTCATAAAGGGCCACACAAAATGGCATCTATGATGACCGTACAGATCCAGTTAGGTTATGCAGTATTACTTAATAATTAAAGGCATTGCTAAAATATAAACTATTTTTTTTAGAAACTTATAATCATTAAAAAACTTACTTGGATATTTAAATACAGCAGATGATAAAATTGATAATGCATATCCCCTATACCTAAAAAGCTCTTCACGCCACTTCATCCTAACATCATTAGGCATGGAACATTCAAACTTGCGAAACTTCAATGACAACGAGCATAATTCATTAATAAAGTGAATATCTGCTCTATCAATAGATACTTTTTTAGCCCAAGTCTTTATCGTATAATTACGCAACCAGTAAGCACTTTCAAGTCTTGTGACATAATTTTTAGAAGGAAATTTAGATGCTGAAGATGGATAATGAACATAGTAATAACTTGAATCAAGTTTTCCTACTTTTTTACAATTTTCAAAAATAAGTCTATTCGCTACTTCGTCAGAATTGGTTGAATTAAAGTTTATTTTTCTATAAGCCTCTAGCGCGCATTCTGTTTTATAAATTCCATTAGTATATATTTCCCAAGATGGTATAGTTTTTGATATGACATCTTCGCCCTTCAATGGAAAATTAAATTTCACTTCAAATGTTTTACTCTCCTCCCCATCCAGATAAACGAAGTTATACAAAAGAGCATCAATGTTATTATCAGACATAAATTTTATATATGCTTCTTCTGCAACATTGGCATCGACATAGTCATCTGCATCTAAGAATGTTACAAATTTAGAGTTCGAATTTTTTAGGCCTAATAACCTTGCCGCTGTAATCCCTTTATTTTCTTGACTTATTAATTTGGCCCTTGGTTCAATATCGACAAACTTCTTAATTATTTCCTTGGTATTGTCTTCAGATCCATCATCAACGAAAATAATTTCTATATTTTTTAACGTTTGATTTTTGAGTGAATCGAAACATCGCGACATCAAACCACCAGAGTTAAAACAAGGTATAATAAATGTAAGTATTGCTTTGGACATTTAATTCTCCATTATACTTTTACTATCGAGTTCAAGCCCGGCCTTAAAAAAATCACTTCTGGAATAGAGTTCATCGAAACGACCTTTATCTGTCACTTGGCCTTTTTCCATCATGTATATAAGGTCACACTTTTCTACTGTTTTTATTCTATGAGCTATCATTATAATTGTTTTACTACCACTTAAATCATTAATTGCGTCCATCACAGCTCTTTCACTTATTGAATCTAGCGCGCTTGTAGCTTCATCGAATATTAATATACTAGGATCATGATATAATGCTCTCGCTATCCCAATTCTTTGTCGCTGACCACCGGAAAGTTGGACTCCTCTTTCGCCAACTCTAGTATTTAAACCATCTGGCAAATTATTTATAAACTCATCGGCATGAGCCAATAAAATCACATTATTTAACTTATCTTTATCTATTTCATCAGGCTGACATCCGAATGCAATATTTTGTGCTATAGAACTATCTGAAAGATAAATTGATTGAGGAACGTAACCAATACTTGCCATCCATGCACTTTTATTATTGTCATCAATTTTAACGCCATCCACAGTTAGGTGCCCTTTCTGAGGATCGATTAACTTTAGAATACAATCTACAAGAGTAGACTTCCCTGAACCTGATGCACCAACAATACCAATAGCACTATTAACAGCAATGTCCATTGACACTCCACAAAGTGCAAAGTCTTTATCGTCACTATAAGAAAAGAAAATATCTTTCAAACTAATTTTTTCATGTGCAATAATTTTTTCTTTTTTAACAATAAAAAAATCATCAACCGAGTTGCTAACCGCTGCATTTTTTAAATCATTTTCTATTGATAAAAATGAAGATGAATGTCCTTTAATATGGGATAATCCTGTATAAACCCCTTGAAAGGCAGGAAGTAACTTCAACCCCCCAAATGCCAGAACAGATATTACAGGAAGAACCTCCTCTAAATTACCATCAGACGTTTTTATCATAATTAAAAGGGCAACTATAACAGACCCAAACGCAATCAACTCAACTAAATATCGCGGAAAGTTAGCCATAAAATTATTATCACTAACGGCTTTAGATAGCTCATCAGAACATCTAGAGAAATCATCGGAGTATTTTTTATTTAACCCTGATATAATCACATCTTTTATCCCTCCAAAGCCCTCATTCATTAATCTAAACATCTTTGAATAAGCTTGGGAAAGACTAACACTGTTATCCTTTAACTTATCTTTTGCAAATCTAAAAATAACAACATACACAATAAAAAAAAGCAGTAAAAATGATAAGGAAACAATTGGCTTGTACATAAAAAATGACAAACTAAAAATAAAAATAAGAATAAATTTAGAATTAATCTCTAAGAGAGGCTGAATAATCCCATTATTAACTCTTAAGGCTTCCGTGGAAATATTTTTTATATAGTCAGAACTATTCCTATTGCTATGAAACAACCATGTCCCACTCATATAGTATCGGTACAATTTTTCAGATAAAGAAATTCCAACACTAGCAGATAATGAATATATCCTTCTGGCTACAAAGATAGAAAAAAACGAAGACAAAATTAATATTATTAGAACAATAGTTCCAGAGAAGAAAAGAAAACTATATTTATCCTCAAAGCCTAATGACGTATAAATACCATTCAAAAAACTATTCTGGTAGATTGAGTTTACATTCCCAACCAGTGACATCAATGCGCCTACCGATGCTATACTAGCAAGTTCAATAAACGCTCCAAATATCATAAGTAACTGAAGCTTTATAACGTTTTTTCTATGCTGCCCATCTAATATAGACCAAATCCTTTTGAGCATCGAATTCATTGAAAAATCCTTTAATAAGTTTTCTATTTGTCACTAAAATATATTTCAGCAGAAAAATTTAAAACTTACTTAACTTATTAAGTTCGTTAAGAAGATTAAATTTACGTTAATCACAATATATATTTATTTATTACATTTTGATATAACTTCATAAACGTCATCCAACACTAACCTTGGCCCCATAGGTAGACTTAATACTTGATCATGAATAGCCTCAGTGATCGGGCAATTCTGATTATTCCAATCACCATAAACCTGCTGTTGATGTAGAGGTAATGGAAGACTTTGAGCATTAACGCCGTTTCATAGCGCTATCGCTGTATTAAAAGCTACGACCACGCCGACCATGATGTTCACCGCAGTAACACTGGCCGATGCATCATCATAATCAATACCTCAAATGGAAAACTTGTTTCTTGTATCTGAAATCTATAAAGCGCATCTTCAATGAAACCTTCATGACTAAATGAAAGGCAATGTATATTAATCATAATTTCATTGGTATTATTCCACGCCGTTCATTAGCCGTAATTTTTCATACCATAAACTTAAAATTTATTGATTAAATCCACGATTCTAATTACTTGCTCTTCAGTTATTGTCGGCCCCATAGGCAGGCTTAGCACCTGGGCATGAATAGCTTCGGTAATGGGATAGTTTTTCTTGTTCCAATCTCTATAGGCCTGCTGATGATGAGGCGGCAGCGGGTAGTGGATCAGAGATTGAACACCCTGCTCCATCAGGTGCTGTTGCAGCAACCCTCTCAATGAGGTACGAATGACAAACAGATGGAATACGTGTGATTCTTCGTTCTCCCAGCTTGGCAAGACAATATCCGAGTGTGTAATACCGTCAAGGTACGCTTTAGCTACCGCTCGTCGATGGGCGATTTCTGTATCCAAATGTCGCAGCTTCACTCTGAGCATAGCGGCCTGAATTTCATCCAGTCGGCTATTTACACCTTGATACAGGTTTTCATACTTTTTGTGGCTACCATAGTTGCCAAGCGCGCGAATCGTTTTTGCTAATTCGTCATCATTGGTCGTTACTGCACCGGCATCGCCCAACGCACCGAGGTTTTTGCCTGGGTAAAAACTAAAGCCGCTAGCATGGCCCCAGTTACCCGCCTTTATACCATTGATATTGGCACCGTGTGCTTGTGCAGAGTCTTCGAGTACTAATAGATTATGCCGTTCAGCGATATCCATAATGGCAGGCATGTCGGCTAATTGACCGTATAAATGCACAGGTAAAATAGCTCGAGTTTTGGGAGTGACTGCCGCTTCGGTATTTTTAGGGCATAGATTGTACGTGGCTAGATCGGGCTCGACTAGTACTGGTACTAAACGGTTTTCGGTAATAGCAAGAATACTGGCGATATAGGTGTTGGCCGGCACAATAACCTCGTCACCTTCTTTCAACTTGCCCAGCTCTTTCCATGCTCGTAGAGTAAGAGTAAGTGCATCTAACCCATTTGCAACACCAATAGCGTGATTAGTACCACAGTAATCGTAAAATTCTTGCTCAAAGGCGCTTACTTCCGAGCCTTGTATGTACCAACCCGAATCAATCACTCGAGTAGCTGCATTGATAAGCTCTGTTCTGTATTGCTGATTAATCGTCTTCAGATCTAAAAAATTAATAGTTGACATTATAACCCCAGATAATAAGTTTCTTCTGTTGATATATAATCATATACTGTTTTACCTGACCAATCCCGCAGTCGCGAATCAGCTCCCTTATCAAGCAGAAATGAAATAATGTTATAATCCTTACTTCTTAAAGCATAATCTTTTGCGTACATCAGAACGGTGGTTCCTCGATAGTTTCTATCATTAATATTAGCTCCACGTTCCAGCAAAAATTCTATTATATCTTTTCTGCCATGGTATGCAGCAACGATTATTGGAGACCAGCCTTTTTCATTCTTATCATTAATCCCTAGAAAACGATGAACACTTTCTCTAAAGTCTTTTACACTAATAGTCGGCATTAAATCTAATTCATTATTAAAATTATCAAAAAACAATTTAACATTTAAATCTATAGTTGAAATTAAAAAATAATCTTGAAAAACTCCAACTACCTCTCCAGGTTTAACACTTGACTTAACATTAGTTATAACCACATCAGAAATTGCTTTATCTTGAAAATAAACTAATTGATAAGGTCTAAAACTGAAGGCGTAAACTTGCCTCTTTATATTCCAAGCTGTCTGATTTAAATCAATTTCAATATCAGAAAAATCTATTGCTTTATTTGAAAAATATGTTGAAAACTCTGCTGATTGAGGAATAAATACAATATCAACATTATCAATCAGTCTCGAAAAGTAATCAGTTAGTAACTTTTTAGAGGTGTCAATGTATTTTCTATAACAATCTTGGCTTCTATCATTATCGTTTATCAAAAATGTCTGTTGTGCAACAATATCACCTGTATCGATTCCTCTATCTATCTTATGAAGTGTTACACCTGACTTACGATCACCGAACAAAATAGGCCAAACAGAAGTGAACATTCCTTTGTACTTAGGGAGGATCGAGAAGTGAATATTATATATTCTAGTCGTACTAATCCGAGCAGAATCTACTATTCGATCGAATTCTAGAGAAATAAACATATCAATATTAGAATCATAAATTTCTTCAAGAGTTCTAACTGAAACATTATTCTCTTTTGCTGCTTTCAAAAGTGACCTTTGCCACTCATCATGCCCACTATCATTTTTGTTAACAATGACGGAGATATCTTTTTCCTTAAAATATTTTAAAGCTAGCTTCAATCCATGAACAGCAATATCGTTCTTACCTGCTATTACAATCACTTGTTCACCTTTAAGAATTCTTGATAATCCCGAATATAGTCTGCTTCATCATAATGTTCACTGGCCAGAACCAATAATACGCAGTCTTCACTGAAGTCATGCATTTCATGCCAGACCAGACCTTCAATTAGCAAGCCTCGGGTTGGGGAGTCCAGCCAAACTTCTTTTTTTTCGATACCGTTGTCCAAAACCATTCGACATTTACCGGTAACACACACCGCAACTTGCTTGAGATTTTTATGGGCATGAAAACCCCGAGCCACTCCAAGCAAAGTACCAAAAATGTAATACACCCGCTTAATATCAAACGGGACAGTTTTTTCCGCTTCTAAAGCGACCAGTGAGCCTCGATTATCGCCTAGTGGTGGAAATTCAACATACTTGATCCGATTCATAGATCCTCCTTGACTGTTGAACGGAACGGCAACGCTTCTTTATCTTTTTCGCTGATATTAAACCTAATTGACTCTGGCCATTGGATCGCCAAGTCTCTGTCATCCCACCTTATCGCCCTTTCACAATCCTTGACGTAATAGTCGATGGTTTTGTACAGAAAGTGGGTGTTATCTTCCAATGCTATAAAACCATGGGCAAAACCTTCCAGTATCCACAGTATATGCTGGTTACAACTATTGAGCTCTGCGCCCACTCATTTCCCGAAAGTAGGTGAGTTCTTGCGGATATCTACAGCCACATCGAAAGCCGATCCCTGAGTTACTCTTACCAACTTGCCTTGGGCATGGGGGCCAGTTGATAATGCAAACCACGCAGCACACCTTTATGCGAGCAGGAATGATTGTCTTGTACAAAGGACCTAGGCATAGGCAATCCCAGATTTTTTAGTTCTGCATGAAAACGCCGCTCATTAAAGCTTTCCATAAACTAGCCGCGCTCGTCTTCAAATATCGTTGGCTCTATCAGTACCACACCGGAGACGGCGGTTTGAGTCAGCTTCATACCTACCTCTCTTGTAACAGCTTGATAAGGTACTGGCCGTAACCGGTTTTTTTGAATTTTTCAGCCTGTGCCTGTAACTGGTCACCGTTGATCCAACCGTTATGCCATGCTATTTCTTCTAGGCAGGCCACCTTCAGGCCCTGACGTTGCTCTATGGTGTGCACGAAGTGACCGGCTTCCAGCAGGGATTCATGGGTGCCGCTGTCTAACCAGGCAAAACCCCGCCCCAGTATTTCCACCTGCAACTGTTTGTCTTGCAGATAACGCAGGTTGATATCGGTGATCTCCAGCTCACCACGGGACGAAGGAGAAAGAGATTTGGCAATCTCTATTACTCGATTGTCATAGAAATAAAGGCCGGTCACCGCGTAATTAGACCTAGGCTTTGCTGGCTTTTCCTCAATGCTAACGGCCTTGCCGCTGGCATCAAAGTCCACCACGCCAAAACGACTCGGGTCGGCTACATGGTAGCCAAACACGGTGGCACCCTGCTGTTGTTCGGCTGCGGCTTTGAGCTTGTTGGAAAAATACTGACCGTAGAAGATATTGTCGCCCAGAATCAAGCAGCAGTTATCGTTGCCGATAAACTCCTCGCCAATGATAAAAGCCTGCGCCAAGCCATCTGGGCTCGGCTGCTCGGCATATTGCAACGAGATACCAAATTGGCTGCCGTCACCGAGCATTTTTTTAAAATTGGGCAGATCCTCTGGGGTGGAGATAATCAAAACCTCACGGATACCCGTCAACATCAAAATAGATAGTGGATAGTAGATCATCGGTTTGTCGTAAACCGGCAACAACTGCTTGGATACGCCCATGGTTATGGGGTGCAAACGAGTACCAGAACCCCCAGCGAGAATAATGCCTTTACGTTGCGTCATGTTACTCCCTTAACTTTTGATAGTTTCTTGAAGCATTCTGGTCATTCCCTGCTGCCATTTTGGCAGTACCAAATTGAAGCAACTGCGGAACTTGTCAGTATCCAGCCGTGAGTTGTGCGGACGTTTGGCCGAAGTGGAATATTCACTGGTAGGAACAGTGTTACTGCCAACGGTTGCCCCATCTCCCTTGCCTGCTCAATAACCAGCGTGGCGTATTAGTGCCAACTGGTTTCACCGCCGGCAGCCAGATGATAAGGAGAACGGTATAATAGGTGTGGAACCGAAACTGTAAATTAAAGATCTTCTTTGCCACGGAAGAACACCCTCTTTGTTTACGAGAGTCACGGACGTAGTTCACGTGCGACAAGAGCCTAAAAACCTTTGATAGGAGAACCCCTCCTGTGATTACTTACTTGTGTTTGGCTCTTACCATAAAGTTCACTTTCAGATCTGATCACTATTTTTCAGTGCCTCTCATAAATAAAGAAGTGTGGATTCCGTGGCAAAAAATCTTGAGTTTCTAAAGGGAAAACTATCGGCTAACCGAAAGTTCCACAGGAGTTATGAGCTATTACTTAAGCAGTCCGCCATAGCTACTGTGGATAGCCAAGCTCCAAACTACGGCGAAGCTCTCTTCGCTGGGCCAGCGTAGCTGGTGAGTTTTAGAGCCAAACCTAAAGCCAAATTCCAAACCGTGCTGAATACTCTTTACCGAAAACAAGGGCACCTACAAGGTCAAAACCAAGCGCTAAAAACGTGCCGAAGGAGTCTTGAATCTTTAGGGCCTGCAACAAAATAACCCACGTTAGTTCCCCAGCATTACTTAGCCCCGAAAGTGCCGGGTTATGCAGTGCGCAAGGCATGGGCGCTAACATCGGCCAGTAGATCCGCACCGGTGACCAGAATTTTCATGTTTACTGCTCCCGACTAGTCAAAGATTGCACATACCAGGGCATGGCCTTGCCAATGCCGTCGTAAATTCGGTAGCCAGGCGCATAACCCAGCTTGCTTGCCGCCTTGCTGATGTCAGCCTGGGAATGTCGTACGTCTCCGGCACGAAAATCGCGGTAAATCGGCGTTTTTCCATAAGTCACACTACTGTCCACTAGCGCGGTTTTGAGTGCATCGAATAGGGTGTTGAGTGTGGTTCTGTCGCCTACCGCCACGTTATAAACCTCATTTGTAGCCTCATCAATTGCGGTGGCTGCCAGTATATTCATCTGCACCACGTTCTCGATAAAACAGAAGTCGCGGCTGGTTTCACCATCGCCATTAATGAAAAGATCTTCACCGTTAATCATGGCTGCAGTCCACTTAGGGATAACGGCTGCATAAGCACCATTGGGATCTTGCCGTTTGCCAAAGACGTTGAAATAACGCAGACCAATAGTGTTGAAGTCATAGGTTTTGGCGAATACATCGGCATACAGCTCGTTCACGTATTTGGTGACTGCATAGGGGGAGAGCGGCTTACCAATGTTTTCTTCTACTTTTGGTAGCGACGGATGATCTCCATAGGTAGAACTACTGGCGGCGTAGGTAAAGCTTGCTACCTCGGCATCACGCGCGGCCACCAGCATGTTCAAAAATCCGGTAATGTTGGCGGCGTTGGTGGTAATCGGGTCGGCTATGCTGCGCGGGACTGAACCCAGAGCCGCTTGATGCAGCACATAGTCAACACTGTGACATGCGGCTTGGCAGTCTTCTAGACTTCGGATGTCACCTTGAATGAAGTTAAAACGTGACCATTGCTCGATGCTAACCAAACTTTGCACTTCATCTAAATTGTGCTGATGGCCGGTAGTAAAATTATCTAAACCCACTACATTTTGGTTTAACTTAAGTAATGTTTCTAATAAATTAGAGCCGATAAACCCAGCTACTCCAGAGATCAACCATTTTTTAGGTTGTTGTTGTAACTGGTCTAGTAGTTTTTGATAAGCACTCATGATGCTCCTCATGATTAGCTGGTGTCGCTAAGTATTAGTTAATAAATTAACCCTATAAGCGCAAATCTGAGTCTGCGGCGCTGAGTAGATATTTTAAGTCATATAAAATATGCTTCTCTTTACCCAACTCACGAATTTTATCGACACCCATTTCCTTAAATTCATTATGGCTAACGGCTAACACTATAGCATCGTAAGCCCCCCGCTCAGGCTTTACTACAGGTAGAATATCGTACTCATGCTGTGCTTCTTGTACGTTAACCCAAGGATCATACACATCGACTTGAATGCCGTATTCATCAAGCTCTTTTACTATATCTACAACGCGGGTATTGCGTAAATCTGGGCAGTTTTCTTTAAAGGCTAAGCCCATAATTAAAATACGCGCGCCTTGTACATGAATGCGGCGCTTGAGCATGGCTTTAACCAATTGATTAACTACGTACTCGCCCATTCCATCGTTCAAACGACGGCCAGAAAGAATAATTTCTGGCTGATAGCCGATACTTTGCGCTTTATGAGTTAAGTAGTAAGGGTCAACACCTATGCAATGACCGCCCACTAAACCAGGTCGAAATGGTAAAAAATTCCACTTGGTACCAGCGGCTTGCAACACGGCTTCAGTATCAATACCAAGTTTGTTAAAAATAATTGCCAGCTCATTAACTAAAGCGATATTGACGTCACGCTGAGTATTTTCAATTACTTTTGCGGCTTCGGCTACCTTAATGCTACTGGCTTTATGAGTGCCGACTGTAATAATTTCGTTATAAAGTACATCGACAATATTCGCTACTTCTGGTGTAGAGCCAGCAGTTACTTTTTTAATATTAGTAATACGATGTTCTTTATCACCTGGATTTATGCGCTCAGGACTGTAGCCAGCATAAAAATCTTGGTTAAATATAAGGCCGGATACTTTTTCTAAAACAGGTACGCAATCATCTTCAGTAGCACCAGGGTAAACTGTCGATTCATAAATAACAATATCATTTTTTTTCAATATACTACCGACTGTTTCTGATGCTTTAATTAGCGGGGTAAGATCAGGCTGTTTATGCTCATTGATAGGAGTAGGAACTGTAACGATAAATACATTACAATCTTTTAAATCATTCGGGTTAACTGTATAACTAAGCAGCTCAGCTTGGGCGAGTTCTGTATCACTGACCTCAAGAGTACTATCATATCCTGTCTTTAATGCATCTATGCGGGACTTACTAATATCAAAACCAACAACTGAACGCTTCTTACCAAACTCAACGGCTAATGGTAGACCAACGTAGCCTAAACCTATAATAGCAATCTTAATTGTGTCTAGACTATGCATTATACTTCTTCCTTTTATTTAATAATTAAAACAAGGAGAATACTTCAGTTCTTGGTCATCATTAGCAATAAATCTCAGAAAGGAATTTTTATCGATGAGCCTACCCTCTAATCCTCAATGGTTAAAGACCTACACTCGCAGTGATAGTAGGCATAATTTCCATTACCAAAGAAGCATGCCTTACGCTATATATCATTGAACAACAAGCCTTTACGCTAATGATATTGTTATGTAAATCTTTAAACTCACGCTACCGCCACAAGGTTGCAGCCCCTTGATGCTGATTAACTTTTATGTATGCCATATACTTTAAGACATTCATTAAAAACTTTGGCATTTTTATCAACTAGTAACCTTTAAGACAAAGTGATTGCAAGACAAAGTTCTTGCTGTGATTGAATCTTTTATTTTAGCGTAGCATAAAATGTATGTTTGGTAGGTAAGCAGCATGATATAAATCACACTTTTTAACTTATTTCTTATTTTAACAGGTTAATTATTTTTATGATGAAGGTGCACTAAGAGTCCATATCTCTATCTTACAACAAGCGTCCACAGTAGAAAAATTATATATCTTTATTGGTCATTGATTGTTTTGACAATATAGAATTCGAGCCCTATCTTTCGTCATTACGACTGCATTAGACCGTCTCTCAGGTGCTATATCAGAACTAGATTTATTATCATCATCAATATTTCAGTATCTTGCTTACTATTTTTAAACACCACTGCTAGTTCCTAATACTCATAAGTATAATGAGAAAAATAACATCTCGTATTTTGTTGCCTTTATAATATTTACCGTCAAGAAGTAAAAGTGTAAATGATGAGACTGGGGCAAGCCCGGTATGATGAGATAACTATAAAACTAAAGGTCGAAAGGACGGGTCGATAACAGCGACTCTTTACTACAGTCGTTGCTTGTCCCCTTTCCTCTTTAAATCAAGAATTGTATTCATAGTTGTAGTAGCCGTAGCCTGATGATTTACGTTCTACCGCGTTGAATACAATGCCTTTTACATTGATATTGTTTTGCTGATAACGGCGTATGGCAACCTCTACTTCTTTTAACGTATTTTTGGCGTAGCGACTGACCATAAGCGTGGTGCCGGTCTGAGCACTGATGATAACCGGATCCGTTACTGCAAGAATTGGTGGGGTGTCGATAATAACCAAGTCGTATTGCTTACCTGCCTCTGCCAACAGCTGGTTAAAATTGTCATGCATCAAAAGTTCGGATGGGTTAGGTGGCACTTGACCACGGGATATAAAGTGCAGATTTTCAATTTCTGTACTCTGCACTGCTTGCGATAATACCAAACGGCCGGTTAACAGCTCAGATAATCCCTGCTCGGCCTTTTTATTAAAAAAATGATGAAGATAGCCTTTGCGTAGGTCGCCATCGATTAACAATACTTTTTGCCCGGTCTGGGCACAAATAGCCGCCAGATTAGAGCTAATAAACGACTTACCGACTTCTGGGCTGGGGCCGCCAATGGCGATGATGTTGTTACTGGCTTCCACCATCGCAAAGTGCAGACTGGTGCGCAGGGCACGTAACGATTCTATCGCTAAATCTGTGGGATTAAGTATTGTCAGTAATTTACTTTGTTCGCGCAGAGCTTTACGTCTATTTTTAACCGTAGTTCTTTGCTGTATTTCACTTAATGGAACAGTGGCATATACGTTCATGCCGACCTGTGCAAAGTCTTCCGGGTTTTCTATACCCCGTTTCATTAAACCGCGAATCAGAACAAGGCTAACACCGAGCATACCGCCTAGCACAGTTGCCATTGCCATTATCATGGGTTTTTCAGGTTTAACGGCTCTGGGTTGAACTACAGCATCATCTATTATCCGCACATTACCCACAGTGCCTGCTTTTACTATTTGCAGCTCTTGTGCCTTGTTTAGCAGCTGAATATAAATCTCCTGACTTACCTGTACGTCGCGGGTTAAACGCAATATTTCTTGCTGGGTAATTGGCAAATTTTCTACCTGACTGACTAGCTGCTTTCTATCTTGGTTAAGCGCCTGCTTTTTCTCCAGCAGAGCCTGGTAGCTAGGATGAGCCCGAGTATAAAGCCGACTGAGTTCCGACTCATTAAACGACAGTTCATTCAACTGTTTTTCTAAATTTACTAATTGGCTGAGCACGCCTTTGGTTTCAATACCCAAATCTACCGACTTATTCTGCTGACGGTACTGATTCAACCCTTCTTCAGCCTGATCCAACTTGGCTTTTAGTTCTGGTTGCTGCTCGATTAAAAAAGACAGACTTTTTTCGGCCTCGGCAGACATACGCTGAATGTTCTGCAACAGATATTGGCGTGCCACTGCATTGAGCGTTGCAGTAATATCCGCCTGGTCAGTACCAGTTAGACTAAGCTGCAAAATGCCTGTTCCTCTGCCTTTTTCACTAACAGACAGCCTGCCACTCAGGGCAGAAATGGCACTCAGCCGGCTGGCTTTAGTCAACAAAAATTCTGTACCCGAGCGAGCAACCAAATCGGTTACCAACAAATGAATACCATTTTGCTCAACAAGTTCACCGGCTTTTCCTGTAAGCAGTCTGGTACCCTCGCTATTAAACAGCTCGTAGCCTTGCTCGGTAGCTCGCAGTGTTAATTGCTGCCCCTCAATAGTCGATGGTACAAGCAACTGACTCACATTTATTTTCTCTCCGCCCCAGGCGAAACGATTGAAAAAAGCAACTTCAGCAGGCTTCTCCCCTTGATAACGATTAGCTAAAAACTCACCTATATAAGGGAAATAAAGCGGCGCTACAATAATGTCGCGCTTGCTCTCCTCCACTGCCGCGCCTAGTACCATACGCGAGCCGATAATTTCCATCTCGGCACTGGTGTTACTTTGTTGCAAGAATAAATCCTTCATATCACCGAGTGCCGCCATGCCACTGGATTTTTCTTCTACCTGTAACAAGACGTTGGCCTTGTATACTGGGGTGGTCAGCATAGCATTGGTAATGCCGACCACCATGGCAAGAGCGGTAATGCCTACTATTATCCATTTTCCGTCCAATAGCAGACTAAACAAGCGACCAAAGTCTATTTCGTTGTCTTGAGGTTGGATGTTATTGATTATGGTTTGCTGTGTCATGGGTGCTCTCTTATTTATCTAGCCTGTCGGCCCATAGCACACAATTGGGCGCTATCAACCCATAAACATGCTCAAAGGTTCCTAGGCTTTTTTGATAAGGGTCGGGAACTTCCTGATTATTGCTCCACTGACCCAACAAAAAGGTTTTACCCCGCACTTCGGGTGCTAACCTGCTGATGCCTTCTTTATGTCTATTTCCATTACCAAAATAATATCTGCTTCGCGGCACAAGGCAGCAGTCAGCTGGCGAGCACTATGAGAAGGACAGATAAGCTGGTATTGCTCGGCTACTTTTCTGGCCGTAGCATCCATGTCATTATCTACTAAGGCGCTCAGGCCGGCCGTGTGTACAGTTTTGCGCGGTAATGCTTGTTGATGCAAAAATTCGGCAGTGGGGCTGCGGCAAAGATTACCCACGCACCACCAGAATATTATTAAACATCGGTTACTCCGCTTATGTTACTCAACAAGGCTAGCGCTAGTGTATACGCCACCTAAGGTAGGTAGTAACTGGTCTATTACGCGGTTCCAGCGGGAGACGGGAGCTGCGGTAACAAAGACGATATCGCGCTCTTGCAGTTTAAAGCTGTCGGCCAGCACTAGGGCCGCGGCATTTTTGGCATTGAGCTGATATACATCAGCAATACGACCGCTCTCTTGAGGGGCGCGCCTAAACACAAACACACCCGTTGCATCAGACGTTATCTGGCTCATGCCTTCGGCGTCGGCCAGCGCTTCGGCCAAGGTTTTACCATTACGGCCCATAGACAGTGTTTGCTGCTTGCCCACTTCACCCAGTACAAACACTTTGCTGTCGTCGTTGCGGTTAATGTTGATCACATCATTAGGCTGCAACAATATGTTTTGGCTTACATCCCCCTCTTTATACAAATCGCGCAGTGAGAAACGAAGGCTTTGCTCGCCACGATTTAGTATTACCGCTTGCCAATCGGCAAATTCGGTCAAGCCACCAACTTGGCTCACTGCATCCACCAAAGTTAGCGGAATATTAGTAATCGACAGCGTGCCTGGATTTTTTACCTCGCCGGTCACATATATCCACTTAGAGCGAAACGCCGCTATGGTGACGTCTACTTGTGGGCTCTCTACATAACGCGCTAGCCGGTGACTGATTAGATCGCGAATCTCACTAATTTTTAAGCCTGCCACATGAAGATTGCCAATATATGGGTAGAACATAGTGCCATCGGTATGCACCCAGTTACCGACTTCTTGTGAGCTACGATATTGCCCAGCCGGCATAGTAAGTTCGGGGTGGTCCCATACAGTGACGCTTAATATATCACCAGGCCCCACCAAATAGTCGTAGTTAGCAATTTGTTCTCGCAATGCCTGATCCGTGGACGCCTTCACAGGTGCGGGTGCGGACTGAGACAGTAGAGATGCCGCTGAGATAGGGTAGATATTGATAAGCTTACTTAAATCGAGATTCCGATCAGGATGCTTACCCACAACAGTTCCATACGAGTCAGAAAAATGAGCACCTGGAATAACAGTACAACCACTAAGCAAGACACCAATTAAGACTAACACTGGGGTTGAATAAGCAAGTTTCATTAATGAATCCCTTAATAAATAAGAAAGTATATATGTTAAATAAATTATACCCAGCAAGGGATAGCCTAACGAATGGTGGTCAGCTAAACATATGTTGCTGATATTTAGCTCGGCAAGATGTTTAGGTTTAAACTATCGCCAACTTATTAAAAATAATTATTTATACCTTACCTGATTACGTATGAACCTCAGCCATAATACACCCTGTTTAGGTTTGTTCTTTGTAGCTGCCCCGTCTCTTTAATAAAGAGGACTTCGGCAGGCCAGCTCTGCTGGCTGTTACTGAGGTTTAGATTTAAACCAAAACACCAAACCGGGCCGAATAAATTGGCCCCTACAAGGTCAAAATACCAAACTGGGCCTCATATTCTTTACCGAAGAGGCGGCACCTCCCTGTAACCTATTGAATTAATTGGTGCTTAGTTCTCTGAAACATGGCTGAGCTTTGTGGGTAATCAGGATACCTTAAATACACGCTACCGCCACAAGGTTGCAGCTCCTTGATGCTGATAAATTTCTATAAACACGATTAAATTATGAGTGTTTTATTGTGACCACGAGTATTTTTTTCATCAACTAGCAGCCTTACAACATTTCTTAGTTAGTCATTATTTCTTGTAGCCTAGCATAAAAAACATGCTTTACAGGAGAGCAATACAACATATAAATCACATTTTTGTAACTTATATATAATGTTTAAGATTGCTTGTTTTTACGAAAAAGGTGAACTACGAGTCCCAATCAGTAAGCGAACACAACGGTAGCTACCGCCAAGCATTGAGAAGGTTATTGTCGTGTGTGGACTGGCATTTTGAGGCATTATTCGAGGATATGTGCAGGCCTAAGATGCATCGCTCATAGTTAGAACCTGGGCACGATCCTGCGAGAAGTAGTCGATTGGTTCGCCAAGCTAGTAGAGGGACTGGCTTAAGTCCCCCAATGCGTATTCGCAGCGAGATGTTTCATTAGTAAGATCTAAAACTCAGCTTTAAACCAGTAAGTTAAATAACTAAACCATCCTGCTCCATAGCTCCTTTATTATGCAAAACATAGCTGGACTACTGCTGCGGTGTTTTGTAGGCGAGCACTTGTTCTCTCATTACGCTGTAAGCGTAAACCATGAGCCGACGGTGAAGAGTTCAAAGGGAGGACAACCAACAGCGTACCAGTCTCAGGAAGCTTCAACTCAGTACTTCTCCCTAAAATAACTATTAGTAATCAATTGCCGAGCCTACAGGGTCAGCTAAGTGGTGAAATATCTGCACTTTTTCATCTATAGCCAGCTGTGATTTAAGACTCTCTATAGCCTGCGTTTTAAATAAGCTTTGCTGAGGGTATTCCAGCTGTAGTCGAAGGACAAAGCTTGCGACCTGCGCATCTCGACCTGCTGCCAATAACGCCACTATATGGTTATGCAGTAAAGTAGTACGCGGTAAGCGGGTGATCACAGGCTCAGACCAGACTAAGTATTCGGCTATCGCGGCTTGATCTTGTTCTTTAATGGCTTTTTCTAATGCTAGGCTATGCCGATATAGCGCTTGGCGGTCAGCCCAAAACCATGGGTTCCATGTTTGAGTTAATCTCTCAGGTTCAGAAAAGTGTCCACGCTGATATTCTGTTAACTGATAAACGGTTTGCAGGCCAGTCGCCATATACAGCACCATAACGCCCCCAACCAACACTAGCCCCACTCTTACGACGACTAAACTGCGGCCACCAGCACTCGTTGTTTTTTCTTTAACGCTTCTCCTGTCACTCTTTACCCTTAACTCTTCGCCTGCGCAGTTTAATTCTTCACTTGCCGCGACTTGACTGTCGAAATACCACAGCACCAAGAGCAGCCAAATCCAGTGCACACTAGAATGCCCTAAAGGGTATTCCGACATTAAATGCGCAAACAGTGGCAAACATAAAGCCAGCATGGCTAATCGCTCACCGGCACTTAAGCGCAACCATACTCCTAATATCCCCCAAGCCAGCAGCGCCCAAGCCAGTAAAGTAATGACACCGCCCTCTACCCACCACATCAGCACTTCATTATGCGGGTGGTGTAAGTCACCCGGCATAGCAGGCACTGCACCACTTAACGCCAGCAAACGCCCTGCTTCGGCATAATATGCAGACTCAAAATTGCCATAGCCTACGCCCAACCAAATATGCTGCACAACCAACCCCAAGGTGGTTTGCCAAATTTCGTAGCGCACACCCAGCTCGCCATATACCGCCAAGGCACGGCGGTGCATATCAAAATGCAGTAATAGCGCTAATCCTGCACCGGTGCCGCATACCACCAAGGCGATTAATACTCCGCGTTGCACACGGCTGGTTAACCGTAACCAACACACCGGCAGCAGCAAACATAACCCCACCAACAGGCTATATAAACCGGCACGACTCTGCAGCAAGACGACTAGCACTAATCCCGCAACCGCCACTGTCGAGCACCATAGCCACCAAAGCCCGCGCCATTCGCCGTTAGAGCGACGTACCAATAAATACAACGCCAACAACACACCTGAGCCCACAAAGCTCGACATCACGTTACGCTGCATAAAAATACCGTAGGGGAAGCGCACCTTGGTATTAAACAAAAACCAATTATCAGCAAGCAGAAAAAAAAACTGCACCAACCCAAAGCTAATTTGTACGGTAGCCAGCATAAGCAAGGTACACAGCAAAAAATGCCGTTGCTGGGCGTTAAAACGACACTGCTGTAATATCCAAAACAACAACACGCCCGCCGTTAGTGCCAATAAACGTGGCAGCGCCTGCCAGTAGACGGCCTGCAAATTTACGGTGCTACTGCTGAAATCTGCCAACAATGTAAACAGCCACGGCAACCACAATACCAACGCCGCTAAAAAAAAATATCGCCCTAGCTCACTGCTTACCCGCACAGGTTTTAATGCTATCGCCCCCGCAATAAACACTGATCCCACAAACAACCAAGTAATAGCATTAAATGGCAGATCTAAATCGCTCCCGCCCAAATGATGAACAAACACATGCTGGCCAAATAAAGCCCAGATAACAAAAAGGGCGAGCACCCCACGGCCCCGCCCTTGAAATATTTTATGCATTTAATATATCTAACCTAAAATTCATTAATATAAACCTCTAAAAATCTCTCGTAACGAAACACCCAGATAATGAAAGAAATACTAAGTAAACCTTATGGGTGAGACCTTATAAATTAAGCATTTTATTAGGTTATCGCTCAGCGCCCATGTTATTACATGTATTCTGTAGCAAAAAAATATTTAGACCTTGGACGCTTTACTTCTCATATCCGCTAGGATTTTTAGATTGCCAGCGCCATGCGTCCACCATCATTTGCTCTAGGTCGCGTTCTGCTTGCCAACCGAGCTCAGCTAATGCCTTAGCGGGATCTGCCCAGCATTCAGCAATATCGCCGAGGCGGCGAGGTGCAATGTTAAACGCAACCGGTTGGCCACAGGCTTGCTCAAACGCATTAACCATTTGCAACACCGAATAGCCCTGCCCAGTGCCTAAGTTATAGATGCTTACACCGGTATAATCTGCAATACGCGTTAGTGCTTTAAGGTGGCCCAGAGCCAAGTCAACTACATGAATGTAATCGCGGATACCGGTACCATCGATTGTGGGGTAATCGTCACCAAACACCGCCAACGCTTTTAACCGACCCACGGCTACCTGAGAAATATACGGCAATAAGTTATTAGGGATACCATTAGGATCTTCACCCATCAAACCCGACTCATGGGCACCCACCGGATTAAAATAGCGCAATAAAGCTATCGACCAGCGTTCGTCTGACTGAGCTACGTCTTGCAGTATTTTTTCTACCATCAGCTTGGATGTCCCATACGGATTGGTAGTGCCACCCACGACAAAATCTTCGGTAATCGGCATCTGCTGTGGCTCGCCATACACAGTGGCTGACGAGCTAAATACCAGCTTAAACACTCCCGCTTTCTGCATGGCATTCACTAGCACTAAGGTACCGTTTACATTGTTATCATAATAACGCAGCGGCTGCGCCACACTCTCGCCGACTGCTTTTAGACCAGCGAAATGCACTACCGCACCAATATTGTGCTCGCTGAATAATATATCGAGCAAAGCCGCATCGCGAATATCGCCTTCAATGAACTCCGGCTGCTTGCCGGTGATTTTGGCCACTCGGCGCAACGATTCTGGTGAAGCATTACACAAGTTATCCAACACCAACACCTGTTGGCCATCATTCAACAGCTCAACCAGTGTATGTGAGCCAATATACCCTGCGCCACCGGTTACCAAAATCGCCATATTTTTATTCCAATGTATAATTTTTGATACTCAATGTTCAATTAAACTAGCTTAAAGCGCAAGTAAGTACACACCTAGTGAGTGCTTACTTAGCTAACCTAAGCCTCAACCACTGAACGCCAAGCCGTGTTAAAGAAAACGAGGGCTTACTTAACAGCTCTCGGATTTTACTCATCCAGCTTGCTCGCCCACAATTCGCAGTTGTGTGCGATAAGCTGATAAACGTGCTCGAAGGCTTCGGGGCTTTTTTTATATGGATCGGGAACTTCTTGCTCTTGTTGCCATTGGCCAAGCAAAAAAGTTTTGCCTCTCGCTTCAGGTGCTAGCCGAGTAATGCTCTCTTTGTGTCTTTTTTCCATAACCAAAATAATGTCTGCTTCACGGCATAAGGCGGCAGTTAGCTGACGAGCTCTGTGGGTAGGGCACTCCAGTTGATGGTGTTCTGCTATTTTCCGAGCCGTGGCATCCATGTCTTTATCTACCAGAGCGCCAAGGCCTGCCGAGTGTACCGTTTTGTTTGGTAATAAGCGGTTAAGAAAAAACTCGGCGGTCGGGCTGCGACAAATATTACCGACACACACCACCAGAATATTGTTAAACATTTATAGTTTCCATGGTTCTCAAAGCCGTTTGGTTTAATACTTAACATCTCACACTCAACGAAGCCGAAGATTCCAATCGATAGACTCTTTGCCTTGTTGCTTTAGTAGCTGGTTGGTTTTTGAGAAGTGTTGGCAGCCGAAAAAACCGCGATAGGCGGATAAGGGGCTGGGATGGACGGTGGTGAGGATATGGTGACGCTCAGTGTCTATGGCCGCACCCTTTTTTTGGGCGTGACTGCCCCACAGTAAAAACACCACACCTTCGCATTGCTCATTAACCGTTTGAATGACTTTATCAGTAAAGGTTTCCCAACCTAACTTGGCATGAGAATGCGCCTTGCCTGCTTCTACCGTGAGCACGGTATTGATCATCAAGACGCCTTGCTCGGCCCATGAGGTTAAGCAGCCATGCTCAGGCGTAACAAAGTCTTTTATATCTGTGGTCAGCTCTTTATACATATTACGCAAAGATGGCGGCACTTTAACGCCGGGCAGTACTGAGAAGCACAAGCCATGGGCTTGATTAGGGCCGTGATAGGGGTCTTGGCCGAGTATTACCACTTTAACTTGGTTAAGCGGTGTAAGCTCAAAGGCACTGAATACATTTTGAGCGGGCGGATAAATCACCTTACCCGCCGCCCGCTCTTGCTCCACAAAGGCTAGGGTTTGCTGCAGATAAGGCTGCTGTTGTTCTTGTTCGATTAATTGCTGCCAGGTTAACGCCATTGGGATCCTTAGAGAACTGAGATAAACATTTAAAAATTTCTTCGCCACGGAATACACGGAAACGCACGGAAAAATGAAGACCAACGCAAGAGATTTTTATGGGTAAGACCTTACAAAATAAAATTTATTATTATGTAATTGCTCTACGTCCGTGTTGGTCCGTGTATTCCGTGGCAAAAAAGGTTTAGTTTTGAACTTGGTTTAATTCAATACTGCCACCTCGGGGCCAAATGATCCCTTCTTGCATGGTGCTGGCGATGAGTATGCCGTCGCGGGTGTAACAGCGGCCTTGTACTAGGCCGCGGCCGCCGATGGCGCGGGGGCTTTCCATGACATACAAAATCCAATCGTCGAAGCGAAAGTCCTGATGAAACCACATAGAGTGATCGATAGTCGCCACTTGTAGATCACGTTCCCAATAGGAACGGCCATGGGGCATAAGTGCGGTAGGTAAAAAGTTAAAATCTGAGGCGTATGCTAGCAAATATTTGTGAATGCGCGGATCATTGGGCAGCTTGCCGTTGGCTTTAAGCCAAATATAACGCAGTGGCTCGGCCTTTTCGGGCAGCATAGGATCCACGTAATTCACTTGGCGCATTTCTATGGGCTTAGGCGACAGCCACTTTTCTCTGATCTTGGGCGGCAAGTATTGCGCCAGTGCTTTGATGTGCTCGCTTTCAGATGTGAGCCCTTCTGGCCCCGCTACTTCAGGCATCATTGTTTGATGTTCAAAGCCTGACACCGGCTCTTGAAAAGAGGCGGTCATGTAGAAGATGGGTTTGCCATATTGCAAGGCTTGCACGCGGCGCGTCGAGGTGGTTTTGCCATCACGAATGGTTTCTACGTCGTAAATAATGGGTTTATTCACATCACCCGGGCGCAAAAAATAAGAGTGAAAGGAATGGGCGGGTCGATCTGTGGCCAAGGTATATTTAGCCGCCGCTAACGCCTGCCCCATCACTTGGCCACCAAACACAGCGCCAAAGCCTAAGTCGGCACTTTGGCCACGATACAAGCCATCGTCTAACTGCTCTAGCGCCAGCAAGGCTAACAACTCGTCTAATGCTTGACTCATTAATTTTGCTACCTGTTTATGCAACGGGTCTTATAAGTTATCACAAGGCGATATTACCAGCCTAGTTTGCTTTGAGGGCCAAAGCCTTTCTTGCCACGGAAGAACGCGTAAAGTTAATACAGGGCGCTAGGATCTCGCACTACAGCCGTCATCCTGATGAACATCAGGATCTCTCCCTCCAGCCGTCATCCTGACGAAAGTCAGGATCTCGCTTTAAGTTTTAGAGCAAAGAGCGAGATGCCGGATCAGGTCCGATGTATGGACTCCTTCACCCTCAGAGGAGTACGGTAAGTTTACCACAACCCCGAGTCCTCAATCGGAAGGAGTCCATACATGAAACACGATACTGTCATTGCCCTCGATTTGGCAAAACATTCGTTCCAAGCGTGCACCCTTAAGAATAATAAAACGCAGCGTAACCGCGCTTATACCCGTGCTCAGCTTACTGCCATGCTCAGTAAGCATCCTGCTTGCGTCGTGGCGATGGAGGCGTGTGGCTCTGCACATTATTGGGCTCGCACTGTCGAAGCGATGGGCCATAAGCCGGTGATTATCGCCCCTAAAATCGTGGCTGCATTTCGGCTCGGACATAAAACCGATCATAACGATGCGGAAGCTATCGGTGCGGCACTATCACATCCAGGATTAAAAACCGTCACCCCCAAGTCAACGGAGCAACAAGGGCTGCAAAGCATAGAGCGTATCCGGGAGCACATGCAAGATCAGCGCACGGCGACCAGTAACCTAATCAGAGCCCTGATATTTGAGTTTGGTATCACCATTACTAAAGGTTTCGCGGGTTTGCGTGCGGCGATACCCCTTATTCTGGAAGACGCGGAGAACGAGATCCCGATGCCATTACGCGATGAGCTATCAGAGCTGTGGCAAGCTTACTTATCCTTGACTCAGCGCTTTCAAGCGTTAGAAGCGAGGCGTGATAAGTTAATCAAACAACATCCAAGTTGCGCAAAGTTGATGAAGTTAGAAGGCGTGGGCCCGGTCAATGCGTTGCATCTCTATCTGATGTTAGGTACTAACGGTGGCAACTTCGCCTCCGGTCGGGAAGCGGCGGCCTGCGTGGGTGTCACACCCAAACAGTTTAGTACGGGTGGCAAGGTCGTGATGGGAGGTATTGGTAAACGCCACGGCAAAAGGCAGCAGCGTTCGAACCTTATTCAGGGCGCGCGTTCCGTTTTGCAAAAATTACAGAAAAGAGAACCGGTTAATCAGAAAGAGGCCTGGCTGAAAGCCATGATGCAGCGACGTGGCTTTGGCATCGCTTCAGTGGGGCTGGCCAACAAAACAGTCCGTACCGCCTGGGCAATGTTGCGTCATGGCGAAGAGTATCATCAGCCCACATTATTAGTCAGCGCGTAGCTGAGTCAATCCGTCAACTGAACGAACAACCAAGTTAAATGATAACCAGAAACGAGCGAAGATACAGTTAAGAGGTGAGACCAACCTTCAGAAAGCCTGTTCATGCCAGTGTGCAAACCATGCCGTAAGTCCGCAGAGGCCTGAAGGTGCGAATACATCAAGGGACAGGGGTAGCTCCCCAATGAGAGTCCGAATATACGCCAGCTCCTTACCCATGCTGCTTATTTTATGTTCAAAGACGGTTGTCATACAGAAGGAGTCCATATACGGCATGACGGCTGGGTGAGGGATTTGTATTTCTGCCGTCTTCCTGATGCACATCAGGATCTCGTTTTAGGTTCTAGGGCAAAGAGCGAGATACCGGGGTGAACCCGGTATGACAGCACAGGGCAAAGAGCGAGATGCCGGGGCGAACCCGGTATGACGGCAAAAAGAGCACATCCGAACCTAGCCCTTAAGCCGTCATCCTGATGAACATCAGGATCTCGCTTTAGGTTCTAGGGCAAAAAGCGAGATACCGGGGCGAACCCGGTATGACAGCAAGTAGAACACGTCAGGATCTCGCTGTTGGTCTTTAGAAACAAGGGCCGTGGTTTATGCGTCGTCGGCTAAACGCGTTTAATTCGAATAAAATTTAACCGCGAAAGGTCAATCACCTCTCATAAGCCTTCAGTCATGCTTCGATCTTAGGTAAGCTCGATTTTCCCGTGTTCTTTCGTGCTTCTCGCAGTAAAGAGTTGTGGCAAAAATTTTAGGTCTCCCATCTTACTGATAAAGCAGGTCGCTATGCCTTCCCCCGAATTGGTTTTTATCCCCGCTATTACTCACATTGATGCCAAGCACTGGGATGCGCTGTTTACCGACGGCTACCCTTTTACTCGCCACGGCTTTCTGCGGGCGCTGGAGGAAGGCGGTAGCCTAGGTAAAGACACCGGCTGGCTGGTGCAGCATGCCTGCCTGTATCAGGACGGACGGCTGATTGCCGCCATGCCCTGCTACATCAAGACCCACTCCTATGGTGAATACCTGTTCGACTGGGCCTTTGCCGAGGCCTACCAGCGCCACCAGCTGGACTACTATCCCAAGCTGGTCTGCGCCATCCCCTTTACTCCTGCCACCGGGCCCAGACTGGGGCTGGCACCCGGTTATCAGCCAGTACAGGTTATGCCTTGGTTTGAACAGGGCCTGCTTGCCCTGAGCGAGCGCATCGGTGCCAGCGGCTACCAGTGCCTGTTCTGCGAGCCCGATCTGGAAGAGCCGTTACAACGCCAAAATTGGCAACGGCGGGTCAATGTGCAGTTTCACTGGCTGAACCGGGGCTATAGCCATATGGACGATTTTCTTGCTCGCTTTAGCTCCCGCAAGCGCAAGAACCTGCTGAAAGAGCGGGCCCGAGTGCAGAATAGCGGCATCCGTTTTACCACCCTGAGCGGCGATGCGCTCACCCCGGAAATCTGGCAACAGTTCTACCGATTTTATCGGCGCACCTACCAGAAACGGGCCGGTCATAACGGTTATCTCACTCAGAAAACTCTGCTGTTATGGGGCGAATACGGCCGGGATCACTGCGTGCTGTTTGCCGCCTGGCAAGATCAGACCATGGTGGCTGGCGCCCTGTGCTTTCGCTCACACAACACCCTCTATGGTCGTTACTGGGGCTGCGAACAGGAGCTGGAATTTCTGCACTTTGAGGCTTGCTATTACCAGGGCATTGAATACTGTATCGAGCATGGGCTAACCCGCTTCGATGCCGGAGCTCAGGGCGAGCACAAACTGCAACGCGGCTTTGAGCCTCGCCTCTGCTACGGCTATTTCAAGCTATTCGAGCGGGGCTTCAATGACGCCATAGCCGACTACTGCCGACGGGAAGAAGAGCAGATGCACCATTATCAGGCACAATGCCGGCAACAGTTGCCGTTTAAGAGCGGGGAGTGAGGGAATGGGGATTAGGGATTGGGGAGATTCCAGCCTTGTTTTAAGCCCTCATCCTGACGAACGTCAGGATCTCGCCCTTATGCCGTCTTCCTGATGAACATCAGGATCTCTCTTTAGGCTCTAAGGCAAAGAGCGATGTTTGTTTAAGCCGTCATCCTGACGCACGTCAGGATCTCGCTTTAGGTTCTAGGGCAAAGAGCGAGATACCGGGGTGAACCCGGTATGACGGCAAGGAGAACACGTCAGGATCTCGTACTCCTGCCGTCATACTGATGCACATCAGGATCTCGCACTTCAGCCGTCATCCTGACGCACGTCAGGACCTCGCTTTAGGTTTTAGAGCAAAGAGCGAGATACCGGGGTGAACCCGGTATGACGGCAAGGAGAGCACATCAGTTATCGGGCTGCCTGCGCCCTATTTCTCGTAATTAAATACCAGCAGCCGGTTGTTGGCGGGCATGGCATGATCTGCCTGCAGGGTTAACCCATGTCGCCCGGCCAGCGCAGTCACATCCGCAATATCCCGTATCCCCATATGGGGAGTCTGGCTCTGCAGCATGGCGTCAAAGGCCTGATTACTCGGGCTGGTAAAGCAACCTTCGTAATTGAAGGGGCCATAGATACAGACCGCCGCCCCCGGCGCCAGCACTCTTTCCAACCCAGCGAACATGGCCTTAACTTCGGTCCAGGCCATAATATGCAGGGTATTGGCGGTAAATACCCCCTGATGCTGCCCCGCCGGCCACCGCGGCTGGGTTACATCCAGCACCAGCGGCGGTAGCAGATTGGGCAGAGCCGCCTCGGCAAACCAGAGCGACATGCCGGGAATATTCTCGGCCCGGTCGCTCGGCTGCCACTGCAGATGGGGCAGACCCTCGGCAAAAAACACCCCGTGCTGGCCAGTGCCACTGCCTATCTCCAGCACGGCACCCGGCCGGTCAAACACCCGCGCCAGCACCGCCAAAATCGGCCGTTTGTTGTTTTCACTGGCCTGGGAAAAAGGCTTGTTGGTCATCAATATATTTCCTTCATCAAATGCCGGTGAACCATGATCTTATGATACTGGGGCCGGTGTTTGCATTTACGCCGTCATCCTGATGAAAATCAGGATCTCTCTTTAGGCTCTAGGGCAAAGAGCGAGATACCGGGGCGAACCCGGTATGACGGCAAAGGGCCGGTATTTGCATTTACGCCGTCATCCTGATGCACATCAGGATCGCGCTTTAAGTTCTAGGGCAAAGAGCGAGATACCGGGGCGAACCCGGCATGACGGCAAAAAGAGCGCATCCGAACCTCGCCCTTATGCCGTCTTCCTGACGCACGTCAGGATCTCGCTTTAGGTTCTAGAACAAAGAGCGAGATACTGGGGCGAACCCGGTACCGGCATGACGGATAGTAAAAAAACACCGAGCTTTGGGCTCGGTGTTTTGGTTTTAGCTGGGCGCTACGCCCGTCATACCGGGCTTGACCCGGTATTGGTGCTGGGCGCTATTACTTCCCCATCATCTCGGCTTTCAGTGCTGCGAAGTCGGCGGGGATCACGCCGTTGAGGGGCTCCATGGCCATGTGCTTGGCCAATGGGCCCGGCAGAGGTAAATCTTGACCTAAGATTTCATCGACGTTTTCTTTGAACTTGGCTGGATGAGCGGTACATAAGAAAATGCCCACTTCGTCTTTGCCACGCTCTTTGTTGAGCAAGTCCCAACCGATGGCACCGTGGGGCTCACACAAGTAGCCTTTGGCGAATAAGCGCTGCAAGGCGTCTTTGGTTTGTGCATCGTCTAACGCGCCGGAGGCGATATCGGCCAAGTCCCAGCCTTTTACGCGGCACAACTCTTCGACTCGTGGCCAGTTATTAGGGCGGCTCACGTCCATGGCGTTAGAAATAGTTGCCACTGTGGTTTTTGGATCCCAGCTGCCACTAGCTAAGTAACGGGGCACGGTATCGTTGGCGTTTGTGGCGGCCATAAAGCGCTTCACCGGTAAGCCCAGCGCCTTGGCAATGAGGCCGGCGGTTAAGTTACCGAAGTTGCCAGAGGGTACAGCAATCACGGCTTTGTGGCGTTGCTCTGCTGGCAATTGTGCTACAGCTTCAAAGTAGTAGCACACTTGTGCTACTAAGCGGCTGATGTTGATGGAGTTAGCTGAGTTTAGGCCCACGGCCGTTTTCAGCTCTTCATCATCAAAAGCTTGCTTCACTAATGCTTGGCAATCGTCGAAGTCACCTTTCACGGCTAAGGTGCGAATGTTATCGCCCAGCGTGGTGAACAGCTTTTCTTGCAGCGGGCTAATTTTGCCTTCTGGGTACAAGATAACCACGTCGATATTGGGCAGGCCGTAGAAGGCGTGGGCCACGGCGGCACCGGTGTCACCGGAGGTCGCAGTAAGGATGGTGATCTTTTTGCCGTCTGTGCTTAAAGTTGCCAAGCACTGGGCCATAAAGCGGCCACCAAAGTCTTTAAAGGCTAAGGTGGGGCCGTGGAACAGTTCAAGCGCGTAGGTGTACTCGTCGATTTTTACCAAAGGCGCGGGAAAGGTAAAAGCGCGCTCCACCATGGCAGCCAGCGTGGATTCTGGAATTTCATCACCAATCAGATGCTTCAATACCGCCACCGAGCGCGGCACTAATGGCAGCTCGAGCAGTGCATCAATGTTCGCGATGGGGGTTAAGTTTTCTGGGAAAAATAAACCCTGACCACGACCTAGGCCTTGCTTAACGGCACCGGCAAAGTCGATGGTTTCCGAATTGTCCTTAATGTTGTACAGCTTCATAGTTCAGTTCCTGTTACTCGAGCACCTTGGGTATCGATTTTGCAAATATGGCAAAACCCATCCTGATTTTGAATAAAGTTGTCGGTCAGCCAGTTTTTCAGCTTCTCGGCTTGGCCTAACTCTTTAAGCACGCAAAATACCGTGGGGCCACTGCCGGAAATACCGGTGGCCAGTGCGCCCATGGCGGCGGCTTGGTCGCGCACCGCATCAAAGCCTGGGATCAACTGCGCACGGTAAGGTTCGGCAATCACGTCTTTCAACATGGCGGCGGCAAGCCCCTCTTGTTGGGTGTGGCAGGCATGCACGAAACCACCCAAACGACGGCCATAAGTTAAGCAGTCTTGACGGCGATATTGAGCAGGCAAAATGCTGCGCGCCGCAGACGTAGAAACATTAATACCGGGATAACAGAGCACCCAGTACCAATCATCAAAGCTCGGCAGCGTTTGGCTCACTATGCCCGCTTCGTCTACCACTAATTGCAGGCCACCAAAATGACAAGGGGCCACGTTATCGTAATGTAAAGAGCCGGAGATCTGCCCTTCTAGCTCGCCCATTAGCAGCATTAACTCATGCTCACTAAGAGGAGTATCGTAAAAGGCATTCAGCGCCACAAAGGCCGCGACTATGCTGGTGGCACTGGAGCCTAAACCAGAGCCGACGGGCATGCTTTTTTCCAGCGTCATCTTCAGCTTTTTGCTGGCCACGCCTTTGTCGGCAATCGCTTCTTCAAAGGCCACATAGCAGTCGTAAACGATGTTTTGGGTAAAATCATCAGGCAGCTTATGGGCATAAGCGCCCACGGTGTTGAGAGTAAACTCGCCATCCGTGTCACCTACCCAAACGCGGTCACCCAACATAGTGCCGTCTACAGGGGCCATGGCGGCCCCTAATACGTCAAAACCGACGCTGACGTTGGCGGTAGAGGCAGGGGCAAAGGCAACTACACTCATTTAAATCTCCTGCTTCCAGTTATGGGTACGTAATAAATCGGCAAATACGCCAGCGGCGGTGACATCGGCACCGGCACCATAGCCACGCAGTACCAGCGGGATAGGCTGGTAATATTGGGTGTAGAATGCCAGCGCGTTTTCACCGTCTTTTACTTTGAACAGCGGATCATCGCCGTCTACGGCCTTAATGGCAACCTTGCAGTGACCATTTTCAATTTCGCCCACATAACGCAACACTTTGCCTTCGGCGGCTGACTCAGAGACCAACTTTTCGAAATAGGCGTTAGCTTCTGGCAGACGCGCCATAAAGGTTTCAATATCGCCGCTGTCGTCAAACTCGGGCGGCAAGCTGGCTTCCACTTCAATGTCGGTTAAGTCCAACTGCATGCCGGCTTCACGGGCCAAGATCAACAGCTTGCGCGCTACATCCATGCCGCTTAAGTCATCACGGGGATCCGGCTCGGTAAAGCCATTTTCGCGGGCGATGCGAGTGGCATCGGCAAAGCTCATGCCTTCATCTAACTTACCGAAGATGTAAGACATGGAGCCGGACAAAATACCGCCAAAGGCGTTAAGTTCATCACCGGCGCGCAGTAAGTTCTGCAGATTTTCAATCACCGGCAAACCCGCGCCTACGGTAGTTTCATACAAGAATTTACGGTGGGTACGCTGGGCGGCACGGCGCAGCTGGCGATAGTAATCCAGACTGGCGGTGTTGGCTTTTTTATTGGGGGTGACCACATGGAAACCCGCCGTTAAGAAGTCGGCATATTGCTCGGCCACACCATCGCTTGAAGTACAGTCCACTAATACGGGGTTGATTAAGTGGCTGTCGTCGACCATGCGCTGTAAGCGCGGCAAATTAAAGGTGTCGGTAGCTTGGCTGAGCTGTTCTTTCCAGTTAGACAAGCTGATACCGTCACGATTAAGCGTCATTTGGCGTGAGTTGGCGATGCCCACCACGCGAATACCGATGTCTTGTTTTTCTAATACTGGCTGCTGGCGACGAATTTGCTCAAGCAAGGCCGCACCCACGCCACCACAACCCACTAAGAACACATCAATAAAGCGACGGCTAGAGAAGAAGTTTTGGTGACAAGCTTTAATGGCCTCAGTGGTTTTTGCTTTGTGGATCACCGCCGAAATGGAGCGCTCGCTGGAGCCTTGAGCAATGGCGACGATATTGATAGAGGCTTCGGCCAGCGCATTAAAGAAGCGTGCGGAAACGCCTTTCACCATGCGCATACGATCACCGACCAAAGAGATAATGGCCAAATCTTCGATGATATCTAACGGCTCAAGCAACTTGTTTTTAAATTCCAGTGCGAACTCGTTAGCAATGGCGATTTGGGCTTTGCGCTGATCAAAGTTATGAATACAAAAGCTCACGCTGTATTCCGACGAGTTTTGGGTGATCAGCACAATACTGACGCCGGCACGAGACACGCAAGAGAACAAGCGCCCCGCCATGCCGACCATGCCTTTCATGCCCGGACCCGAGATATTGATCATGGTCATGCCGACCAAGTCAGAAATGCCTTTTACTTGTTGGTCGTCATCACTGCACTCAGGGCCGATTAACGAGCCTTCGCCTTGAGGATTACCGGTGTTTTTGATCAAGCACGGAATATGGAACTGAGCGATGGGCGCGATGGTTTTTGGGTGTAATACCTTGGCACCAAAGTAAGACAGCTCCATGGCTTCTTTATAAGACAGTTGCTTGAGTAACTTAGCATCTGGTACCAAGCGTGGGTCGCAGTTGTACACGCCGTCTACGTCGGTCCAAATTTCGCAGCACTCGGCATTCACACAAGCGGCCAGTACGGCGGCGGAATAATCTGAGCCATTACGACCCAAAATTACCGTCTCGCCTTTGTCGTTGCCGGCGGTAAAGCCTGGCATCAGGTAGATGCAATCATCACGTAAGTCTGCGTCTGCAAAGCGCTGGCGCGAAACTTCAATATTGACGGTGGCCTCTAAATAGCTGCCCTCGCCCAGTAACATGGTTTGTGGCGCTATCACTTCTACTTGCTCGCCGCGGGCGGTCAATAACTCGGCCATGGTGGCAATGGATAAGGCTTCGCCACGGCTTAAAATATGCGCTTGGGTATTATCAGGGCACTGCTGTAGTAAACCGACCCCTTTTAACAAGCGGGCCAGCTGACCTAATTCGCGTTCAACGCGTCCCTTAACACCGCTATCGTCAAATGCAGGATACTTAGTTTTTAGTCCGTCGATAATGCCATGAAAAATCTGTTCGATTTCTTGCAATACCGGAGCTGGATCCAGGCCACGAATGGTCTGCTCTACTACCGCCACCAAATGGTTGGTGACCTTGGCGGGGGCAGACAGCACCAGCGCCACCTGAGATTGCTGCTGATTATTGACCACGATATCGGCGACATTGTTAAATCGCTCGCTGTTGGCCAAAGAGGTGCCGCCAAACTTCAAGACTCGCATTCATAACTCCCTGTGCAAAACGAAAAAGTGCAAAACGAAAAAGCGTTAAACGAAAACTGCTAAACGAAAAGAGCAAAAATAAAAAACTAAACAAAAAAGCCCGCGTCAGGTAAGGACGCGGGCTTTAAGATTCTAATCATGTGTCGTTAGCGCATCAGCCCGCTCCAGTGCCACGTATGGTGGTGCTGGTAATAGTGCCGATAATAATAATGCTGGTGATGCGGTGTGCACTGAGCAACATAACGAACAACCTTGAATAGCGAATGGCATAGCAATAACCTGAGCGCGCATGCTTGTCAACCATCCCTACGCTCAGACAGCGCTCTATCAAGATCTTTATAGAGCAGATGCAACAGGTTTAAGTCCCGCTGTTCTAGCATAGGTAAACGGTCAAATACCCACTCAGCCAGTTTTTCCTGCGGCTCGACACCGATATCATCAAACAATTGTGCTGTTTTTTGTTGTAACAGCCTTAACTGCCTATTTTCTGTATGAGCGGCGGAATTTTCTGCTACTGGCTGCTGCACACCCTGACTAAACTCGTAGGCATAAAGCATAATGGCTTGGCCTAAATTCAGTGAGGGATAACTCACTTTCAGGGGCAAGTAGCTGATAATATCGGCAAGCGCCAAATCTTCGTTACTTAAGCCGGACTCTTCACAGCCAAATAACAGCGCTACTTTTTGTACTTGCTTGTTATTCACCTGCGCAATGGCTTGTTGGGGCGTGAGGTAATAACGATAACGGCCACGCTCACGCGCCGTGGTGGCGATCACTAAGTCCATATCAGCCAGTGCGGGGGCCAGCTCGGCAAAGTATTCGGCTTGGTCTAAAATCTCTTGGGCACCGTGGGCCACCCAGTGGGCTTTGTCTTCTTCATGTACGCGGCTGTTCACTAAGCGCATTTGGCTAAAGCCCATGGTCTTCATGGCCCGGGCCGCAGCACCGACGTTTTCTGCCCGCGCCGGCGATTTAAGTACAAAATACAGCTGCATGACCACCCCACCCTCACCTAATTTTCACCCAACAAAACGGCGCACATTCTGCCATAAAAGGCGCTGCAGCGATAGCGTGCGAAGGCCCGAAAAGAGCGTGATGTGTGAGGGATAAAGAGTGAAGGGGACAATATAACCCCAAGGGCGGAACATAGCGTCCAGCTCTAAAAGAGGACGAATGAATTCGACCCTACCTTAAAGCGGACGGCTTACTGTCGCCCGAAGGGCTTCCATTTTTCTGTGTTTTTCATAAATAGGCGTGCTCTCGTTGCCAAAAGACGTGGTAAAAGGGTTTCCTGATTACGTATGAATCTCAACCATAACGCACCCTGTTTCGGTTTGTTCTTTGTAGCTGCCCCGTCTCTTTAATAAAGAGGACTTCGGCAGGCCAGCTCTGCTGGCTGTTACTGAGGTTTAGATTTAAACCAAAACACCAAACCGGGCCGAAGTCCTCTTCGCCGAAGAGACGGGCCCCTACAAGGTCAAAATACCAAACTGAGCCTCATATTCTTTACCGAAAAGGCGGCACCTACCTGTAACCTATTGAATTTATTGGCGCTGAGTTCACTGAAACATGGCTGAGCTTTGTGGGTAATCAGGAAAGGTTTTTACGTTCTAGCGCTCAGTGTTGTACGAATTTAGGGTTGGTTGGCTTGTTCGCTTCACCCTTCACTCTTTACCCTTCACATGGTTTCCCGTGGCAAAGCCTGCATTTAAAACGAAGGGTGACTCAAGGCTTCTTGAGAGACCAAGATGCCGTTGATATCTGCATAGAGATAATCACCGGCATTAATGGTGACTCCGGCGAAGGTGACGGCTAAGTCCGTCTCGCCTAAGCCGCGTTTCTCGGTTTTCATGGGGCTGGCGGCCAGTGCTTTAACCCCCAATGCCATGGCACTAATCGCAGCTGCATCACGAATGGCACCGTTGATCACCACGCCAGCCCAGCCGTTTTCCATTGCCGTGGCGGCCACTTGATCGCCCATGAGTGCGCGATTAACAGATCCGCCGCCATCCACCACTAATACCTTACCCGTGCCAGGCGTGGCGACGAGCTCGCGAACCCGCGAGTTATCTTCAAAACAGCGCACTGTCACGACTTTCCCCCAAAAGGTAGTTTGTGCGCCAAAATCTTTAAATATTGGCGCTAATATCTTAACTTTCTCTGGGTGCTCATCACACAAGTCTGGTAGTAAATCCATCATCAGGCATCTCCTAATCATATTTTATTAAGCTTTATATGGCTTTTAGTGCTCTTACTTACATTCGTTAAGCCCTCTACGCATCAAGTAACCTCTAAATACTAGGCTGCAATCTATCTAACCCTACTATTATTAAGACGTTAACTCTAATATCTCAACGCGTTGAGCACGCTGGGCGCGTTAATTATCGAAATAAAGCCATAGGGTTACCTGATTACTCATGAACTTCAGCCATTATGCGCGCTGTTTCGGTTTGTTCTTTTCTCACTGCCCGGTTGGCTCCAAGGCCAAGGGTCTGGCACTTGTAGCAGCCAATTTATTCGGCTGGCCAGCTCCGCTGGCTGTTTGTGAGCTTTAGGAATAAAAACCAAAACCGTGCCGAAGTCCTCTTCGCCGAAGAGACGGGCACCTACAAGGGAGGAGACGGGCATCTCCCTGTAACTTATTGAATTCATTGATGCTGAATTCACTGAAATATGGCTGAGCTTTGTGGGTAATCAGGTGCGTTCAAGCCCCACAACCACGCCAAATTTCAAAACGTTGCACCGTAGAGGCCGCTTTAGCTGGCCGGTGGCGCGTTAGCGCCACCAAGCTCTTCAAACCGCACGACGTTGACAAAGGCCGCATCTTCACTCTTTACCCATCACACTTCGCGTTCTTTTCCGCCGTCCTGGGCTTGACCTTGATCAAGGTTACGTTTAAAACTATTTAACATTCTGGGAGCTTGACTATTGTTATGCCCCTGTTAACTGTTAAAATAGTGCAACTTTAGGTAATGGACCTCTGTTTGTCCCGTCGGTCTATTTTGAGCACCATGCAGTAACCACATGGCAGCAACCACATGGGATGGCAGCAACTGCATGGGATGCAAATAAAAAAAGCTCAAAGCAGGCAGTGTCACTGGGCCGAAAGCTCGCTACTTAAACAGTAGTGTAGCGCTGCGTAAGAGGGTAGAAGCGTTACAAATGATCCACATTTCCTACTCCAGCGACGGTTGATACTCAACTCTATTTACATCTAATAAACAGGTAGGCACATGCAGACTCCACATATTCTTATTGTTGAAGACGAGTTAGTTACTCGTAATACGTTGAAAGGCATTTTTGAAGCAGAAGGTTATTCTGTTTTAGAAGCCACCGATGGCGACGAGATGTATAAGGCGCTGTCGAACAACAACATCAACTTGGTGATCATGGATATCAACCTGCCAGGCAAAAATGGCTTGTTGCTGGCCCGTGAATTGCGCGAGCAGCACAACCTCGCCTTGATGTTTTTGACCGGTCGCGATAACGAAGTGGATAAGATCTTGGGCCTAGAAATTGGCGCCGATGATTACATTACTAAGCCGTTTAACCCTCGTGAGCTGACCATACGCGCACGCAACCTCTTAAGCCGCACCATGCAAACGCCAGAAGCGCCGGAAGAAGAGCGCCAAGTGGATGCCTATCGTTTTAATGGTTGGACGCTGGACATTAATAGCCGCGCTTTGGTGAGCCCGAATAACGAAGTGTTCAAACTGCCGCGCAGTGAATTTCGTGCCATGATCCATTTTTGTGAGCAGCCTGGTCAAATTCAAAGCCGTGCCGAGTTACTGAAAAAGATGACCGGCCGCGAGCTTAAGCCTCATGATCGTACGGTAGACGTCACCATTCGTCGTATTCGTAAGCACTTTGAGTCTATGCCAGACACCCCAGAAATTATCGCCACCATCCACGGCGAAGGCTATCGCTTTTGCGGTGACTTAGAAAGCTAAGCGCCAATCTAATACCCACTTAAAAACCCCGCCAACGCGGGGTTTTTGTTATGGTGCACTCCTTACTAATTAAGTCTTTTTGCCATGAACGCCAAGAAACCACGCCCCAACTTCAGATCAAAACCGAAAGTCACCACTAAAGCCCCAGCTAGTACTGGCCCTGCCGTGACGCTGCTGTTTAACAAACCTTATATGGTGTTGTGCCAATTTACCGATGGTGAGGGCCGCCAAACCTTGGCGGACTTTATTAAGCAGCCGGGTGTGTATGCGGCGGGTCGTTTGGACAGAGACAGCGAAGGCCTATTAGTGCTCACCAATAACGGTGCACTTAACGCGCGCCTTACCCAGCCTGGGCGTAAAACCGCCAAAACCTACTGGGCTCAGGTAGAAGGTGTGCCCAGCGAAGCGGATTTGAACTTACTGCGCCACGGCGTGACCTTAAAAGACGGCCCCACCCTGCCCGCCGAAGTGCGCATTATGGCGGAGCCCGCCGTTTGGCCACGCACCCCGCCCATTCGAGAGCGCCAGCAAATCCCCACCACTTGGCTAGAAATTCGCATTATAGAAGGCCGTAATCGTCAAGTAAGACGCATGACCGCGCACATCGGCTTTGCAACTTTGCGCTTAATTCGTTATGGCGTGGGTGACTGGACCTTGGACGATTTACCCTCGGGCCAATGGAGAGCGGTATGAGTCATCATCCTTTTGCGGTGACCGTGGCCATGATAGTGCACGCCGGTGAGCGCTTTTTAATGGTGGAAGAATGGCAGCAAGGGCGTATTCGTTATAATCAACCGGCCGGCCACCTTGAACCTGGCGAGTCTATCTTGGCGGGCGCCCAGCGGGAATTACTGGAAGAAACCGGGCTGGATATTAAGCTCAACCAAGGGGTGGCCATTTATCAGTTTGAAGCACCCGATAACGGCACTCACTTTGTGCGCTTTACTTTTTGTGTCGAGGTGCCAGCACCGCTAGCCACCCACCCTCAAGATCCGGATGGCGATATTATTCGCTGCCATTGGTTAACGCTGAGTGAGATTGAAGCCTTAGGCGAACAATTACGCAGCCCAATGATTTTAGCTTCCTTTAAGGATTATCTGGCGGGGACTCGTTTTGAACTCAGCACCTTGAAACAGCAAGACTAACGCCGAAAATGGTGAGGGGCGAGTTAAGAGAAAAGTAAAAAATTGACCTGTTTAAGCGAATTACAAAGCTAGACAACGCACTTGTAGCCCCACGCTTTAGGTCTTGATACTCACCATTCCAGCCTACTGCGAATATTCGCTGGATATTCGATTAAGCTGAAATGATTCGTCATGGCGACAAGCCGCCCCTGCGAAGCAGGATAGTTTAAAACATTCCCGCTGAAGCGGGAGTGCTAGCTAAAGCGGCACACTACAAAAGACGGCGTTGGTAGGCTTTAGATACTGTATTTACTATTCACAGTACAGAGTGACAACACTGACCAGTTAGTTTTACAGAATTGTCTTAACCACATGAATTACTTGGGTCTGTCTCCATTTTTCCGTGGTTTCTGTGGATTCCGTGGCAGATCTAGATTTGGCTTTGATTCGTTTTAAACCCTCGCTGCGGCGCGCCGCTTAGGCTTGCTATTAAAAAATCAATCACTTAGCATTTATGCCAGTAAAGCTTGCCTCATTTATGTCTAAAAATTGCGTAGTTCGCAGATTTTTTAGCTGATATTTAGTGCCTCTTGGGTTATCACGCGGAGCAGTAGTATGGATCATAGAGAACTCGCGTTGGTATTAGGCAACGCCATTGAGCAGCAGCAATTCGAAATCGCGCTCGAACGAGTCAAGGGTATGCGCCCGGTTGATATCGCCGATACCTTAGCCGAGATAAATCCTGCACTCGCTTGGCGCCTGCTGGACAAAGTGCCCGATCGCGCCAGCATATTTTCTTATTTAGATGACGACGAACAGGTAGCCATGGCACGGGAGTTTCCGCGCGCCAACTTGGCTCGCCTGGTGTCTGAAATGCCCTCCGATGAGCGTGCTGACTTATATAATCACCTCGACCAAGGGCAAAGAGATGCCTTGCTGCCGGCATTGGCTCAAGCCGAGCGTGAAGATATTCGAAAGTTAGCCTCCTATCGCGAAGGCACGGCTGGCGCTTTGATGTCTTCAGATTACGCCACCCTAGATGGCAACATGAACGTGAGTGAGGCGCTCGCCGCCCTGCGCACCGAGGCACCGGATGCAGAAACTATTTATCACGCCTACGTGATTGATGAGGGCCGCAAGTTATTGGGCGTAGTGTCACTGCGCGCCCTTATTTTAGCCGCCCCGCCGACCTTGATGCACAGCTTGATGATCAGCTCCCCCATTCATTGTCGAGTCAATGACGACCAAGAAGACGTGGCTAAAACCGTGGCCCGTTATGACTTAATTGCGCTGCCTATCACCGATAATGATGGCGCCTTAGTGGGCATAGTCACCCACGATGACGCCATGGACGTGCTCAGCGAAGAAGCCACCGATGACTTCCATAGATCCAGTGGTGTAAGCACCATGATCGGCAATATGAAAGATGTCAGCATTCGCGTGTTATATCAGAAGCGAGTGTTTTGGTTGGTGCTATTAGTATTCGGTAACTTATTTTCCGGTCTCGGTATTGCCCATTTTGAAGACTTGATTGCGGCCAACATCGTATTGGTATTCTTTTTACCCTTATTGGTGGGCAGTGGCGGTAACGCCGGCTCCCAATCCGCGACTTTGATGGTGCGCGCGCTCGCCACCGGCGAGGTGGTGATGCGAGACTGGTTTAGATTGTTAGGCCGAGAAGCCTTAGTTGCTTTGTCTTTAGGTGCCACTATGGCGGTCGCGATTTCTGCCATTGGCTATGTGCGCGGTGACGCCATCGTCGCTTCGGTGCTGGCCATGAGTATGCTAATGGTGGTGATGATTGGTTGTCTTATTGGCATGAGTTTACCCTTTGTGCTGAACAAAATGGGCTTTGACCCCGCCAGCGCCAGCGCACCTTTGATCACCACAGTGTGTGATGCCTCCGGCGTACTTATCTACCTATTTATAGCCTCACAATTTTTAACACTAGGGTGAAAATAGCGCCCCGCTATTTTAGTGCTGAGTGTTGAGTGTTGAATTTTTATTTTGGCCGTCTTCCTGTTGAACATCAGGGTCCCGCACTTCAGCCGTCTTCCTGACGCACGTCAGGATCTATCACTACAGCCGTCATCCTGATGTACATCAGGATCTCGAGCGAAGAGCGAGATACCGGGGCGAGCCCGGTATGACGGCAGAGAACGGGATTTGGCTTTATGCCGTCATCCTGATGCACATCAGGATCTCGTTTTAGGTTTTAGAGCCAAGATCGAGATACGGTCGCACCTCTGGTATGACTACAGGAAGCGGGATTTGGCTTTATGCCGTCATCCTGACGCTCGTCAGGATCTAGTTTTAGGTTTTAGAGCCAAGATCGAGATACGGTCGCACCTCTGGTATGACGACAGGAAGCGGGATTTGGCTTTATGCCGTCATCCTGACGCACGTCAGGATCTCGTTTTAGGTTTTAGAGCCAAGATCGAGATACGGTCGCACGTCTGGTATTACGACAGGGAGCGGGGTTTGGCTTTATGCCGTCATCCTGATGCACATCAGGATCTCGAGCGAAGAGCGAGATACCGGGGCGAGCCCGGTATGACGACAGGGAGCGGGATTTGGCTTTATGCCGTCATCCTGACCCCTCACCTATTTTTCGCCGTTACCTTAGGCTGCCTCACACATTTTGCGTCCCTTGTGATTTTGGGTACAATATTAAACCACCTCTAATACAATTAACTTACAGGTTGTAACCATGGTCGTTAAATCCCGTATTGCTGCACTGATCACCCATTTGCAGCAAGGGCTGCTAGAACGGGATACACCGGCCAGACTAGCCCTGCTGGCGGCCTTATCCGGCGAGCACCTACTATTACTCGGCCCTCCGGGCACCGCCAAGAGTGAACTGGCGCGCCGCTTACATACTATCGTCGATGACAACCGTTATTTTGAACGTCTACTGACCCGCTTCTCGGTACCTGAAGAGTTGTTTGGCCCCTTATCCATCAAAGCGTTGGAGCAAGACAGATACTTGCGCCAAACCGAAGGCTACCTGCCAGAAACCGCCATCGCCTTTATCGATGAAATCTTTAAAGCCAACAGCGCCATCTTAAACAGCCTGCTGACCATCTTAAACGAGCGCCAATTTGATAACGGTAGTAAGCGCGTTAAGGTGCCATTGATTGCGGTGATTGCCGCCAGTAATGAGCTACCCGAAGGCGCCGAGCTGAATGCCTTGTATGACCGCTTCCTACTGCGCTTTGAAGTAGAGCCGGTGCAAGATGAAAGCTTTACCCAGTTATTGACCCTTAACCACAATTACCAAGCACCGGCTGAGGCGGACCGTCTCAGTACCGAGGACTTAACCGCCATCCGTGAGGGCGCCAGCAGCTTGTTATTGTCGGATGCATTGATCCGTTTGCTGCATAGCTTGCGCCACTTCCTCGCTGAGCAAGAAATCACGGTTTCTGATAGACGCTGGCGCAAAGTGGTTAAACTCTTGAAAGTTTCAGCCTTTTGTAATGGTGATAACGAAGCCGGCTTGTACGATGCGTGGGTGTTGCCCCATTGTTTATGGCAAAAGCCGGAACAATATAGCCTGTTAAGCCAGTGGCTGGCGCAAAATATTGCCTCTGATCCGGGCTTTAACGCCGAGTTAATGACCGAGCTGGTAGACAGCTGGCAGCAACGACTCGAACAAGATGCAGATCCCATCGTACCCGCGCTTGATGAACAAGGTTATCAGCTGTATTTGGACGAGCAAGGGCAAACCGTGGTGGAAGCAAAAGGCCTGCGCCAAAAACGCAACGAGATTGGGGATTTACTGTATCGCCAACCGCGAGTGCCGAATACCAGCTTTACCCAAAATGAAATACGCAACCTCGGTAGTAATCTCGATTTATACGAACCCATCATGGAGCAATATCAGCGCCAAAGTGCCCTGCAGCCCAAGGCCTGGCCGGCGGCGCACATTGCCTCACGCTTGCGCCAACTTAATGAGCGTATTGCCGAGCTCAAGCAGTATTTAGTTTGGCTAGAGCAGCAATTAAGCGGTTTGACTGAACGCTTGGCGGATCATTTGTGGTTGGAGCAAACCCTCGCCACTCAAGCTCAGCGCCAATTGGAGCGCCAGCAGCAGCAGCTCAGCCAACAAAAAGCGCGCTTGCAAGAGCTGCATCACGCCTTTGCCGCCCTGCCTGTTAAGGACTAAGCCATGGCCTCCCCGCTACCGGTTGGACTGGCACCCCTTGCCGCCTTGCCCGAAAACTTATTTGCACTTGTGGTGACGCACCCACTGGGCAACCTCTTGCCCAGAGCCGTGACCGTGCAGCACTGGCTGCAACAATTGGACAAAGGCGAATTAGTGCGTCCCGATGCTCACCTAGACAAGAGCTGGCTAAGCAACAGCACTGAACGGCGGGTGCGGGTCTTGCTCGCTAAGTCTGGCGCGCTGGATTACAGCCAAGATACGCCAGAAGTGGCGCAGGCGGTGGTACAAGATATTTTGTTAGCACTCGAGCAAGTGGAGCTGGCTTGGCCCGCCACGGCCGGTGGCTTAAGTTTACACGGTATGGCGCCCCAGTTAGCCGAGCAAAAAGCACGTGCCCGCCATACTTGGTTGGCCCTGCACAAGCTGGCCGAGCAATGGCAGCACAGAGTGAGCCTTTGGCAATCCATGGATCAGGTCGCCGAAGAACTCGGTATTGCGCCCGCCATTGGTAACGACCAAAATCGCGGCGATCTGCGGGATCGTGCTTGGTTTGACCTATTGCGCTTAAGCAATTGGATAGCCCAAATACAGCCGCTGCAAAAACTGCTGCAGTTATTAGGCCAACAAAAGCCGGATCCTGAGCAAAGCGCTAGCCTCAGTCATTTATTACAAAAGATGAGCCCCCAAGAGCAAGGCCCGCAAGAGCGTAAAATCCCGGGTGTGCCCATGGAAACCGAGGGCATTACCCGCTCCGATAATTTGGCCCGCATGCTGCCGTTAGAAGCGGCGTTTATGGGCCATGAGGTGCTGCGTATTCTCTGGCATGCCAGACGCGCCGAGCAAGGGCTGCTCAGTTATGCAGTGGCGGGTGTAATGCCCATAGATGCAGGCAACGATTGGACCTCACCGCGTTCAGGTAAAGGCGAAGGTGCGGGCCAAGGGCTGCAACAAGGGCCCATTATTTTATGCCTAGACACTTCAGCCTCCATGCACGGTCTTGCGGAGCAGGTGTCTAAAGCCTTGGTCTTAGAAGCCTTGAGGGTGGCAAAGCAACAAAACCGTGGCTGCTTGGTTTATTTATTTGGTGGTACCGATGAGCTGCTAACGCTCGATAATCAAACGCTCGCACTGCCCGAGTTATTAGACATGCTGCGCGGCTCTTTTAGTGGCGGCACCGATGTCAATACCCCGCTCTTGGCCGCCTTGAAGAACCTCAAACAGCAAGCTTGGCAACAGGCAGATATCTTGCTGGTCAGTGATGGGGAGTTTCAGGTGACCGATGAATTACGCCAACAGGTGGCACTGGCCAAAGACGAACAAGGGGTGCGCATGTTTGGCCTGCAATTAGGCTATGCCACCGCCCTGCACGCCATGAACCAACTGTGCGATCCGGTACACTTATTCAGTGACTGGAAGAGCCTAGAACAAGCGGCCCGGTTGCAGTAGTTGTAGGCGAGCACACCCAACACTAAAACCTATTTGCCACGGAATACACGGAGAATTTCTAAGGGGACCCTGTAGGCGAACGCTTGCTCTCGCATTTCGCCAAAGGCGGAACGGGTTAAAATCACCGCACATTTTCAAAATCAAAACCGCGAGAACACTCTCTATCTAGGACAAGTCGCCTACAACACAACAGCCCTTTGCCTATCTTGGTACCAAACTCTCGCATTTCGCCGCAGGCGGACGGTTTAAACCACCACACACCTACAAAACCAACACCGCCCTTTGTAGGCGAACGCTTGTCTTAGGTAAAAGTACCATCGTATTTCGCCGCAGGCAGAACGGGTTATATACTAAGCACCACCAAAATCAAAACCGCGAGAACACTCTCTATCTAGGACAAGTCGCCTACAACACAACAGCCCTTTGCCTATCTTGGTACCAAACTCTCACATTTCGCTGCAGACGGACGGTTTAAACCACCACACACCTTCAAAAAAATTTTTAGGTTTTAGGGCAAAGAGCGAGATTGGCTTTTGTGTTTTTTGTCGTCCCGTCTCGGCGGGATTGATTAAACAGCGTGTGATTCTGCAGGCTCATTAATCGTTCAAAAAACAACCACCCCACATTAAGTGCGCTAGGCTTTAATAAGGACGATGCGGGAGCAGGCACATGAAATGGGGCGTAACGATATTACTGTTATTGTGGCTCGGCCTACCGACACTGGCACAGACACAGGCACAGACACAGACACAGGAGAAGTACTGGCAGCTGGATATCAAAGGCCCCATAGGCTCAGGCACCTCCGACTTTATTGTGACCGAAATCCAGCAGGCGCAAGCCGAGCAACCCACCTTTATCTTGATGATGCTGGATACCCCCGGCGGCCTGTACAGTGCCACCCGAGATATTATTAGTGCCATGCTGGCTTCAGATATTCCTGTGGTGACCTATGTGGCCCCTGGTGGCGCGCGCGCCGCCTCGGCAGGTACCTATATCATGTATGCCAGCCATGTGGCCGCCATGGCACCCGGCACCCATCTTGGTGCCGCCACACCGGTTCAGCTGGGCGGTTCAGGATTGCCAGGGGCTGACCAACCCGATGACACAGACACACCCAAAACCCCTGATGCGCCCGCTGATGATGCCGCTTCCGATGATGCCCCCACCGAGGACACGCCAGCCCAAAAAAGCACCGCCATGGAGCGTAAAACGTTAAACGATGCGGTGGCCTATATTCGTTCACTGGCTCAGTTGCGGGGCCGTAATGCCGAATGGGCCGAGCTGGCGGTGCGAGATGCCGCCACCCTAACCGCCAGCGAAGCGCTGGAACAAAAGGTGATTGAGCTGATCGCCAGCGATGTACCGGCTTTGCTGCTGGCGCTGGATGGTCGAGAAATACAGCTGGGTGACACCCGTTATGTGTTTGCCAGCACTCAGTTAACGGGCGAGTTACGCCAGCCCGATTGGCGTCAGCGTTTCATCATGATCATCAGCAACCCCAATATTACCTACCTGTTGATGCTGGTGGGTATGTATGGCTTGTTGCTGGAGTTTTACAGCCCGGGCTTTGGCGTGTCGGGCGTGATTGGCGCCATTTGTTTGCTGCTGGCCATGCTGGGCATGCAAATGCTGCCCTTTAGTACCATAGGGCTGGCCCTGCTCGGATTGGGGCTGGCGTTGATGATTGCCGAAGGGCTGGCGCCCAGCTTTGGCATTCTGGGGGGCGGCGGCCTAGTCGCCTTTGTTATTGGCTCTGTGTTGCTGTTCGACACCCCGGATCAGGCGTTTCGTATCGCCTGGCCGGTTATTGGCGCTTTAACTCTAGTCTCGCTCGGCCTCATTGTGGTGGTGGTCAGGCTGATTGTTAAACAACGCCACGCCCGCCCCGTATCCGGCGTCGAGAGCATGGTGGGATTGCAAGGTGAGGCGCTCACTGACATTGCGCCGACCGGCTATGTCATGGTGCAAGGCGAGCGTTGGCAAGCGCACAGTACTGAGCCCATAACGGCGCGGCAAACCATAGTGGTGCTGGCGGTCGACCAACTAACTTTGAGCGTGCGCCCGCTAACTCATATTCAAACCGGCAGTTCATAAGGAGTGAGGATAATGATCATCGACTTTATCTATTTTCAGATCTTGATAGTGGTGCTGCTGGTGATGCTGTTTGCCAGCACCTTTCGGATCTTACGTGAGTATGAGCGCGGCGTGATTTTCTTACTGGGTCGCTTTCATAAGATCAAAGGCCCGGGCTTGATTTTGGTGATCCCCTTTGTGCAGCAAATAGTACGGGTGGATTTGCGTATCATCACCATGGATATTCCATCACAAGATATTATATCTAAAGATAACGTCACCGTTAAGGTGAATGCGGTGCTGTACTTTAAAGTCGCAGATCCGCAAAAAGCCATTATTAATATTGAAAACTACTTAGAGGCCACCAGCCAGCTGGCACAAACCACCATGCGTTCGGTGCTGGGCCAACATGAGTTAGACGATATTTTGTCGGCGCGCGATACCTTAAATGCCGACTTACAACGTATCTTGGATCAAAGTACCGATGGCTGGGGCATCAAGGTCACCGCGGTAGAGATCAAGCACGTGGATCTGGACGAATCTATGATCCGTGCCATTGCTCGTCAGGCAGAAGCAGAACGTTCGCGTCGTGCCAAGGTTATCCACGCCACCGGTGAGCTAGAAGCCTCTCAACAATTGTTAGAGGCTGCCCGCATGCTGGGTAAACAACCGGAGGCGATACAGCTGCGTTACTTACAAACCCTGACCGAGATCACCAACGACAACAGTAAGATTATTGTATTCCCGCTGCCGCTGGAGTTCGGTAAAATGTTTCAATCGATCCCCGAGCAACCGCTGCCACCCACTGAAAACCAATCACCCAACGAGATAACCTAAGGTCGGTTTTTTAGCGCTGCGCTGCACTTTGCATAGAAAAAGAGCACCATCATGAACAATTTACCCATTTATGGCCAAGGCGACAGCTCGCTGCAAGCCGCCGGTGGTTTTGCCGGTTTACAAAAGCTGGCGGCAGATTTTTATCAGGCCATGAACACCCGTGCCGATGCGGCCATTATTCGTGCCATGCACCCAGCAGATTTATCTGATAGCACCGATAAGCTGGCCCGCTTTTTAACCGGCTGGCTGGGCGGTCCTTCTTTATACCGTGAAAAATACGGCCCCATTAGCATACCGCGTGCCCATGCTCACTTAGCGATTGGCCCCAATGAGCGTGATGCGTGGCTGGCATGCATGGCCGAGGCTCTATCCTTACAAAACTATGCGCCCGAGTTTAACGATTATTTATTACGCGCCTTAAGCGTACCCGCCGAGCGTTGCCGGACCCGAGATTGAAGCCTTTATGGCAGCGGTAAGCTGTAAGTTAAACAAAGGGCCAAGGCAGTGCCGAGCGATACCAAGAGCCATGCTTATCTTTAGGCCGTCTTCCTGACGCACGTCAGGATCTCGCTTTAAGCCTTTAAACATAAAAACAAGATCCTGAAACAAGTTCAGGATGACGGCCAAGAGCGATGTTTTGGTTTAGCTCGGTGCTAAGCGCCTGAAACTGTCACTTTAGCGTCTTCCTGACGCACGTCAGGATCTCGCTTAAGCCTTTAAGCATAAAAACGAGATCCGGTCGCCGTCATGCCGTGCCACGACACGGTATCAGGATGACGACTGAGGGCGATTTTTTGGTTTAGGTGCCCGTCTCTTTGGTAAAGAGGACTTCGGCACAGTTTTGTTTTAGCAAAGTTTGCTACGCAAAACTCTCGCACAGATAAACAAAGCCAATCAATTACCGGGATGGCCTCCCGCTGGCGACCTTTGTCTGTTAAAATGTGAGCCGTTTTGCAACTAGGTGACGGCGAGTAATGAGCGATAACAGTCAGTTAAAAGTGATTGTCGGCATGTCCGGCGGTGTGGATTCTTCAGTATCGGCCTATTTGCTGCAACAGCAGGGTTATCAGGTGGAAGGCCTGTTTATGAAAAACTGGGAAGAAGACGACACCGACGAGTTTTGCTCTGCCGCCGAAGACTTGCGCGATGCACAAGCTGTGTGCGATAAGCTCGGCATGACGCTCCACACCATCAACTTTGCGTCCGAGTATTGGGACAATGTATTCGAGCACTTTTTAGCGGAATACAAAGCCGGCCGTACGCCCAATCCCGATATCTTGTGCAATAAAGAAATCAAATTTAAAGCCTTCCTCGAATTCGCCGCCGAAGACTTAGGTGCCGACTTTATTGCCACCGGCCATTACGTGCGCCGCACCTTTGATGAGCAGCCTAAATTGCTGCGCGGTCTCGATGGCAACAAAGACCAAAGCTACTTCTTATACACCTTAAGCTCGGCGCAAGTGGCCAAGAGCCTGTTCCCGGTCGGTGAGCTAGAAAAGCCAGAAGTGCGCCGCATCGCCGAGCAGCTGGAATTAGTCACCGCTAAGAAGAAAGACTCCACCGGTATCTGTTTTATTGGCGAGCGTAAATTTACCGACTTTCTCGCCCAGTATTTACCGGCCCAACCAGGTGAAATTGAAACCGTAGACGGCGAAGTGATTGGCCAGCATCAAGGCTTGATGTATCACACCTTGGGCCAGCGTAAAGGCTTAGGCATTGGTGGCTTAAAAAATGCCAGCGATGACCCTTGGTATGTGGTAGATAAAGAACTGGAGCGCAACGTGCTGGTGGTAGCTCAAGGCGATCATCCACGTTTGTATTCTAAAGGCTTGATTGCGCGCCAATTACATTGGGTGAATCGCACACCACTAACTGCGTCTGTGCGGTGCACGGTGAAAACGCGCTACCGCCAAACCGATATTGCTTGTCTTATCGAGCCCCTCGATAATGAAACAATCAGAGTGACCTTCGATGAGCCACAAGCGGCCGTCACCCCCGGCCAGTCGGCAGTATTTTATGCAGATGAAATCTGCTTAGGCGGCGGCATCATTGAAAGCCGCTTTAATGAGGAGTCCGCATGAGCCATAACCTTGAAAACCAAGTACTGGCCTTTGCCGGCATTTGCCAAGCGGCCAGTCTAGTACAGCAAGTAGCACGCCAAGGCACTATCAAAGATAAAGACCAGCTGAGCGCTACCTTAAACAGTATTTTAATGACAGATGCGGATCAAACCGCCGATATTTATGGCGGCAAGGCGCAGCTGGCACTAGGCTATCAAACCATTATCGATCAGTTGGGCAGCAACGAAGGCCGTAAGAACGCTGAGCTCACTCGTTATCTGGTCGGCACTGTGGCCCTAGAGCGCAAATTGGCTAAACGCCGTGACTTAATGGCCATGCTGGGTGAGCGCATCAATCAGGTGAAACGCCAACGCCACCATTTTGAGTTACTCGACGAGCAAGTGCTGGCCAATCTTGCCAGCATTTACAGCGACATCGTCAGCCCCATAGGGCCGCGCATTCAAGTGGCCGGCGAGCCCAATTTTCTCCAGCAACCCTTGGTGCAACATCAAATTCGCGCCCTGTTGTTAGCTGGTATTCGCAGCGCCGTACTCTGGCGCCAGCTCGGTGGCCAACGCCGCCAGATTTTGTTTTCGCGCAAACGGCTTGTGGCTCAAGCCCAAGCGGCGTTGCGCGAAATATAATGCTTTAGCTCTACCCACCCTATTATTTACCTTAAATCCCCCCTTGTTTAGGAGTTGTTGTTCATGGAATTGTCAGCATTAACGGCTATTTCTCCGGTTGATGGCCGTTACGGCAGTAGAACCTCGGAGCTGCGCACTATTTTTTCTGAATTTGGTTTATTGCGCTTTCGCGTAGAAGTGGAAGTGCGCTGGCTGCAGGCGCTCGCAGCTAATACAGACATTGCCGAAGTGCCTGCGTTGTCCGCAGAAGCCAATGCCCTGCTCGATGGCATCGTCGCTAATTTCAACGAAGCCGACGGCCAACGCATCAAGGACATAGAGCGCACCACTAACCACGACGTGAAAGCCGTAGAATACTTTTTAAAAGAAAAAGTAGAAGTGCTGCCTGAACTGGCCGCGGTCAGTGAATTTATTCACTTTGCCTGCACCAGTGAAGACATTAACAACAATGCCCACGCCCTGATGCTTAAGAACGGCCGCGACCAAGTATTGGTGCCGTATTGCCAGCAACTGATCGATGCCATTAAGCAATTAGCTACCCGCTATCGCGATGTGCCCATGCTGAGCCGCACCCACGGTCAACCTGCTTCACCCACGACCTTGGGTAAAGAAATGGCCAACGTGGTGTATCGTTTAGAGCGCCAACTCAAGCAGATTAAAGCCGTAGAAATGCTGGCCAAAATCAACGGTGCTGTCGGTAACTACAACGCTCACCTGTCGGCGTATCCAGAAATCGATTGGCATGACTTTGCCGAGCGCTTCGTCACCGGTTTAGGCTTGGACTTTAACCCCTACACCACCCAGATTGAGCCGCACGACTACATTGCCGAGCTGTTCGATGCTATCGCGCGCTTTAACACCATAGTGTTAGACTTTGACCGCGATATTTGGGGTTACATCTCCATTGGTTACTTCAAGCAAAGAACGGTAGAGGGCGAAATTGGCTCCAGCACCATGCCGCACAAAGTGAACCCTATCGACTTTGAAAACTCCGAGGGTAACTTAGGTCTGGCCAACGCCATTTTCAATCATTTGGCCGTTAAATTACCGGTATCACGCTGGCAGCGTGATTTAACTGACAGCACAGTGTTGCGTAACTTAGGCGTGGCCGTGGGCTATTCACTGATTGCCTATCAAGCCACACTGAAAGGCATCAGCAAGCTGGAAGCGAACCCTGCCACACTGGCCGCCGATTTGGATCAAAACTGGGAAGTATTAGCAGAGCCCATCCAAACCGTAATGCGCCGCTACGGCATCGAAAAGCCTTACGAGAAGCTGAAAGAGCTGACTCGCGGTAAGCGCGTGAATGCCGAAGGTATGCACACCTTTATCGATACCCTAGAATTGCCAGAGTCCGTTAAGTCCCAACTGAAGCTATTAACGCCTGCCAACTACATCGGCAGCGCCATAGAGCTGACAGACAAGCTTTAATCATTCCGTAAGGGGTGAGGCGTGAAGCGTGAGGGGAAGATCTCTGCTTTGCGTCTCGTCCCTTTTTTAATCTTAAACTAATCTGATTACTCACAAAGCTCAGGCATATTTCAGTGTATTAAGCATCAATGAGTTCAATAATTTACAGGGAAATACCCGTCTCTTCCCTTGTAGGTGCCAATTTATTCGGCACGGTTTTGGTTTTATTCCTAAACCTAACAACCAGCCAGCGCAGCTGGCCAGCCGAATAAATTGGCTGCTACAAGTGCCAGACCCTTGGCCTTGGAGCCAACTGGGCAAAGAGAAAAAACAAACCGAAACATCGGGCACAATGGCTGAGGTTCATACGTAATCAGGTAAACTAAAGCTTAACTCACTCACCAAACTAGCCGCTTGCTATTTGTTTTCCTCCTCACACCTCACGCTTTACTCTTCACTGATTGAGCAATCTATCAATCTCGGCTACGCCTTGGCATAATAGCCCGCTATTCTTACCTTACTTACTCCTAATGACAGGTTGCCATGCAGAGCGCACTCAAACTCGATATCACGGATTTTTTGGCTCACTACTGGCAAAAGAAGCCACTGCTGATCAAAGCAGGATTTGCTCAGTTTGAGGATCCTCTTAGCCCAGATGAATTAGCAGGACTCGCATTAGAACCACAGGTTGAAGCGCGCCGCGTGTGGCGTGCCGACGATCGTTGGCATGCAGAGAGCGGCCCCTTCGATAACTATGATCATTTAGGCGAAACCGATTGGACCTTGTTGGTGCAAGCGGTGAACCAATGGCACCCAGACGTGCAAGAATTGGCGGATGCGTTTCGCTTTATCCCAGGCTGGCGCTTTGATGATGTGATGGTGAGCTTTTCTACACCCGGTGGCGGTGTGGGCCCCCATATCGACCAATACGGCGTGTTTATTATTCAAGGCTCTGGCAGCCGTCGCTGGCGGGTAGGTTTACCGCAAAGCTTGGAGCAGTTTGCCGCGAACGGCGCGCTGCGCCACTGCGAAGACTTTGTGGCCGAGATAGACGAAGTGTTGACCCCAGGGGATGTACTCTATATTCCGCCGGGCTGCCCCCATGAAGGCTATGCCGAAACGCCAGCGCTCAACTATTCGGTAGGCTTTCGTGCCCCGGATGCGCGGGATTTAATCTCGGGCTTTGCGGATCATATGTTGGCTCACGAGACCGACAGCCGTCGCTTTGATGATGTGGGCATGACTGCTGCCACCGCACACGGGCGCATTGAGCCCGAGGTGTTGGACCAAGTAAAAAATCTGATGACGGAGTTATTAGCTGATCCTGCGCGCTTGGCGAACTGGTTTGGCCAAATGACCTCAGAAGCTAAGCACGACTTGGATCTTGAGCCTGCAGAGCCAGCTTATAGTCTGGAAGAATTAGTATTGCGTTTGGATCACGGCGATTATTTGTATCGTTTAGCCGGCGCGCGCTGCTTTTACATGGCCGATGAAACTGCCGTGTTTTACCTAGACGGTGAGCGTTACCAACTGGCTGAGCCAGACGCAAATGCCATTGCCCTGCTCTGCGACCAGTCACGCATTCATGGCCCACAAATCGCCTGCCTAGCCCATCCCCAAGCGCTACTTGAAGTACTGCTGCCCTTGGTCAACCAAGGCTATTGGTATTTTGAAGAAGACGAAGAGTAAAAAGCGCCGAGCGCCCGGCGTCTAGCTAAAAACACTAAAATCCAAAGCGAGATCCTGACCTACGTCAGGATGACGGCAACACCACAACGCATAACGCCTTGTCCCCAATGCCGTCTTACCGGTACTGAATCTTCGTCATGCTGAACTTGAGTCAGTATCAGCATGACGGCCCCGGTATCTCGCTCTTATCTTTAAAACTCCAACCCCAGATCCTGACTTTCGTCAGGATGACGGCAAAGACAAAACACTGAATCAACAGACTCGGTGTTTTGTACTCTTCACGTTTTACACTTCATATTCTTATCCAAACGCAGGATGATAAGTGACTCGGCCTTTAGCCGCAGGCGGCTTAAACGCCATGGCCAGCAAGGTTTCGCCGGTGCTGGCGGCTTCCGATTTAAGGCTGAGGCCAAGATCCAGTGCGGGCTTAAAACCAAAGCGGCCATAAAATTCAGGATCACCTAATAGCACCACGCCCGCCCAATCTAACTCATTGGCGCAATCCAGCGCGGCGAAAATCAAGGAACTGGCTACCCCTTGGCGCTGACACTCTGGCCACACGCTGATGGGTGCTAACGCCAGCCAGCCGATGTCTTCACCTTCGATCAATATCGGACTCATTAAGAGATGGCCAATAATAGCGTCCTCGTATTCGGCCACTTGGCTCATGCTAATGGCGCCTTGCTCGCGCAGTGCCCACACTAAATCGCCTTCTTGCTCGCGGCCAAAGGCGGCACACACCAGCTCATCTATTTCGTCACCGTCACCGGGTCGTTCGGTTCTGCAGATCAGCATAAAATACCTTTTAAGGTGCTAAACGGTCAATCGACCAACCCGACTCTTGGCGCTGGTATAAGAAACGGTCATGCAGGCGATTAGCACCGCCTTGCCAAAACTCAATCGAGTCAAACTTCACTCTAAAGCCACCCCAAAAGCTCGGTAGCGGCACTTCGCCTTTAGCAAATTTTTGCTTCATTTCCAAAAACTTACCTTCCAGTACACCACGGGCCGAGATGCGGGCGGATTGCTGCGACACCCAAGCACCTATCTGGCTGTCTTTGGGCCGACTGCTAAAGTACTTCATGACTTCTAGCGCCGACAAACGCTCTACCTGACCGGTCACGTGCACTTGGCGCTCTAGAATATGCCAAGGAAAGAGCAGGCTAATGCGGGGGTTATTGGCCAATTGGCTGGCCTTACGGCTGCCCATATTGGTGTAAAATACGAAGCCTTTTTCATCCAAGTGCTTAAGCAATACGATGCGCTGATATGGCTGACCCTGTTCGTCGACCGTGCCCACCACCATGGCGGTAGGATCCATCAAGTCTGCCTGCACCGCTTGCTGCATCCAGGTTTCAAACAAAGATAAAGGGTCGTCCGGCAAGTTGTTACGACGCAAGCCGCCTTGCAGATATTCACGCCGATAGTTAGCCAGTTCCATAGACAAGTCTCATCAGGGAGGGATGACATATTGTGCTCGGCCAAGGCGGCATTGGCAAGGTAAGCCAGCTCTGGCTGAGATCACAAAATCTGCGATTGGCGCTATTTAAAGTAGGAAAATGCTATGCTGTGCACGATATTTTTAAGTCTGTAAGCGAGTGGTAAAGGGTATGGCATTATTAATCGAAGATTCTTGCATCAACTGCGACATGTGCGAACCCGAGTGCCCTAATGGTGCTATTAGCTATGGCGCAGAAATCTATGAGATAGAGCCAGACTTGTGTACTGAGTGTGTAGGACATTACGATAAACCCACCTGCATCAGCGTATGCCCTATCGACTGCATTATCATCGATCCCGCGCATACTGAGAGCCAAGAGCAGCTGTGGGATAAGTTTGTAGTGTTACATCACGCCGACAGCTGAGCTTGCACCGCAGGTGGAGTCAGTTGATGATACAAACCCTAAAGCTATTTTTGCCACGGAAGAACACGGAACGCACGGAAGAGTTCAAATGTGACGAGTGATAGAGCTACTGAGGGGTAAGGTCTACCCCCTTAATAACTTGGTACTTTTCTCTCTCATCTCTATTTTTCCGTGGATTCAGTGGGTTCCGTGGCAAAGAAGATCTTTAATCCTTATCTTTTACTGACAGCTGTATTTCCATAGCAGTTATGACGAACTGCTTAGCTATATTTAGCATCTATAAACCCGGCTCTGGCAGCGCGTGATGAGCGGGCAGCAATAGCCATAGAGTAATACCCGCAAACGCCAGCAAGAGGCCTCCCAGGACGCCTTGATTCATTTGCGGCAAGCCGCCCTGCACCAATAAAAACACGCCTCCGCCTAAATTAGAGCAACCGCCGAGCAGCGCGCCGGCACTACCACTGTGGCGGGCGAAAGGTTCCACTGCCGCCGAGGTCGCCACCGGAAACAATAAACCGGCACCCGCAAAATACAGGCCACCACCCAGCACTAAACCCACCAAACTCAATTCATCTTCAAACGCCGACACCAGTATCACTCCTGCCCCCAACAATAAGCTTAAGGTGGCGATCCTCTGTAATCGAGATACGGACCAGCGGCCGGCGGTCATCGCCGCCAGCATAGCGCCGGCAAAATACAATGGGAGCGGCAGAATAAACAGCACGCTGAGCTCACGACTGGTTAAGGTGGCGTGTTGGCTGGCCACCACAGCAAACTCCGCTTCATATAAAATCACTCCCGCAAAGGCCGCCATTAACATGCCCAGCTGTCGACAAAATGCATGGCTGTGTAAGACGTGCAAATAGGCAGGCAATATGGATTGTTGGTGACGACGCTCAGCGGGTAAGGTTTCTTTAAAGCAGTAGAAAATAATCACCGTGCAGCTTAAACCCAGTAGCAGCAAAAACAGATACATAGACTGCCAGCCAAAGTGCTGGTTAAGGTAGCCGCCGAGCAAGGGGGCAAGCAGTGGTGCGAGCATAATGCCCATCGACACGTAGCCGTTATAGCGTACCAGAGCTGTGCCTTCGAATTTATCGCGCATTAGGCTACGACATAAGCTGCCCGCCGCCGCCGTGCCTGCGCCTTGAATAAAGCTGCCCACTAATAACATAGGGTAGCTCGGCCACAACACGATTAGGCCAGAGCCCAGCACATAGACGGACAAACCCACCAGTAACACCGGCCGACGGCCTAAGCGGTCCGACAGCGGCCCGTAAACAAACTGAAACAAACCATAAGGGATCAGATAGCAGGCCATCAGCAGCGGCAAGCTGTCTTTGGCAACCAGAAGCGCATCCGCCATGTCGGTCATAGCCGGCACATACAAGGTTTGGGTCATTTGACCCGAGGCCACCATTAACACCGTCAACAACACCAAAGACAGGCCCGACATGTCGCGCTCCAAAACAGCCTCGATAGGCAATTATCATAAGGCTGATATGATAGCGAGCAGTGGCATTAACTAGCAACAGCATTCAGAGCAACCTTTTATAATGGCTAGACCTAGTTTTTCTAATCACCTGCATTTGTCATAGACGATGTTTAGCTATCATTTTCTGTTACTGAGATTTTATACGAACTTATTTATACATAACGCAGGGTTTCAGGCTTCGTTTGGGTGAGTCGTTCGCACTCATTGAAGGTGTGAACTGACGGCTCGGGATCAGATTTATCTCTTGCCTAGTTTTCGTTCACAGGTATAATATGCCGCTCAAATTTCGTTCTTTAACATCAAGTGGGTTCACTCATATGCATCCGATGCTGAATATCGCGATACGCGCTGCGCGTAACGCTGGTCAAGTTATCGTCAAAGGTTTTGCCAATCCTGATAACATCGAAACTCGTCAAAAAGGCCAGAACGATTTTGTTACCAATGTCGATTTAGACGCAGAAAACGCCGTCGTTAATACCATCCGTAAGTCTTATCCGGAGCACACCATTATTGGTGAAGAATGTGGTGAACTAACCGGCAGCAACCCTGATTATCAGTGGGTTGTTGACGCACTTGATGGCACTACCAACTTCATGCATGGTATTCCTCACTTTGCCGTATCCATTGCGCTACGTGTAAAAGGCCGCACCGAACAAGCCGTAGTTTACGATCCAATTCGTGATGAGCTATTCACCGCCAGCCGCGGTGCCGGTGCTCAGTTGAACGGTTATCGTATTCGTACTGGTAAGGCAAAAGACTTAGCCAACACAGTACTGGCCACCGGTTTTCCTTCTAAGCAAAAACACCACGCCGATGCCTATTTAGGTATGTTTAAAGACCTGTTCGTACAGTGCTCTGATATTCGCCGTGCCGGTGCTCCTAGCTTAGATTTGGTGTACGTAGCCGCAGGCCGTGCAGACGGTTACTGGGAACTGGGCTTAAAGCCGTGGGACTTTGCTGCAGGCAGCCTGATTGCTCGTGAAGCCGGTGCCATTGTGACCGACTTTGTGGGTGGCCATAACTTTGAGCGCAGCGGTAACCTAGTGTGTGCGAACCCTAAGGTATTAAAAGTCATGCTCTCTACCATTCGAGAGCACCTGCCTGAGTCATTGTCTAACTAATTTTAGACAAGGCTTTAGGCCAAGCGCCACGCAAAATGATAAACGCCGCACTCTCAGAGTGCGGCGTTTTTTTATGGGTGAAAAACAACGCTTTACGTCATACGCCGTACGCTGCCCGTTAAAGCTAAACAGCGACAGCCGCGCCGATATTGAATGTTGAATTTGGAATTGTTATGCGCCCTTATTCCGTCTTTGCGAGTGTAGCGCGGCAATCCATGCTACAGCGGCGCGGTACATAACTATGGATTGCCGCGTCGTTGCACTCCTCGATGACGGATAAACAAGCTATACGCCTTACGCTGTGCGCCTTACGTTAAAACAAACACCTGTTTGGCTTTGTCTGTCTTCCTATGCTTTCCCTGTTGGTTATAGACGTATAATCCAACAACCAAAAGAGAGGGGCTGAGGCTCTATTTGTCTTTAGTCTTTGAAGACTGTTCGCAATGATAGCCGCCCTCTCTTGTTTAAGTAAATTTCGAACAGTTCATTGAGGCCAAGACCTCGTATTTAGGATTGCTGAAACTGCTTAAGCACCGGTATTTACAACAGGAGAAACCAGAATGAAAGTGGTTGTAGGTATAGATGTGAGCAAAGACTGGTTTGATATTGCTTGGAAAGAAAACGGCCGTATCAAAACTCAACGCTTTGACTCCACTGCTAGTGGAATAAATCAGCTTATAAAGGCCACGCCAGCAGACGCAATTTACGTGATGGAAGCCACGGGCGTTTATCATGCTCGCTTGGCTGTCATGCTCTTTGAAACCCAGCGTAACGTGGCGGTGATAAACCCGTTAGTGATTAAACGCTATGGGCAAATGAGGCTGTCTCGCGTTAAAACAGACACCGCTGATGCCAGCTTGATTTTGAGCTACGGCGAAAACGTAGAATTTATGCTTTGGGAGCCAGAGCCTCACCACTTACAAGAGCTGAAAGTCGCGCAAGGCTGGCTAGATGATCTCACTGAAGACATGACACGCTTGTCTAATCGTGGGCATGCACAGAGCTACTTAGTGGTCAGAAGTGCAATGGTAGACAGGCAGTTTTTAAGGCGCAAAGAGCAACTTAAACAGGACATTATTGAGTGCGAAGCGCACTTGGAAAAACAAGTAAAAAAGCATTTTGCTGAGTTGTATAAGCTACTCAACAGTATTCCCTCAATCGGTAGTAAAACAGCGACTCAGTTGATTATATCTACGGGTGGATTTACTAAGTTTATTAGTATTAAACAGCTCAGCGCTTATGTAGGCGTAAGCCCAACGACTTACGAATCAGGCAGCTCTGTTAGAGGGCGAGGTGGTATAGCCAAAATGGGGCAAGGCCGGCTACGTCAACTCCTGTATCTATGCAGCTGGACAGCCAGAAAATGCAATCCATCCTGCGTGGCTCTGTATGAACGACTTCAAGCATTAGGCAAGCCAGCTAAAGTCATTAGCATCGCCATCGCACATAAACTGCTTAGACAAGCATTTGCAGTGGCAACTAAAAAAACAGCCTATTCACCAGAATTTGCTTGAAAAAAAGCACAGTTCATTGCGAGCGCAGCGCGGCAATCCATGCTACAACAGCGCAGTACATAACCCTGGATTGCCACGTCGTTGCACTCCTCGGATGACGAAGGTTAGGGTTTGGCTCTGGACTTTTGTAGATGCAAATTTATTCAGCACGGTTTGCCTTAAGGTTTGAATCTAAAACTATCCAGCTACGCTGGCCTGCCAAAGTCCTCTTTACCAAAGAGACGGGCAGCTACACTGTTCAAGGATCTTGTGCACAAGCGATATTGCACAGCTAAAGCTGTGCCTACACTAGTGCAATATGTAAATTTCGGCGGCGCTATCTGTTCCATAAGCAGGTTCCGCTTGCAGCGAAATGCGAGAGCAAGCGTTCTCCTACTAGAAGCGACTCCTCATTACCCTAATATTATCTTTCCGTGTTTTTCCGTGTATTCCGTGGCAAAAAATCTCTAGTCTTTTGCTTTTGAACTTCACGCTTCATAAAAAACAAAAAGGCCTGTCGATTGCTCGACAGGCCTTTTTTATGATGCGATTAAGCGGGGATTAGCCGTTTAAGCGCTCAGTACGACGTGGGCTACGTGGCTTGCGGTCGTCGTTTGGACGAAAGCTTGCACGACGTGGCATTGGGCCACCTTCGTATTTAGCCAAGTTCAGCGGACGCTGACACACACGTACGTTTTGCAGTACTTTGTGCACTTCTGCAGTCATGCCTTGTGGCAGGTCAACAGTAGAGAAGTCATCGTGGATTTGGATTTGACCAATAAAGCGTGACTCAAGGTCTGCTTCGTTAGCAATCGCACCTACCAAATGACCTGGCTTAACACCGTGTACACGACCTACGTCTACGCGGAATGTTTCCATTGCTACTTCGTCACGGCCTGAGCGTGGTGCACGAGGAGCGCGCTCAGCACGGTCGCTGCGGTCTGAACGCTCGTTGCGGTCACGGCTTTCACGTACTTCTGGGCGACGAGCAGCTTGCGGACGGTCTTCCATAAACAATGGACGGTCGCCTTGCAGTAAGCGGGCTAAACCAGCGGCTAACTGTGAGCTGTCGATGCCTTCTTCTTCTAAAGACTCAATCATTTCTACGAACGGTGCCAGAGATTTCTCATCGGCTTCTACACTAACACGCAGGCTAGTTTTGAAACGCTCGGCACGGATCTTGTTGATCTCGTCAGCAGACGGCATCTGCATTTCTTCGATTGGTTGGCGAGTATGACGCTCAAGGTTGAACAGGCTGCGCTTTTCACGACCCGTAACAAACAAGATTGCATCACCTTCACGGCCAGCACGACCGGTACGACCGATACGGTGTACGTATGATTCGTTGTCGTGAGGCATGTCGAAGTTCACTACGTGACTGATACGCTCAACGTCCAGACCACGTGCAACAACGTCAGTTGCTACCAAGATGTTCAAGCGGCCGTTCTTGAGGCGCTCAATCACTTTTTCACGCAATTTCTGCGGAATATCACCGTGCAAGGCTTCACAAGCGTGACCTTCGCGGCTCATCATCTCGGCCAGATCTTCAGCGTCTTTACGAGTACGTACGAATACCAGCATGGCATCCATTTTTTCGGTTTCTACCAAACGGCACAAACCTTCATGTTTGTTCATACCACGTACAAACCAGTAACGCTGTTTGATGCTGGAGTTAGTACGGGTTTTGTTCTCGATGCGCACTTCTTTAGGGTTGTTCAGGTATTTCTGAGCAACGCGCTGGATAACCGGCGGCATAGTAGCTGAGAACAGAGCAATCTGGCGAGTAGCTGGAGTTTGTTCCAAAATCCATTCTACATCGTCGATAAAGCCCATGCGCAACATCTCATCGGCCTCATCCAGCACTAATGCTTTCAGATTATCCAATTTCAGAGTGCCACGGCGCATGTGGTCCATTACGCGACCTGGAGTACCAACCACGATATCAACACCGCGCTTCAATGAGCGAATTTGGGTGTCGTACGCTTGGCCACCATAGATGGACATAATGCGGATGTCTTTGCGGTATTTGGCATAGCCTTCAAACGACTCGGCAACCTGGATAGCCAGCTCACGGGTCGGTGCTAATACCAATACTTGTGGAGTTGCGTTACCACCGGTAATGGTGCTCAACAGCGGCAGTGCGAATGCAGCAGTTTTACCAGTACCCGTCTGTGCCAAGCCTAAAACGTCACGGCCTTCAAGCAAAGTAGGAATGGCGGCAGCCTGAATAGCAGAAGGCGTCACATAACCGGCGTCGGTCAGTGCTTGTAAGATTTCAGGAGCCAAACCTAATTCAGTAAAGGCAGGGGTGTTTTCAGCAAGTACAAGTGTAGAATTTGTCATTTAACAGTTCCGAATAAATAGGATTTCGGCGGACTGATACAATAGGGCCAAGGACAACCTATTCTCACGTGAGTGAGGGTTTCCTTTACAGAGTGTGTTTAACACTAAGATTCACAAGGCTAATCTGGCCATTTTTGTCTCAACACCGCCATGGTAACGAGCCGACTAATGTCGGTGCGTCTTTCTCATCATGGATGTCGATCTGCCAGACTTGTGTCGTCGCGCCCAAATGGAGGGGACGTGCGCGCCCTTATAATAGGGAACGCGTCGTTTGGCGCGGACGTGATTTACGTTAACTTCCTGTATAACGTAATATAACCCGCTTCAACGCACATATTATGGCAGCTACATAAACCCAGGGTCTTAACGAACTCAACTCATGCGCATTAAATCACAGTGTTGAATCGCCATGTAGCATGCCGAATAGGCGGGTTATTACGATATAAAGCACTGTGTTTCTTGCTTCAACTATCGTGACCCACATCACAAAAGGTCATGCCCAACTGGGCTGAGGGCGCATTCTCTGTTAATTGACAGTGAATGTCCAGCGTTATTTAAAAAACGTGAGGGGTGAAGCGTAAATAGTGAGGTGTGTAGAACGAAGGGCGTGAGGAGAAAAACCCGAGACAAACTCCAGCCTCTCCCCTCACATCGTCAGTATCATTTTTTAATCTTGCGGGCGATATAGAGCAGCAATGCTGCACCTATGGTCGATATCACCAGTGAACCCACTATACCCGTGGACGTGAGTCCGAGCAGGCGAAACATAATGGCACCGAAAAAACCGCCCACGACACCCAGCAGAATATTACCCACTACGCCAAAACCGCGGCCTTTCATCATTTGCCCAGCGATCCAACCAGCCAGTCCGCCAATAATTAAATTTAAAATAATTCCCATGTTGTTTCCTTAATTGATTTAGCAGCGCTAGGCGCCCTGCACCCAGCGCCTAGTTGAATGAAAAACATCGTCTTTTATTGACCTTCGCACTATGCCGTCATACTGGGCTTGCCCCAGTATCTCGCTGTTAGTTTTAGAACCTAAATAGAGATCCTGACTTTCGTCAGGATGACGGCAAAAATAAAAACCACGCACTTTGTTAAGCTTGGCGCCGAGCGCTTGGCGCTTGGCGCTATAACTTATTTAAGTAGCCTCAACTTATTTCAGCAACCTCAACAATGCCTGCACTGGATGTTGAATGCCCTGCCCTTCAATGCGTTTCACCTGTGAACGACAAGAAAAACCGGTGGCCAAACAGCGATCGTTGGGTCGTTTGCGCAGCGGCTCAGCCCAGCTCATGGTGTATAACTGTTTAGAGCCGTCTAGGTGCTCGCGCTCATGACCATAAGTGCCGGCCATGCCGCAACAGCCTACTGGCACCGCTTCCAGCTCGGCGCCCAAGTGCGCAAATATACCCGCCCAATCTTGGTGCGTGGTGGGTTTGGCAGTTTTCTCGGTGCAGTGGGCAAATAAATACCAAGGCTCGCCAGCTATGTCTCGGGCTGGAAGGGTTGGCAATTGTTGCAACAACCATTCTTGGGGCAATAACACCTCAAAATCGCCACGGGCTGGGCCCAAAATTGTTTTATATTCATCGCGATAGCAAAGCACGAGAGACGGATCCACGCCCACCATAGGAATATCAAGGCGTGCCAGATGATTTAGGAACTGCGCACTGTCGGCGGCCATATGGGCGAAACGACGTAAAAAGCCTTTTACGTGGGCCGGTTTACCGTTGGGCTTAAAGGGCAACACTACCGGCTTAAAGCCCAGACGGCGGGCTAACTGCACCAAGTCAAACACCACGTTAGCATCATAAAATGAGGTGAACGGGTCTTGGACGATTAATACCGTCTTGGCTTTTTGCTCAGGGCTTAAGCGCTCCAGCTCGTTTAAGTCAAAAGGCGTGTTAGCGCCGTCCGCCAATAACTTGGTCAGGCTCGGCTGGCTCACCAAGGGCATGTCCACCATGCCTAACAGTGAGCTGACACCGGCTTTCACCAGCTTATTGTTCATCAGCGGGTTAATTAAGCCCGGCACTTTAGCCATCCACGGCGTGTATGACTCCACCATTGATACTAAATAATCCTTTGGCGGGCGCTGATAACGCTGATGATACAGCTGTAAGAAACGGGCACGGAAAGTCGGCACATCCACTTTGACTGGGCACTGGCTGGAGCAGGCTTTACAAGCCAAGCAACCGTCCATGGCTTCTTTTACTTCATGAGAAAAGTCGTATTCGCCGCGCTGCTTTTGCCACGTAAACTTAACGCGCTCTACTAAGCCTTTGACGCTGGTGCGCCCAGTCATAATGGCCGCTTCTTCCGCCATGGGATCGAAGCCCTGAGCCGAAAGTTGGCGTAGCCATTCACGCACTAATCCGGCGCGACCTTTGGGGGAGTGACGGCGATCTGAGGTGAGCTTCATCGACGGACACATGGGTGAGTTCACATCAAAGTCGAAGCACAAGCCATTGCCGTTACAATCCATGGCGGGGGTGTAGCTGTCACGCACATGAATGGGGATTTGGCGATCATAAAAGCCTCGCTTGGTGGCATCCACCGACACTAATTGGTCTAGGCTGTCGAGCGGCGTACAAATCTTGCCCGGGTTTAAGCGGTTGAAAGGGTCAAATGCCGACTTAATACGGCGCAACTCGGTAAACAACACTTCACCAAAAAAGGTCGGGCTGTATTCAGAACGAAAGCCTTTGCCATGCTCGCCCCACATTAGGCCGCCGTATTTGGCGGTTAAAGCGTTCACTTTGTCGGATATTTTACGCAGCGTGACTTCTTGTGCGGGATCCGTCATATCGAGCGCTGGCCGTACGTGCAGCACACCCGCATCCACGTGGCCGAACATGCCGTATTGCAGCTGGTTCGCATCCAGCAGTGCGCGAAATTCGACGATATAATCCGCCAAGTTTTCTGGTGGTACAGCCGTGTCTTCCACGAAGGCGATCGGCTTTTGCCGGCCTTTGGTATTACCCAACAGGCCCACGGCTTTTTTGCGCATGGCATAAATTCGATTGAGTGATGCCAAGTCATCACAGACTTGATAGCCGATAATGCCGGCTTCACCGCGCGCCATCAGACCATCAAGCTGGGCACAGAGTGCATCGACCTTTTCACGCTGCGCGTCTGGGTCGTGATCGGCATATTCGACCATATTCAGGCCGTCCATCACCTTGCCGGGCACGTCTTGAATCAAGTCGCTTACCGAGTGCCAAATGATGTCTTCGCGCGCTAGCCCCAGCACTTTAGAGTCGACGGTTTCCACAGAAAGCGCCTTGGCTTCCACCATCAAGGGCGCATTACGCAGTGCCGACAAGAAGCTGTCGTATTTGACGTTGACCAAGGTGCGATAAGGAGGAATAGGCGTGAGATCCAGCCAAGCTTCGGCGATAAAGGCCAGTGAGCCCTCACTGCCACATAAGATGCGGGTCAAATCTAGGGTATGGCTGGCCTTATGGTACACATGCTTTAAGTCATAACCGGTTAAGAAGCGGTTAAGTTTAGGAAAACGTTTTTCAATCTCGCCCGCATGCTCGGTTACGCTGGTATACACACAGCGATACAGCTCACCTTCGCGGCTGTCTTCTTCAAGCTTAGCGTCTAATGCCGCCCCGCTCACCGGGCCGGTTTCGATAATGCTGCCGTCCACTAAGACTGCGGTAACGCCCAGTATATGATCGGAGGTTTTACCGTACACCAAAGAGCCTTGGCCCGAGGCATCGGTATTGATCATGCCGCCTAAGGTGGCGCGATTACTGGTGGAGAGATCCGGCGAGAAGAATAAATCATGACCCGCGACCAGCTGATTGAGCTTGTCTTTCACCATGCCGGTTTGCACTCGCGCCCGTTTGCCAGGCACATCCATGGTGAGCAGCTGATTAAGGTGGCGCGAGCTGTCCACCACTATGGTCTCGGTTAATGACTGGCCGTTAGTGCCGGTGCCGCCACCCCGGGGGGTAAACTTAATGTCTTGAAACGCCGCTTTAGTGCCCAAGCTAAGCAATAGGCTTAAGTCTTGAACTGAGCGCGGAAACACCACCGCCTGCGGTAGCATTTGATAGACGCTGTTGTCGGTGGCCACCGCTAGCCGGCTAGCGTAGCTGCGTTCAATGTCACCGCGAAAGCCGCTTTCGGCTAAGGCATCAAGAAATTCAAAATAGGTGGGAGTTATCTGCGCTTGCAGATCTATCCTTGGGATCATAACGGCCAGTTCCCTGTGATTGGTACTTATTGTAGGTAATAAGTATTGGTATAAGTGCGCCCAGAGTGGAGGCAAGTATACAGAAGAATAGCGCCCAGCGCCTAGCACCAAGCACCGAGCTAAAAAACGAACCCGCACTTTTTACAGGTTGGATGTTGAGCTGGGCGCCGGGCGCTTGGTGCTCGGCGCTGAGTCATACGTAATTAAATGATTCATAAAGCGGGCGAATAGCGCGGCTTGGCTATCTATGGCTAGCTTGGCGTACAGATGCTTGCGATGATTTTTCACCGTGCCCTCGCCGATATCTAATTGTTGTGCGATGGCGGCGTTATCTTGGCCCTGTACCAATAACATCGCCACCTGTTGCTCCCGGGGTGTTAAGCGTGATTGACCAAAGCTGATTAAGGCTTGCTCGACGCGTACCCGCATCGATGCCGTGGTATTAGAAACCATTGCAGTAGAAACCATTGTAGTAGAAACCACTGTATTAGAATCTGTGGTATTAAGGCGGGCTAATGTCGACGGCACAGTCACATCAACAATCGACCTTTGCGCCGGGCTTTGAGCCAAGGTTTCTGCGCCCTTGGGCCAGTGCTGACGACACAAGGCACTGAGAATAGGCAGGAGCTGGCGTAGCTCCTGCTGTTCAGCGCCGCTAAAAGGAGTGGCGGTTAAGCGGCCTAAAAACAGCGTTAGCCATTGCTGTTCGTTGAGTGCCAATACGATACCGAGCTCTTGCTGCCAACCCGTTGCCTGATAAAAATCAGCCATATAATCGGGGTCATTCACGCCCTGTTGCTGCATAACGGCACTCAGCGAATAGACACCGTCGTTCAAGCCATGGCGCAGTGCGCGATAGAAAGGGTCTTGGGCATAAATGCCATTTAAATACTCACTAAATAGCAGCTCCCGCTTGTCGGCCAAATTATCATACAAATACACCGCCGAGCCCGCTGCTTGATAGCTCAATATCAAGCAGCAATCGCTATCGACATAAGAGTTCACCAGCTTAGCCAAGCGCCGGGCAAAGGCAACCGTGCCTATAGCCTCGATAGCCTCAGCCAACGCCTGCTGCTTATTTTCATTGCTTATCGACATAAGAGACCTTAAGTAATAGCGCCCAGCTAAACATCAAACCTGAGCCATCTTTGCAACGAAAGCCGCGAAACCCACTAAAAGATCAACATAACATCAAATATATTTGGGTAAGACCTACTAATAAGCACTGGGTTGGCTCTTCCCCATAAAATCTCTTTTAGATTTGCTCCCTATTTTTTCGCGGCTTTAGTGGGTTTCGTTGCGAAGATGCCTTTGGCTCTTGAGCTTCATTCATCACTAACAATTCAACACTTATTTTCTTGCTCGCATTATACCGAAAACTATCCCTAAAGGGACATAGGCAGACAGGGGTGACTTAAGTGAGCATAAGACTTTAAATTATTCGAAGAGTTGATGATGACAGACTTCACTACGCCTAACTTAACCACGCCCAACCCCTTATTAACGGAGCTGACCGAGCGCGGCTTGATAGCGCAACTCTCTAACGCTGACGCACTGCATCAACATCTTAATCAAGCATCCCGAGTCTTGTATTGTGGCTTTGACCCTACAGCGGGCAGTTTGCATATCGGCCACTTAGTGCCGCTGCTTATGTTGCGCCGCTTTAAAGAAGCGGGCCATAAAGTGATAGCGCTGGTGGGCGGTGCCACCGGCATGATAGGCGACCCCAGTTTTAAGGCCAGTGAGCGCAGCCTTAACGACACGGCTCAAGTACAAAACTGGGTAAGTGAGCTGCAGAACCAAATTGCGCCCTTGCTGGGGGTAAACACAGAGAGTATTAATACAGCTTTCGGCGAACAGGATGCAGTTCAGCTGCTCGATAATGCGGACTGGATGAATAAGCTCGACTTATTTAGCTTCTTGCGCGATATCGGTAAGCACTTTTCGGTGAACGCCATGATCGCCAAAGATTCAGTAAAGCAGCGCTTAGCGCGGCCCGACCAAGGCTTATCTTTTACTGAATTTGCTTACTCTTTATTGCAGTCTTACGACTTTTCCGAGCTCAACCGCAGCCAAAACTGCACGCTGCAAATTGGCGGTAACGATCAATGGGGCAATATTACCAGCGGCATCGATCTTACGCGCCGGCTTAATCAACAGCAGGTATTTGGCCTAACGCTGCCCTTGATCACTAAAAGCGACGGCACCAAGTTTGGTAAAACCGAAACTGGCACTGTTTGGCTAGATGCGACCAAAACCTCACCTTATGCGTTTTATCAGTTTTGGCTCAATACCGCCGATGCCGACGTATATCAATTTTTACGCTTTTACAGTTTGCGCACGGTGGCCGAAATTATCGCCATTGAAGCAGCGGACATACAGGCGACAGGCAAACCCCAAGCCCAGCGCCTGTTAGCAGAAGAGCTCACTGCTTTAGTGCATGGCGAGGCGGCATTAGCGGCCGCTCAGCGTATTAGTGAGGCACTCTTCACCGGAAAGTTTAATGCGTTAACGCTGAGCGAATTGGCCCAGCTTGAGCAAGACGGCATGCCATTAACCACCATCAAAGAAGTTCAGCGTCCGCTACTTAGTCAGCTGCTGGTAGACAGCACACTGGCCAGCTCATTACGTCACGCCCGTGAGTTGATTGCGAACAACGCCATTACGGTGAATGGCAACTTGATTACTGCGGATACGGAACAGCTAGCGCCACTCCAACAGCAGTATTTGATCCTGCGCCGCGGTAAGAAGCACTTTCATTTGCTTAAGTTTGAATAGAGTTAAGGGCTGCACAAGCGTAGAGCTAGCCCGAAATACTGCCGCTTATTGGCTCTAGATCCTTAGCCGTCTCACCGGTACCGGGTCGTGGCATGACGGCCCCGGTATCTCGCTTGTGTGTTTAATACCTAAAAATAAAACCGAGATCCTGATGGTCATCAGGAAGACGGCCTAAAGATAAACACCGTCTCGGCGCTTTCTCTCCCCTTCTCCCTTTACCCTTCACTCCTTACAGCCTTAAACCGTTCCGCCTTCGGCGAAATGCGAGAGCAAGCGTTCGCCTACAAAACCAGACGACACCGGCCATTTATCGTTCCCTTTACTCTTTACCTCTCGCCCTTCACGCTCTTTAACGCTTGCCGCGATTGCTCTGTGGTAATGAACCTTTGCTGGAAGCGCGGCCTTTACCCGTAGCCTGAGTACGCGAGCCGCCATTTTTTGCACCGGTTTTGGCATCAGGTTTAGCGCCAGCATTCGCTGAACGTGGCTTTCTGGCCCCTTTCGGCTTGGCATCTTCATTAGCCGCCCCGTGGCTGGCACTGGCTGAGCGCGCGCGCGTTCTGCGGTTAGCCGCAGGCGCTTGTTCAGTGGTTATATCTTTAATGCGCGGGCCACTGCGGGCCGCCTTGGGTTGTTCAAGCTGTGAAGCTTCTTCGGTACTGCTTGAGTCACCAATCATGGCGTTGATCAGCGCCAACTCCGACTCTGTCACATAGCGCCACTGGCCAGGTTTAAGCTCACCGAGTTCGATATTCATGATCCGCACTCGCTTGAGGCTGGTCACGCTAAAATCGAGGTAATCGGCCATACGGCGAATTTGACGATTTAAGCCCTGAGTCAAAATAATATTAATGGTGTTATGGCCAATCTTTCGCACTTTACACGGCTTAGTGATGGTATCGAGTATTGGCACACCTGCGCCCATGTACGTCACAAAATCATTGGTAATGGGCTTATCCATGGACACTATGTATTCTTTTTCATGGGCATTGCCGGCGCGCAAGATCTTATTCACGATGTCGCCATCATTGGTGAGCAAAATTAAGCCACTAGAAGGCTTGTCGAGTCGACCAATGGGGAAGATGCGCGATTTTTTATAGTTGACCGCATCCACGATATTTTCTGGGATCTCGGGATCCGTGGTGCACGTAATGCCTATCGGCTTGTTATACACCAAGTACACAGGCGCCGGTTTGGCACGCAGCGGCTTATTGTTTACCCGCACATCATCGGCAAGGCTGACCTTAACACCCATGCCCGCCACCACGCCGTTTACCTTAACTCGCCCTTGATCAATCAATCGATCCGCTTCTCGACGCGAACAAATACCCGTTTCACTGATAAATTTATTAAGGCGAGTCAGATTGTCTTGAGCCTGCTCTGAGTTTTGGCCTGAAGGCTGCCCTGAGGCTGATCCAGAGGTATAAGGCGCGTCACTCATGGGGTTATGTCTCCCGAAAATAAAAAGGCCAAGTGTAAAGGGGGGAGCGGCGAGTCACAAGCGCTAGCACTTATAACCAGCGGCGTACCCGCTGGCAATATTGCTGGTAGGCAAGGCCAAACTTTGTCTGCAGCGCCTGCTCTTCGGCGGCAATTTGCACCTTGCTCATATACAGTACAAACAAGGCCAGCCACAGCACATTAATGGCGCTACCTAGCCACAACGCCCATGCCAGCAACAACATAAGGTCGCCCACATAAATGGGGTTACGGCTGTAGCTAAATATCCCTTGAGTGACCAAGGCGGTGGTGCGTTCTGGCGCAAAGGGCAAAAGAGTGGTGTGAGCGCGGCGCAATGTGAGTACCGAGACCAACATCAGTAATAAACCTGCTATCCCCACTGCTATAGTCATTAAAAACAACCACGGCTGCCCTGCTATGCCACTACCCGCCAGCTCAATCTCACTTACCCCACCGCCCGCAAGCTTGGTACTTGTTAACCACATCATTAAGGCGGCGAGTCCGGTGATAACCGGCGGTGGCAGCCATAATAAACGTTGTCGCCAGCTCATTTTTTAGCTCCTAAATCAAAGCGAGAGGCAGTGCGGGTGGCATCATTCATGTGCGCTTCAAGTTGAATAATGCTCTCGCCGGCTTTGGGCTCCAACAAAGGGAACTTAAGCTCAGCTTGCGCCGCGCCCGAGGTCGCTTGGGTAACGCCGGTTTCTAAATGAACGTTTAAGGCCGCTTGGGATCGCTCTTGCGCATATTGCTTACGCTCTTTCGATCCCAGCTTAAGATCTAATAAGGGCGTGCCGTCCGGCTGAAGCTGCATACTTTTTTCCAATAAGCTGTGCTGCAGCTTGTTGGTCTGCAAAAAGTTGGTCTGCGAAAGGCTTGTTTGCAACTTATTTTTTTGCAAAAAGCTTGGCGGCAAAGATAGCTCTGCAACCGATTCACTTATCTCAGCGGCGGCCTCTCGCTCTGCAAACTGTGATTCTCGCGCACTGGTCGACAATACAGATAATTCAAGTTGGGCAAGCGCTCGCAGGCGCTCATCTTCGGCGATGTCGTTAGCCTCTGATTCTAAGGTAATGGTCTCCGGCTCTTCATCCCAATAGCAGCTGGTCATGCGCAGTGCCTGATACACATCGGGATACACTAAGATGCCCTCTTCACCGACACGGATCCCTGCCTGCTTTAGCCAGAGCGTCATTTGCCCACGCCTCCCTGCCATCACCATGTGAATGCCGCTGCGCTTGAGCTCTTTATGCAGCTCGCCCACCATGGTCATCACGCTGATATCTTGATGGGTAAAACAAGATACCGCATCGATAATCAAGCATTTAGCAGGTTGCTTTTCACTGGCCAGTAACACTAATACGCGGCGTTTAAAATAGGCGGCATTAAAGTAGGTGAGCGGCGAGTTAAAACGATAAATTAACACGCCAGTAATGGCTTTTACTTCTTCGTTATGGCCGAGGGTATGCACCACCCCTTCGTCATTCATGCCCATTAATTGCTCTGTGGGGCGCATGACGTTGCGTAAAAACTGAAACAAGCCCAGTAACACCGCCAAGGCAATGCCCGGAATAACACCGACCAACAACACGCTGAAAAAAGTGACCCAAGCCAGCCAAAAGGCCGAGCTATCCGAATGACGCAGTGCCCAAATGCTGCGAAAATCCGTCATCGACAATGATGCTAAAATCAGTATCACGCCCAGTGCTGCGGTAGGTATGTATTGCAAGGGTGAGTACAAATAAAAGGCCACCACTGCGGTGGCAAGGGCTGCCACTAACGACACCATCTGGGTTTTACCGCCATTGGCGTCATTCACCGCGGTGCGCGATCCCGCACCACTCACCGCAAAGCCTTGGGAGACGGCAGAGGCAATATTGGCGATGCCAAGGGCGCGAAACTCCGCATCTGCGTCTATGTCATAGCCATTGCGCGCGGCAAAACTGCGCGCGGTAAGCATTAAAGACACAAAACTTATCATGGCCAAGTTGAGCGCCGGCAATACCAGCTCGCGGATAAGCCCTGGCGGAAACTCAGGAATTTGAAAATCCGGGAAGCGGCCATTTAAGGTGCCTATCACTGCCACGTCTTGCACCAAGGGGCCTAAGGCCCACAGCACAGTCGCCGTCACTGCCAGCGCCAGCAAAGAGGTAGGCCACAGGGGGTTAAGTCGCTTACCCACCAGCATCACCAGCAAGGTCAGCAAACTGAAACCTAGCGTAATCAGATGCACTTCTGATACATAATTGGGCGCCGCTAATACCCGCTCTACCAGACCTTGTTCGTGATAGGTAAAGCCAAATACGCTAGACAGCTGGCCCACTATGATAGTGATGGCCACGCCGTTCAATAAGCCCATTAAGATGGGGCTGGATAAAAAGTCCGCCAGCACGCCCAGCCTTAGTCGGCTGGCAATGAGGCACCACACGCCGGTCATGGCGGTCATGGTCATCACCAATTGCCAGTGTCGAGTAGGGTCGCCCAGCGCCAGTGGCGTAACCACGGCAGCTATGACCGCACAGGTGGCCGCATCGGGCCCGACGATTAACTGGCGTGAGGAGCCAAATATAGCGTAGACAATCATGGGTAATATACTGGAATACAAGCCCGCCTCGGCACCCACGCCAGTGAGCTCCGCATAGGCAATGGCCACGGGCAAGCCTACGGCGGCCACCGACACCCCGGCCCGTACATCCGACATCAACCAGGCTCTTTGGTAACCTAGCAGAGTCATTAAACCTGGCATCCATCGCCCCAGAGAAAAGCGTTTATTCATTTTTTCAGCCAATTGTAGTGAGACTACTTAAAGTGAACTCACTGTGGTTTATGAAGGCTAAGCGCATCCTTGCCTCGTACAAAAAGCCAAGGATTATCACCTTTAGCTTAATCTGTATTTTAAGCGACTAATTAAACCCTAGGATAGGCTTTAGTCACAGATATTATATCGACGTTTAACGAAGGGCTTAACGCTAAGTTTACGCGCCCTTTATTCTGAAAAGGGTTTCGTTTGTTTCCTGTCAACTGAACACTAACTGTGATTGAATACTCTGTATGCGCTAAACAGATCTTGTAACCGCTTATCACTCGCAAACAATCAGGTATTACCGTGGCATGAAGACCCATATTTTAATTTGTGACGACTCTTTGGTAGCCCGCAAGAAAATGGCCAGTGCCCTGCCCGCAGATTGGCCAGTACAGCTGCACTTTGCCGAAGATGGCAAACAGGCATTGGCTTTCTTACAGCATTACGGCGCCGATGTGTTGTTTCTTGACTTAAACATGCCGGAGCTCGACGGCTATGGCGTGCTCAATGAAATTAAAAAACAGGCCTTACCCGTTATTACCGTGGTTGTTTCCGGTGATATTCAGCCAGAAGCTCAGCACAAGGTACGCGCGCTCGGCGCCATCGGCTTTATTAATAAGCCCATCGTTGAGTGTGAATTAACACAGCTCTTAACTGAATACGGCCTATACCGCCCTCATACCGCAGCGCCTGTTTCCCACAGCCTTCCCGCACCCGCTAACCAAGAGTTAAGCGACACCGTCACCTTGTTTGAGTATCTGCAAGAGATGGCCAACATTGCAATGGGGCAGGCTTCGAACTTACTGGCTCAACTGCTGCAGGTCTTTATTCATCAGCCTATTCCTAAAGTGGCTTTTATTGCCCGTAGTGAGCTCAATATGGCGATTTCTGCCATTGAAGGCAATACAGACTATGCTGCCGTGTGTCAGGGGTTTGTGGGTGCGGGTGTGTCCGGTGAAGCCTTACTGTTATTTACCGACACCAACAGCGAGCAAATGGCCAAATTGCTACACTATGAAGATGAGACTTGCTCTGCCCCCGAGATAGAAGTGTTACTCGACATGTCGAACATTCTGTTCAGCGCTTTTATTAAAGGCTTAGGCGAGCAATTAGATATTTCCTTTGGTTTAGGTCAGCCTCATCTATTGGCAGGGTGAGATCTCACACATTTTGCAAGGTTTAATTGTATGGTTTTCATACGAATATAGAAGCTAATGATCCTTCTTTAATCATGGGTTAGTATGCTGGTCGGGTGAATATCACCCAAAATATTATATTTGGTTGAAATATGAACAAAGTTAAATCCCGCCCTGCATCTATTGGGCCGTCATCTGCATATTGAAGGCTTGCTTGCGCATCATAGGCAACAGACCGAACAGTTGTTATGCATCGAAATTCCCTATGAGCTTGAACAACAAAACATTAATTGTAATCTGTTGGTTTTGCTGACAGAAGATTCAGTCACGCGCCTAGAGCAACGATTGTCTTATTTACTGGAATAAGTCTGATGGAGTAAGTCATGCCCCTCGCAAGACAGGATGCCCACGCCTTTCATTTTCTGGTCGACATGCTCGAGTCAGTGGAAATTGGCCTAGTAGTATTAGATTTAGAATTTAAAGTGCAGCTGTGGAATGGCTTTATGGAAAATCACAGCGGGCTTACGTCAACGGCGGTGCGGGAGCAGAATATTTTCTTTCTGTTTCCTGAATTACCCGCAGCCTGGCTAAAACGAAAAATTGATACCGTAGTAATGCTTAATACCCGCGCCTTTACGTCTTGGGAGTTGCGCCCTTATCTATTTCGTTTTGGCAGTAGCCGCCCCATTACCGGCACCTTACCTTACATGTATCAAAACGTGACCATTAGCCCGCTAGCTGAGCCAGATGGCACCATAAAACGCGTTTGTTTGATGGTGTACGATGTCACAGATGTGGCCTGTAGCCGCATCGAGCTAGAACAAGCGAACGCTCAGCTCAATTGTTTAAGTAAAACCGATAACCTAACCAAGCTGCTTAATCGCGGCGCCTGGGAAAGCCATCTCAATAGCGAGTTTGAGCGCTTTCGGCGCTACGGTCATGATTGCACACTGATCATGCTCGATATCGACAACTTTAAACGCGTCAACGATCAATATGGCCATCAGGCTGGCGATGATGTTATTCGCCACCTCGCCGAGACCATGCGCACTTGCCTGCGCAGTACGGATCATTTAGGTCGTTACGGCGGCGAAGAATTTGCCATTATTTTGCCGGAAACCAGCCTTGAAGGCGCCTGTGTAATTGCCGAGCGATTGCGCCAAACCATCGCCCAAGCCGAGGTCCGCAGTCACAATGCGAATTTGAGTTATACCGTCAGCTTAGGACTAGCGACCTTGCATAAGCAAACGGCCAGCAGCCAACAATGGTTACGCCAAGCGGACGAGGCCTTATATGCGGCCAAGCATGCGGGTAAAAACCAAATGCTGTGTGCGGGCTTGTGAGGCGTGAGGCGTGAGGCGTGAGGCGTGAGGAAAAAGAATAACGCTACTTTCCAAAGCGCCCAGAGAATAAAAACAAACACAGATCAAAAAGCCCCGTCGCATTCACGACTGGGCTTTTGTTTTGTGCTTAACCGTTAGTTAACGGTTTACGCCAGTTCAATCACTTCAAAGCTGACTTGTGGATCTACGTCTGCTTCATAATCAACGCCGGTCAGGCCAAAACCGAACAAACGCAAAAATTCATCTTTGTAACCCTGATAATCGGTTAACTGATAAATATTGTCGTCTTTAACTTGAGACCAAATTTCACGACAAGCATCTTGTACCACATCACGCAATTCCCAGTCATCCAAACGCAGACGATTTTCTTCATCCAGCGGAGCCGGCTGCTCACCATACAATTGGGTGGTGAACAAGCGCTGAATTTGCTCGATACAGCCTTCGTGAATGCCTTGCTCTTTCATCACCTTAAAGGCCATGGAAATATACAAAGGCATCACCGGAATGGCCGCAGATGCTTGAGTAACAACCGACTTCAGCACGGCTACGTGGGCATTACCGCCATGAGCTTTCAGCTTGGCATCAATGGCGTGCGCGGCGCGATCTAAGTCTTCTTTGGCTTTGCCCAAAGTGCCGTGCCAGTAAATAGGCCAGGTTAAGCTAGTGCCGATGTAGGAATACGCCACCGACTTAGCGCCGTCCGCCAATACGCCTGCATCCGCCAGCGCATTCATCCACAATTCCCAATCTTGACCGCCCATCACTTGAATGGTGTCGGCAATTTCTTGTTCATTAGCTGGCTCAACGAGCGCTTCAATCAACACATCTTTATTGGTGTCGAGCGCGGTAGACTTATACACCTCGCCAATCGGCTTTAACGCAGAGCGTACTACTTCGCCAGTGTCTGGCATTTTGCGCACCGGTGACGCCAGTGAATAGACCACTAGGTCAATTTGACCCAAGTCTAGCTTGATCAACTCTATCACTTGCTCACGGCAGGCATTAGAGAAGGCGTCACCGTTGATGCTCTTCGAATACAAACCTTCGGCCTTGGCGGCTTTATCAAAGGCGGCAGAATTGTACCAACCGGCAGAGGCAGTTTTTTTCTCGGTGGCCGCTTTTTCAAAAAACACGCCGATCGTGGCCGCATCACTGCCAAAAGCAGCATTAATGCGTGAGGCCAAGCCATAGCCCGTAGAAGCGCCAATCACCAGCACCTTTTTAGGGCCATGTTCCAGTTTGCCATTGGCTTTTACGTAAGCAATTTGCTCGGCTACGTTCGCCGCACAACCAACAGGATGGGTAGTAGTACAGATAAAGCCACGAACCTTGGGTTTAATAATCATGAAGTTATGTGCCTCAGTTGCTCTTAGAAAGAGTTCTTAGATAGATGCTAAAGATACCTTATTCTAAAGCAAAGTGAGGTAGGAACCAAAGCGGGAAGACAGACCTTAGGGACTCTCGCAACGGAATCCACAGAACCCACAGAAAAATAGTGATCAAATCTGAAAAAAATTTTATTGATAACTGCCTAACAAAAGGCAGCAGCACGCTCTCTTAAAGCCATTAGGTTTAGTTGTTATCAATCAAATGCTTTGGTCTTTCGATCAGATACTGGCTGTCGTTTTCACCTTCCAGCTCTCAGCTTCTGGCTGACTGCTTGTCTTTCTTCCACCTCACCCTTCACGCTTCACTCCTCACGCCCTTTATTTTTGATTTTCGAGCTTTTTCTGCGCACACTGTTGCTCTGTTCGCTTACCGCTTTAGTGATAACTCATGTTTACCCTGCGCCCTTATCAGCAAGAGGCGGTGGAGCGCACGCTCAACTATTTCCGCCGCCATGATGACCCCGCCGTATTAGTGCTGCCCACGGGTGCGGGTAAGAGCTTGGTGATCGCAGAATTAGCGCACCTCGCCCGAGGGCGCGTCTTGGTATTGGCGCACGTGAAAGAGCTGGTAGAGCAAAACCACGCTAAGTATCAAAGCTATGGCCAAGACGCAGCGATATTCTCGGCGGGCTTGGGTAAAAAAGAGGCCCACACTCAGGTGGTGTTTGGCTCTGTGCAATCAGTGTCGCGCAACTTGGAGGCTTTTAGCCAATTTAGCTTAGTTGTCATCGACGAATGCCACCGAGTATCCGATGACGACGACAGCCAATACTTACAAGTAGTAAATCACCTGCGTGAGTCCAACCCTAAGCTCAAGGTGCTGGGCCTTACGGCGACGCCCTATCGCTTAGGCATGGGCTGGATTTACCAAACCCATTATCATGGCTTTGTACGCAGCCGTAAGCCGCGCTTTTTTAGGCATTGCTTGTTTGAGCTGCCGCTACGCCTGATGATCAAACAAGGTTATCTTTGCCCGCCAGATATCGTCGATGCGCCTGTGGTGCATTATGATTTTTCAAGGCTCTATGAACAGGGCTTATTTACCGAGCAAGCATTAGAACAGGAGCTGGCGCGCCAACCCAGAGTTACGCCGCACATAGTGCAACAAATTCAAGACTATGCGGTTGAACGCGTGGGCGTGATGGTGTTTGCCAGCACGGTGCGCCACGCGGCGGAAGTAGCTGGGCTGTTGCCTGTAGCGCAAACCGCACTCATTACTGGCGATACCCCAGGGCCTGAGCGCGATGAGATTATTCGCCGCTTTAAGGCCCGCGAGCTGAAGTTTTTAGTGAACGTGTCTGTGCTGACTACTGGCTTTGATGCACCGCACGTGGATGTGATTGCCCTTCTGCGCCCCACCCAATCGGTGGCGCTGTATCAGCAAATTATTGGTCGTGGCTTGCGCTTAAGTCCTGGTAAAACCGACTGTTTAGTGCTGGATTATGCGGGTAACAATATGGACATTTTCGCTCCAGATGTGGGCGAGCCCAGACCCAACCCAGATACTACACAGGTGCAAGTGCTGTGCCCGGCTTGTGGCTTTGCCAATATTTTTTGGGGTAAAACTGACGAACAAGGCAATGTGTTGGAGCACTTTGGCCGTCGCTGTCAGGGTTTATTCACTCATGAAGACGAGCCAGATGAATTAGGCGAACCCTGCGGTTATCGCTTTCGCTTTAAATCTTGCCCGCAATGCTTGGCTGAAAATGACATCGCCGCCCGCCAGTGCCACGACTGCGGTTGTGTGTTGGTGGATCCCGACAAGAAGCTAAAAGAAGCGCTGGCGCTCAAAGACGCATTAATCTTGCGCTGTGCTGGCATGAGCTTAATTGAAGGCACCGGAAAATTTGGCCCAGCCCTCAAAGCCACCTATTACGATGAAGACGGCACTGAACTACAGCAATGGTATGCTTTTGACGCTAAGGGCAAGACGGGGCGTTTTTTTCTCGAATTTGTACGTCCCCACTGGCCTGCCCCAAGTTTTGAACCTGAGTTTAATAACTTGGCCGATGTGTTGGCGCTGGCCGAAAAGTTTCGCCACCCAGACTTTGTCATCGCCCGCAAACATAAAAAAGGCTGGCGCGTCAAAGAAACCCTGTTTGATTACCAAGGCCGGTTTCGACTGGCGAATGCTTTATCTTAAGGCGAAAACAACGCCGTACGCTGTAAGCCGTACGCTATATGTAAAAAGAAAACACTCGCCCTCGTAGGCGTAAGGCGTAAGACGTAAGACGTAAGACGTAAGACGTAAGGCGTAAGGCGTAAGGCGTAAGGCGTAAGACGTAAGACGTAAATTATTCAATCATCATTTTATTACTGAAAACGAAGAGACATTAATGCGTTCAACTATTGTCGGCCTTTCGGCCTTGCTGCTCAGCGTGAGTGCGGTGGTTAATACCGCTCATGCCGCTGTTTCACCTGCCCCCGCTAATGGCCAAGCGGCCTGGATACTGGCAGATGCCAACACAGGAAACATTGAAGCCAGCCACAACAGTGAGCTGTTATTAAAACCCGCGTCTACGCAAAAGTTAGTGACCACCTTGGCGGGCGCCTTAGCGCTAGGCCCAGATTGGCGCTACCAAACGCAAGTCTATTATCGCGGCGTGCTTGATAATGGTCATTTAGTGGGGGATTTATTGGTCGACTTCGTCGGTGACCCCACCCTAAAGCGTGAGCAGTTACGTGACTTACTTAAGCGCAGCGGCGTCAAGCAAGTCAGCGGCAACCTGCTACTTAATCAACAGCGTTTTAGCGGCTACGACCGAGGCAATGGTTGGTCTTGGAATGACTTAAGCGTGTGTTATACCGCTCCTGTAGCGGCGCTAATTTTAGACCGCAACTGCGTTCAAGGTGCTTTGTATGCCAACACTGGCCAAGCGGCGCGCGCCACAGTGCCTGCCCATCAGCCCGTTAAGGTCAGTGCCGAGGTTGAAGTGGTGAACAGTACCGAGCAAAAACGCAGCTTTTGCTCGTTGGATGTAGAGATGACACCGCCTAACCAATACCGTCTTACGGGCTGCATTGGCCCGCGCAAAGAGCCGTGGCCCTTACGTTTTGCCATTCAAGATGTGAACGCTTGGGGCCAAGATTTAAGCCGTTGGGCGCTGGGGCAAGCGGGCATTCGTCTCTCTGGCACTATTAAAGACAGCCGCATTCACGTGCAAACAGGCACTCACTTAGCCGCGCAGGATTGGCAGCCAGTGGCCAGCCATCAATCGCCGACCTTAAAAGAGCTAAGTCGCACCATCTTAGAGCACTCAGATAATCTGTATGCAGACAGCTTGTTGCGCACGCTCGGTGCCGAACATTTTCGCCAGCCCGGCAGCTTCGCTAACGGCACGGCAGCGGTGCGCGAAATACTGCTGCAAGAGGCCAATCTCGACTTAGGACCCAGCTGGCTGGCAGATGGCTCAGGGTTATCGGCGCACAATTTACTGCGCGCCCAAGACTTGTTAGCCGTGTTGTTAGTGATTGCGAATGAACCGCGCGCTCAGTGGTTAAAGACGTTATTACCGGTCAGTGGCGAAAGCGGCACCTTGTTGTATCGCAAGAGCGTGCAAGACCCCAGCCTAAAAGGCAAAATTCAAGCGAAAACCGGCACCATTGCTCATGTGCAAAACTTGGCCGGATTTTTAGATACCAACGGCGGCCAACAGAAAGTGTTTGTGCTGTTACAAAATGGCTTATCTATTAGCCCACAGCATGAAAAAGACATAGCCGCCGGCGTTGGCGAATGGCCAGCACGGCGCTTTGAGCGTGAGTGGCTCACGGAGCAAGTGAAAAGTGATTAGGGATTAGGGAGTGGTGAGTGGTGAGTGGTGAGTGGTGAGTGGTGAGTGGTGAGTAAATAAAGTATAGCGCCACGGCGCTAAGCACCAAGCTCAATAAGAAGCGGTGTTTATCCCTATGCCGTCATCCTGATAAAAATCAGGATCTCGCTTTGATCTTTAGGCTTTAAACATAAAAGCGAGATACCGGAGCGAGTCCGGTATGACAGCAAATAATCAAAACCTAGCCCTCTGCCGTCATCCTGACGCACGTCAGGATCTCGCTTTAGATCTTTAAAGACTAAAACCTATTTGCCACGGAAGGCACGGACAAAGGTCGGAAAAATAGTGATCAGATCTGAAAGAGCCAAAGCTAAGATCAAAGCCTTCATTGTTAAAAACTAACTACCAAACCATCAGCAGGCGAGCTCTTACAATAAATAGGCTCTTGTCAGTTTTGATTTTTTCTGCTGGTTCCGTGGATTCCGTGGCAAGATAATGTTTGGAACTTGATTTTTCGGTAGCTGATCGCTTACAGCTCTCGGCTGACAGCTGCGCTTCACACCTGTTAAACTGGGTACAATTAATTCGTTAGGAGATAGATATGTTTGTAGTTATTTTTGGTCGTCCTGGTTGTCCTTTTTGTGTGCGCGCCAAAGAGCTGGCCGAAAAGTTAACCGCGCAACGCGATGACTTCGAGTTTCGCTATATCGACATTCACGCAGAAGGCATTTCTCAAGCCGATTTAGAGAAAACCGTGGGTAAGCCGGTAGAAACCGTGCCGCAAATCTTCCTCGACCAAGCACACATTGGCGGCTACACCGAATTTGAAGCCTACGCCAAAGCTAACTTAGGCTTGTTTGATTAAGCACAAGTGTGATTAAACACAGCGCCGAGCTAATAAATAAAACTGAGCACTAGACGGTAAGCGTTTACCTCTCAGCATAAAAAAACATCGAGCCGCAAACTCGATGTTTTTTTGGTTTGTGCTGGCGGCACAGCTATTTATTTAACATTAACACTGCTCCTCACTAGCACAGAGTTCAGTCTTAGAGCAGAGAATATCAAGTGCCACAATGTCTTTTGTTGAGCTGGGCGCTCGGCGCTGGGTGCTTAGCGCTGTTTTTTCATCACAATCCTCTGCTTACCCCTTTTCATCTTGGCTACAAAGTCTCATCATGGGCTCATATCTCTTTATTTTATTAACCAGCCCTTACTGCCTATTTTTCACTCTTCTTTGATCACGCCCTTGTTAGAGAAACTCTGTTGTCAGAAAGCAGCAGCGAAAAAACAACGTGAAAAAAGCGGAGATGACAGCCAAGCCAAGCTGGTGCCTATGTTGAGGCCATGAACACTTATGTATTCTGTAGATAAATCTCACAAGCTCGATAATGTTTGCTATGACATTCGTGGCCCAGTACACAAAGAAGCCCGTCGTTTAGAAGACGAAGGCCATCGTATTTTAAAGCTTAATATCGGTAACCCCGCCTCCTTTGGCTTTGATGCGCCAGAAGAACTATTAAAAGACGTAATAGTAAATTTGCCCACTAGCCAGGGCTACTGTGAGTCCAAAGGGCTGTTTTCGGCTCGTAAAGCCATCATGCAGTACTATCAGCAGAAAGGGCTGCGCACCGTCGACTTGGAAGATATCTACATCGGCAATGGCGTGTCTGAGCTGATCGTCATGGCCATGCAAGCGCTGCTGAATAACGGCGATGAAATTTTAGTGCCCTCTCCGGATTACCCGCTCTGGACCGCCGCCGTAAACTTGTCTGGCGGTAAAGCCGTGCATTACTTATGTGATGAGCAAGCCGATTGGTATCCGGATTTAGACGATATTAAGTCTAAAATCAGCCCGCGCACCAAAGGTATAGTGCTGATCAACCCCAATAATCCGACCGGTGCCGTATATGGCAGTGAATTTTTGCTAGAAATAGTAGAAATTGCCCGCCAAAACAAGCTGATTATTTTTGCCGACGAAATTTACGACAAAATCCTCTATGACGATGTAGCCCACCATTCGGTGTGCACCTTGTGTGACGATGTCTTGGTGGCCACTTTTAACGGCCTGTCAAAAAGCTACCGCGCCGCGGGCTTTCGCCAAGGTTGGATGCTGATCAGTGGCCCTAAGCATCAGGCAAAAGGCTATATCGAAGGCTTAGAAATGCTGTCCTCGATGCGCCTGTGCGCCAACGTGCCCATGCAGCATTCCATTCAAGCGGCATTAGGTGGCTATCAGAGCATTAATGAGCTGGTGTTGCCTGGTGGCCGATTGCGCCAGCAACGAGATCTTGCGTGGCAGTTACTGAATGATATTCCGGGTGTGTCTTGTGTGAAGCCCAAAGGCGCGATTTATATGTTTCCGCGCTTGGATCCTAAAGTCTATGCCATTAAAGACGACCAAAAGATGGTCTACGACTTACTACTGCAAGAAAAGATGCTAGTAGTACAAGGCACCGGCTTTAACTGGCCAACGCCGGATCACATTCGCATCGTGACCTTGCCGCGCGTTGAAGAATTAGAAGATGCCATCGGCCGCCTCGCCCGCTTCCTGAAGAATTATCAGCAGTAAAAAAGCCATACGCTATAAGCCGTAAGCTATACGTCAAATAAAAATACCGAGCCTGATGTAGGCTCGGTATTTTTTGCTTACGACGTAAAGCGTTCTACGTAAGGCGTTTACAGCAACGGACTCAACAGGTAAAAGAGGTTTTCTAGCACGCGTTTGCGCAAAGGGCGTTTTCGCCATTCCAGCCAAGAGACGCGCCGCGTTTCAGAGAGATAACTGTCAGCTAGGTGTAATAGCTCGCCCATGGCTTGGCCGTCATCAATCAGCAGGGTCATTTCAAAGTTTAGCCACAGACTGCGCTTATCTAAGTTCACCGTACCCACCAAGCCAAACTGATGGTCTACCAGCACGCACTTGGTATGTAACAGGCCTGCACCATAAAGGTGGATCTCAACGCCTGAGCGCAACAGTTCTTCAAAAAACGCATTACAGGCGTAATTCACCATGCGCGAGTCGTTTTTCTCCGGCAAGATTAATTGCACTTCTACGCCGCGATCCGCCGCCGAGCACAAGGCAGCGACCAGTGCATCGTCGGGCACAAAATAAGGCGTGATCAAAACGAGTCTGCGGCGCGCCTGATACACAGCTGTCAACAGACTTTGCTGAATAGCATCGCCGCCCATAAAAGGGCCTGATGGTAATAATTGTAATTTGAGCTGACTGTCTAGGCAGCTAATGGGGTGATATTCGAGTTGCTCGAGTAAGCGCTCACCGGTTTCCATTTCCCAATCCCAGACAAACAAGGACCAAAAAATCGGCACTATGGGCCCGCGAATACGCAGCATAATATCGACCCATTCTCCCACGCCGGCGCCTTGTTTAAAGCAGCTCGGATCCACCAAGTTCATGGAGCCGGTATAGGCCACATCATCATCAATTACCACTAACTTGCGATGCATACGCAAATCTTGGCGCTCAAACAATAATCTAAACGCACCCACGGGCAGCACTTCGACGACCTTAACGCCGGCTTGGCGCAACTTGCTCGGCCAGGGGCTACGAAAAAAGTTGGCACTGCCCACTGAATCCAGTAATAAACGGCAATCCACACCACGGGCCGCCGCGTCCATTAATTCAGTAGCGATATCATCGGCGCGCCCACCCGCATGCCAGATATAAAACTCTAAATAACAGGAGCTGCGTGCATTGCGAATGTCATCTTGTAATGCCCCTAAAATACGCCCTGGCTCTTCCAATAAATGCATGGCATTGCCGCTCAGCATCGGCATATTAAGGCGCGCTTTAACCAGCTCATAAATGGGCAGCGCCGGCTCGCTCACCTCAAACGACTGCCCAGGAAAGCGGCTGACCAGCACGTTTATCCAATCTGCGTAGGGCTTATACATGGCTTTAGCACGCTCGGCGCGTTTGCGACCTAAGCGCACTTCGCCAAGCAAGATATAGGTGGCCACGCCTAAAATGGGGATCGCATAAATCAGCGCCAGCCAGGCCAAAGACACGCCCACTGGGCGGCGTTTCATCACTACCCTAAAGGTCACGCCGAGCACTAAGCTGGTGTGGGCCAGAAATAACAGCCAACCGAGCGCGGTGTAAATATAATCAGTCAAAAATGGCTTGCTCCTGTTAAGTGAGACGGTGCAGACTAGCGACTGCCGTAATAAAGGTACAGAAAATTAAGGGGAGGATACAGACCGATGAAAATTATAATGTTTTTACTGATACTTGCCACCAGTGGCGGCGCATGGGCTCAAGCACTGACGCTCAGCGAGCAGCAATTAAATCAGGGCCTGAATCAACAACTAGGTAAAGAGTTTCCCTTAGGTCTCGGCTCTTGGTTGTCGGCTAAGGTGAAAATGCAGGACGTGAAAGTGGAGCTGGGTCGCCAATCACCTGATAAGGCGCGGGTGCTGGGCCAAGCCTTAATCACGCTTAATCAAGGCCAAAACCGCTACCACTGGGACATAGCCGGCGATTTTAATGCCCGGCCTCGTTACGATAACGAGCAAGGCGCGCTGTTTTTAGATGAGTTTGAACTGCTCAATTACCAATTAAATGAGGGAAGCAGCTCGCCTCAAGCACGCTTTATGCTGCCCATGTTACTGCAAGCACTCACCGGTTATCTGTCGCAATATCCGGTATATACGCTCGATGACAACGACCCTTTACAGCGCCAATTAAAAAGCCAGCCTCTGAGCTTAGAGATAACCCCCGGCCAAGTTTCCTTATTCAGCGTCAACTAATGGCGCAAAGCGTCGAATAGATGCTCCCGCGCTGTAAGCCTGCCTTATGCTCCACAGCCCAAGCCTGCGCCTGAACCAAAATATAGACTCACATAGAAAATAACAAGCCCGCATCAAAGCGGGCTTGTTATTATTCGTAGTAGCTTAAAAATTTAGACTTAAGCTGCCTAGCCGATGTGCTTGCGGGCATTACGGAACATGCGCATCCAAGCGCCGTCTTCCGCCCACTCGTCTGGGTGCCACGAGTTAGCAACGGTGCGGAACACCCGCTCCGGATGCGGCATCATGATGGTCACGCGACCGTCGGTATTGCTTAAGCCAGTAATACCGTTCGCCGAACCGTTAGGGTTAAACGGATACTGCTCTGTGCTTTGTCCCTGATGATCCACGAACCGCAGCGCCACTGTGCCGCTGGCTTCGATGGCATTTACGTCCGCATTCAAGGTTTGAATACGACCTTCACCGTGAGATACCGCAATCGGCATGCGAGAGCCGACCATGCCCGATAAGAATAGGCTTGGGGATTCTTGTACTTCCACCAAGCTAAAGCGTGCTTCAAAACGCTCGGACTGGTTGCGTACAAAATCCGGCCAGTGTGCAGCACCCGGGATCAGGTCGCGCAGGCGAGATAACATCTGACAGCCGTTACACACACCCAGCGCAATGGCGTCTTCCCGCGCAAAGAAGGCGGCAAACTGCGCGCGCAAGGCTTCGTTAAACAGCACCGACTTAGCCCAACCACCGCCAGCACCTAAGACGTCGCCGTAAGAGAAGCCACCACAGGCGACCATGCCGGCAAACTCATCTAAGCGGTAACGACCACTTTGTAAGTCGCTCATATGCACGTCCACGGCGGCAAAACCGGCGCGGTCAAAGGCGGCGGCCATTTCCACGTGGGAGTTGACACCTTGCTCACGCAAAATCGCCATCCGCGGCTGCACACCTTTAGCAATAAAGGGCGCGGCTATGTCTTGTTTAGGGTCGAAGCTCAAACTTACAGACAAGCCTGGGTTGTCCGCATCCAACTGGGCGGCAAATTCGGCTTTGGCAGACTCAGGGTTATCACGCAGGGTTTGCATCTGAAAGCTGGTTTCAGACCACAAACGGCGCAGTTCAACCCGCGACTCGCTGTACAACTCTTTGCCCGCAAAGGCGAAGCGCACTTGGTTATCCGAGTTCGGCTTACCCACGACATGACTGCAGGCGGCCAAACCATGACCGGCTAAGCAGGTTAATACGGCTTCTTTGTCTGCTTGACGCACTTGCAGCACGGCACCTAACTCTTCGTTAAACAAGCTCGCTAAGTGATCTGCACCTAAGGAGTCCAGCTCGATATCTAAACCGGTGTTGCCGGCAAATGCCATCTCCGCCAAGGTGGCAAATAAGCCGCCGTCGCCGCGGTCGTGATAGGCCAGTAACTTTTTATCGGCCACCAAGGTTTGGATGGCGTAGAAGAAGTTCTTCAGCTGAGCTGGGTTATCCAAATCAGCCGGTGTGTCACCTAACTGACGATACACTTGTGCCAAGGCAGACGCACCGAGGCGATTTTTGCCGTTACCTAAGTCAATCAGGATCAGGTTGGTGTCGCCAAGATCGGTACGCAACCAAGGGGTAATGGTGTTGCGCACATCACTGACGCGGGCAAAGGCGGTGATCACCAAAGACAAAGGCGAAGTCACTGATTTCTCAACGCCCTCCTCCGTCCAGCTGGTCTTCATCGACATGGAGTCTTTGCCCACCGGTATGGTAAGTTCTAACTCAGGGCACAGCTCTTCGCCGACCGCTTTCACCGCTGCATACAAACCTGCATCTTCACCTGGGTGACCGGCGGCGGACATCCAGTTAGCAGATAGCTTGATGTTTTTCAGCTCGCCAATTTGAGTGGCTGCAATATTGGTGATGGCTTCTGCCACTGCTAGGCGTGCCGAAGCCGCATAGTCGAGCAGTGCCACGGGTGCGCGCTCGCCCAGCGACATGGCTTCACCGGCATAGGTATCGTAGCTGGCGGCGGTGACCGCGCAGTCGGCTACCGGTACCTGCCAAGGGCCAACCATTTGGTCGCGGGCCACTAAACCGGTCACAGTGCGGTCACCGATAGTAATCAAGAAGCTTTTATCGGCCACGGTCGGCAGCGTCAGCACGCGCTCGGCGGCGTCTTGGATGGTGATATTGCTTAAATCCAGTGCAGGGCTGTGATGGCGAGCCGTAGCTGCGTCACGCTGCATCTTAGGCGCTTTGCCCAACAGCACGTCCAGCGGCATATCAATCGGCTGATTATCAAAGTGTGTATCGTGCAAGCTTAAGTGACGCTCATTGGTGGCTTCACCCACCACCGCGAACGGGGCGCGCTCGCGACGACAAATGGCTTCAAATTCGGCCAAACGCTCAGGGGCGACCGACATCACGTAGCGCTCTTGCGACTCGTTACACCAGATTTGCAGCGGGCTCATGCCCGGCTCGTCATTGGGAATATCGCGCAGCTCAAAACGACCACCGCGATTGGCGTCATTCACCAGCTCTGGCATGGCGTTTGATAAACCGCCGGCACCCACGTCGTGAATAAACTGAATCGGGTTGTTATCACCCATGGCCCAGCAGCGGTCGATCACTTCCTGGCAGCGGCGCTCCATTTCTGGGTTTTCACGCTGTACCGAGGCAAAATCCAGATTCTCACAAGACTCACCAGAAGCCATACTTGAGGCTGCACCGCCGCCCAAACCGATATTCATGGCCGGGCCGCCCAGTACGATCAGCTTGGCACCGACGGTGATTTCACCTTTTTGTACGTGCTCGGCGCGAATATTACCCAAACCACCGGCCAACATGATTGGCTTATGATAGCCGCGCACTTCTTCGCCGTTAAAGCTGGAGACTTTTTCTTCGAAGGTACGGAAATAACCGAGCAAGGCCGGGCGACCAAATTCGTTATTAAAGGCAGCACCACCCAGTGGACCTTCGATCATGATGTCCAAGGCGCTGACGATGCGCTCTGGCTTACCAAAATCGTGTTCCCACGGGCGCGCGTAGTTAGGTATTTTCAGGTTAGACACACTGAAACCTACTAAGCCAGCTTTGGGCTTAGAGCCGCGACCAGTCGCACCTTCATCACGAATTTCACCGCCAGAGCCGGTGGCAGCACCGGAGAAAGGGGCGATCGCCGTCGGGTGGTTATGGGTTTCGACCTTCATCAAGATATGAATATCTTCTTGATGGTAATCGTATTCACCGGACTCAGGCTTAGCAAAGAAGCGACCGGCCTTGGAGCCTTCCATGACGGCGGCGTTATCTTTATAAGCAGACAACACCTGCTCGGGTACTAATTTGTGGGTGTTCTTGATCATGCTAAACAGCGACTTAGGCTGCTCGACGCCGTCTATGGTCCAGTCGGCGTTAAAAATCTTATGACGACAGTGCTCAGAGTTTGCTTGGGCAAACATATAGAGCTCAATGTCGTTGGGGTTACGGCCTAAGCCGCTAAAACCCTCAAACAGATAGTCGATTTCATCTTCGGCCAATGCCAGCCCTAAGCGCAGGTTGGCTTCGACTAAGGCATTACGGCCTTGAGCCAGAATATCCACTGAGCTGACCGGTGCCGGCTCAGCTTGAGCAAACAAGCAAGCTGCGTCTTCGAGTGCGCCAAAGGTCGCTTCGGTCATGCGGTCGAACAACAAGCCTTTAATGGCTTCCAGTTCGGCGCCGCTTGGCGCTTGGGTAAAGCGTAAGTAATAGCAAATACCGCGCTCAATACGTTGCACCTGATGCAGGCCGCAGTTATGGGCAATGTCGGTGGCTTTCGTCGACCAAGGGGAAAGCGTGCCGGGTCTTGGCGTAACCAATACCAGCAAGCTGTCAGCGGCGGGCACTATGCCTTGGGCTGGGCTGTCGAGTAAGTCGATGAGGGTGTTGCGAGTGTCCGCCTCGAGGTTGGCGTTCAGGGCAACAAAGTGTACGTATTCGGTTTCAATCTCAGCCAGCGGTAAGGCCAGTTGCTGAGCTTGGCGAACCAAGGCTTGGGTTCTAAAACCGGACAAGGCGGGTAAGCCGCGCAGTATTTCCATAGTGGCAATTCTCAAAGCTGAGTGAATGGGGGGATGAGAAGTTGCGCTATTATAGGTTTCCCCTCCTGCTCTGTCGACGCCCATTTATGAGGCCGCGTATTAAGGCTTCACTTAAGGCTCAGCCCTTAATTTAGTAACGCAGTGATTTACCCGATGCAGCTTGCCAAGTTCTGACGCCCCGCCTATAAGGAACAGTGATTTATTAGCGGCCGTTTCTCGGGAGCCAAAGCCGACATAACCAGCAACCAAGTCGTTAAATCATAGCTTTTGCTAAGTTAATGAATAAAGTTCTGCGCTGATAAGCCACAGCTGGCCTGACGCAAGCTGCAACTTCTGTTATAAAATGGCCACAGTGCAACATGAGGGTCGGCTTTTGCGCCAAGTATTATTATCCACACTGCTATTAATAAGCCTGATGCTACAGGGCTGTGATAACGCTGAGCCTAACAGCAATCAACTAGAACATATTCAAGCCCGTGGCCAACTGCGAGTGGGCACCTTGTATCATCCACTTTATTACTTTTTGCGCGATGGCCAGCAAGAAGGCTTGGATTATGAGCTGGCCTCTCAGTTTGCTCACTCTCTGGGGGTTGAGCTGTCCATGGTGCCCGCTTATAACTTAAATGCGTTATTTGCCCTGTTAGACTCAGGAGAAGTAGACATGCTGGCGGCGGGTCTTGCCAATACCGCGGCGCGGCGCCAGCATTATCGCTTTAGCCCCAGCTACTATCATATTGCGCACACCTTGGTGCATCGCAAAGGCACCCGTAAGCCGCTGAATGTGAGTCAAATCGACGGCACTATTTCGGTGCTTGCAGGTTCTAGCCAAGCCCAGTCCTTATATCAATTACAACAAGAGCTACCCGAGCTGCAGTGGGAACCACGCTATGATGCAGACGAAGAAGACTTATTGCGCCAAGTGGCCGAAAATAGCACCGACTACACAATGGTAGCCGATATTTTATTGGCCAGAACCCAGCGCTATTACCCGAATATTGAGGCAGCCTTTACGCTAGGCGAGCCGCAGTCCGTGGCTTGGATGTGGGATAAACGCGCCGACGACAGTGCACTTGGCGCCATGCTGGATTTTTTTGCCGAGCAAGCTGACAGTGGCGCCTTGGCGCGCTTACATGAGAAATACTTTGGTCATATACAGCACTTTGATTATGTGGATACTCGCACCTTCTTAAGCCGCATAGACACCTTATTGCCGCGCTATCAGCCGTTGTTTGAGCGCCATGCGGGCGAGCTGGATTGGCGGTTATTGGCGGCCATGAGCTATCAAGAGTCACACTGGGATCCGAATGCCGAGTCTTATACCGGCGTACGAGGTATGATGATGCTGACTGAAGATACTGCCAAAATGGTGGGAGTCACAAACCGACTGGATGCGGAGCAAAGTATTCGCGGGGGTGCCCAATATTTAGCCTCGTTAATGGGCCGCTTACCGGATTCAATACCTGAGAGCGAGCGAGTCTGGTTTGCGCTGGCGTCCTACAATATCGGCTTAGGTCATGTGCTGGATGTGCGCCGCCTCACTCAACAATTAGGCCAAGACCCCGATACTTGGGCACAAGTGAAAGTCAATTTACCGCTGCTGCATCAACCTAAGTGGTACAGTCAAACACGCTATGGTTATGCGCGGGGCCGAGAAACCAAACAGTTTGTAAATAATATTCGCCAGTATTATCAAAGCTTGCTCTGGCAAGATAATGCTCGCACCGACTCGAGCCAAAGCGCGCAAACAGAGCCGGTTAGCCCTCCGTCTCTGCCGGAGTCATAATAAAAAGTCACAACCAAGAGCCAGAATAAATAACCGTAAGAAAGAATCGTAATAGAGAGCCGTAATCAAAATGTCACTTTACCTTAGGTAACAGCTGAGATTTACTACCCTCCCACACACAGCGCAGACCATCAGTCAGCGCGACCGCCATATAAGGACCTAGGATGCAAAAGCGAAAGTATAGTGTATTAAAACAGCGTAAAACCGTTGGGTCTTCGCGGCGCAATATTTTATTACAAAAAGTACGGCGCAAAATACTGCGCCGTAATAACGCCTACTTTCTGACTAGCCAAGATCACAGCGATCACTCAACGCCTGTAGCAACTGTATAAGCGCAGGCGTAAGTACCGGTGTAAGTGCAGCAGTAAGAAAAAATTGAATCTAAAAATAGCCCCCAGCTATATAAAAAGCAGATAAAAAAACTAGATTTAAAGATTTGAGACTTCTTCGCCACGGAAGATGAAGATAAGACAAAAACAGACCATTTATGAGTCAATGCGCTTACAATAGATAAGCATTTTGGGCGTTATTTTGTCGTTATGCTTCCGTGTATTCCGTGGCAAAAATAGGTTTATCTTTAGCTCGGCGTTATGTCTCCACCATTAACAGATTCCACGATTAACGGATTCTTTTGTTAACGAACGGTAATGACGCCGCACTTGGCACTGTGGCTTACCTTATGCGAGACGCTGCCCATCGCCATTCCCTCTAGATTGCCCAAGCCGCGGCACCCCATCACAATCACATCGACCCCCAGATCCTCAGCCTCTTGAATAATAGCGCGAGCCGGCTCGCCCCGAACCACATGCGCCTGCACTTGCGTCACCCCTAAGGCGTTCGCCTCCTGTACCGCTCGCTCTACTACCTTATTGCCGGTGACTTCCAGATCTTCAGGACTATCGCCTAGTGCAACCGCCCCTATGCCCCAGGTCATCATGGCGGGATGCTGTAACACCTCAGGTGCATGCACTATATGCATCTGGGCATCATCTTGCCGAGCCAAATGACAGGCCAAAGTCAGAGCCTTTTCACTTTGTTTAGAACCATCAATCGCAACCAGTAATGACTTATACATACGTGCCTCCATATCCATACCGACCGTCCAGTTATTCAATCTTAGCCGATGAAAGACATTTAGCGTCGGGCCAGAAAAAACGCTGAGAGCTCGCGACCTTAAAAATAGCGCGCAGTAAGCCGCTAACAACAATCAAGCACTCAGCACTGAACTGGTTAAGCGACGGCAGATATCAATACTTTCGGTTGCTTCTGGCTGGATTTTAGTCCAAAAAAAACGCCAGCTAAGCTGGCGTTTTTTTAGTAGAAAAAAATGTTACTTTTTCTTTTTGTTAAACTTCATCAGACGCTTACGCTTGCGCATCTGGTTAGGTGTCAACTTATTCTTGATACCTGCATACGGGTTTTCACCTTCGTTGAATTCGACCCGTATCGGCGTACCCATAATTTGTAAGGAACGACGGAAGTAGTTAATCAAGTAACGCTTATAAGAATCAGGTAAGGCTTTTACTTGGTTGCCGTGCACGATAATGCGCGGTGGGTTATAACCGCCCGCGTGAGCATATTTCAGCTTCACGCGACGACCGCTCACCAAGGGTGGCTGGTGATCGTCTTGCGCCATCATCATGATACGGGTCAGCATGGACGTATTGACGCGTTTGGTGGCAGAGGTATACGCCTCCTTAACCGAGTCAAATAAGTTACCCACGCCGCTGCCGTGCAGTGCCGAGATAAAGTGCAAGCGGGCAAAGTCGATAAAGCCTAAGCGACGATCCAATTCGCGCTTAATTTCTTCGCGCACATCATTCTCTAGCCCGTCCCACTTATTGACCGCTAATACGATACTACGGCCCGCATTCAGCACAAAGCCGAGCAAGCTTAAGTCTTGTTCGGAAATACCTTCGCGCGCGTCCACGATCAACAGCACTACGTTGGCATCTTCGATGGCTTTTAGGGTTTTGATCACCGAGAATTTTTCAACGGTTTCATTCACTCGCCCGCGACGGCGTACACCCGCAGTATCGATCAAGATGTAATCTTGCTCGTCACGCTGCATCGGAATATACACAGAATCACGGGTGGTACCGGGTTGGTCATATACCACTACCCGCTCTTCGCCTAAGATGCGATTGGTCAGCGTCGATTTGCCCACGTTGGGGCGACCCACGATGGCGAGCTTAATCGGTAAGTCCGCAAACTGCTGAGCATCTTCTTCGTTGGCTTCATCCATCACCGCGAGCAAGTCTTGAATTTGGTCTTCATCGAGATCCGAGAAATCAAACTCATCAACCGCGTCGTCATCGGCTTCTTCTTCAGCTTCTGCTTCTGCGGCCGCAACCAATTGCTCATGCTCGGCGGCCAGCTCTTCTAATTGCGGCGCTAAGGCAATTTCAATCAGGCTGAGTACGCCACGACCGTGGGTGGCGGCAATCGGGTACACCTCGCCTAAGCCCAGCTGATAAAATTCGCTGACGGCGGAATCGGCGTCTATGCCGTCGGTTTTGTTCACCACCAGCAAGGTGCGCTTATGACAACGGCGCAAGTGTGCGGCTATGCCTTCATCGGCTGAGCTCAAGCCCGCTCGGCCATCAACCATAAACAGCACAACATCGGCTTCATCAATAGCGGCCAGTGACTGCGCGGCCATTTTCAGCTCTATGCCTTCTTCTGTGCCATCGATACCACCGGTATCGACCACAATAAATTCCAGCTCACCAATTTTGGCTTGGCCGTATTGGCGATCGCGGGTTAAACCGGGAAAGTTGGCGACAAGCGCATCTCGGGTGCGGGTTAAACGGTTAAATAAAGTGGATTTGCCCACATTAGGGCGACCCACCAGAGCCACAACTGGCATCATAAAATCTGTCTCCAAAAAACAATAACGGCTCCTGATCGTGGGATCAGGAGCCGGTGGTGTCACTTAACTGCCGGGATCAAGGTTGGTCTATGGCCAACAAATCTCCACTGCGGCTTTGCACATAAAGCGTATTACCGGCGACAATAGGCGCTACATAAAGCCCCTTACTATCAATACGCTGAAGCGATTTAAGTACACCAGTTTGGCTATCAAACCAGTACAAATAACCCTGTGCATCCCCGGCCACCAGATAATCACCAAACACGACCGATGCGGTTAGCTGGCGGTTTTCCAGCTCGGTGTTCGACCATACTTCCATGCCACTGCGGGCATCGACCGCAAACAAGTGGCTGCGGCTATCACTGATATAAAGTAGGCGTCCGTCGGTGCTGAGATCCTGAGAGCCCTGATATTGGCGCTTCCATAATTCTTGCCCCGAAATCAACTGATGAGCAGTTAGCTGGCCATTATAAGCGATTGTGAACAGAATATCGCCCAAAATCACCGGTTTGGCCGCCACATCCACCATGCGCTCCAACTCAGTGGCACCGCGCGGATTAGCGATACGGGTATCGCGTACCGGCTGACCATTGGCCAACAAGGCAATGCCTAAGCGACCGTCAGCACGACCGTATAACACGGCGCCTCCCGCAGTTACTGGGGTGGCTTGGCTGCGCAAGGTCAGGCTGGGCTGCTCATTGCGCAACTGCCATTGCTGGACGCCACTGCTGGAGTCGAGGGCAATTAAGTTGCCGGCGCTGGTGTGCACCACCACTTTGCCATCGTCCACAGCCGGTGCGGCTAATACTTCACCCGCTACCGTTTGCGTCCAGAGCAATTCGCCGTCTGCTTGGCTTACGGCATACACCAGGCCATTTTCTGAGCCAAAATAGAGATTGCCATAAGCGGCCACTAAACCACCGGCGATGCGCGGGCTACGCTGTTGCTCGTTAATGGCTAGCTTATCGAGTCGCAACTGCCATTGGCGCTTGCCCGTTTCTTTATCGTAGGCGGCCAACACCCCATCACGGGAGGCGGCGAACACACGATCGCCTTCAACCACAGGTTTAAGCTGTGAATAATATTCACCCACACCTTTGCCGATGGACGTAGACCAGCGGGCCTTGGTGTTTAAGGTATTACCCACATCCGGTAAGGGGCTAGCCGGCGCTAAGTCAGGCGTGCTTGAGCAGGCCACTATGCTTAAGCCCAATAGGGCTGGCAACAGCAAGTTTAAGGATTTGCGTACACTCATACTTTATCGCTCTGTGCCGGATTAGCAGTTGGACTTACCGCCAAGTTGTCCAATTTCAGTTTCAGCGCCGGATTGTTATTCAAACCGCCCGCTTCTTCCGCTGCTTGGTAAGCCTTATAAGCCTCATCCGTATTGCCTTGGGCCGAGTACAAGTCACCTTGAATTTCGCTGCGCTGGGCACTGAACGCGTCTTGCTTAACGCCATTAAGCTGGGCTTGGGCCTCGTCAGCCTTGTCTTGAGCTAATAGCACTCGCGCCAAACGCAGGCGTATGGTCTCGCTAATCGCAGCATCTTTACTGCCGGCCAGAGCCAGCTCTAGTTGCTGCTGTGCTAATGGCAGCTGATTAGCTTTTACGGCTTCGCCTGCCAGTAATAAAGCGGCAAGCTCACCGTAGTTATTGCCTTGGTTTTGTTCAACGAACGCCGCGACCTCAGTAAAGGCATCGGGCCCTTGGGTCGCTAACTTAGTACTGACATTGGCAAAGTTATCCGCACCGGCAGCGCGCGTTTCGACTTGCTGATCTTGATAATAACGCCAGCCAAATAAACCGCCTAAGCCCACTACTGCACCCAAAATAATGGACTTTCCGTATTCTGCCCACCAACGTTTGATGGTTTCTAGTTGCTGTTCTTCCGTGCTATTAAAGTCCACTTAGATCACCTTTTTCAGCTGTGCAATAAGTTCATCCAGCGCCAAGGTTTGTTGCTCGCCTTGACCGCGTAAATATTTAACCGTGACTTCAGAACGCGCCACTTCATCTTCGCCCAAGATCAAGGCAATACCGGCGCCACTCTTGTCGGCACGTTTTAATTGCTTTTTAAAGTTACCGCCGCCGCAATGGCTGAGCACTTTAAGTTCGGGTAATTGGTCGCGCAATTGCTCGGCCAGTGCAAAACCCGCCGTTTGAGCGCTGTCACCCATAATGGCGATATAAATATCGGCTAAGGCTGGCTCGCTCGCATCCGGGTTAAGAGTTTCGAGCAGCAGTACTAAACGCTCCATGCCCATGGCAAAGCCTACCGCAGGAGTAGCTTGGCCACCGAGTTGCTCCACTAAACCGTCGTAACGGCCGCCACCACATACCGTGCCTTGGGCGCCCAAGCTCTCGGTCACCCACTCAAATACCGTGAGGTTGTAATAATCAAGGCCACGCACCAAGCGCGGATTAACCTCAAACTCGATACCCGCGGCGCTGAGTAACGCCGTTAAGCCCGTAAAGTGGGCTTGGGTTTCTTCGCCAAAGTAATCGCTAAGTACGGGTGCGTCATGCAACAGCGCTTGTACGTCTGGGTTTTTACTGTCTAGTACGCGCAGCGGATTGGTGTGCAAACGGCGCTGGCTATCTTCATCAAGCTGGTCAAAAAACTGCTCTAGGTAAGCCACCAAGGCTTGGCGATATTCAGCCCGCTCACTCGGTTGGCCAAGGCTGTTGAGCTGCAAGACTAAATGCTCGCTCACGCCTAATTGCTTCCACAGGCGCGCGGTAAGCATGATCAATTCGGCATCTATGTCTGGTCCTTGCAGGCCAAACACTTCCACGCCAAATTGATGGAATTGACGATAACGGCCTTTTTGCGGACGTTCATAGCGAAACATCGGACCCATGTACCACATGCGTCGTTCTTGGTTGTACAGCAAACCATGCTCGATGCCAGCACGCACGCAACCTGCGGTACCCTCCGGGCGCAAGGTCATGCTCTCGCCATTGCGATCGTCAAAGGTATACATTTCTTTTTCGACCACATCGGTCACTTCACCGATGGCACGACGAAACAGGCCAGTGGTTTCCATGATCGGCATGCGCACTTCGGCGTAACCGTAGCTGCTCATTAACTGACGTAATGCGGACTCTGCCGCTTGCCAGGTCGGTGCTTGCTCCGGCAGACAATCGTTCATGCCGCGAATTGCTTGGATCTTTTTTGCCACAACTTTTGCCACAACAGTATCTCTATTAATTAAAACCCAGCCCTGACGGGCGAATGAATGCATAGTCACATCAGCATTGAAACGAACTCAAGGTTCGCGCTGAATATTATTGATGGTTTTACTTTTGCTGCTTGATGGCAATGCGCGAGCTCGGGTCCATCATGGCGGCCTTGGCGCGAATGCGCGCTTCTAGCACATCCACTAAGTTGCGATTATCTAGCCGCCCCACGCGCTCACCACCCTCATAGAGGGCACTTTTGCGCTGGGCTCCCGCTAGGCCTAAGTCGGAAATTAATGCCTCACCCGGGCCATTCACCACGCAGCCAATAATGGACACATCCATCGGCAGCACTAAGTCTTCCAGCCGTTGTTCGAGCTCATTAACTGTGCTTATCACATCAAATTCTTGACGTGAGCAAGACGGACAAGCGATAAAATTAATACCGCGCGAGCGAATACGCAGGGATTTGAGAATATCAAAACCCACTTTAATTTCTTCTACCGGATCTGCGGCCAAGGACACGCGCAAGGTATCGCCGATTCCATCGGCTAACAACATGCCCAGACCAATAGCAGACTTAACGGCGCCGGCACGAAAGCCGCCGGCTTCGGTTATACCTAAATGCAGCGGCTGCTCAATTTGGCGCGCCAGTTCACGATAAGCGCCCACGGCTAAGAACACATCTGAGGCTTTTACGCTGACTTTAAATTGGTCGAAGTTCAATCTGTCTAAGATGTCTACGTGGCGCATCGCCGACTCAACCAAGGCGGCGGAATTTGGCTCGCCGTATTTCTCTTGGATGTCTTTTTCTAATGAACCGCCGTTAACGCCGATACGAATGGGAATACCTTTATCGCGGGCGCAATCGACCACGGCACGGATCCGCTTTTCATTACCAATATTACCGGGGTTAATACGCAGGCAATCGGCGCCATATTCGGCCACTTGCAGCGCGATGCGATAATCAAAATGGATATCGGCGATCAGCGGCATTGTGGTACCGGCGCGGATCAATTTGAATGCTTCGGCGGCTTCCATGGTCGGCACAGAGATACGCACTATATCGGCGCCGACTTTTTCTACGGCACGAATTTGGGCAAGCGTTGCCTCAACATCCGTGGTCAGGGTGTTGGTCATGGTCTGTACGGTAATGGGGGCATCTCCCCCGACCAATACCGAGCCGACGCGAATTTGCTTGGAGAGGCGACGTTTGATGGGAGTTTCAGGTAAGGACATGATGTACTCTCAGATCAAGATTGCGGCACTGTCAGTCGGGCAGCCCGACCGGCACGAAACGAAGATAAGTCGACAGCTTTGCCTAAGTACTCGGCACGCACTGCAGTCGGCACGCCCAAAATTAACTTAAAGGGCGGCTCGCCTTCCAGTGCTAATGACTGCTGGGCGCTTTTAACGCCTTCGCTGAGTACCTTACCTTGGCTGTCGGTAATTTTAATCCAGCAGTCATCACTAAAGCTCAGGGTCAGTAAACGGGCATTGGTGCTGGTGGCGCTGGCTGCCGGTTCGCCGCTTGTCTTGTTAGCAACAGTCGCATTATCAACAGTCGTGTCATCTACCGCTGTGCCATCAACAGCATTTTCAGCAGCAGCGTCCGTCGGCTCGGCGGCAGAATCTGACACCGGTTCGATAGCACCATCAAGAGCAGAGGTATCAGCAGATGCAACATCTGACTCTACGTCTGACTCTACCGCCGCGGCTTCTGTGCCGACATTCAGGGGTAACACGCCCTCATTCGAAGTCGTTACTGGCTGGGTTAAGCCAGTTTCTGTTTGAACAGCGTTATTTTCAGACTCAAGATGGCGAGCGGGTTGACCGGCACCATCATGCCACCACCAATACACCAATGAAGTAAGCAGGCCTAAAAATACCAGCCAGCTAATGCGTTTTAACCATTTATCACTGGCTTGTTGGCGAGTTTTTTTGGAAAAACTTTTCATCGGCTCGACAGCTTTAAATTGCTCATGGCTCATGCTATCAAACGCGGCCAACGCCTGAGCTTCAGGCACGCCCACTACTTTGGCGTAAGCTTTAATGTAACCGCGTAAAAACGTCAGTGCCACGCCGGCCTTGTAATGATCGCTGTCAATAGACTCGATCACGGCCAAGCGCAGATTCAATCTGCGTGCTACTTCCGCTTGGGTCCAGCCTTTGGCTTCACGGGCTTGTTGCAGTGTTTCACCTGGACCTGGGCCTGGACTTACTTTTTCTTCAGCCTGTGGCTGAGTGTCTGCTTCATTTATAGTCATTTGATAACAATCGCCTAGCCTGTTCTGAGTCTGGAAATAACCACCCCAGCGGCGCCTGAGGTTTGCTTGAAACCAAATGCGCCGCTGAGGCGGACTGCTAACCATAAACTGTGGGCTGGGGGCCTGTTGCTCTAACATGCCAATTCGTGCATGGGAACAAGCGACCAGCGCAACCAAATTCAATCTTATGCTTAATGCTAGTACGTGATTTTTTGCCTATTAGGTTGTCTATTGAGCAGCCCATGGAGCTATCAATCAAGCGGCCAGTCTAGTTGCCAACTGGATATCAGCCGAGCAGCGCTACTTTAGCATAATAAGACTCGAGTGCTGTCTACTCTGCTTGCTCTTGGCCACCCTAAGCTTGACCTCGGATAAGCTAAATCGTTCCTGACATTCGACATAGTGGCTACAAAATAATGGCAGTTAAACCATTGTGACGGATATAGTTTCTTGCTGCAGCTGTTTTTTCTGAGTGCGTTTAGTGCGATCAATCACATCACCCACTAACTGGCCACAAGCCGCATCTATGTCATCGCCTCGAGTTTTACGAATGGTCACTGTATTACCGTATTGCATCAGCACTTTATTGAAGCGATCGATACGGCTATTACTTGGCCTTTCATAATCATTGTCTGGGAACGGATTAAAGGGGATCAGGTTGATCTTGCAGGGTAAGTCTTTTAATAACTCAGCCAGCTCATGGGCATGTTGCATGTCGTCATTGACGTGATCCAGTAACACATACTCAATCGTTACCTTGCCTTGGTTGGCCGTCGATTTACTGATGTAATTGCGAATACTGGCAATCAACATGGCGATGTTGTACTTATCGTTGATCGGCATGATTTGTGAGCGCAATTTATCATTAGGCGCATGCAAAGACACGGCCAAGGCCACGTCAATCATGTCGGCCATCTTATCGAGTGCGGGCACCACGCCAGAGGTCGATAAGGTTACGCGGCGCTTAGACAGACCAAAGCCATAGTCTTCTAGCATCAAGCTCATCGCGGGCACCACGTTATTGAGGTTAAGCAGCGGCTCGCCCATGCCCATCATCACTACGTTGGTAATGGGCTTGCGGCCGGTGTCGCGGATAAAACCCACGCGACTGGCGGCGCGCCACACTTGGCCAATAATTTCCGACACCTTAAGGTTACGGTTAAAGCCTTGTTGAGCGGTAGAGCAGAATTTGCAATCCAGCGCACAACCCACTTGGGAAGACACACATAAAGTCGCGCGGTCGCCGTCTGGGATATACACGGTTTCTACTTCTTGGTCGCCCACCATCATGGCCCACTTAATGGTGCCATCTTCGGAGATTTTTTCGACGCTGATTTCAGGTGCGCGGATCTCGGCTTTTTCTTGTAGCTTAGCGCGCAACACCTTGTTGATGTTGGTCATCTGCTCAAAGTCGTCACAACCGAAGTGATAGATCCATTTCATCACTTGATCAGCTCGAAATGGCTTCTCGCCTAGTTCATCGAAGAACGCACGTATGCCATCACGATCCAGATCCAGCAGGTTTATTTTTTTTTCACTCATTCGGTTGCCTCTTGCTTTTTGAACAGAGCGTTAGGGCGCAAAATTGTACAGAAATTAACGCCATCTTGCCAGCAGTACCCGCATTGCTTGCACTTAACCCACGAGTAATCACTTGGCAGATATTAAGCACAAAAGTTAAGCATAAAAAAGCCGACTTAAGCCGGCTTCATAACACTGCTACAAGCTAGGGTCTGTTGACCTTGCGCGGTTAAGTTTTGTTCGAGTTAAATGCGTTTTATCACGGCGGGTGGGGGTGTAGCCTAGTCGTGCTAAGCAAACGCCCACTCAACAAAGAGCGAAGGGCAGCATTTGTGGCGCTCAAACACATCACATCCACAGTCACCTCGAGTCATCTCTTGTGCGGCTGTGGCCGGCACACGGCCGAAGTTGATGCCAAGCTTCCCCAGTTACTGCACTGTCTCCCTGTTTGGAATTCCACTCTCAAGCACAGCGTGAGTCTGACTGAGTATTAGGCTTCGCATTATTTGGCACCCTTACCGCCCTCACGCTGCCGACATAGGTTTGCTTGCGTTGTGTACTCCAAACTTCCTATGGCTTCCTTCAGACCCAGTCGTTGGCTCGGTGAGCGCTGACCGAAGCTCTGCTTCGCAGCAGTGCGAACGCCCTTGCCACTCGGATTCTCTTCCCTCAGTCGTGATGTGGATTTCTTTCAGTCCACTGGATTTGCCAGCTTTGCTGGGCAAACAAAAAAGGAGCCGAGGCTCCTTTTATCTATCTGCTTACTTACAGCAAAATAGCGATTAACGCGTGCGTGGGCACAGCTCAGCATCGCTGAAGAAGTACGCGATTTCACGGGCAGCAGAAGCAGGAGCATCTGAACCGTGAACGGCGTTTTCGTCAATGCTGTCAGCGTAATCGGCACGGATAGTACCGGCCAACGCGTCAGCTGGGTTAGTTGCACCCATGATTTCACGGTGACGCAGTACAGCGTTTTCGCCTTCCAGCACCTGAACCATAACAGGACCTGAAGTCATGAAATCAACCAGTGCTTTAAAGAAAGGACGCTCGCTGTGCTCAGCGTAGAAACCTTCTGCTTTAGCGTTATCTAGGTGTACCATTTTTGCAGCTACGATCTTCAGACCCGCAGCTTCAAAGCGCTGATAGATAGCGCCAACTAAGTTTTTTGCTACTGCATCAGGCTTGATGATAGAAAAAGTGCGTTCGATAGCCATCTTGATTCCTTAATAGATTAACCCAAGGGTTTAGGTATGAAAACGGCGCAATTATACGTAAAAGCCGCCTCAGTTAACACTGCTTAGCGCTAATTTAATTTTTACGCCTGTCGTTTACCTAAATTTTATCCTAAAAAGCCACAGTTATAAAACTGTGGCTTTAGATGTTGGTTAAAGAACAAGCTTGAGCGTTTTTCCACCTCACGCTTTACTCTTCACCCCTCACAGCTAACAGTAGCCGTTAATCAAATTCATCCATCCAGATCATGATCACGGCTTCTAAAATGCCCTCATTGGAGCGCTTAGGATCGTCATCAAAACCGTCTAACTCACAAATCCACTGATGCAAGTCAGTAAAGCGCACGGTTTTAGGATCCGTATCTGGATAAGCTTCTAATAAGTCGAGCGCGATTTCTCGACTGTCGGTCCATTTAAGGCTCATAGCTTTGCTCCGATTATTGGCTCTCAGACACCATGTTGACGGTGTACTTAGGGATCTCTATCACTAAGTCTTCGTCGATGATGCGGGTTTGGCAACCCAGACGTGACTCTGGCTCTAAGCCCCAGGCTTTATCCAACATGTCATCTTCTAACTCAGTGCTTTCATTCAGTGAATCAAAGCCTTCGCGCACAATAATATGACAGGTGGTACAAGCACAGACTTTTTCACAGGCATGTTCAATATCAATACCATTGCGCAGTGCCGCGTCCAATACCGTTTCACCGGGCAGGACTTCAACCTCGGCGCCCTCTGGGCACAGCTCGGCATGAGGCAAAAATACAATCTTGGCCATAGTTACACCTTATCTACTCGTTGTCCGGCCAAGGCCCGACGAATGGATGCATCCATGCGTCGGGCGGCAAAGTCAGCCGTTTGTTGGTCTGTTTTCTCGACGGCCCGCTTAATGGCCGCCAAATCGTCACCGCTGGCGGCTTGTGCAAGCAAGTCGACACTGGCCACAATGTTGGCCAGCTCTGATTCGCTCAGTAACGCAGCAGCGTCTGCGGCCAGCGCACTGTTAATATTTTCAATGACTCGTGCCGCTTCTACCTTTTGTTCGGCCAGCATGCGCGCATCTATGTCGCTTTGTGCATGCTCAAAAGAAGCGGTCAGCATTTGGCTAATCTCGGCTTCATCTAAACCATAAGAAGGCTTCACTTCAATAGCCGCCTGCACGTTTGATGATTTCTCCATGGCACTGACCGACAACAGACCGTCGGCATCCACCTGAAAGGTCACTTTAATGTGCGCCGCACCAGCAGCCATCGGCGGAATATTGGTCAAGTTAAAGCGGGCCAAAGAGCGACAATCGGCGACCAGCTCGCGCTCGCCTTGGACCACGTGAATGGCCATCGCCGTTTGCCCGTCTTTAAAGGTGGTAAATTCCTGCGCACGCGCCACAGGGATAGTGGTGTTACGTGGGATCACCTTTTCGACCAAACCGCCCATAGTTTCAAGACCCAATGACAGCGGGATCACATCCAGCAATAGCATATCGCTATCGGGCTTATTGCCAATCAGCACATCCGCCTGAATGGCCGCACCTATGGCAACTACTTTGTCCGGATCCAAACTGGTTAACGGCTCGGTGGCAAAAAACTCACCCACACGAGTGCGTACTAAGGGCACCCGAGTAGAACCACCCACCATCACCACTTCTTGGACTTCAGCAGCCGTGACGCCCGCATCTTTTAAGGCGCGGCGACAAGCCATCAGGGTTTTATTAACCCAAGGTAAAATTAGCGCGTCAAACTCATCACGGCTTAAGCTGCCCTGCCAACCTTGCCAACTAACTTGGACTGAATCTTGATCCGTCAGGCTTTGCTTGGCGGCACAGGCCACATCCAGCAAATTACGCTGCTGGCTGGGGCTAAGCTCGGTGAGATTAGCTTGCTGTTGGATCCAATCAGCCAACATATGATCAAAGTCATCGCCGCCCAGAGCGGAATCGCCACCGGTAGCCAACACTTCAAATACGCCGCGATGCAGTCGTAAAATTGAAATATCGAAGGTGCCACCACCTAAGTCGAACACCGCAATCACGCCCTCTTGACCGGAGTCCAGGCCATAAGCAATGGCGGCTGCGGTCGGCTCGTTAAGCAGGCGCAATACCTGTAAGCCCGCTAATTGCGCCGCATCTTTGGTGCCTTGGCGCTGGGCATCATCAAAATAAGCGGGCACGGTAATAACCGCACCTTGCACTGGATTGCCAAGGCTTGCCTCGGCACGCGCCGCCAGCACTTTGAGGATTTCCGCCGACACTTGTACCGGGTTAACCGGACCTTGTGGCGTATCTAGGCTGATTAAGCCGTTATTATTTTCATTAAACACATAAGGTAAGCGATGGCGTGGAATATCAGCCAAGGCTTTGCCCAGTAAGCGTTTAACGGAGGAAATAGTATATTGAGGATCTTGGTCGGCTTCGCGCTTGGCGTCAAAACCCACCCGCAAGGCTTGCGGGCCGTAGTGCACCACAGAGGGCAGCAAGTCGCGTTCTTGTTCATCAACCAGAGTTTCGGGCACGCCGCTGCGTACCACGGCCACTAAGGAGTTAGTGGTGCCCAAGTCAATGCCTACGGCCCACTTGTGCTCATGCGGTGCCGCGCTTTGACCCGGCTCAGAAATTTGTAGTAATGCCATTAGGGTTAGAAGTCCTGCTGCGCATCTTCCAAACGTTCGAGTTCGGCATGCAGCTTAGTCATGAATTTAAGTTTACGTACCGTATCGGCGGCGGCTTGCCAGTCGGCAATCGCCAGTTGCTGAGCAAGCTGGGCATAATAATCGCTCGTCGCCTGCTGCAACTCTTGTTCAAAGGCCATAATGGCGGCAAATACGTCGGTTGCTTCACCCAGCTCTTCGAGCTGCTCACGCCATTCCATCTGCTGCATTAAAAACAGCGGATCTTTGAGCGTTTGCTGCTCCGCATTGAGCGCAACGCCCTGCAAAGACAACAAATATTCGGCGCGATTTAGGGGCTGTTTAAGCGTGGTGTAAGCATCGTTAATATAGGCGGCACGTTGTACCGCCTGCAGACGCTCTCGCTCAGGGTGTGCGGCAAACTTATCGGGGTGAAACTGCATTTGCAGCCCACGATAAATCTCGGCTAGCGCTTGGCTGTCTTGCTCAAACTGTACGCTTAAGCCAAATAGCTCAAAGTAGTTCATGGTTTGTGCCGTTGTACCCAAGCCTATTGTACCGAGTGCTGTCATGCCAAGTCCTATTATACCAAATGCTTAAACGTTAAAGCTTTCGCCGCAACCGCATTCGCCATCAGTATTAGGGTTGATGAATTTAAAGCCTTCATTCAAGCCTTCTTTGGCGAAGTCGAGTTGGGTACCGTCGAGATACACCAAGCTTTTGCTATCGACGATCACTTTAACATCGCCATGCTCGAACACTTGATCGCCTTCAGACAGTTCATCGACGAATTCCAGCACATAGGCCAGGCCCGAGCAGCCAGAGGTTTTCACCCCTAAGCGTAAGCCTAAGCCTTTGCCTCTGTTATTCAAGAAAGTCTGCACGCGGTGTGCCGCTGCATCGGTAATGGTGATCGCCATGGTGTCTCCGTTTACGCTAAGTTTTTCTTCTTCTTATAATCTTCGATGGCTGCCTTAATGGCATCCTCTGCCAAAATAGAGCAGTGGATTTTTACCGGCGGCAAGGCCAGTTCTTCGGCGATATCGGTATTTTTGATGGTGCCTGCTTCTTCTATGCTCTTACCTTTCACCCATTCGGTGATCAAAGAGCTTGAAGCAATGGCCGAGCCGCAACCGTAGGTTTTGAACTTGGCGTCTTCAATAATACCCGCATCGTTGATTTTAAGCTGCAGCTTCATTACGTCGCCACAGGCCGGTGCGCCTACCATGCCAGTGGCAATGGTGGGGTCGTTTTTGTCAAAACCGCCGACGTTACGGGGGTTTTCATAGTGATCTATTACTTTTTCGCTGTAAGCCATGATTTTATCCTCACCCAATGCTTAATGGTTAGACACCCAGGGTTTAAACCTTAGTGGTGTGCCCATTCAACTTGATCCAAATCTATTCCGTCTTTAAACATTTCCCACAATGGAGACATGTCACGCAGGCGGCCAATAGCTTCATTCACCAGTGTAATGGCGTAGTCAATCTGCGCTTCGGTAGTAAAACGGCCGATACTAAAGCGAATTGAGCTGTGCGCTAATTCGTCGTTTAGACCCAAAGCACGCAACACATACGAAGGCTCAAGGCTGGCTGAGGTACAAGCCGAACCAGACGATACGGCTAAGTCTTTCAACGCCATGATCAGTGATTCACCTTCAACGTACGCGAAGCTAATATTCAGGATGCCCGGCACTTTTTGCTCAGCATGGCCATTAACGTAGACTTCTTCGATGTCTTTTAAGCCGTTATATAGGCGCTGTCGTAAGGCTAAGATTCGCTCGCCTTCACTGTGCATTTCTTCTTTAGCAATGCGCAGTGCTTCACCCATGCCCACAATTTGGTGTGTGGCCAAGGTGCCAGAGCGCATGCCGCGTTCGTGACCGCCACCGTGCATCTGTGCTTCTAAGCGCACGCGGGGCTTGCGAGAAACATACAGCGCGCCTATGCCTTTAGGACCATAAATTTTATGAGCAGAAATCGATAACAAGTCGATATTCATGTCATTCACGTCGACGTCAATTTTACCGACGCTTTGTGCAGCATCCACGTGGAACATGATTTTGCGGCTGCGGCATAATTCACCAATCGCCTTCACATCCTGAATAACACCCGTTTCGTTATTCACGTGCATGATGCTCACCAAGATGGTGTCATCACGCATGGCGTTTTCGATTTGCTCGAGCGTAAACAGACCGCTTGACTGAGGCTCTAAATAGGTAACCTCATAACCTTCACGCTCTAACTGACGGCAAGGGTCTAACACCGCTTTATGCTCGGTTTTAGAGGTAATAATGTGCTTACCTTTTTTACCGTAGAAGTTAGCAATACCTTTGATGGCCAAGTTATCAGACTCAGTGGCGCCAGAGGTAAAGACAATCTCGCGCGGGTCTGCATTGATCAAGTCGGCAATTTGATTACGGGCGATATCAACCCGCTCTTCTGCCTGCCAACCGAAACGGTGCGAGCGAGAAGCGGGGTTACCAAAAATGCCATCAGGGGTGAGGCATTCCATCATCTGTTCGGCAACGCGTGGGTCTACCGGGCAGGTAGCCGCATAGTCGAGGTAAATGGGCAGTTTCATTATATTCTCCGTTACAGCGCTGCTTGTTCGGCAGTCTTGGCATCGACATTTAACATTTAAGTTAGGCTCAATTGCTGTGGTACTGGTTAATCCAGAGTCAACAGGCTTAAGGTATTATTTTGCTGTTCAGGCACGCGCCTTTTGGCTTGCTGGTTTACCAGCTCGGCTAAGCTAATGCCTTCTAAAAAATCGCTAATGCGGTCACTTAAGGCGCACCATAAGGTGTGCGTCAGGCACTGACTGCCGTTATGGCAATCGCCCTTACCTTGGCATTTGGTGGCGTCTACGGATTCGTCGACTGCCACTATAATGGCGCCCACCGAAATAGACGCCTTAGCCATGCCCAGCAAATAACCGCCACCGGGGCCGCGCACACTGCTCACTAAGCCATGTTTGCGCAGTCGGGCAAATAATTGCTCAAGGTAAGACAAAGATATTCCCTGACGCTCAGAGATATGGGCCAGTGATACAGGTCCTGCATCACCGTGCAAGGCTACATCCAACATGGCTGTTACTGCATAACGCCCTTTTGATGTTAGTCTCATCTCGTTCCACCCTTTCTAAATATAGCGTCAGGTTGCCATACCCGAGTAAATCAGTCAAGTATTAACCCGACTAAAACACTCAGCTATTATCGTCGGATAGACGCTCATTTCTGTGTATTGTTTTTTGCACTGAAGTGAGGATGCCACGCAAGATGTTCAGCTCTTGCTCTTCAGGTCGAGCACGGTTAAAGATGCGACGTAACTTGGTCATCACCTGGCCTGGATGCGCCTTAATGATGAAGCCAGTTTCCAGCAAGGTTTCTTCTAAATGCTGGTAGAAACGCTCTAAGTCAGCCGACAACGGATAGCCAGACTCGGGCTCGGCGTTAGCTTGCTCTGCAGCCAACCAAGCCATGCGCACTTCATAACTGAGTGTTTGTACGGCCATGGCTAAGTTCAAAGAGCTGTAATCCGGATTGGCCGGAATGGCCACGTGAAACTGGCATAAATGCAGTTCGTCATTGCTTAAACCGGTGCGCTCGCGGCCAAAGACCAAGGCCACCTTGTGCTGTGGCGCTTCGCGCAGCGCTTTTTCGCCGGCCTCTCGCGCGTCCAGCATTGGCCAAGATAAGGTGCGCGAGCGCGCACTCGTACCAATCACCAGCCCGCAGTCGGCGACCGCTTCAGCTAATGTGCTTACCACGCGCGCATTTCCCAGCACGTCGTGGGCACCGGCCGACAGCGCTATGGCTTGATCGTCGATAGGATTGACCGGATCCACCAGCCAGAGCTCAGTGAGACCCATGGTTTTCATGGCGCGGGCGGCGGAGCCGATATTTCCAGTGTGTGAGGTGTTAACCAACACGATGCGTATTTGCTCAAGCATAGCTAGCAAGTCCAAGGGTGCTTAAGGCAAAAGATTCTAGCACAGTCGCAGCCAGCTGTAAGCGTCTAGCCGACCAAGACATATCAAGAGCAAAAAATGCACAACAAAAAAGCCAAATGCGGTGACACACTTGGCTTTAAAGAGTTCAGTAATAGGCTTTGAGCTGTGGCTTAACGAGTAGGATTAGCAGCTTCAGCGGCTAAGTCTAACTCCAATAACGAATATCTGTGTTCAACAAAATCATACACGTTAGTAGCAATGGCCAGCTTGAAATAGACTTCGGCCTGTTGCGGCTCACCGTTATGCTGAGCTCGCTTGGCTAAGTAAAAATAGGCTTCACATAAGCGCTCGGCTAACTCTTGATTATCCACGCTTTCTTCAGCAATGCGGTTAAGTAACTGCTCTTCATCCACAGTGCCCAAATAGACATTCACAATGTCCCACGCCCATTCATCACTCCCATATTGCACTTGATGGTTTTTGAGTGACAGGAGTGCCGACTTAGGGTCTATTTTTTCCAGTGCCAGATACCACAACAACAGGCGGTACGGATCTGTGGGCTCTTCATCGAGAAACACCTTCAGATCCCGCGCCGCTAATGCTGGGCGTCCACCGTAATACAACGCTATGCCGCGGTTTAAGTTGGCATAGGTATAGTCGGGTGCCAGCTCCAGCGCCGAGTCAAAAGACTCATACGCTTCGTCAAAGTCCTGATTCTGCGTTAAATAAACGCCGTTAAGATTATAGGCATCAGCAAAGTCCGGTCGCTCGCGCAGGGCGCGATTGAAGTCGAGCCGCGCCATGGCACGTAAGCCTACGCGATCGAAAATGACGCCGCGCTGAAAAAACAATTCAGCACGCTGCTGTGGCGTTAAGCCAGGCGAATTAAGCATTTGCCCCAAACGGGCAATTCCCAGCTCACTCTCGTATGAAACCTGCATCGGTATGGGCAGCACCAGCGTCGGAGTGACCGTCTGGGAAGCGCTGCAACCAAGCAATAAGCAACTTACCAATACTAAAGGGCCGAGCAATAATCTATGGTTCAAGACGGCTCCGAACTTGTCTCATTATGAACTCATGTTATGCAGCTAAACGACATTTGTCATGTAGCAAATGCATTTCACAATAAAAAGGGCCCTTATGGGCCCTTAGTAAAAACGCTATGACAGCGGGTCCTGATCTGCCCCTTCCTTTTCAATCTGGGGTGGGAGCATGTGCTCACGCTTCACACCCAACATCATAGCCCAAGCGCTGGCTATATAGATAGAAGAGTAAGTACCAAAACCAATACCTATCAATAACGCGGTCGCAAAACCGTGTATTAAGGCTCCGCCTTTCCAAAACAAGGCGATCACCACCACCAGCGTCGTCAACGAGGTAATCAAGGTACGGCTCAAGGTATCGGTGATGGCTTCGTTAAATACCTGTACCGTGCTGACCGTGCGCACGCGACGAAAGCTTTCGCGCACTCGGTCAAACACCACTATGGTATCGTTTAACGAATAACCGATTACGGTAAGCAAGGCCGCCACTATGGTTAGGTCGACTTCAATCTGGATCCACGAGAACACGCCGAGCGTAATGATTACATCGTGCGCCAGTGACATCACAGCACCCGAGGCTAAGCGCCATTCAAAGCGCAGACCCACGTAGGCCATAATACACAGTAAAGCGGCCAAAATGGCTAAGCCGCCCTGCTCCGCCAACTCTTTACCAATGGCGGGCCCAACAAACTCCAAGCGCTTCATTTCTGCTGGGTTATTGGCTTGTTGTACCGCCACCAATACGCCATCGCCTTGCTGCTGCACATCACCGTCGGCGTGGGGTGCTAAGCGTATTAACACATCACGACTGGTACCAAAGTTTTGCACTGTGGCACCCGCCAATCCGGCTGCATCTAATTGCTGGCGTATTTCATCCAAGTCTACCGATTGACTAAACTCCACTTCAACTACAGTGCCGCCAGTGAAGTCTAGGCCCCAGTTCAAGCCTTTGGTAAACAAAGAATAGAAACACAGCGCTATCAATACCAAGGAAAAAACAGACGCCGCCTTGGCATGGCGCATAAAGCGAATGGGCTCTCGGGTTTTGAGGATCTCAAACATGGTTACTTCCTCATATCGACAATTTGCTGAGACGTTTGCCGCCCCAGAGCAAGTTCACTATGGCTCGTGTACCCACAATCGCGGTAAACATCGAAGCCAAAATACCTATGATCAAGGTGATGGCAAAGCCTTTGATGGGGCCTGTGCCTATCGCAAATAAAATGATTGCAGTGATCAAGGTGGTAATGTTGGAGTCGGCAATAGTGCCCAGTGCCTTGTCGTAGCCCACGTGTATCGCTTGCTGTACACCGCGACCGTCTCTGAGCTCTTCACGAATTCGCTCAAAGATAAGCACGTTGGCATCCACCGACATCCCTATGGTCAGCACGATACCAGCAATGCCAGGCAGCGTCATGGTGGCGCCGGGCACCATAGACATTACGCCTATGATGATCACCAAGTTGGCAAATAAAGCCACGTTCGCCACCAGACCAAACTTGCGATAATAAATCGCCATGAAGATCACCACGGCCAACATGCCGTACAACATAGCCATAATACCGTTTTCGATATTTTGCTTGCCCAGACTTGGGCCTATGGTGCGCTCTTCCACAATTTGAATAGGCGCGATTAAGGCGCCAGCGCGCAGCAATAAAGATAAATTTTGCGCTTCCGCCATCGAGTCTATGCCGGTAATGCGAAAACTACGGCCTAAACGCGATTGTATGGTGGCAATGTTAATCACTTCTTGCTGTTTGTAGAGCTGGCTCGAGCCATCCTCATTTTTTTCATCACCGGTTTTATACTCGGTAAACACAGTCGCCATGGAGCGGCCTACGTTATCCTTGGTAAAATCGGCCATGCGGCTACCACCGGGCGCATCCAAGCTGATGTTCACTTGCGGACGACTAAACTCATCCATGCTGGCACTGGAGTCAACGATGTGCTCACCGGTCAAGATCACCCGCTTTTGCAGCACTACGGGCCGATTATTACGATCGCGCATCAACTCGCTATTGGCGGGTACGCGCCCCGCATCAGCCGCAGCTACGTCTGCTTTCTCATCGATTAAACGAAACTCAAGAGTCGCGGTGGCACCCAGAATCTCTTTGGCGCGCGCCGTATCTTGAATACCGGGCAATTGCACTACGATGCGATCCGCACCTTGGCGTTGTACCAAAGGCTCGGCCACACCCAGCTCATTAACACGGTTACGAATAATGGTGATGTTTTGCTGCAGTGCGTATTCTTTTACTTCTTTTAAGCGCTGCTCGCTCATAGTGGCAAACAAGCCGAAGTTATCGCCGCTGTCGCGCTCAGAAAACACCAAGCCCGGGTAGCGATCCCGTAAATAACTTAAACTCTGATTGCGGGTATCGGCGTCACGAAACACCACTAAGGTGCCGTCGTCTTTGCTTAATACACCCGAATAACGCAGGCGTTTTTCCCGTAAATCGGTACGGAAGTCTTGAATTCGTTGTTCTTGGACGCGATTAAGCGCTTCGTCCATGTCCACTTCCATCAGAAAGTGCACACCACCGCGCAAGTCCAAGCCTAATTTAAGCGGGCCAGCACCTATGGCTTGTAACCAACTGGGAGTGGCGGGCGCAAGGTTAAGGGCCGTGATGTAGTTATCACCCAACAGCTCGGCCACTAATTCTTTGCCTTTCAGTTGGTCGTCGGTGTCGCGAAAACGCACCAACAATTGATTGTCTTCCAGTGCGGCACTTTTAATTTCTATGTCCGCAGCTGCTAAACGCTGCTGCGTTTTAACCAGTATTTCGCTCGTTACTTGGGTACCACGAGTGCCGGATACCTGTAATGCGGGGTCTTCACCAAATAAATTAGGTGCTGCATATAGAAAACTGATGGCGACCACGAAGATCACCATCAAGTATTTCCACAGCGGATATCGGTTTAACACGCTGTGCTCCTTAAGAGGCTTAAAGGGACTGAATAGAGCCTTTAGGCAGGACGGCAGTAATAAAGTCCTTCTTAATGGTCACTTGGCTTTGCTCGCTCAAGCTCAACAGCACATAGTCGCTGTCGGCAGTAATTTTTGCGATCTTGCCTACCAAGCCACCGTTGGTCAGCACTTCGTCGCCTTTACCCAATGCCGCCATCAGGTTCTTGTGCTCTTTAACGCGCTTAGACTGAGGACGGAAAATCATAAAGTAAAAAATCAAACCAAATACGGCCAGCATGATGATCATTTCCATGCCACCACCAGCAACACCACCTTGAGCGTGAGCGTTAGAGATAAAGTTCATTAGTGTTCATTCCTCATTGATAATTAAACAATAAAATAATTAAGCGTTAAATCCCTAAGAGCCATCTAAAAAACAGGACGTAATGCCCTGCTCCTTACTGACAAATAAAGCGGTTATTGGTCACTTTCTGCAGCAACTTGGCCCAAAGGCGGAACTGCAAGTCCTTTGCGCGCGTAGAAGTCTGCCACAAACTCATCTAATTTACCCTGCTCTATAGCACCGCGTAAACCTTCCATCACTCTTTGGTAGTAACGCAGATTATGAATGGTGTTTAAACGCGAGCCTAAAATCTCATTACATTTGTCTAAATGATGCAAATAAGAGCGCGAATAATTCTTACAGGTGTAGCAATCACACTCTGCATCTAGCGGGCCAGTATCGACTTTGTGCTTGGCGTTGCGAATTTTAACCACGCCATCTGTGGTAAATAAATGGCCGTTACGGGCGTTACGAGTCGGCATTACGCAGTCGAACATATCGATACCGCGACGCACGCCTTCTACTAAGTCTTCCGGCTTACCCACACCCATTAAATAACGGGGCTTATCAGCAGGAATGAGCGGGCAAGTATGCTCTAATATCTTATGCATCTCGGCCTTGGGCTCACCCACCGCCAAGCCACCAATGGCATAACCGTCAAAGCCGATGTCCAGCAAACCGGTCAAGGACTCATCACGCAAGTCCTCGTACATGCCGCCTTGGACGATGCCAAACAAGGCATTTTTATTGCCCTGTTTATCAAAATGATCCCGTGAGCGTTTAGCCCAGCGCAACGACATCTCCATGGATTTTTTCGCTTCTTCCCACGTAGCTGGGAAAGGCGTGCATTCGTCCATGATCATCACTACATCCGAACCCAGATCGTACTGGATCTCCATCGACACTTCCGGTGACAAGAAAATCTTATCGCCGTTTACGGGATTGCGAAAAAACACCCCCTCTTCAGTGATGGTGCGGATATCGCCGAGGCTAAATACCTGAAAACCGCCAGAGTCCGTTAAAATTGGCCCCTGCCAGTTCATAAAGTCATGCAAGTCACCGTGCAACTTCATCACTTCTTGACCAGGGCGCACCCAGAGGTGAAAGGTGTTGCCCAGCAAGATTTGCGCGCCGGTAGCGTGCACTTCTTCTGGGGTCATGCCTTTTACCGTGCCATAGGTGCCCACCGGCATAAACGCTGGGGTATCGACCACGCCGCGATCAAAGGTGAGGCGGCCGCGACGGGCTAAGCCGTCTGTGGTATGCAGTTCAAACTTCATGGTATTACCTCTTAGCGATCAGAGAAACAGTCTGATCTTGTTGTAAATCAGGTGAGAGTGAAGCCTCACTGTTTTGCTATGCAAAACCGGCCAGCTAAAGCGGCCTCTACCTGTTATATCCTGTTTAGCTTGGTACTTAGCGCTGCCTTCTAGTTCCGCCTTCGGCGAAATGCGAGAGCAAGCGTTCGCCTACAAAAAACTGTCCCCCTTCTCGCCTCACATTTTTTTCTGGCGCGTCAGCAACATGGCGTCGCCATAACTGAAGAAACGATAACGCTGCTCAATCGCCTGGCGATAGGCTTCTTTAATATGGTCATAACCGGCAAAGGCGCTGACTAACATCATCAAGGTGGACTCGGGTAAATGGAAATTGGTGATCATGGCGTCCACCAGCTGAAACTCATATCCCGGATAGATAAAGATATCCGTGTCCCCATAAAAAGGCGCCAGCGGCTGCCCTTGTGCAAGACTGGCTTGGGCGGCACTTTCCAAGGAGCGCACCGAGGTGGTGCCCACGGCAATAATACGCCCGCCACGTACGCGCGCCGCATTGATCTTATCTACGACCTCAGCGGGGACTTCTATGTATTCGGCGTGCATTTTATGATCCAGCACTTGCTCCACACGCACCGGCTGAAAGGTGCCCGCCCCCACGTGCAGCGTCACAAAGGCTAACTCGGCGCCCTTTTCTACCAGCGCGTCTAACAGCGCTTGGTCGAAGTGCAAACCCGCCGTGGGTGCTGCTACTGCACCGGGCTTTTCGTTATACACGGTTTGATAGCGCTCTTTATCCGCGTCTGTATCCGGTCTGTCGATATAAGGCGGCAGCGGCATATGGCCCACGGCTTCGAGAATTTCTAGCACAGAGCGCGGGTCATTAAACTCAATTTCAAATAAGGCATCGTGGCGCGCCAGCATGGTGGCCTGCACATTAGGCTCTAAAATCAGCGCCGTACCCGGTTTGGGCGACTTAGAGGAGCGCACATGCGCCAGCACTCGCTTGTCATCCAATACCCGCTCCACCAAGACTTCAAGCTTGCCACCGCTGGCCTTTTGGCCATAGAGGCGCGCTGGGATCACGCGGGTATTGTTGAACACTAATAAGTCACCGGCATTTATCTGCGTCAATAACTGCTGAAAATGACCATGGCTAATGGCACCGCTGTTGCCGTCTACTTGTAGCAAACGACTCGCAGTGCGCTCAGCCATAGGGTGGCGGGCTATCAGTTCATCGGGGAGTTCAAAGGAAAAATCGCGGACCAGCATACAACACCTCTTGTCTTAACGGGCGCTAGTCTAGTAAGGCGACCCTTTTGGATCAAGGCAATTCGATATTGATGGCGCATAATGAATAATATGAAGAGATAGCGTAAGGTCAGTAGTGAAGACAGACCTGAAGAATTAGATAACGCCTTGTAAGCGATAAGACTATTTTGTGGAAGACAGATTTGTAAAGGCCGTTTTGCGACACCGCTAGGCCTTAGACTATCTTGATATAAAAAAGGGGAAGACTTATGTCAGCTATCGTCTCTGAAATTATGACCCGCGAAATTATCGGCCTGCCGCCCTCGGCCACGCTCAGTGAAGCGCGCACCTTAATGCAGCGCCATCATATTCGCCACTTACCCGTGTTGGAAGACGATCAACTGATCGGCTTGGTCAGCCAGCGCGATATCTTAGCGGCTCAAGAGTCTAGCCTAGAAACAGGCCAAAACGGCCGCTTTCTCGAACAGCATCCCCTGTCAAAAATCATGATTAAAGAGGTGGTGACCGTCAGCCCTAAGGCCGGCATTCGTGAAGCGGCGCTGCATTTACAAAAACACAAATACGGCTGCTTACCTGTGGTCGATAAAGGCAAGGTCGTGGGCATAGTCACCGACAGTGATTTTGTAACGGTGGCAATCCATTTACTCGAGGTCTTGGATGCACAGCTTGCCGAGCAACCCTTTGATGATTTGGACTCTGATGAGCTGGATTTAGCCATACCGCACCCAGCAGAAGAGTAATCTATAACCCATAGCTAAGAGCCAATAACCAGAGCCATGACACATGAACTATTTGGCGCACTTGCATCTGGCGCACATTAGCCACACCAGCTTGGCCGGCGCCCTATTAGGGGAATATGCCAAAGGCCACATAGACACCCAGTTAGCACCCGAACTGCAACTGGGTATTCGACTGCATCGCCAGATTGACAGCTTTACCGATGCCCATCCGCTGCATCTTGGGGCGGTGCAAGCCATGCCGAGCCCTTTTCGCCGCTATGGCGGCATTATCATGGACATGATGTTTGATCATTTTCTGGCTCTCCATTGGCATTGCTATCATGAACAACCGTTACCGGATTTTATTAATGAGGCCCACCGGCAATTAACACCCGATGCCCAGTGGCCTGCCGCAATGGTGACGCTGGTGGCACGCATGCAGCAATATCAACTGCTCGCCAGCTATCAAACCTTAGACGGTATTAGTCTGGCTCTTTCTCGCATCGACCAGCGCTTTCGCCGCCCCACCCCTCTGCCCCAATGCGCACCTTTATTACGCGCTCATTATGATGACATGGAACAGGCCTTTCTCGGCTTCTACCCCGAGCTGATGGAATTTGTGATTGCGAAAGCGCGTGAGGCGTGAGGCGTGAGGCGTGAAAAAATAACCACTAAATATTTTTTCACCACGGAATACACGGAAGAACACGGAAAAATAGTGATCAGATCTGAAATAGATTTAATGGTAAGGGCCAACCGAGCCAGATTCTTAGGTGTTAGATCTTACCAATAATAAGCTCTGTTCATTTGTCGCTTGTGAACTGCGTCCGTGCGTTCCGTGTTCTTCCGTGGCAAAAATGGCTTTATGTTTGTACTTGCCATCTTCCTCACGTTTTACCCTTCACTATTGACAGCTACCTTTGGATTGGCCGGATAGAAGCAATCGGGCTGTACTACTTGGCTATTAAAGAAGCGGGTATTTTTATGGGGCAATTTCATAAAGCCGGCCACGCCTTGATCTGTGATCATCGGGATCAGCGCCACCACTTGTGCCAGTAATGCGGCAAAGTCTGTTTCTGCGCTAACGTCGAGCAGCCGATAATAACTGTGCAACTTCAGATGCTGAGCGGTTACTTCAAAAATTATACAGCCACTGTGATGAATATCATTGAGCCTAGCGAGCACCGCCATCATAGAAGCGGGCAAAGTAAGCTGTTCATCAGGATCTCGGCCATCTTCAAAATAGGAATGCTGGCGACTGGCATCCGCAGGGCTGGCATTAGTTGCTAAGCGATAAGCCAGCTGCATATCAGCGCTAGGCTGAAAGGGCTGACTGGGGTCAAGACGACTTAAATGCAGCGTATTGCGCGCATTAAACAAACAGGCTTTAAACAAGCCCACTTTGGTGATGCCTTGTGCCAACTTCACCACATTATTCACCGCTTGGGTAAAGGCCAGCTCCAGCTCGGCATCATATAAATTCAAGCTAGAGTCGATATACAGACCTTCCGTTTGCCACTGCACCACCAAGCCACCCACCACTGGATAACGGCCCAGCCGACTGACAGCGGCCAAAAAGGCTTTTTCACCGTCGCCCATACCCGCCAAGTAATTTTTATAATAACGCGCCAGCTGAGCATCATTAATATCGAGCAGCAAGCTTGGCTCATCCTGCTCGGCTAAGGCTTCCCGTAAAAAAGAGGTGCGTGATGAATAGACCACAGTATCCATGGCAGAGGCATATGAACTCACCCACACCGGCAGCTGGGCCTGTGGCTCCGAAAGCGGCAGTTCGGGCAACACTAAGTGCTGTAATCGCGCCATGTACTGCATAAAGTAATCCCCCGCTTGGCGGCGTTGGTTGGGATCTGGCGCTAATAAGCCATCAAGCATCAGCGCCAGCTCTTTGGGGAGGCCTAAGCTGCGCGCGGGCAGCACGGCTTGCCCAAAGCGACAACCTTGGCCTGAGGCCAAGGCATACAAGGTGGCGGCCACGCCTTGTTCATCAAAGCGCGGGTTAGATAAAGCGCCGGCTCTTTGCTCAGCGCCAATAAAGTAAATATCGCCCAAGCGAGCATTAGTGTGTTGCAAGTCCGCCGACATAAGCTGCATCACATTGCTTGAAACACACTGCCCCTGACTGTCGGTTTGGGCAAACACCGATGAGCCCCAATCCACTAGGCAGATACGATTAGTATTGGCATCAAACACAATATTTGAGGGCTTAATATCACCGTGTACTATGGGTCGTTTTTGGCCGTCTTGTTGTTGGCCGTCTTGCTTTTGGCCGTGTTCCTGGGGGTCGCGTAGCATCTGCAAAATATCGACCAGCTGCACGCCAATATCCACAACTTGTCGGGCCGATAATCGACCTACGCGTAAACTGTATTGCTCCAGATCTAAGCCCTGTGCCCGGCTCATCATTAAAATGCCTTGTTTCTTAATGCGTTTATAAGTGATGAAACGCGGCACCCGCGGGTGATGCACTTGCGACAACATATAGGCTTCATCGGCGAGGCGCTCCCGCACCGCGAGCGCCAAGGTAATGCGAGAGAACTTAAAGGCATACTCTTGGCCCGATTCGGCCCAGCCGGCAAAGGTAAAACCGTAGGCCCCTTGGCCCACAAGTTGAATATCTTGATAACCTAAGGCCTCTAACTTGGCGATACAGAGTGCGATCCAATCTTTGAGCTTTTTGGCATCACCCGCATTGAGCAAATACACCGACTGCTCTTCTGGAATATAAAAATTGTCTAGTCGATGCGCATCCATATCACCTGCCTCTCAACTGAATATCTTCGCACTTAATGTTCTTTAACTTACAAGCTCTTTAACTTAAGGCCCTTACCTTAAGTTAACTGCGCCCACATGCGTTCAGGTTGCATTAAGTACTGGCACCAACGCCGATTAAATCGGGCTAAGGTAGCGCCATCAATCAGGCGATGATCCGCAGACCAACACACCATCATAATGGCCTGTGATTCACACTCGCCTTGTTCATTAAAGCGCGGCACAAAGCGCCATTTACCTAAGGCGGCTATCGCAACCTGAGGTGCTGTGACGATGGGCGTGGACACCAACCCGCCTAAGGCGCCCACGTTAGACAAGCTAATAGTGGCGCCTTGCAGCTCATGAGGCGTAAGTTTCCCCGCCCGCGCCGCCGTGCTCAAGCGCGCAAGCTCGGCCGCTATCTCTAATAACGATAGTTGCTGGCAATTGCGCAATACCGGCACCAGCAAGCCACTTAGTGTATCGACGGCCACGCCAATATGATGCGACTCTTGATAGTGAAGATGACGAGCTTCTTCATCTAGTCGTGCATTTAATAACGGAAAATCTACCAGCGTGAGCGACAGCGCTTTAATAAAAAAAGGCAATAAGGTGAGCTTACGTTGCTGCTCGTCAAACACGGGCGTTAAACGTGCTTTTAGCTGCAGTAGTTCATCCAAACGCAGCTCATCGCATAAGGTAAATTGCGGTATACTGAGGCTGGCGGTCATCTGTTTGGCCATGGCTGCCCGGATGCCGGTCAGCGGCTCGCGAGCCTCACTGGTTGGCGGGCTGTTAAGCTGCTCTTGTTTAGTCCTCTGAGTGGAGGAAGAAGGTGCTGCTGTGGTAGCTGCGTGTCTGGTAGACGAGTGCGTTGCTAAAAAGACAGCCAGATCCTCTTTACAGACTCGGCCGTTGTCGCCGGAGCCTTGCACCTCGCTTAACTCAATGTCTTGCTCGCGCGCCAACCGGCGCACCGCAGGGCTGGCCACAGTCTTGCCTGTTCCTTGATTAGCGATATCTTGGGATGGGCGGCTTTCAGTCTGATTAGTCTGAATACTGCTCACTGCATCATCACTAGACTCAGGTACGGCAGGATCCGTTGCTGCGATGGTGGCGGCTATCTCCATGGCAAACAGCGGCGCATGCACCTTTGCTAACTCACCTTTAGGCACATACAGCTTAGTGATCACCCCATTATGCATGGCCGGAATTTGCACCAAGGCCTTATCGGTCATCACATCGCAAATGGCTTGATCTTCAGTGACCTGCTCGCCTTCAGCTACCAGCCACTCCACCAGCTCACACTCCACTATGCCCTCACCTATATCGGGCAGATAAAAGTCCTGTTGCTCTTGCTTCTCTTGACTCATGGTTTCCCCTAAAAGTTAACCGTGTCCATGATCGCGCTAAACACTTTGAGCTGATCTGCCTGATATTCTTTTTCAAGCGCCAATGGGTATGGCGTATCTAAGCCACAAACCCGAGCAATGGGGCTTTCTAAGTACAAAAAGCAATGCTGTTGAATAGTGGCGGCAATTTCACCGGCAAAGCCACCGGTCAACGGCGCTTCGTGGCTGATCACTAATCGGCCGGTTTTCAGTACCGAGTCCACAATGCAGTCTTGATCCCAAGGTAAAATAGTGCGCAAATCAATCAATTCACAAGACACACCCTCCAGCTCCGCCAGCACCACCGCCTTGGCGGCCACTTCCATTTGCGCGCCCCAGGCCAATACAGTGACATCGCAGCCGCTCTGTACCACTTCAGCTTTATCGAGTGGTGTTTCATAATAAGCAATATCCACCTCACCCACCGCAGCACGGTACAAGCGTTTGGGCTCCATAAAAAGCACTGGATCTGGGCAGGCAATAGCGGCCAGCAACAAACCTTTGGCTTGGGCAGGGTTACGCGGTATCACCACCCGAATACCTGCCGTATGGGCAAAGTAAGCTTCCGGTGATTGACTGTGATAATGGCCGCCAGCAATACCGCCCCCGTACGGGGTGCGAATAACTAAGCCACCCACATTAAATTCATTACCTGAGCGATACCGAAACTTAGCGGTTTCATTCACTATTTGATCAAAGGCGGGATAGATGTAATCGGCAAATTGAATTTCAGCTACCGGCTTTAACCCTCTGGCCGCCATGCCATTGGCAAAACCGATAATGCCCTGTTCGGTAAGTGGCGTATTAAAGCAGCGCGCGGTGCCGTATTTTTCCTGTAACTTACTGGTGGCACGAAACACACCGCCAAAGTGCCCTACGTCTTCACCAAAGCACACCACGTCTTTATCTCGAGCCATCGCTAAGTCGAGAGCCTGATTAATGGCCTGCAATAAGTTCATCTCTGCCATTATTTGCACCTCGCGGCACTTAGCGGATAGGCCTCGGGAAAGCGGCGAATATGGGCTTTAAGTTGAGCCAGCTGGCTGTGCAATAAGTCGGTGGGCTGCGCATACACATCAGTAATCAAGGTATCTATATGAGGTTTAGCTATCTTTTCGGCGATTTTGAGTGCTTCTAGTACTTCTTGGCGTAATACATCAGAGGCCAACTGGTCTGCCGCTTCGTCAAGCCAATCTTGTTGTAACAGCCAGCGACGATAGCGGGCGATGGGATCTTGACTGCGCCACAGTGCTTCCTCATCTCGGGAGCGATAACCACTGGGGTCATCCGACGAAGAATGGGCGCCTAACCGATAAGCCATGGCCTCAATTAATACAGGCTGCTGACCAGATAACGCCAGCTCTCGCGCTAGGCGTGTAGCTTCATACACAGCTAGCGCATCGGCACCGTCCACCCGAATGGCGGGTATACCATACCCCACTCCACGGCTGGCAATACCATCGCTGATATACTGCTCATGAGCCGGTGTCGAAATGGCATAACCATTATTACGACAGAAAAAAATCACCGGTGCTTTCAATACTGCTGCCATATTTAAGCCCGCATGAAAATCCCCTACAGAGGCCGCCCCCTCACCAAAGTAACACAGCGTAATATTGGGCTCGCCGCGCAGCTTTTGGCCATAAGCGTAACCGCTAGCCTGAGGGATCTGGGTGCCCAGCGGTGAGGAGATAGTCATATAATGTAGCGCCTTACTGCCATAATGCACCGGCATTTGCCGACCTTTTCCTAAGTCGTGCTCATTCGATAACAGCTGATCCATAAACTGGGTCAAACTAAAGCCCCGATAATGCAAAGCGCCCTGCTCGCGATATTGCGCCATGATCATATCTTTATCATCCAGCGCCGCCGCACTGGCCACAGTGGTGGCTTCTTCCCCTAAACATTGCAGATAAAAACTGATACGCCCTTGGCGCTGTGCCGCCAACATTCGCTCATCTAAAATGCGAATAAACACCATGCTGTGGTAGATTTTTAAAGCCTGTTCGCGGTTCAAATTAGGGGCACGGGCGCGAGGAAATAAGCAGCCGTCTGCTTGTAATAAGGTGAAGGTAGGAATAGACAAGGCATGGCCGTCAATAAACTGAGGCTGATACACGCAATCTGGCGTGCTATTGCTGAGGTTATTCATGGCATCACTCCCATTACTGGCCGAGCGAGTATGAAGGTGGGCCAAAAGTCCAATGGCCACTGACTGTGAGGCCAATTATAACACTTGATTAATAATGCGAGCCCCAGTCAGCAAGGCCGGCCAAAAAAAAGGCAGCCAATTGGCTGCCATAAAGTAAGGGAACACTACTCTGAGCACACCTCAGAGGTCACACTTTTTTATATTAAACGTTTTCAAACTGACCCATGGTGTTGTCTTTACCGCCCGCCTTCAGGGCAGCTTCACCGGCAAAGAACTCTTTATGATCATCACCAATGTTGGAGCCTGCCATATCTTGGTGTTTCACGGTGGCGATGCCCTCGCGAATTTCTTTACGCTGCACATCGGCTACATAAGCCAGCATACCGCGTTCACCAAAGTAACCCTTGGCCAAGTTGTCGGTCGACAGTGCCGCCGTGTGATAAGTAGGAAGTGTGATCAAATGATGGAAGATACCTGCTTCGCGCGCAGAGTCGCGCTGGAAGTTAGCCGTCCATTCATCCGCCAATTTACCCAGTGCGGAGTCATCATAATCCACACTCATCAGCTTTTCTCTGTCGTAACCGTTCAGATCCTTACCTTCTTCTGCCCAAGCGTCGTATACCTGCTGGCGGAAGTTCAGCGTCCAGTTAAAGGAAGGGCTGTTGTTATAAACCAGCTTGGCATTAGGCACAGTTTCGCGAATACGATTCACCATGGCGGCAATTTGGCCGACGTGAGGCTTCTCAGTTTCAATCCACAATAAATCAGCACCGTGCTGCAAGCTGGCGATACAATCCATCACCACTCGGTCTTCGCCTGAACCTTCTTTGAACTGAAACAAGCCAGAGGCTAAGCGCTTAGGCTTCACTAACTGACCGTTTTGTTTGATCACCACATCGCCGTTGTTAATGTCTTCGGCGCTGTTAATAATGTCGCCATCGATATAGCTGTTGTATTGGTCACCTAAATCGCCAGGCTCGTTGGTAACGGCAATTTGCTTGGTTAAGCCCGCGCCCAAGGAGTCGGTACGCGCCACTATCACGCCATCGTCAACGCCGAGCTCTAAAAAGGCCAAGCGCACCGCATTAATCTTTGATAAGAAGTCTGCATGGGGCACAGTTACTTTGCCGTCTTGATGGCCACACTGCTTTTCATCGGACACTTGGTTTTCAATCTGAATACAGCAAGCGCCGGCTTCAATCATTTTCTTGGCCAGCAAGTAGGTGGCCTCATCGTTACCAAAACCCGCATCAATATCGGCAATAATCGGCACTACGTGGGTTTGATGATTATCAATTTGCGTCTGAATATCGCGCATCTTAATCGCATCATCTGCTGCTTCTGCCGCTTCAAGATCACGGAATAGATGGTTAAGCTCCCAGGCATCAGCTTGGCGTAAGAAGGTATACAGCTCACTGATAAGATCCGGCACTGCGGTTTTTTCGTGCATGGATTGATCCGGCAGTGGACCAAACTGTGAGCGTAACGCCGCTACCATCCAGCCAGACAGATACAAGTAACGGCGCTCTGTGCTGGCAAAGTGTTTCTTAATGGAAATCATCTTCTGCTGGCCGATAAATCCGTGCCAGCAACCGAGTGACTGAGTGTACTTACTGCTGTCTTGGTCGTAATTCGCCATGTCATCACGCATGATTTTTGCCGTGTACTTGGCGATATCTAACCCAGTTTTAAATTTATTCTGGATACGCATACGCGCAGCATGCGCCGGCTTAATGGCGCCCCAGCTCGGGTTTTGTTTGAGTAACGTGGTAAGTGCATCAAGTTCGCTTGCGTATGGCATAGTGTCTGTCCTTTATGAGGCTATCAATTAATATGCGTACTTTACTTGTAAACTAAATACTTCTAGAACCTAGCTACTCTTAAATCCGTACTGGCTCTGTTATGAGGGCCGCAGGTTATTTTTATTAGATGTCGGTTAAGTAGCGTTTTACCATATCTTTTTATTATCATCGTTCCCGCTCATTTTGCGCCGCGTTACAACCTTAATCTGACCAAAAAACAAAAGTAAAGCAAGCCACGCAGTAACAAATTTATAACACAGGTCACATAACCGCCTATTTTTACCACTAAAATATGATCTTAAAATCAAAATTTAGACGCTTAGACTGGCTAATTAACAGCTAAATCATGTCAGAAACGCTTCGAGCAGCGTACATTTACGCCAATACTTCAATTAACGAGATAAGGCACACTACTTTATGAAACAAAATTGCTTGCCATTCATCTCCTAACATAAATATCTCGCAAAGCAAACTACTCTCCCGACTCTCAGCTAGCCATCATTACGACTTAGACTCTCACTCACGCCAAATGCTGCACAGCAAAATATTTACCATTTAACTCGACCCAGCTCACATAAGTACATGAAAAAATGCAATTCATGCCTGTGCTATCACATTACTTAAGCGCTTTTTCTTAATTCCCCTACGGCTCTCTTTCCCTAGCACTCACTCTTAACTCTCTCTTATCTCACCCTCTATCTCATTCTCTCTCATCTATCATTTTGCACACTCGATTACCGCCAAGGAAATTGATAGTTATTAGCTATTACTGACCTCATCCTCGAAACTCAATGTTTATGTTAAATTTTAATCATAAATATCAGTTAGTTATGGTTTAGCCATTATTAATTAGTAAGAATTAGGTCAGTATCAACACTGAGATCGTCAGAACTGCCCCGATGTAGTGCAGGCACTGAATCTGATGGCCACCCTTAATCCGAATATCACCCATGTGATGATAGACGGCGCCCTGTTTCAAGAAGAAATCGAGCAGCGCCAAGTGATGACGGTGCCCGCTATCTATCTGAATGGTTAGCACTTTGGCCAAGGTCGCATCAGCCTAGAAGAAATCATCAATAAGTTAGATACGGGTGCTACTGATCGCCAAGCTGCCAGCTTAAATGAGCAAGCAACCTTCGATGTATTAGTAGTAGGCGGCGGACCTGCCGGTGCGGCAGCCGCCATTTATGCGGCGCGTAAAGGTATTCGTACTGGGCTTGTGGCCGAGCGTTTCGGCGGTCAGGTGCAAGACACCATGGGCATAGAAAACTTTATTTCCGTGCCCTATACCGAAGGCCCAAAACTGGTGGCCAGCCTTGAGCAACATGTAAAAGAATACGGCGTGGAAATTATTACCAATCAGCACGTGGCAGATATCACCACCATCTCCTCCACTAATCCAGACTAAGCAGGCTTGCAGGTTACGCTGGCCAGTGGCGCCACGCTTAAGAGCCGTTCGATGATTTTGGCTACCGGTGCCCGCTGGCGTGAGCTGAACGTGCCCGGTGAACAGGAATATCGCAATAAAGGCGTGGCCTATTGCCCACACTGTGACGGCCCTTTCTACAAAGGCAAACGCGTGGCAGTGGTCGGTGGCGGTAACTCTGGTATAGAAGCCGCCATCGACTTGGCGGGCATAGTCGAGCATGTCACCGTACTGGAATTTTCCGACCACTTACGGGCCGACGAAGTGCTGCAGCGCAAAGCCAAGTCTTTGGCCAATATCGACATTATTACTCATGCTCAGACTACAGAAGTGCTGGGTGACGGCCAGAAAGTCAGCGGCATGCACTATATCGATAGAGTCAGTGGTGAGCTGCAGCATTTAAGTTTGGCTGGCATTTTCGTGCAAATCGGCTTGGTGCCAAATACAGAGTTCTTGCAAGGCTCAGCCGTGGAGCTAACCCGCTTTGGTGAAGTGATCATCGATGCCAAGGGTGCAACCTCAATGCCCGGCGTGTTTGCCGCTGGTGATGCCACTACCGTGCCTTACAAGCAAATTGTGATTGCTATGAGTGCCGGTGCCACCGCCGCCTTGAGTGCCTATGATCATTTGATTAGATCATAAACATAACGCCATACGATATACGCTGTATGCCATACGTAAAAGACACCAAACTAACCGTTTGGTGTCTTTCTGTCTGATAGCGTAAGGCGTACTGCGTAAGGCGTTATTTTACTTCACTAACTGCGACTTCAAATTGGGTGGCAGGCCTTGAATAACCAAAGTATCGGTATTGGCGTCGTATTGAATGCGATCCCCTAGCAGCTTTTGATCGAAGCTGATGGTTAAGCCGCCGCCGGATCCTACGTATTTGGTTAAGCCTTTTAAGGCCGAGCGATCCACCGGAAACTTATCTTCCAGCTGATATTCTTCGCTGACAAACTGATAAAAATCCAAGTCATTGTCGGTGCCCATTTCGGCCGATAATTCGCGCAGCTCCAGCTCTTCGCCTTCTTTTAGCTGCTCGCGGCAGTACTTATTAACCAGAGCCTTACTTTCGAGCTTTTCTTCGGGGCTTAATTGGCGCGCTTCACAAAACTCATCCACGGCTTTTAGCAGGCCTTGGCTTTGCGCCTTAGGATCCATGCCTTCTACGCACGATAAGAAATTTAAGAAAAAGTCAGACACCTTGCGCCCAGCGCGGCCCTTAATAAAGGAGAAATAGCGGCGCGAGTCAGGACGAATGCGCAGTTCAGTTAAGTCTAAGCGCGCAGCCAACTGCATCTTTCCTAAGTCCAAGTAGCTAGCATGACTCACTTCCAGTTTCTCGGTCACGGTAACGCTGTCTTTGTTATCTAACAGGGCAATTAATAAGTAATGTGCACCCAGCCATTGGTAGCGCACAAATAGCAGCACGCCCTGCTCGCTCATGTCTAAACGTTTGAGCTCAGCGAGCAAGCGCTCACCGGCCTGATGGCTAAAGGCGGCAAAGGTTAAGCTTTGATCTTCAACTCGGCGTACAAGATCGCGAAAGCTGTCGTCTTCGTCATTGAAGTAGCCAAAAATCTTACCGGCCTTGGTGTTGTAAATATGATGCAGCTCAGCCATTAAGTGATTCACTGCCGGCCCTGTAGCGAGCTCTTCTTCACGCGTGGCAAGCTGGGTCTGACCCTGCTCATCCAAAAATAGGGAATGTACTATGATGTGTTCTATGTCCAAGCTCATAACAGATTGCCGTAGAGTTGCCTGATGGGGTGGGGTATTATAGCCGTCCTGTTATCAAGATACATGATTGAACGCCCATGCCTGTTATTTCCAAGTACGAAAAAGAATTTGACCAATTATTAAGCGAGCTTGAAGCCGTGATGGACCAACATTTGGCTCCTGCCGACTTACGCTTGATGGTGTTAGGTAATTTGGCGACCCATATTATTAATCACCAAATTGCCCCGGGACAACGCAAAACCATAGCGGATAAGTTTGCTAAGGTACTCACTGCCTCGGTAGATACGCAAAAAGGGGCTCACTAAGAGCCTTTTTTATCGCTAATGTTGGATTTTTTACTCACTGCTGGCGACGTATTGCTAGCTGATAGGTGTTAACGAAACTGCTTAATTATGCTCAAAACCGGTAATCTCTATCGCGACAATGTTTCTCACCTGATTGGCTGGGGACACTGGTTAGTCTTTTTTAACGTGCTGCTCGCCATGTTGGTGTCTAGCCGGTTTTTATTGATCGCTGGCTGGCCTGACACCTTGCTCGGCAGCTTTTATTTGCTGATCAGCTGGGCCGGTCATTTCGCTTTCCTGACTTTTTTTACCTACCTGCTAACGCTGTTTCCACTGACCTTTTTGTTTCCTAATCTGCGCACCTTGCAATGGCTGGCGGCCGCCATTGGCACCGCGGCCCTAACGCTGTTACTGGTCGACTCGCAAGTATTTAGCCTATTTAAGTTTCACCTTAATCCCACTGTGTGGCGGTTATTACTCGAACAAGCGCAAACTGAGCAAGCCTCGGGTTGGGGCTGGCTGTTTGTCTGGGTGCCTGTGGTCTTCTTATTTGAGCTGTGGCTGGCCGGCTGGTTATGGCGTTGGAGCCAACGCCGCCGTCGCTCCCTCACTTGGCCATTAGCAGTGCCGCTCTTGGCTTGCTTTTTTCTCACCCACAGCCTACATATTTGGGCGGATGCCTATGTGTATACGCCGATCACCGAGCAAAAAGCGAACTTTCCGCTGTCTTATCCCATGACTGCCAAGAGCTTCTTGATCAAACAAGGGTGGTTAGACGAAGACCAATACAAGCAACTGTCTCAACAAGTGCCTGAGCACGCTAAGCGCAAGCTCAACTACCCACTGCGGCCCCTGTCGGTCACCGCACCTGAATTGGCACCCAATATTTTATTGGTGGTGGCCGATGGCCTGCGTGGGGATCAGCTTGATGCTATTACCATGCCTAACCTGCATCGTTTTGCCGAGCGGCACTTGCGCTTTAACGATCACTTAAGTGCCGGTAATAACACCCAAGCATCCTTGTTTAGCTTGTTTTATAGCTTGCCCAGTCGCTATCGCACCGATGCAGAGCAAGAAGGCGTCGCGCCGTTATTGATCAGTGAATTGCAGCGCCAAGATTATCGCTTTGGTTTATTTGCCAGCGGCGGCTTAGACGAATCTGTGTATCAGAAAGCCATTTTTTCCTCCTTGCGCCACAGCAGCTTTAGCCACGCTACTGGTGGTGCTAAAGGCGATAACCACATAGTGTCTGAGTTTAATAGTTGGTTGGCACAGCAAGATGAGCAGAGACCTTGGTTTTCGTTTATCTATTTAGATGCCATTAATGGTCTGGACTTGCCTGAGGGTGCCACTGGTCCCTTCCAACCATCATTGTCTAAGATTAATCCGGCCCAGCCTTATCAAAATATCGAGCGAGAAGCGCTGTTTAATCGCTATCGTAACTCGGTATTTTATACGGACCGCCTGTTAGGTCAGTTATTGTCCTTACCTCAGTACCGCAATGAGCAAGAGCGTGACACTATTATTATTGTGACTTCTAGTCATGGTATGGAGTTTAACGATTATGACAATAATACTTGGGGTTCGGGCAATGCCTATTCTTTGGCTCAACTACAAGTACCATTAGTGATTGCTTGGCCAGGGCGAGATCAGCCCATGAGTTTTGATTACCCAACCAGCCAGCTGGACTTAGCCCCTAGTCTTATGCGCCAAGCCCTCGGCGTGCAAAGCCCAGCGCGCAGTTACAGTACCGGTCAGTCGCTGTTTAAAGCCAACGATGACAGGTGGCGCTTAGCCTCTGACGAAGATGAATATGCCATTTATCAGCATAACGACATCACGTTGTTTAATCGCCGCGGCGACATGCAATTGTTGCGCGCCAAAGACTACCAGCTCGAGTCTAATGACAGCCCAGAGCTGTCGTTATTACTGCAAGTGATGAGCGATTTAAATCGTTTTCAAGGTAAATAAGCTGGAAGCTGGAAGAAAATATTAGGCCTTAAACAAGTAAGTGAATCTTGGCTCTTGGCTCCACCCATAAAAAAACACCGAACTTTTCAGTTCGGTGTTTTTTTAACGACTATTGCTCACGCTGCGATTAATGCGTGTCTAACAGGCGGCGTGCTTGCCAGTAGCGGCTGCGCCAATACACGTTGTCTAACCGCGAAATGGTCACACCGACACTGGAAGAGGCATGGGCAAATTTGCCATCCCCTACATAAACGCCATTATGTTGAGTACGGCCGGTGCGAAAGAACACTAAATCGCCGGGCTGTAACTCTTGCTGGGAAATTTCTCGTCCCAGCTCTATTTGTTCATAAGTGCTTCTGGGCAACTCCATGCCATAGGCTTCTTGATACACATTACGCGTAAAAGCCGAGCAATCGATACCTTGGTCATCTACTCCACCAAAACGGTAAGGCGTGCCTCGCCATTTTTGATACGCCTGATTTAAGTTACGCATCGAGCTCAGAGTCTGCTTTCGCTTCATCGGTGCAGTACTAATACTGTAAGTAAGGGAAGAAGTGGGCTTTTTTGCAACCAACTTTTTTCCTGACTCTTGCTTGGGGCTGCTACTGCAACCGGCAATCAGCAATAAGCCGCTAAGAATAATTACCTTTTTCATAAGAATTATGGCAACCAGTTGTTAATAGGAAGTGGTTAACAATAATGGAAATTAATGATAATAAATATTAATCGCACAGATAGTAGTGCAGAAGGTAGGGGCTTTGCAAAAATAATATGAGTATAAACAAGGATATTTTTAACCGACTGCTGATTTGTGACGCAAATCACCTCATTTTGCCACCCGATGCCCATGAGTCACTATCAACGCCGGAGCGGGTTCGTCTGGCACAGATAGCGAATCCAGTGCCCGCTAAACTCTTTCTGCTGGGGCGCTATCTACTGCGCCAACTCTTGGCTCCCAAACTACTGCTTAGTCCGTCCCAGATCTCAATTTCAATAAATAATAAAGGTAAGCCAACCTTGTTTAGGCCGGAAATGTGTAGGCCCGATAAGTTATTGCCTAACAGGTTAAACCCTAGCTGGCACTTCAATATCAGTCACACTGGCAGCCTATTGGCGCTGGCTATCAGTAATCAGGCGCCCTTGGGCGTGGATCTGGAATCACGCCAGCTATCAAACACTCAAATACAACGCTTAGCACGGCGCTACTTTAGTGAAGACGAACAAGCCTGGTTGGCTCAGCACCCTGAGCCTGAGCATTTTTTACGGTTATGGACCATCAAAGAAGCCGTGCTTAAGGCGCACGGTGGGGGCATTGCCAATAACTTAAGCGCCGTGCACTGGCAACCCGAACAAGACTATGCTCGGTTTGACGAGCAGCACTATCAGTTACAGCACTTTTTATTGCAGGAGGATAAAGATGCCAGTAGCCGACTGACACTGGCCATCCAAGGCGCGCAGGCTACCCCACTGGAGCTATTGAGCGTGGCTGATTTAGGGCTAGCGCTTGAAATTAGCGGTGATCAGCCCAACATATGTGTGAGCCAAGGCATATAAGCCCTTAAATTTTTTCTTATCCAGCGAGACGCTTATCTATGATAGTTGACATCAATGTACAGAATTTTCAGCAAGCGTTAATTGACGCCTCCATGGCTAAAACCGTGGTGATCTTCTTTCATGCAGAGGCTGTGCCCGAATGCCAAGCCATGAGCCCAGTGCTGGAAAGACTGATTGGCGACGATCATGCCCAACTGGACTTAGCCCGCGTCGATGTAGCAGACCCTCAGCTGCAAAGCTTGGCCTCGCAATTAGGCCTGCGCGCGCTACCTGCTATGGTGGCCTTTAAAGACGGTCAGCCGGTAGATGTGTTAGAAGGTCCCCAAGACGAAGCGGCCATTACCGACTTCTTAGCGCCCTACCAGCCCAACGAGGCCGAGTTATTGCTGGATGAAGCAAAGCAGCTCCTAGGCACAGACCCACAAGCGGCCTACGGCCTGTTACAGCAAGCTCGTGCACTGCAAGACAGTTCGGCTATTCGTCTCTACTTGGCGGAAGCGGCATTGGCACTGAATAAGCTGGAAGAGACCAAGCAATTGCTCGCCAGCATCGGCATGGCCGACCAAGATAGCCAATATCAGCATATTTTGGCGCGTTTAGAGCTGGCAGAAGAAGCCGCCGATAGCCCAGAGATCCGTGAATTAGAAGAAAAGCTGGCCGCAGAGCCAGAGTCATTGAGCTTAAAAGAAGAATTGGCGGTGCAGTTATTTCAAGCGGGTCGTCAAGAAGAAGCGCTGCAATTACTGGTCAGCGTATTGCAAAAAGATCTGGCCTTTGGTGATGCCAGAAAACACTTCTTAGATATGTTGATCACCTTAGGCGCCGACCCTATAGCCTCAACTTATCGTCGCAAGCTGTACAGTATGCTCTACTAACAGCGCCCAGCGCCTAGATAAAACAGAGCAAAACCGGATCCTGACTTTCGTCAGGAAGACGGCAGAAAAAAAGCCCCGCACCTTCTAGGTTTGGGGCTTTTGTTTAGCTGGGTGCCGGGCGCTCGGCCCTCGGCGCTAGTTTACCAATTACTGGCGATCACTAAGATAACCAATAACGGGCAGACCACACGCACGTAGGTGGGCCAGATCCGCCAAAACAGGCTGCTAGACAGTTCAGGCGTGCCTTGTACCAACTCTTCAAACAACTTAGCCCGTCCCCACATCCAACCGCCTAACAGCACGAAGCCCAAGCCCACTAAAGGCTGAATTTGCTGGGTAGACAGACGAATAACGAAGCCAAACAAGCTGCCAAAGTTAAAACAGATAATCACGCTCAGCACCGCTAATCCTGTTCCCAATACCCAAGTCATGAACGGTCGCGAGGCTTTGAAGCGCTCTGTAGTATAAGACACCGGCACTTCTAACATGGAAATCGACGACGTCAGGGCCGCTATGCCCATCAACACAAAAAACACCAGCGACATCACGAGCCCAGACGGCCCCATGGTCTCGAATAAGGCAGGCAGCACGGTAAAGACTAAGGTATCAGAGTCCAGCAGGCTGCCGTCATCGGCAAAGATAGTCACGCCGTTATTCATGGCCACAAACATGGCCGGCAAAATCACCAAGCCCGCTAAAAAGGCCACGCCGGTATCGAGTAAGGTAATTTGCAGCGCAGTGCGCGGAATGTTTTCTTGCTTACTCAGGTAAGAGCCATACATCAACATGGAGCAGCCACCTATGGTCAGCGAGAAAAACGCCTGCCCCATGGCACTCACCAATAATTTAGGCTCCAATACTTTGCTAAAATCCGGCACTAAATAATGTTTTAGGCCAGCCATGGCGCCTTTTTGAGTGAGGATGTAAAAAAATAGCACCAAAAACAGCACAAATAACGCCGGCATTAGGCGAGCCGACCAGCGCTCTATACCGTTACGTACACCCGCTTGCACCACCAAGATAGTCAGCAAATAGAAGATCAGGGTACCCACAATATTGCGGCCCAAGCCAAAGGCTTGCAGCCACTCGGTGGCACTGTCCCAGCCCATCAGACGCGTAATGGCCGCCGCCAAGAAGGCCAGCAGCCAACCGGCGACGATGGCATAAAAAGTCAACACTAGGCTTGGCACCAACATGCCCAAATAACCCACGGCCGCGGCGAGCTGCTTTTGTATGCCACTGCGGCCCAGCTTGCGCACCGAGTCCACGGGGTTGGCTTGGCCGTAGCGACCGATGGCCACCTCCATCACCAGCATGGGAAAGCCCAGTAGCATCACCAATAGCAAGTACGCCATTAAGAAGGCGCCGCCGCCATTGCTGGCCGCTTGTGTGGGGAAACCCCAAATGTTACCTAGCCCTACCGCAGCACCTGCCGCCGCCATGATAAAGCCAAAGCGTGAGCCAAAATGTTCTCTCACTTTTCTATCCTTTATTGCGTTAGTTAAATTTGTGTTCTAAAGCACTTAGTGCAGCCACCTTCGTGCAATATGTGAATATCGACGCTGAGTTAAAATATAACATCGTCTTTTGTTTCGCTCAGGTATTGCCTGAAGGTATTAGTTTTGCTGCGCAAAACCAGCCGGCTAAAGCGGCTTCTACATTCGTGCCATCTGCGGAAAACACCGTTATTTACACTAAATCCATTTGATCACGCGTTTTAACCGCGACAACCCATTCGGCACTTAACCCTCTTTGTGCTCAAGCACGGGCACTGACTCATCACGAGGCCAGGCGTTAAACACGGCTTTGACCAGCGTTGCCAGTGGGATGGCAAAAAATACGCCCCAAAAGCCCCACAGTCCGCCAAAAATAAGCACCGCCATAATAATGGCTATCGGATGCAGGTTTACCGCTTCTGAAAACAAAATCGGCACTAACACGTTGCCATCCAGCGCTTGGATAATGCTGTAGGCGACGATTAAGTAAAAGAACGGCGGCGTAAAACCCCACTGAAACAAACCCACCATGGCCACGGGTACGGTAGCCGCCGCAGCACCTATGTAGGGGATCAGTACCGAAAAACCCACCAACACCGACAGCAACAAGGGGTAGCGCAAGTCGAGCAGCATAAAGGTGATGTAACTAACGCCACCAACAATACATATTTCTATCACCTTACCGCGCACATAGTTGGCAATTTGTACGTTCATTTCTCGCCATACTCGCGATACCAGCTCGCGATTTCGCGGTAGAAAACGGCGGCTGCTGTTCATTAATTGACGCTTATCTTTGAGCATAAAGAACACCAGCACCGACACCAAAAGCAGATACACCATCAGCACGGCCGCGTTGGTCAGCGAGCTGAATGACACACTTACAATGGCATTGGCCGAGCCCAGCAAGCGGCTGCGCCCATCGTCGAGTATGCTTTGCATCAAGGTCACATCGACAATTTCAGGATAGCGCTCGGGTAGCGTGAGCAATGCGTCTTGGGTGCTGGTGATCATGGTGGGTATTTCACGAGCCAAGTTCGCCATTTGCGATAAAAAGGTCGGCACTATACTGATCAGCGAGACCACCACCACTATGGCGAACAGTAGTTGTACTACAGCTGTCGCCAATACCCGTTTAAACCCCCAACGTTCGAGGCGACTGACCGGCCAGTCCAACAAATACGCGATCACCACGGCGGCAAAAAATGGCGCCAAAATATGGCCGAGAAAATACACCACCACAAAGCCAAATAGCAGGCTTAAAAATAGCGCCACCGCACCGGGATCCGTAAAACGAGTCCGATACCAATGCTTAATAACGTCTAGCATGCAATTCGTTCCTTATGGTGCTTTAGTAATGAGTAAGATCAGCAGATGGCCATCGTCACTTTCTTCGGTGAGCCCGTGCCCCATGCGTAATAGATAGGAAGGAATATCTTGGCGGGATCCCGCATCTGAGATACATAAACGCAATTGTTGTCCTACAGAGGCGGCTTTAAGCCACATTTTCATGCGCAGTAATGGCAGCGGGCAGCGCCACGCACTCGCATCCAGTGTTTCCACCTTATCTTCAGTAAAAAATGACACTCATTATCCCTTGGCTGGCAGCCACAAACAATGCTTGTTACGCCTTATGGGGGCAGGTATTCTGCTACAAGCACACTATAAAACAAGGTAATTAAAATGGGTTTTCATGCGACCAGGCTGGCACTGGCGTTTTCTCTGCTTTTCATGGCTCCAACGCAAGCTGCGAATGGCTTGCCCGATATCGGTACCGCCGGCGTCAGCGCTATGTCCATTGAGCGAGAAGCCCGTTTTGGTCAGGCATTTACCCGTTTTGCGCGCGCCAACCAGCCGGTGATCGACGATCCGGTACTCAATGAATACGTGACCGATTTAGGCCTTAAGCTGTTATCCCAAGCGGATGCGGTGCGGTTTCCGTTTCAGTTTTTACTGATCAACGATGACACTATTAACGCCAGCGCCTTTCTCGGGGGCGTGGTGCAACTGCACACGGGCTTATTCTTGTATGCGGAAAACGAAAGCGAGCTGGCGTCTGTTATCGCCCACGAAATTACCCACGTTACTCAGCGCCATATTGCTCGCTACCTAGAAGCCCAATCCCGCAGTACCCCGCTCACCGTAGCCGGCTTAGTGGGCTCGGTGGCTTTAGCCTTGGTTAGCCCACAAGCGGGCATGGCCGCCTTGCAAACCACCCTCGGCTTAAAGATGCAATCGGCCATCAACTATACCCGAGATAATGAGCTGGAAGCGGACCGCATTGGCTTGCGTTTACTGAGTAATGCCGGCTTTAATCCGGATAGCATGGCCAGCTTCTTTCAAAAACTGGCCGATAAATATCAGTTTGCCAGCACACCGCCGCCTATGCTGCTCACCCACCCATTACCCACCAGCCGTATTGCGGAGGCTCGCAGCCGAGCGCAAGATTACCCTAAGAGCCAGCACCCGGCCAGCTTAGACTTTCAGTTAGCAAAAGCGCGGGTCATGGTGCGTTTTCAGCGCAACAGTGGCAATGAGTTACACCTCTTTTTTGAGCAAGAGGCTAAACAAACGAACGGCGCTTGGCAAACCGATGCTGCTCGCTATGGCCAAGCGCTGGCCTTGCTAAAAATTAATAAAGAAGACTTGGCTCGCCCTCTGCTTAATGAGTTAGCGAGTCGTCATCGGAACAACATCTTTATTCTAGATGCGCTCACCGACTTGGATAACGCTCAAGATAATCACCAAGCCGCGATTACCCGTTTACAACAGGCTCAGCAGCAATTACCTAATAATCAGGTGGTGATGATTAACCTCGCCGATAGCATGCTGCAAGCCGGCCGTTATGCAGAGGCCGTCACTTTGCTGGATAACTATTTGCGCCGTAATCCAGAAAATCCCTTAGCCTGGGAGTTGATTGCCCAAGCCTATCGCCCTCTCAGCGATGAGTCGGCGTTTCGCCAAGCCCAAGCAGAAGTGGCCGCGCTTAAAGGTCGCTACGACTTGGCCGTCGACCAAATGGAAATTGCCGCTAATCTGTCTAAAGACAGCATGCAGCGCGCCCGCCTCGGCGCCCGCTTAATACAACTGCGCCAGCAACAGCAAGAATGGGAAGAGTTAAGAAAGTAACTAGCGCTAAGAGGCCAGCTAACCCGAAATACCACCGCTTGTTGGGCTTATGCTCTTTGCCGTCATACCGAGCTTGCCTCGGTATCTCACTCTTATATTTTAAGATCTCAACGAGATCCTGACGTGCGTCAGGAAGACGGCTTAAGGGCAGCGCTCAGTACTGAGGTAAAAATAGCCTATCTTGTTTGCTTTCCTTGGCGCTATTTCTTAGCCCAATATTTGTCCTGCCAGTCGGCAATATCTTCAGACTTTAATTCCCCTTGATGGGTGGCCACCAGCTTACCTTTAGGATCTAGGATCAAGGTGGTTGGTAATACTCGCGGTGACTCAAAGGGCCAGTCGCCTTCGAGTTTGGCCGCCACCGGCATGATCATCTGATAACGCGCGCTTAAGTCTTGTAAGGCTTGGTTTGATAAGGCATCAAAGCTCACCGCTAACACTGCCGGGCCTTTAGCCGTAATCTGCTCCTGCGCCAATTCATTGAGCAAGGGCATTTCCCGCAGGCAAGGCGCACACCATTCGGCAAAGTAATTCACTACCAGCCATTGGCCCTTATAGTCACTTAAATCTTGTTGCTCGCCGCTAGCCAGCGTTAAACGTGGCTGTTCCTTACAGCCGGTCATTAATGCCATCAGGGTGAGTATTACTACATATCCTGCGTTACGCTTTTTCATCGTCCTTGCCCTCTATGACTACTTTTATACCATGCTCGGCATTATCACAGTACAATCCCCTCATTCGCACCCAAGTTGCACCCTAACCGCCCTAAGGAATTTACAGATCGCGCCGAATTAGGATGTGTAACTTAGGGCCATATTGCACCCTTCATGGGTGCCGCTTATTGATGAGGAGTCTGTAATGAGCCTATCTATTTATCATAACCCGCGCTGCTCCAAAAGCCGCGAGACATTAGCACTGCTCGAAGCACAAGGGCTAAACCCTGAGATTATCAAATATCTCGACACGCCACCTGATGCCAATCAGATCCGCACCCTGCTCGCCCAGCTTAGCATGAGCTCGGCGCGCCAGTTAATGCGCACCAAAGAAGCCATTTACGCAGAGTTAAACTTGGCCGATGAGCAAGATGAAACGGCATTAATCGAGGCTATGGTGGCGAACCCTAAGCTGATAGAGCGCCCAATCGTGGTTAACGGCAATCAAGCCGCCTTGGGCCGCCCGCCCGAGCAAGTGTTGGATATTTTATAATGACCACTCAATTAGCTCGTACATTAGCGCTCATTGGCTACTTCGGCTTAATGTTATGGGTGGTGCTGTGGCATGGCGTTATCTCGCCCTCGCCGCACCTTAGCCTGACCTTCATGCTGATCATTTGGCTGCCTTGGTTGCTGATCCCCATTAAAGGCATGATCCAAGGCAATCCTTATACTCACGCTTGGAGCGTGTACTTACTGCTGCCCTACTTCTTACACTCAGGCGTGCTGTTGTGGACCGATGAAGGCGAGCGTTGGTTGGCGATAGTGGAGCTGCTGCTGGCCGGCACCATGTTTATTGGCAATATGTATTACGCCAAATTACGCGGCCGCGAGTTAGGCTTAAGTATTCGCCGCAAGAAAGCCGAAAACTAAACGTTCTACGCCATACGCCATACGTCCTACCTTGCAGGTCGTACGCAAAACAAAACCGAGTCTGCTGCAGGCTCGGTTTTTTAACTAACAGCGTATGGCGTAACGCTTACCGCGGCCCTTTAGGCTCTAGGCTGCAAATGCTTGGACCAGCGATTTTCTAAGCGGCGAAAGCCCCACACTAGGGCAAAGGTTAAGCACATGTATAACAGCCCTGCTGCTAAGAAGGCCTCAAAGGGCGAGTAATAACGGGAGTTAACAATGCGTGCCGCGCCCGTTAGATCGCCAATGGTGATGATCCCCGCCACGGCTGAGCCGTGCAGCATAAAAATCACCTCATTACTGTAAGCCGGCAAGGCGCGGCGAAACGAGTTCGGTAATATAATGCGGCGCAAGGTAGTGAATTTACTCATGCCATAGGCATAGGCCGCCTCCACTTGGCCTCTAGGCATGCCATTAATGGCGCCGCGAATAATCTCCGCCGTATAGGCGCTGGTGTTTAAGGTAAAGGCTAAAATGGCACAAAACCATGCCTGACTAAATAACTCCCAAGCGATGGACTCTCGTAGCCACAGCCATTGACCGGCACCGTAATAAATAAGAAACAGCTGCACCAATAACGGTGTGCCACGGAAGAAATAAATAAAGGCCCAAGCCGGCGCCTTAAGCAGCCAATGGTGACTATTACGCAAGATGGCCAGCGGCACGGCAATCACTAAGCCAATCACCAAAGACACGGCCACTAGCCACACTGTGGTGTAAAAACCCTGCCAATAGGTGGGCCACTCGTTAGCGATAATCGTTAAATCCATCATCTACCTCGTATGAATCGCGCTATCGGGTGTGCAGCGCATAGCGGCGCTCGGCCCATTTCAAAAAGGAGGTCGAAATGGCGGTGAACAAGAGAAACGTGATGGCGACTGCCATATAAAAAGTAAAAGGTAACTGAGTGGCACCGGCGGCCAGCGAGGCTTTTCGAACCATATCATCAAGACCAATAATGGACACCAAGGCCGTTGTTTTCAGCAACACCAACCAGTTATTACCCAGTCCAGGCAGCGCATGGCGCATCATTTGTGGGAATAAAATACGCCGCAGCACTTGGCCCTTGGTCATGCCGTAAGCCCGCGCCGCTTCTAGCTCGCCTTGGTCGACCGCTAAAATGGCACCGCGAAAGGTTTCCGTCATATAGGCGCCAAAAATAAAACCTATGGTGAGCACGCCGGCAATAAAAGGGCTGAGCTCAATATAATCGGGCACATACGTCGTCCATTCATGAGCGGGATTATCGCCACCCAGCCAAGCATTGAGCTTTTCATTTAAGGCGGCCAGTGAATTATTGAGTAGTACTTGGCCGCCAAAAAACAGCAGCATCATCAACACTAAATCGGGGATACCGCGAATGACTGTGGTGTAAAGTGTGGCCAACCAGCGGGCGGGTTTAAAGGTTGAGAGTTTCGCCAGCGCCCCTAACAAACCTAAGGTCACGGCTAATAATAGGGAGAGTAAAGCCACTTGTATGGTGAGCTCGGCGCCTTGCAGCAAGGAGCTTTCGTATCCTTTTAAGTCCAGCATCACCCGCTCCTGTGGTATTGGTCGCCTAGCTGACTAATTCTGCAGTCCTAAACAAGCAAACCCTAGACAAAAGGCCACTTAACTTAAGTGGCCTTTGTTTACTCTTTATTCGCCGTAAACGTCGTATTCAAAGTATTTATTATTCACGGCTTCGTATTTACCATTTTCTCTGATATCCACAATGGCCTTATTGATCTTGTCTTTTAAGTCTGAGTCTTGCTTGCGTACGGCAATACCAAAGCCATCGCCAAACCATTTTTCATCGGTAATAGAAGGCCCCACAAATTCATACTGATTGCCGCCGTCTTTATTCAGCAGCCCTTCTTCAATGGCGGTGGCATCTAAGAACACATAATCGACCCGACCCGCTTTTAAGTCCAGATAGGCTTCATCGGCGGTGCCATAACGCACTAAGCTCACTTCCTTACCGAAGTTTTCAGTGAGATATTTATCGTGCGTGGTGGCAATTTGCACGCCTACTTTTTTACCTTGTAACCCGGCTTTGCTGAGATCAAGCTCGGTACCCTTTTTGGCCACAAACTTATTGGGCACTAAGGCATAACGGTCAGTAAAATCGACGGTGCGCTGGCGCTCTTCGGTGATCGACATGGCGGCAATAATGGCGTCGTATTTACGAGCCAGCAGCGCCGGTATAATGCCGTCCCAATCTTGGGCAATCAGCTTACACTTCACCTGCATCTGTTCGCACAGCGCATTGGCCATATCCACATCGAAACCTTGCAGCTGGCCCTGCTCATCGGTCCAAGAGAATGGCGGGTAGGCCCCTTCAATACCAAAACGTACGGTTTTCCATTCCTTGGCCTGCACAGCACCGACAGCCAACGATGCCATAATGGCACCGGCGATTAACAGTTTTTTCATGGTGTTACTCCTTGTATTACGCTTAGCTCTGATAAAGATAAAACCATTCTGCTGAGCAGAGTTTAGCGGCGGTCAAGCCACTACAGTACGCGTGCAACATTTGTTAGGCGGACTTAATAGACCGACGAAATAAACTGTTTAAAGCGCTCAGATTTTGGGTTAGCAAACACCGTTTTAGGGTCGCCTTGTTCCTCCACCACGCCTTGGTGCAAAAACAGTAATTTATTCGCCACTTCTCGGGCAAAGCTCATTTCGTGGGTCACCACCAACATGGTACGGCCTTCTTCGGCTAGGCTCTGCATCACCGCCAACACTTCGCCCACTAATTCAGGATCCAGCGCCGAGGTGGGCTCATCAAATAACATCACTTCTGGCTCCACCGCCAAGGCCCGAGCAATAGCGGCTCTTTGTTGTTGGCCACCGGACAAATGATTGGGGTAATCATCGCGCTTATCAAACAGACCGACTTTGTGTAATAAAGCCTCAGCCTGCTCAATGGCTTGTTTTTTCGGCACTTTTAGCACCTGGATCGGCACTTCGATGATATTTTCTAAGATGGTCATATGGGACCATAAATTAAAACCTTGAAACACCATGGCCAAACGAGAGCGAATACGCTCCACTTGGCGCATATTTGCGGGCTGGCGCTGGCCATCTTTGCTGGTGCGCATCTCAATCAGCTCACCGTGTAAGCGCACCTCGCCGGCGTTGGGAACTTCCAGCAGATTGATACAGCGCAGCAGCGTCGACTTGCCGGATCCCGACGAGCCAATAATAGAAATCACATCTCCCTGCTGCGCAGTTAAATCAATGCCTTTTAGCACTTCAATCGAGCCAAAGTTTTTATATAAGCCTGACACCTCAAGGGCGGGTTTATTCATCAAAGAATCCTTGCAACAGGGCTGCTATTCCTACCTTAGCCGCTATTCAGCTCGCCAACAGCAACGCTAAAGTAACAATTAATTAACCTGCTTTAAAAACTAACACCTGTTTAGGGCAATAACAACTGAATGTCTTTGTCCATGTTGCTATCCGTGCCTAAGCGCATAAAAACACGCAAAAACAAGCCGTTAACTAGTAAGGTGTCGCTAGCGGTTAAACGCTACGCTTAGTCTTTCGTTGCCGTTCGGGCTCACGTATGCTGCGAGCCTCGATGTAAACTATTGTTTTGCTCATTGGCTGTTTTAGGTATGAGTGTTAGCTCACGGCCTTGTTCTCCCACTCCCCCGCTTTAGGGAATGTCATTTTATGTATTCCGGCTTATTACTGGTGTTACTGCCCCTTATGCTCGGCTATTGCGTGCCTTGTCGCTCGACGACGATTTTACGATTGTTGAATCTAGCGGTGGCACGCATGGTGTATTTGATTTTATTTTTGATGGGCATCAGCCTGGCTTTTGTTGATAATTTAGTCAGCCATTTGGGCACTATCTTCAGCGTCAGCTTGGTATTTTTGGCGAGTATCAGTGCGGCCAACTTAGCGGGACTGTGGTGCTTAGATAGGCGCCATAACCGGCTAACAGGCGAGCCCGGTGCGCCCTTGCAAAGCAAGTGGCGCTTATTGCTGGATTCGGTTTGGCTGTGTTTGGTGATTTTGGCCGGGGTGGCCATTGGCCAAGTGCTGGATGCCAGTTGGTTTGCAGTGGACACCTTAAGTGAGTGGGCACTGATGTTGTTATTGCTGCTGATTGGCGTGCAACTGAGAAACTCGGGCATGCCATTACGGCAAATTTTACTTAATCCTTGGGGCTTGAGTATTGCCGCCGTGGTGTTAGTCAGCTCTTGGGTCGGCGGTATTGCAGGCGCCTTGATTTTAGATATGCCACTGCAGCACGGCTTGGCCTTCTCCGCAGGCTATGGCTGGTATTCACTATCAGGCATTTTAATCAGCGACCAATTAGGCCCAGTACTGGGCAGCGCGGCCTTTATTAACGACTTAGCGCGTGAGCTATTCGCCATCATGTTGATCCCCACTTTAATGCGCCGCTTCCCGTCCGTGGCCATCGGCTATGGTGCCGCCACCGCCATGGACTTCACCTTGCCGGTATTACAACGCTCTGGCGGCGTGGCCGTGGTGCCCGTAGCTATCGTTTCGGGGTTTATCTTAAGCCTGGCCGCGCCCGTATTTATGTTAGGGTTTTTATCATTAGGCTAAAATCACCCCCTGCGTCGTACATAAGGCGCTTAACGCTAAGCGCGTGTTTGAGCGCTCATTGAAGCTAAATTAGCCGGTTATCGAGGGAATTTCCCTTTATTTCTTGCACCTTGGCGCTCAATCCGTATTGTGAATAGAGAATTTGATTTATTTACTTCCAAAGGAAGGATACTTGAATATGAAAACTGTAGGTCTGGTCGGTTGGCGCGGAATGGTAGGCTCGGTATTAATGAGCCGCATGGTAGAAGAAGGCGATTTCTCCCGCATTAAACCGGTCTTTTTTACTACCTCGCAAGCGGGTCAGCCCGCGCCTGATTTTGGCACCGACGCCGGTACGCTGCAGAATGCCTACGACATAGAGGCGCTCAAGGCGTTAGACGTAGTCCTCACCTGCCAAGGCGGCGATTACACCAATGAGGTGTATCCGGCACTGAGAGCGGCGGGCTGGAACGGTTACTGGATTGATGCGGCGTCTGCACTGCGTATGGACGACGACGCCATCATAGTGCTGGATCCGGTAAACGGCAAAAACATCACAGATGCACTGGCTAAGGGCACTAAAACCTTCGTCGGCGGCAACTGTACCGTCAGCTTAATGATGATGGCGCTGGGCGGTTTGTTTGAGCAAGACTTAGTCGAATGGATAGCCGTGTCTACCTATCAAGCAGCCTCCGGTGGCGGTGCCCGTCACATGCGCGAGCTGATTAATCAGATGGGTATGTTGCGTGATGAAGTGGCCGATGAACTGGCGGATCCCGCTTCTGCTATTTTGGAGCTAGAGCGCAAAGTCACCGACAAAACCCGCAGTGGCGACTTACCTGTCGATAACTTCGGCGTACCTTTGGCCGGTAGCTTGATCCCATGGATTGATACTCAGCTCGACAATGGCCAAAGCCGTGAAGAGTGGAAAGGCCAAGCCGAGACCAATAAGATCTTAGGTAACAGCCAGCCCATCCCTATCGATGGTCTCTGTGTGCGCATCGGTGCGCTGCGTTGCCACAGCCAGTCGTTTACCATTAAGCTGAAAAAAGATCTGCCGATTAGCGAAATCGAACAGATCTTGGCGGCTAACAACGATTGGGTAAAGGTTATCCCCAACGATCGCCAAGCTTCCATGGAGCAGCTAACCCCCGCCGCCGTAACCGGTACCTTGAATGTACCAGTGGGGCGCTTGCGCAAGTTGAACATGGGCCCAGAATATCTGTCAGCCTTCTCAGTAGGTGACCAGCTGTTATGGGGTGCCGCCGAGCCGCTGCGCCGCATGTTGCATCTACTGCCGTAAGCACACACTAAGCACAGACCTTGTGCAGCTAAAGAGCCCGCCGAATGGCGGGCTTTTTTATATCGGCTGCATTAGCTTCTGGTGCGCTGTTCGAGGGGATAGATTCGGGGTAGATAATAATAAAACCAACCACGACCCCCACTTTACCAAAGCGCTACACCTGCGCCTCTTGCATAATCACCAGTTGCAGCTCGTCGGCTACTACTTGATTTCGGCCCATCGCCTTAGCTTGATAGAGCCTTTCATCCGCCAGTTTTACGACAGGTTCAAATGCGGAGATATCATTGAAGGGAGCCACTCCCGCACTAAAGGTCACGAAAATGGCCGCATCATTATGGTGAAATATAATGTTGGCGAACTCATCTTTTATTTTTCTGATCAACGATTCCGTGGCACTTATTGAGATATCGTAAAAAACCAGCAAGAACTCTTCTCCTCCCCAGCGCGCCGTTAAGTCCCCGCCTTTAACATTATCTTTGAGCAACTTAGCGAGCCGAATCAGCACCAGATCACCAAAGTCGTGACCGTAGTTATCATTAACAGATTTAAAGCTATCTATATCCAGCATCACCATGATGGCCGATTGCTGGACACCCTTTTCCTTTAGGGCGACCATAATGCCATTGCGATTCAGCAAGCCAGTTAACGGGTCGGTATTGGCGAGGTATCTGTGGTTTTCTGAGGTTTCAGAGATCACGGCATAAGAACCGATACGAATCCACTCACTGGTCAAGATCAACACATACAGGCCAAAAGAGGAGGCGATGATCCTGATGGTTTCCGCGTGGGTGTAATTATAGACAAACGTGAAGGGCCCTAAAATAAGTACCGAGCTTATCACCAAATAAAGCCCCATATAAATGCTGCCGACTTTGGGTCCTGCTAGCAATACCATCAACATAGAGATGGAGTAGGTCCAATATACTCCAGAGCCATCAGCACCCCCACCCAACAGCAAATACCAGGTTAAAAAGAGCAAAGTAGAAGCCAGAAAAAGGCTCATTGGCTGAGTATTAATGGCTTTTCTGACGATAAAGGCCACGGTTAAGACTATACCGATAAAGAGAAACAGCACACAAAACAGTACGAATCGCCCCTGCATAAGAGAAACAGTCCCAAAAATGCAGAGAAAAAGTGTACCAATCGCCGAGAAGGCGAGCACTAATGTCCGTTTGCGCTCATTCTCAATTTCGCTGGGGGTTTTTCCAAAGTTCAATATGTGTCCCTCCGCCCTTACGTGACGCCATTTCCAGTAGGCTGGGCGCACTCAAGAGTACGCTTACTACTTAACTCGAATAACGATGCCGTTAGCATCCTGCTAGGGCATGGCGCATTAGCGTCCACCTGCATATTATCCACTTATTATTAGTCGTGCTTTTTGTGAACCGTATCTTGGGTGCGTAACCTTAATCTCCACGGCACGCTACACATGACAAAGAGTTTCTCATTATAGGTCGCACCTATTGCAAAAAGATAGAGTCGCGCGAGTTGCCACCCAAAGCTCAGAGGGTTACAGCCATTTCGCTCACTTTCCTCGGCACTGTTGATGTATTTATACAAATTTCCGCTTACGAACACACCGCCTGCTAATGGTGAGCGCGATGAATGAAAAGATAACGCCGTAACCGGAGTGCCATATATATCTTCACAACAAAATATAGTTGTTATCTGAATAAACTGTCATAAAAATCGCCCGTAATAACCACTACCAGTCTCCGTACTCAGTACTTTCCCCTATCAGTAAAAGTGAACACCGCCTGCTATTGAGCTTGATAACCGAAGTGGCTCTTAAACATACTTGTTCATTTTCTGTTCGCGGGTTAGGATCTGCCTCCTTTTTTGCCGATCACCACCCCGAGGCTCTCATGAAAACATTCATTCCTAGCAAAGATGCTGCGCTGGAAGACTCTATTAGCTACTTTCAGCAACAGCTCATCAACTTGGGGTTTGATATTGAAGAAGCCTCTTGGCTCAATCCGGTACCCAATGTGTGGTCGGTGCATATTCGCGATAAAAGCTGTGGCTTATGCTTTACCAATGGTAAAGGCGCCAGCAAAAAAGCCGCTTTGGCTTCGGCACTGGGCGAGTACTTCGAGCGTTTAGCCACTAACTACTTTTTTGCCGACTTTTACTTAGGCAAAGACATCGCCGAAGGCGACTTCGTACATTACCCGAACGAAAAATGGTTTACCTTGCCCGCCGACAATAGCCTGCCAAACGGCATGTTAGATGACTACACCCGTGGCTATTATGACCCCGAGGGTGAAGTGACCGCTGATATGCTGATCGACTTGCAGTCCGGCAATGAAGCTCGCGGTATTTGCGCCCTGCCCTTTGAGCGCCAAGGTGACTTAGAAACCGTGTATCTGCCGATGAATATCGTCGGTAACTTGTATGTGTCTAATGGCATGAGTGCCGGTAATACCCGAACCGAAGCCCGCACCCAAGGCTTATCGGAAGTCTTTGAGCGCAGTATTAAAAATCGCATTATTAGCGATCGCATCAGCCTGCCCAGAATTCCTGCTGAAGTACTGGCTCGCTACCCGCACATTGAAGCGCCGATTGCGGCATTGGAAGCCGAAGGTTTTCCGATTCATGCCTTTGATGCCTCATTAGGCGGTGATTATCCGGTGATTTGCGTGGTGTTATTTAACCCAACTAACAGCACCTGCTTCGCTTCTTTCGGCGCTCACCCACGTTTTGAAGTGGCATTAGAGCGTACCGTGACCGAGCTGTTGCAAGGTCGCAGCTTAAAAGAGCTGGATGTGTTTGTGCCACCGTCTTTTGAAGACGACGAAGTGGCAGATCATCATAATCTGGAAACCCATTTTATTGACTCGTCAGGCTTGATCAGCTGGGACTTGTTTCAAGACCAAGCGGACTATGAATTTGCCGACTGGGATTTCAGTGGCAGCTCAGAGCAAGAGTTTACCCACTTATTGGCAATTTTTGACCGCATTAATCAGCCGGTCTATATCGCCGATTATGAGCATTTAGGCGTGTATGCTTGCCGAATTTTGGCACCGGGTATGTCAGATATTTACCCGGCCGACGACTTAACCATGGCCAATAACAACATGGGCGCGCATTTACGCGCCACTTTGTTAAGCCTGCCAGGCTCAGACGCCGACGCAGAGCAATTGATGGGCTTATATGAGTTGTTAGAAGAAGAAGGCTTCGATGACTTTACCCGTATTCGTGAGCTGCTCGGTATTGCCTCTACAAAGGGCAGCGCTTGGCACACCTTAAGAATTGGTGAGCTAAAATGCATGCTGGCCTTGGCGGCAAACGAATTGGAGTTAGCACTCGAATACGCAGACTGGACCTTGAGCTTTAATGCCTCAGTATTTAGCGATGAGCGCCATCGTTACTATCGCTGTTTGAAGGCGGCATTAGAGCTGCACTTAAGCGAAGACCGAGACCCTGCTCAGTATGTCTCAGCCTTTAACAGTATGTTTACTGAAGAAACCGTGACTCAGGTGTGGGCACAAATTGCCGGCCAAGCGCGTTTTCACGGGCTAACCCTCGCCGATGAAAGCTTAGCGGATTTCCCTGCGCACCAAGGCTTGTTGGCGGTGTATGAGAAGTTACAGCAGGCAAAGCGTAAGCACGCTGCAAGCTAGAAGTTTTCAGAATACAAAAAACCGGCCTCGGCCGGTTTTTTTATGTCTAACGCATGAGCTTAAATCAGACGTTTATCTTTTAAGGTATTTCAGCCCTTAAGATTTTTTATCTTTTAAGATGTCTTTCAAACCCGCCACGTCCACGGCACCGGGGATCAAGGTGCCGTCCGGGAATACCAAGGCTGGGGTGCCGTTTAGGCCTAAGCTTCTGAACAAGCTCATGTTTTGATTAAGCTTATCCGATATTTTTTTATCGTCGGCAGCCGCCAATAAAGTCTTGCTGTCTAAGCCGGCTTTATCGGTAATGCTGGCCAAGGCAGCCGTGGACACTTTCTTTTGGCTCATCAGCGCTTGATGCAGCTCAGCATACTGGCGAGGTGCTTCCATGGCCGTGGCTAAGGCTAAGCGCGCGGCTTGTACTGAGTCAGGACCTAAAATCCCTAAGTCTTTAACGATGATTTTTAGCTCAGGCTCGTCTTTGATCAGCGTCAGCAGCGTTTGATTCATACGATGGCAATAAGGGCAGTTATAGTCGGTGAAATACACCACAGCTAGCTTGCCGTTAGGGTTACCTAAAATACCATCGGTTTTACTGGAAAACAGCTGCTTGGACTGCTGTTTTAGCTGTTTAGAAAATTCAGCTTGGCTCGCCAGCTGATCTTTTTCTTCGAGCTTAATAATGGCTTCGCGCAAAATTTCTGGCTGCTCAAGCAAGGTTTCACGCACCAGCTTTTGAAACTCAGCTTTGCTCATCTCCGCCTGAGCGGGGGCTGCAGATAATAGGCCTAGGGCTAAAATAGGCGCCAAGGCAGGTAAGAACTTAACGGTCATCAGCGTCTCACATAAAAAGGATGAAAAGGCAGCCTATCAGACATACAGGTAGCGCTGGAAGCTTATATTACTTATTAATAATATAATCGCGATCCCGATAGGTGCACACCCATTCGGGCTTAAACAGCACCAGCACGGTAATGGCCATGCCGTTGAGTAAGGCTTCTGGGAACAATAATAAAGGCAGCACGCTCAGGTAGTTATCAACCACTACTTGCCAGCTATATTGGTCACTCCACACCATAAATCCCGAAAACAGCAAGGTTTTAAGGGTAATGGTCAAGGCTGCATTAAAGAAGCCGGCCACAAAGATGTAGACAAACAAATGGCGGTACAAGTAGCTGTAAGTTAACAAAAATAATAGATAGCTAGCACTGAGCGGTATTACCACACCCAACAACAGATTGGGCCCGAGCATAGACCAAGATTCAAATCCAAAAGCGGTGACAAGCAACAGACTTAAGCTGCTCATCATCAACCCCATGCGCCAACCTAGCAGCAGCGCCAGCGTCGTTAACCCCAAGAAATGCACTTCTAAGCCCGGCTTTACGCCCGCTTGCAGCATCCATAATGGCACTAGGGCAATGGCGGCTCCAAAACACAAATGATGCCGGGTTTTATCACCCAGCCAAGTTCGCCAATCAAAACTCCAAGCCGCGCCTAGCAGCACTAGAATGCCTATTATTACCACGCCTCACTCCTCCGCTTGCTCTTAAATCTTACCCTTACCTGATTACCCACAAAGCTCAGCCATGTTTCAGTGAACTCAGAACCAATAAATTTAATAGGTTACAGAGAGGTGCCGCCTCTTCGGTAAAGAATATGAGGCTCAGTTTGGTATTTTGACCTTGTAGGGGCCCGTCTCTTCGGCGAAGAGGACTTCGGCCCGGTTTGGTGTTTTGGTTTAAATCTAAACCTCAGTAACAGCCAGCAGAGCTGGCCTGCCTAAGTCCTCTTTATTAAAGAGACGGGGCAGCTACAAAGAACAAACCGAAACAGGGTGCATTATGGCTGAGATTCATACGTAATCAGGTACCCTTAAACCCTATCTTTCGACCATAAGTAGCCAAGCCTATTCTTAAACCCCTGCAGTTTGAGTCACAAATAATACCTCAGCGTTGTGCAAAACGGTATCGCCAGCCTAGGCTAACGGGATCCATGATCCTCGCTTTAAGCATAAGAGAAGCTCGCCGCACACTAAAGTAATAAGTCGCCCATTTTTTTTCATTTGCCTATACAATGCAAACTATTGATTAGACTCAAGTGCAGACAAGAACCCCGTCTCCTTAATAAACACACGTGCAGGTACATGGATGATGCTGCCTAATACACCCCGCCGACTATCATTGGACCCTTATTCTTTGCTGGCCAGTTTGCTGTTGCTGCTTACGCTGCTATTAGCGAGCTGGTTTGTGAGCCGCCATTGGCTGGGTTTGCGCATTGAGCAACAGTTACAAGAGCTGACTGTGCAAAGCCATGACGTCATTAATGCCGCCAACAAAGAGCTCGTACAAGGCAGCGCGCACATTACCTCCATTACTCACACCTTGGCGGGCATGTCTAGCATGCAGCGCTTTCTGCTCACTCCCAGGGGTAGACCCAACTTACAAACTGATTTGGATGAGTTTCACCAGCGCTTTCAACTAATCGGCGTCTGGCTACTGGATAAGAAAGGCAAAACCCTGCTGCAAAGTGCCGGCTCTACTCCCCTAAATCAACAGCAAAGCACACAAGTGACACAAGTCAGGGCTTCGCCACACTTGGTGTTTGATCTAGAGCTCCAACAAGCTAAAAACTATTATGCCCACTCTATAACCCCTAATGGCAACCTGACCCTATTGGTGGGCAATACCATTGCTGCTATCAGCCATAACGCCAATCGCATTAACTTATTAGTAAGTGGCTCCAGCAACCTTATCTTGCTCTCGGATGATAGCCGATGGTTGGGGTATAAGATTCCGGAGGGGGGCATAGATCCAGAGATGACGGGCGATAGCCTCGCCCTCCCCTTGCACACCAATCTCGTGCAGCCGGAAATTTTACTGCTTGGTGACGACCAAGCTCCGGTGCTGTTTGTTAGCCAAACGAGTACTAAAAAGGGGGTGCAGATTCACGTATTAGCCGATGCCAGCCAAATTTATTATCAGGCCAGTGTGAAAAATAAGCTCGCCGCCGTGATGGCGTTTACCATTACCGGTTCGGTGTGGGGAGGATTATTAAGCTGGCTAACGTTTAGGCGCGGTCGCCAACATCAGCAACTGATGGACTCAGCCCATCAAGAGCTACTGCGCTTAAACAGCCAACTTACTCACCTAGCCACCACAGATCCGCTCACCCAGAGCCCTAACCGGCGCGCCGCCGATACCCGATTACGCCACGAGTTAGCGAAGCTGCAGCGTTATCAACACCCCTTTTGTGTGGTGATGCTAGACATAGATTTTTTTAAACTCATTAATGACGAACATGGCCATGATGTGGGTGACCAAGTCTTGTGTCATTTTGCCGTAACGGGCCGTGAAACCATACGGACCACGGATGTTTTGGCGCGGATCGGCGGAGAAGAGTTTTTACTGATCTTGCCTGAGACAAACCAAGAGCAAGGGCTGTTGCTGGCTCAGCGACTGCTGGATACCATGGCTGCTAGCCCTTTATATCTCAAGGATAAAACCATCAAGTTTACCTTTAGCGGTGGCTTGGCTGAGGCGCAAAGTACCGACGATATCCACCAGCTATTGCTGCGGGCAGATGACTCACTTTATGTAGCCAAAAGTCAAGGTCGGTGTCGTATTATTGGCGATCAGCCGGTAGAGGAAAAACAAGCGTTACTGGGCTAGATCTAAAAGATGCAGGGATGAATGCAGGTTTAACTTAATGGGATTGAGTCGCTTAGGGCGAGATGGATGCGAGATAAATGTGCCTATCATCAGCAAGTCACCTTGCTGATGATAGGCACATAACGTCTTTAGTGAGTAGCAACGGAGCTGATTAATTTAAGCTCATTCAGCCGTGCCAGTCATGTTAGCAAGGCATGCTAATTATTTTACTAGGGTATAGCTGAGCTTACTCAAGGTCACGGTAACCGAAAGCTGGCGGTTTTCATCGTGACTGATTTGCACCAGTTGATAATCCAGTTTTGGCGCCACCCAAAAGCGGGTTTTGCGCTTACTGTTACCGCGATCGCGCTCTACGATCAAACTTTCGTAGGGGCCAATGCCGGTGTTAACTATTTCTTTGCCTACCACCTTAAAGGTGGTCATTTTAATTTCGCCGTCGCGCGCCACCGGATAAGTAAGCGTGGTTTTACCGGCCATTAAGTCGCAGCGCGCCTCAAAGAAAAAACTGACCGGATCGAAGGCTCCCTCTTTGATGGGGACTAACTTATCGCCATCTTTATTCTGAAACAGCACCATCTTAGTCTTTTGATCAAATACCAAACGGTCTTCATTGCGCGTGCCTAAGTACTTGGTCTTGTAGCTAAAGGTTTGCGGGATAGCGTTACAGTTTTTCCAGGTAAAACTGGCTTTTTGATCTACATCTAACAACCAGTGGGCCAGTGAAAAGTGCACGTTATAACGGTCGTTATTGCGATCTATTTTTAAGGTATTCACGCCACGAGTCTTATCGCCGTTGAGTATCACGCTGTATTCGGCGCTTAAATGATCAATATCTTGTGCGAAGGCAGAGCTACTGGCGAACACTGCAGCCAGTAACCATAAAAGGTGTTTGGTCATGGTCATTTCCTTATCAGTGATGCCTGTCTAGGCAACAGCCGGTAAATTGAAGGTGCAAATGAGTTGAAGGTCGAAAGTTCTTAATAAGATTAGCTTATTGAATTTACTCTTCTTTATACCTTAATTTTTTGCGCTCAGCATTTTCTAGCTTAAGCACTTCTGCATAGAACAAGCTTTGTACCCACCATACACCAACTCAGCCCCCCAAAGAAAACACCATCATGATCACCACCAAATCGATGCGTCTATTGCTGCCCATTGGGCAATTTGCAGCGTACTGCGCTTGCGGCTGCAAATGTCCTAGCATTCCCTGACTGGATCACGAAAATCGTGCCCGCGGGTTCTCAGTTTGAGTGTAAGATCCTATGATAACGCCACATTATGCTTATTTTGCTCAACCGTAGACCGAGCCAAGGACGTAACTACTCATGGATACAGGCTATCGCATTATCATTGCCGATGATCACCCCTTGTTTCGTAATGCGCTGCACTTAGCGGTCAGCCAAGCCGTCCCCGATGTCCAATTACAAGAAGTGGACTGCATCGAACAGTTAATGCAGCTATTAGCAGAGCAAGGTGAGGTAGATTTATTATTGCTGGACTTGAAGATGCCGGGCGCCAGCGGCTTTTCTGCATTGGCAACCTTACGCCACCTTTATCCGGATCTACCGGTGGTCATGGTCTCGGCCACGGAAGAACCCGCCGTGGTCCAGCAAGCCATGCACTTTGGCGCCATGGGCTTTATTCCTAAATCGACGCCGCTGCCCGATTTGGTGGCCGCCCTGCACGCTATTTTAGCGGGGGATACCTGGTTTCCTGCCGGCGTGAGCCTGTCGGCCGCGCCCGCCGATAATATTGCCGAGCGTTTAGCCAGTCTCACGCCCCAGCAATTTAAGGTGCTCACCATGTTGTCTGAGGGCAAGTTAAATAAGCAAATTGCCTTCGAGCTCAGCGTCTCCGAAGCCACCGTTAAAGCCCACGTCACCGCCATTTTTCGCAAACTCAATGTCCAAAATCGTACCCAAGCGGTGATAGCACTGTCGCAAACCGGTGAATAGTGTAGCGTAAATGTCTTAAACCAAATGCTGCAATAGCGCTCTTAGTTTCATGGGTTTTACCGGTTTGCTTAAGTAACTTAACTTCAATTGCTGCAGTCGCGCTTGCAGCTCGGGCTGGCGGTCGGCGCTGATCACCACCGTGGGCACAGTCCCATATTTCAGGTGTAATTGGCTGACCACATCAATGCCAGTTTCACCCTCGTCTAAGTGGTAATCCGATAAAATAATCTCCGGCATAAAGCCGTCTTGATAATGTTGTTCTGCGGCTTGGGCGGTAAGTGCTACGCGCACGTCACAGCCCCAATGGCCAAGCAGGCTCGCCATGGCGGTTAAGATATCCCCATCGTTATCGATACAAAGTACCTTTAAGCCCACCAATTGGCTGTTATTCACATTAGGCGCATTACTTATTACGGCATTGTCCGCCAAAGAAGCTGACTTACCGCGGCCCGCAACTGCTCTGGGCACGGTGACGCTAAATACCGAGCCTTTGCCCTCGATAGAGCGCACCGCCAAGCGGTGATCAAGCATCCGTGCCAAGCCTTGGGCGATGGCCAAACCTAGCCCTAAGCCTTGTTGATGTTGGCGTTGGCCGTGCTCTAAGCGCATAAACTCATCAAAGATTAAACGCTGTTTATCCTCGGCTATGCCAGGCCCATTATCCCAGACTTCTAAGCATAAGCTGTCGCCTTGATGGCGCGCGCCCAGCAATACTCGCCCGCCCGAATTATAGCGCAGCGCATTGGTGAGAAAATTCTGCAAGATGCGGCGCAGTAACCGCGGATCACTGTGTACGCCCAACCGGCTGTTCACCACCGAAAACCGCCCACCATCTTGTTCAACCAACACATCAAATTCGGCTTTAAGGGTGTCAAATAGCTCATCTAAGGCAAAGTCCACGGGCTTAGCGGTGAGCTTGCCGGACTCTAAACGCGACATATCTAATAAGTCGCCAATTAAGTCTTCTGCCGCCACCAAAGAGCGGTCGATATGCCCAGCTAAGCGGCGACTTTCATCATCAGGGGAAGTCTCTAACCAAGAAGAGGCAAACAACTTGGCAGCATTAAGTGGCTGCATCAGGTCATGACTCACGGCGGCTAGAAATCGGCTTTTAGACGCACTGAGTTTTTCCGCCTCAACCGTAGCGACCAATAACTGCTGATTCACGGTCGAGAGCTCTTGAGTGCGCTCCGCCACTCGTGCTTCCAGCTGCACATTGATATCTTTCAGTAATTGCTCTGCTTGGCGAAAGGTGGTGATGTCATTAAAGGTCATCACGAAACCGCCGCCCGGCATGGGATTGCCTTGCATCTCAATCACCCGGCCATCGGGGCGAGTGCGTGATGACACATGGGGTGTGCCGGCCTGCATATGCCGCAGGCGGCGCGCCACATGATTAGCGACGGATCCAACGCCACACAGGCCGCGCTCGGCGTTAAAGCGAATAATATCGCTAATGGGTCGCCCCACTTGGATCAAATCCACCGGGTAACCAAATAGCTCGATGTAGCGCCGATTCCAAGCCACTAAATTAAGCCCTTTATCGACCACAGAAATACCTTGGCCTATGTGCTCGATGGCGCCTTGTAATAAACCGCGGTTAAAGCGAAATACATCCCCCGCTTCATCGACTATGGTGGCCAGCTCATCCAACTCCATGGAGCGACCTTGCAAAGCCGAGGCCAGCACCAAGCGCGCGGACGAGGCACCAAACACGCCGGCCAATACCCGCTCGGTGTGGCGAATTAAGCTGGGGGGCGCTTGCATGCTGCCATCGAGCGTCCCTTGCTCACCCGCATAGCGAGAAAACGCACGACTCACCCGCGCAGCACCCACAAAGCGCGAGGCCAACTGCTCCAGCTCTTGTACCGATACTTTGGCCCGATACACGCCGCCGTGATCTTTCTGTTGGCGGCCCACAAACGCCGCGGCTTGCAAGCGCTCGCTGACCGTAGACATCGACCACCAAGAGCCCAGCACATAGGCGATTAAGTTAAACAATAAGCTTAAGAAGATGCCCCAGGTGACGGGGCTCATGTCCGCTACCGCGCCCCAGTTCGGCGGCGTTAATAGCCATAATAAAACGTTGCTGTTGGCATCACCGGCAAACAGCCCAGTTTCGGCCATTAAATTTAATAGCCACATCAACATGCCCAGACTTAAGCCCCAATAGGCGCCGCGCCGGTTGCCGCCGCGCCAAAATAAGCCCAACACCAAGGCCGGAATAAACTGGGCAATGGCGGCAAAGCTCAGATATCCAATGCGCGATAAACTGTCGATATCTCCTAGCCACAAAAATACCAGCCAAGCGGTAGCCATAATGGCGACAATGGCGGCGCGTCGCACCTTGAGTAATAACTGCGCTACATCATTAAAGTCTGCGCCCTGCATTTGGCGGCGACGCAAGATCATCGGCAGCACTAAGTCATTACTGACCATAATGGCGAGCGCGATAATAGAAATAATCATCATGCCGGTGGCCGCTGAGGCACCACCAATAAAGGCCAGTACCGCTAAACCCGGCTGGCCCTGCGCCAGCGGCAGGCTAATCACATAGGTGTCCGGTGAGGCCGCCATCGGCAGCCATTGTTGACCGGCCAGCGCCAGCGGCAGCACAAACAGCCCCATCAATAATAAGTACACCGGAAATAACCGCCGCGCCCAATGCAAATCCGCAGGGCCGTGGCTTTCAACGACGGTCACGTGAAACTGGCGCGGCAGGCAGAGCACTGCACTCATGGACAACAAGGTATACACGCCCATATCCAGCAGATTAGCGCCGCTGACCTGCGTAAAGCTGTTAATAAAGCGCTCGGTTACCATTACCCGTTCTTGATTGGGATACATGATGATCAGCCAGAGCGCGAAGCCGCCCACCATAATAAAGGCCACTAACTTAACCACTGACTCCACCGCAATCGCCACCATAACGCCGCGCTGGTGCTCGGTGGCATCAATATGACGGGTGCCAAACAGCAGAATAAACACACTGAATAATATGGTGACCATTAAGGCCACTTGGCTGGCATTTTGGCCATCAGCGCCCACCACGTCGGGCGCCACTAAATGCAGCCCCATCACGATGGCTTTGAGCTGTAAGGCGATATAAGGCAAAACGCCGACGATGGCGATCAGAGTAACGTACACGGCTAAGCGTTGGGATTTGCCATAACGGGCGGCAATAAAGTCCGCAATCGAGGTAATGTGCTCACGCTTGGCCACATCAATCAGCCGGGCAATAAAAGGCCCAGCCAAGGTAAACATAATGATGGGGCCCAGATAAATCGAAAAGTAAGACCAATTATCGGTACTGGCCTGACCCACAGTGCCAAAAAAGCTCCACGACGAGCAATACACCGCCAGCGACAAGCTATATAACAAGGGCCGCAGTCGGCCGCCTTGATGACCCACCTTGGCCTTGTCACCCAGCCAAGCGCAGAGAAATAGCACCGCTAAATAAGCCAGTGCGATATTAATGACGGTCCAGCCCTGCATGAATGTTCCTTTATGAAGAGTGAGGCATAAAACATGCGCTTTACGTTTAACGCCTTACGTTCGTTTCTCGAAGACTTGGTTTAACGTATCGCGTACGGCTTATCGCGTACAGCTCGGCACTGCCATTAATGGCCTACGCAATAACCAAAACACCGGTAATACCAGCGCCGCCATTAACCAAAAAACCTGCCCCGCCAGCACAGGGTACAATTGACCCGATAACGCAAACAAGAGCGCCACCATCAAGCCCATAGCCAAGGCTGCATATAAGGCCTGCGCACTGGGTGCCACTTGGGGTGCTAAATCACAACTGATATAACGGATGGCGCCTAAATGACTCAAACAAAAACTGCCCGCATGCAGCAGTTGCGCCACGATTAACCAGCCCAACTCTGTGGTTGCGCCCAGCATACTCCAGCGCACCAAGGCACACGCCGCACCTAAGGCTAATAGATGGCGAGCGCTCAAGCGTGCAAACCAGCGACGATTGAGCGCCAACACCACAATTTCAGCGAGTACGCCTAAGCCCCACAAATAGCCGATAGTACTGGTGGCGTAACCTTGCTGCTGCCAATACAGGGCGCTAAAACCATAGTAAAAAGCATGACTGCCTTGTAGTAAGGCCACGATCAGTAAAAAGCGCTTTATGCCGGGCCTACGCCACACCGCAAGCAAGCGCTCCCCTGCTGGCTCATCAGCAAGCGGCTGCGGCTTAGGTGTGACCGGCACTAAGCTCATTAAGCCTAACCCCAGCAGCGCCAGCACTAATAAGTGCAGCACCCAATGCACACCAAAGCGCTCACTCACTTGACCGACCAAAATATTAGCCAAAATAAAGGCCACAGATCCCCACAGCCGAGCCTTGCCGTAATCTAGCTGCACTTGCACGATATAACGGCTGGCCAAGGTATCGTTTAGCGGGAGCAAGGTCGGATAAAAAAAGTTAACCAACAGCATGAGTAATAGCAAAGCCAGCCCGCTTTGTGCCCCATAAAAGCCTAAAAATCCCAACATACTTAACCAAGCTAACAGGCGCAGCATAGGTAATAATTGCGCAGCCGAGCGTACTTGGTTCATCACCAACAGATTACCCAAGGTACGTGCCAGCATACTTAGACCCAGCAAAAAACCTATCTGATGTGCCGACACGCCCACACTGTCTAACCACAAAGACCAATACGGCAGGTAAATGCCGTAACTAAAATAAAAAAGAGCAAAAATAGCGGCCAGCCAAGTGGGTGGCGAGCAAGCTAAAGGGCGCAGCGTCATAATTTAACCCTAATAAATACGGCAATTGAAGATAAGGAGACCAAACTCGATTACCATTTGCAGTCATTGGTTGTTGTTGCTTAATCCATTTATTAATCGAGGTATTATGCGCCTTTTATTTTGCAGGCTTTGCCCAGCACTGCTCTGCCTATTGATCATGGGCTGCCAAGTGAGTGAGCCATTATTATCACCAAGCCTTGAGCTATCACGAAATCTTGAGGCATCAAAAAAGCTTGAGCCAGCTTCAGCTCTCACCACGCTCTATGATTATCAACTATCTGACACTAACAAGCAGCCGCTAACGCCTGCCCAAGCCGCGGCACAATTAGCGGACTTTGATGTGATTATGGTGGGCGAATTACACGGTCATCAAGGCATTCATCGTTTTCAAGCAGACTTATTCGCTCATTTGCTTCAGCAACACCGCCCTTGGGTCTTGGCCATGGAGCAGTTTAGTCGCGATCATCAAGCAGAGTTAGACAGGTATTTAGCCGGCGAGCTGGGCGAAGACGCCTTTATTAAACAAGCACAAGCTTGGCCCAGCTATAAAAGTGACTATCGCGCCCTGCTCACGCTGGCAAAAAATAACCGAGCGAAAAACGTGCCTGCAACCGTGATCGCCGCCAATGCGCCGCGAAGCATAGTGCGCTGCATCGGCAAATTTGGGCCTGAGTATTTAAAGACATTGCCTGCAAGCGATCGTGGCTGGGTAGCCGAGCAGCTGACCTTGAGTGATGATGATTATAAGGCGCGTTTTATGGCCAACCGCCATCATGGTCAAGCGCCGAGTGAACAGCAATTTGCCGCACAAACCAGCTGGGACGACACCATGGCCGAAAGCATTGCTGACTATTTAGCGCAACAGCCCAGCCACGGCGTTATGCTCACCGTCGGCCGTTTTCATATTGCCGAAGGGTTAGGCACGGTCGCGCGCCTGCAACAACGAAACCCTAAGCTTAAAATAGCGCTGATATATCCGGTCACGGCGGATGAAGCAGCGCCCGAGGCTCTCAGCGCACGTTCGGACGCACCGCCAATAATGTGGACAGTCAAGGTGGCTGCTCTGCCGCCCACGCGTCTTGAGGGCGAGCCACTGCCAGCCTTTAGCTTAGGCGAGCCGGATTGCCCCTTTATGAATAAATAAAGGGTGAATAAGTAAAAGGGTACCTGATTACCCACAAAGTTCAGCCATGTTTCGATGAATTTAGCATCAATTAATTCAATAGGTTACAGATATGTACCGCCTCTTCGGTAGAGAACATGAGGCCCAGTTTGATATTTTGACCTTGTAGGGGCCAATTTATTCGGCCCGGTTTGGTGTTTTGGTTTAAATCTAAACCTCAGTAACAGCCAGCAGAGCTGGCCTGCCGAAGTCCTCTTTATTAAAGAGACGGGGCAGCTACAAAGAACAAACCTAAATAGGGTGCATTATGGCTGAGGTTCATACGTAATCAGGAAAGGGTAAGGCGTTACCGAACACTTTCATTTTGCCGATTACAGGTTTTATTTTCAGAGGAATACTCATGCATGCTTACGGCTTATTGGCCATCGCCATAGTGGCAGAAGTGCTGGCTACCACGGCCTTAAAAGCTTCCATGAGCTTTACCCGTTTAGGGCCCAGTATCATAGTGGTGGTTGGCTACGGTTTGGCTTTTTGGCTACTCACGCTGGTGATGCGCACCGTACCGGTCGGGTTAGCCTATGCCATTTGGTCTGGCGCGGGCATCGTATTAGTTACGCTACTGGCAGCCTTTTTTTATCGCCAGTTACCCGATACCCCTGCACTGATCGGCATCAGCTTAATTATCGCCGGCGTCTTGGTTATCCAATTGTATTCCAATACGGGTGGTCATTAAGGTGGCCATTAGGCCGCAAATTATATTTAAGGAAAAAACATGATCATCTGCGGCCATCGCGGCCTAGCCAGTGTGGCACCGGAAAATACCCTCGCTGGACTCATGGCTGCCCATGCAGCGGGTCTAGACTGGGTCGAGATCGACGTACAACTCAGCCAAGATAAACAAGTGGTGCTGTTTCATGACGAGCAGCTGTCTCGTTGCACCGATGGCCAAGGCACTTTGCGCCAGCATACCTGGCCCCAGCTTAAAACATTAGATGCGGGCCGCTGGTTTAACGATGATTTTGCCAATGAGCGCATGTGTTTATTAAGCGATTATTTAAGGCAAGCCTGCGAGCTCAATATTAAGGTTAACATTGAACTTAAGCTGTATCCCAAAGACTGCGTGCTTGAGTTATGCCAGCAAGTGAGCCAGGTGCTAGAGGCATTATTTAGCCAAGGTAGGATCACCGCCGATCAACTGCTGTTTTCCAGTTTTGAGCCCGCCGCTCTTAGTCAGATGCAACAACTGGTTCCTGAGGTGCCACGCGCCTTACTGGTAGAGCGCATTCCTGTTGATTGGTTGGCGCAATTACAGCAATTAGACTGCGAGGCTCTGCACTGCCAGCACAACGCATTAATGCCAACCCTGGCCCTAGCCATTATCGACGCCGGCTATCGGGTGAGCTGCTATACGGTAAATAAACAAAGCCGCGCCAACCAACTGGCCAGCTTAGGTGTGCATATGATTTTTAGTGATAAGTCGTTGAAACAAGCGCCAAGCTAAGAGAAAGCCGTACGTTTAACGCTGTACGCCTTACGTTAAAGATGAAACCTGTTTTAGTTTTTTCGTACAGCGGTCGGCGTAAAGCGTACAGCTGATAATAACAGCGTCGAACACCTAGCATGGATGCAAGGGGAAAACGGGTTAATTTTGTGCATCAGAACCTGCGGTGCAGGTTTTCGCGGTTAAAACACGCGACTACCGCAAAGCTACAGCTTTGCTGCAATATGCAGATAGTGACGTCGTTTACCTTTTATTTAGCTTGGTGCTCGGCGGCTTGGTGCTCAGCGCTTTAATTTATTGCCCTTTGCGCTTTTCTGTTATCATAACGCCAGTTTGCCTACCGGCAATGCCTCTCAGCCGTCCGCCAGGACCTTATTTGTTCGGAGTCTCATGTCTTTTGCTTCCCTTGGCCTAAACGCCCAGCTTGTACAAGCGATTAATGAATGTGGTTATACAGAACCAACCCCTATCCAAGCCCAAGCCATTCCATTAGTGCTTGCTGGGGGCGACTTGCTTGCGGGTGCACAAACCGGCACCGGTAAAACCGCAGGTTTTGGTCTGCCTATGCTGCAGCGTTTAAGCGAAACTAAAGCCAAGCCACTGGCCAATGGCCGTGCTCCAGTGCGCGCCTTGGTACTGACTCCAACCCGTGAGTTGGCCGCACAGGTAGAAGAAAATATTCGTGCCTATGCCAAGCATTCAGATTTAAGAACGTTGGCCATGTTTGGTGGCGTAAGCATTAATCCACAAATGAAAGCGCTGGGCGGCAAGATTGATATCGTCGTCGCCACCCCAGGCCGTTTGCTGGATCACGTATCGCAGCGCTCTATCGACTTATCCCGCATCGAAATGCTGGTGTTAGACGAAGCGGATCGCATGTTAGACATGGGTTTTATTCGCGATATTCAGCGCATTATCGCCAAGATGCCGGCTAAGCGTCAGAACTTATTGTTCTCTGCTACTTTTTCTAACGAAATCAAAAAGCTGGCCGAGACGTTGCTCACTAACCCTGAGCACATTGAAGTGGCTACCCGTAACGCCACCGCCGATACTATCGCCCAGCGTTTTTATGGCGTAGACAAGAATAAAAAGCGTGCTCTGCTTAGCTACCTCATTGGCCATCATAACTGGCGCCAAGTACTGGTCTTTACCCGTACCAAGCACGGTGCTAACCGCTTGGCTATGCAGCTGGATAAAGACGGTTTGCCGGCCATGGCCATTCATGGTGATAAGAGCCAAGGTGCCCGTACACGCGCACTGAGCCAGTTTAAAGAAGGCAAACTGCGGGTATTAGTGGCTACTGATATTGCTGCACGCGGCATTGATATCAGCGAATTGCCGCACGTGGTCAACTACGAGTTGCCACATGTAGCCGAAGATTACGTACACCGCATTGGTCGTACTGGCCGTGCCGGTGTTAAAGGCGAAGCCGTGTCTTTGATTTCATTTGAAGAAAAGCCACTGCTAAAAGCCATTGAAAAAGTGATCAAGCAAACGGCCGAGCTGGAAATCATGGAAGGCTACGAGCCACTCCCAGACAGCGAGCAGCCACCGATTGAAAAGCCCGCCCCTAATCGCGGTCGCGGTGGTGCAAGCGCAGGTGCAGGTCGCGGCGGTCAAGGTCGTGGTAATGCAGGCGGCGGTCGCGGTCAAGGTGCGAGTCGTGGTAACGCTGGCAACACCAGCAAGGCACCGCGCAGTGCCAAGCCACCGCGTCGTCACGATAATGGTTAACACATAGCGCCAGTCGCCAAGCTATATAAAAGCATAAAAAAGCCGACCCATTGTGGTCGGCTTTTTTGATCCTTCACTTACAAAGACTGTGTTTTTGTAGGGGCCGCTTTGAGCGCGCCGGTGGTGCGCAGCAGCACGAAAAACGTCGAACACCAGCACGTGTACTGACGCAATTCGGATAAGTGATATTTGCGTATTTATTAACCTTCTAGTTTTGTTACACAAAACCGCCCGGCTGAAGCGGCCTCTACAAGGGTTCTCGGCGCTGGGCACTACGCCTAACATTCAATGCATGCACTATACCGCCAACTACCAAGCCCCAAAAGGCGCTGCCGATGCCAAACAAGGCCACACCGGAGGCGGTGATCATAAAGGTCAGCAAGGCGGCGTCCCGCTCCGACTCTTGGCTTAAAGCCACACTTAAGCTATTGCCGATAGTACCCAGCAAGGCCAAGCCGGCAATCGCCATCACCAGCTCGGTGGGTAAAGCGGCAAACAGGCCCACGACAGTCGCGCCAAACAAACCTAGCAGCAGATAAAATACCCCAGCCCACACCGCCGCCTTATAACGCTGTGCGGGATCTTCATCCACTTCTTTACCCATGCATACCGCAGCACTGATGGCCGCCAGGTTAAAAGCAAAGCCGCCAAAAGGAGCCAGCAAGATGCCGGTAATGCCGGTCCAGCTGATCAAAGGCGAAGCCTTCACTTGATAACCGTGAGCCCGTAACACAGCAATACCGGGCACGTTTTGCGAGGCCATGGTCACCACAAATAACGGAATACCAATGCCAATTAAACTGGCGAACGAGAAGCTCGGCGTCATTAATACCGGCCATGCCAGTTGCCAACTAAGCTGCTCAAACTGCAATAAATCCAACCCCGAAGCCACAGCTAATCCGGCTAAGAGGCTGAGCGGGATCACATAGCGCGGCAGGCGTCGGCGCAACGCCAAATACGTTATTAGCATCACGCCCACTAGCCAAGGTTGGGTCTGCGCCGAGGCAAATAAATCTAAACCAAAGGTTAACAACACCCCACCCAGCATGGCCGCCGCAAGGCTGGCTGGCACCAATTTCATAATACGGTCAAACCAGCCGGTCACGCCGCACAACAAAATCAGGCCAGAGCTAAATAAAAACACCCCTATGGCCTCACTCATGGACACCCCCGCCAGTGCCGTGACTAGCAAGGCCGCACCCGGTGTCGACCAAGCGGTGAGTATGGGTTGACGGTAACGCAGTGAAAAACCAATGCAAGTGGCACCCATGCCAAGACCTAATGCCCACATCCACGAGTTCATTTCGGCGGGACTGGCCCCCACAGCAGCGGCCGCTTGAAAGATAATGGCCGCCGAGCTGGTATACCCCACCAGCACCGCAATAAAACCCGCTGACACATGGGCAAAATGAAAAGGGAGGCGCATATGTAATCCTTAGAAAGAGCTTTTTTGCCACGGAAGAACACGGAAAAATTAAGCTGAGATAAGAATAAAAAATATCAAAAGGAGATCTTATTAATAAGAGAGCAATCTAGCATCCCTAGAGTGGCTGGTGCTGCTTTGATTAAGATCTTACAAATAATTTTTTTCCGATTTTATCTTTATTTTTCCGTGGATTCTGTGGATTCCGTGGCGAAAATTTTTTAGTTTTTACGTGCAATGTCATTCTTTAACAGTTCGGCGCACAAACGTACAAAGTCAGATGAGGTCACGATGCCAATCAAGCATTGTTTGTCATCTACTATGGTGAGGCAGCCGTGTTTATTTTTCAGAAAAAACGACACCACTTCAATTAAGGGCGCATGCTCATCCACCGACTCAAAGTCTGCATCAATAATTTCCACTACTCGGCACTGGCGCTCACGGCGCTCTAGCGCACTCACGCCGTAGTCAGATAATAAACTCATAATGGTGGCAATCATGCGCTTTTGGGTGAGCACGCCCATCAGCTTACCGGTCAAGGGATCGACCACAGGAATATGACGAATGCTTTTTTCACGCATCATGTCATGGGCATCTTTTAGCGTCGCGCTTTGATCGAGCGTCAGCAAGTCACGCGTCATAATATCGCCAACAGAAATTACAGCCATAGCGTATTCATCCTTGTGTTAACGTTATTCCAGCCCTTGCAGTACGCTTGCTACTGGAGTGAACAAATTACAGAGTATTTTAAGCTTATGAATAGCTTAAGTCTTATTTTAGTATCTTGTGCCGCCCTGCTGCAGATGTCGAGTCAAAGCATGGTGTCGGTTTGCCAAAAGGTGATTTGAGTTTGGTAAGAGAGTGGCTATAAGTTGTGTCACAGAGTCTGGGTGCTTGCAAATACAAAAACAAAAAGCCCGTTACAGTTAACAGTAACGGGCTTTTTTCGCCCCCGACCATCATCAAGAAGATTTTAGGGTCAACCCGTAGATTCTAGGTATCTCGCTGACGTTAAACATGCCATCCGCATCTACCTTGACTAACACTAAGGTTTAGCGTGGCATTAAATGCAACTAGTTATCATTCACAATAGACATTGCCGCTAAAATCCGTATTCTATGGCGCAGATCCGAATCAGTCCGCTTGCTATTTTGAGGTTAACTTTGAGCTTAAAACGCTATGCCGTGTTTGCCTTGGCATCTTTGCTATTGCACGGCTTAATTGCTCAGGCCATGGAGCCGGAGCCCATCACCCTAGCGGTGGCGCCGGCAAATGCTGGGCCTATTAGTGTGCAAATGTTGCCGACCGTGACTAAGGCTCCCCCCAAGGCGGAGCCGGTGGTCGAACCTACGCCAAAACCTAAACCAGAGCCTAAGCCGGTCCCCAAGCCAGAGCCTAAGCCCGTACCTAAACCGGCACCCAAACCAGAGCCAAAACCCGCGCCCAAATCTGTACCCAGGCCAGAGCCTAAGCCTGTGGTGCCCACACCTCAGCCCGTGGCACCCGCGCCGCAGCCAATGCCGAGACCAACGCCCGAGCCTGTCGCTAAGGTAGAGCCGCAGCCGACTCAAGCGAAAGACAGCACGCCTAAGCGCATTGATACTCCCAGCTTTACTCATAAGCCGGCAGCCATTGCTTATCCGATACAGGCCAAACGTCGCGGTCAAGAAGGCACAGTGCTCATAGAAGTCTGGCTGGATGAACAAGGTAGGCAAATTAAACGCCTACTCGCCAAGTCATCTGGCGTGAGCGCTCTCGATAGCGCCGCCTTAAAAGCTATCGTTAAATGGCGCTTTTCGGCCTATGTAGAAAACGGCCGCGGCATTGCCCACCGAGTTCATATTCCTGTACGTTTTAAATTGGATTAAATCATGTCATTTCTTACTCAAATACATCAACAATTAGGCTTAATGAGCTGGCCGTTAATTTTATGCTCGGTGATTACCTTAGCCCTCTGGCTAGAAAGAGGTGTGGCGCTATTGTGGGTCAGCGTGAGTGGCGAGCAAGCCAAACGAAAACTGCATCAAAGTGGCGCCAGTTTCGCTACCGTTAAAGATGCTCACTCAAAATCACTGATTTTACGGGGTTGCAGCTTATTGGTTACACATCAAAGTGCCAGTAAAGCCACTCGTGAAGACTTAGCTGGTGTGTGGCTGCAGCAACAAAGACGCAAGCTGCATTCGGGCCTGCGGGTATTGACCTTAGTGGGCGTGATCAGCCCCTTACTGGGTTTATTAGGCACGGTTTTGGGCTTAATGGAGATGTTTAAAAGTATCGGCTTAAGTAGCGATCCGGTCACACCCGCATTGCTGGCCGACGGCCTTGGTTTAGCCATGAGCACTACGGCGGCGGGCTTATTAATCGCCCTGCCCGCTATTGCCGGTGCCCAACTGTTTGGCTTGTGGGCAGATCGCCTGCTCGACAAACTGACCGACGAGCTAAATCAGTGCAACTTGCAGCTGGAAGGGGTGCAGTTAGGAGCCAATTCATGATCGGCCGCCCTGAATCTGCCAATTCAAGTTGGCGCACGCTCACACCAGACATCACACCTTTACTGGATATTATCTTTATCGTATTGGTATTTTTGCTGCTCACCGCCAACATCCCCCTGCAATCATTAGAGGTGGACTTGCCCAAAACCGACAGCGAGGCCTTGAGCGCGATATCTGACACTAAGTCCATCACCATTAATATGTTGGCGGGCACGCCAGCATGGGCCATTCAAGGTCAAGAATACGAGGATTGGCAGCAATTTAAGTCCGCCTTAACCGCTCAAATCGCGGCGTTAAAAGAAACCGACTTGATCTTGGCGTCCGATAAAGACGTGACCGTGGACAGCATGCTCAAACTATTGGCTTTCTTGCAAGAGCACGAAATTACCGCCACCCAAATATTAATGGAAGATAAATAGCAGTCAGTCGGTTGCTATCCGCAATGTTGAATGGTTAATTTTTAATGTCTAATTAAGGGCGAATACCGCCTTTAAATAACAAACAGTGCCGAATACTTTACCTACAACAGAGCTACCACACCTAAAAATCCAATTGGAGCTAAGGGTAAGACCTGTGCGTCAGATCCTGCTCTGCAGGATTTCGCGGCTAAAGCACGCGACTACATTCGTGCAATATATGAGCATCGGCGCCGCTGCGTAATGGTGACTGATTAATTGGTCTTCATTAAGCATTCACAACTCAACATTGCCTTTAAGCTCAATGCTGGCTTTCCGCGCTCAGGCAAGTACCATATACGCCTGCACATTTTTACTGATTGTTGGCTCACGCTTTGCTCAACTGTTTACTCAGCTCTGAGTAACCCACAGCCACACTATCAGTTTGTTAACCTTCTGAATTATCAGGACAATATAGATATGGCTCAATTTGTTTATAGTATGAACCGCGTGGGCAAAGTGGTTCCGCCCAAGCGTCATATTCTGAAGAATATCTCCTTGTCGTTTTTCCCCGGCGCCAAAATTGGCGTATTGGGCTTAAACGGCTCCGGCAAGTCAACCCTGCTGCGCATTATGGCCGGCCTCGACACCGAGATTGAAGGCGAAGCGCGCCCACAGCCCGGCATTAACATTGGTTATTTGCCGCAAGAGCCCAAACTAAAGCCCGAGCAAACCGTACGCGAAGCCATTGAAGAAGCGGTATCGGAAGTCGCCGGTGCCTTAAAAGAGCTGGATGAGGTTTACACCGCCTACGCAGATCCCGATGCAGACTTTGATAAATTGGCCAAGCGTCAAGGCGAGCTGGAAGCCATTATTCAAGCCCACGACGGCCATAATCTGGATCACCAGTTAGAACGCGCCGCCGATGCGCTGCGTTTGCCACCCTGGGACGCCACCATAGATAAATTGTCTGGTGGTGAGCGCCGCCGCGTGGCCATGTGCCAGCTGTTGCTTGAAAAGCCGGACATGCTGTTACTCGACGAACCGACTAACCACTTGGATGCCGAATCCGTAGCTTGGTTAGAGCGCTTCTTACACGATTACGAAGGCACAGTAGTGGCCATTACCCACGACCGTTACTTCCTCGATAACGTGGCCGGTTGGATCTTGGAGTTGGACCGCGGCGAAGGTATTCCGTGGGAAGGTAACTACTCTTCTTGGTTGGAGCAAAAAGACGAGCGCTTGTCTCAAGAGCAGTCCTCTGAAGCGGCCCGTCAAAAATCCATTCAAAAAGAACTGGAGTGGGTCCGTCAAGGTGCTAAGGGCCGTCAGGCTAAGTCTAAGTCTCGTATGGCTCGCTTTGAAGAATTGCAAAACCAAGACTTCCAAAAACGTAACGAAACCAACGAGCTGTTTATTCCGCCAGGACCGCGATTAGGCGATCAAGTGATCGACGTAACCAACCTGACCAAGTCTTATGGTGACCGCGTATTGATCGACGACTTATCCTTTAGTATTCCTAAAGGCGCCATCGTCGGCATTATCGGCCCTAACGGTGCCGGTAAGTCCACCCTGTTCCGCATGCTGACTGGCGCCGAACAGCCAGACTCTGGCACCATCACTGTGGGTGAAACGGTGCAATTAGCCTCGGTGGATCAGTTCCGCGACCACATGGACGACAAGAAAACCGTGTGGGAAGAAGTGGCCGACGGCCAAGATATCCTGCGCATCGGCACTCTTGAAGTTAACAGCCGAGCCTACTTAGGTCGCTTTAACTTTAAAGGCATCGATCAGCAAAAACGAGTCGGTGAATTATCGGGCGGTGAGCGCGGTCGTTTACACATGGCCAAACTGCTGCAGTCTGGCGGCAACGTGCTGTTATTGGATGAGCCGACCAACGACTTGGACATCGAAACCCTGCGCGCGCTGGAAAACGCCATTCTGGAATTCCCAGGCTGCGCCATGGTTATCTCCCACGACCGTTGGTTCTTAGACCGTATTGCCACCCACATCTTGGATTATAAAGATGAAGGCCAAGTGGAATTCTTCGAAGGTAACTTCAGTGAATACGAAGAATGGAAGAAGAAAACCTACGGCGCCGAGTCAATTCAGCCTAAGCGTATTAAATATAAGCGCGTAACTAAATAAGCTTTAATTTTTACTGTTACCAAAGCCCGCTATTGCGGGCTTTTTATTGTTTGCTATAAATTATCCAATCTCGATAACAGTCGACGTTAATGCTGAGCAAAAAGCTAATCATTTGATAATTAGCTAAATTCGGTTAATATCTAGCCGTAAAATTAGAATCCAAACCTGAAAAAATACCATTAATTATTTAATTCCAACAATAAAAAGTAGGCACTATGTTTAAACAGTTTAAAAAATTAACGACGGTTTCGATTGCAGTAGCGGCGCTGAGCTTTGGTACCCAAGCCATGGCCGAAAACTATGTAGGCGGTAATATTTCGGGTATAAAAGCGAAAAACAATCCCGATTCAGAAACGGCTAATTTAGTAGCTTTATATGCGCGCTTGGGTACTGAGTTTACCGAAAACTTCTCCGCTGAAATTCGTGGTGGTACAGGCATCAATGATGACAAGATAAACGGCAATACTATAGAGTTAAACTACCTCTACGGTGCCTATGTGGGCTATGTTTGAGTTAATCGTTGAAAGCTATACTTGAATCAGTCACCTCGTAGGAGGCAGAAAGATGAAGAGTACAGGTTTCGCCAAACTTAAACGCCAACTGACTGAACTCCTGCCCCGGCAGCGGCATGAACTGCTGATACTGCTTCAGCAACCAGACTCGTTTCCCGAGCTCATTGCTCGACTAGAAGAACTCACCGCTTCACACCCAACATGCCCTCATTGCCGCGATGGAGCTCCCTATAAGTGGGGAAGCATGAATGGCAGACAGCGTTACCGCTGCCGGGCTTGCAAGAAGACATTTACCTCTCTGACCGGCACGCCACTTGCTGGGCTTCGAATGGCTGAGCGGTGGTTGGAATATGCGGAGCAGATGATGGAATCCACAACACTTCGCAAAGCCGCCAAAAAGTGTCAGATAAACTTAGGTACATCATTCAGGTGGCGACACCGCTTTCTGCAACTGGTTGATTATACTAAGTCTTCTGAGCTGGGCGGTATCGTCGAAGCCGATGAAACGTTTATACGTGAATCCTTCAAAGGCAAGCGGGATCTCAGTAAGAGAAAACCTCGCCGCCGTGGTAGCGATAAGAAAAACATTAAGTGGGTCAAAGTGATGGTACTGCGCGACCGCAACCACAACGAAGCCGACTTTGTAATGAAACGCTTTACGCTCAGAAAGCTGGAACGCTGCCTGCTGCCGCGATTACGGTCTGGCGCTGTGCTCTGTAGCGATGGCCATCTTAACTACGAGGCGTTGGCAGCCAAACATCACTTGCTTCACAAGCCGGTTAACAGCAGTGCCGGTCAGCGGGTACGTGAAGATATATTCCATATCCAGGGTGTGAATGCTTATCACAGTCGACTGAAGCAATGGATAATGCGTTTTCATGGTGTCGCCACCAAGTACCTTCACCGTTACCTTGGTTGGTTCAGGTGGTTTGAGCATACAAGGAAGGCTGATGCTCAAACCATTGATTTTATATGGCAATGTGCGGTTCAGCCGCGCTTTCAACAACTAAAGCGAACATAGCCCCTATGTGCGTGGCACTCTTCCCGTTGCCGATGTCTTTTATCCTTACGCTATTCTTGGTTACACCCGCGCCGAATTAGAAGAAAAGTCACCAGGAAAATCAGAAAAGAGTTCAAATGATGATATTTCCTTCGGTATAGGCGCCGATATTCGTTTAAATTCGAATACCGACCTAAATTTGGAATACATGAACTATCTCGACAAAGATGACGTTGCTATCGACGGTTTCTCTGTAGGCGTAACCTACCGCTTCTATTAATAGCGGCGTAAGTTAATATTCTTAAAACACCGCTATTGTCGCGGTGTTTTTTTATCTTATGCCCGCGCTCATATTTGGGAATTAAGTAATGCGCTGTGCAGCCATACTATCTGGCAGCACAAAGCAGACCGAGTAAAGTCAAATCCCAAACCGACAGCAGAATGCCGACCTGCCAGTGCATACACACAGCATCATGAATGCGAGACGTAAGACACTAAGATTTTTTGTTGAGCTCGGCGCTGATTTTAATTCAACACTAACCATTCAAAATTCAACATTGTGCGCGGTAGCGCACGCGACTAGGCTCGCCCCTTGTTGGCCATAATGTTATTCTTAACGGCCCTTAGATGTATGAGCCCAAACGCCCCATGGACACTTATGCCGCGCAGGCCAAGTTCGAGGCAGCTGACACCTGGCTTGGCTTTAAACAGTTGTTACCCTTATCTTTTTTTGTGGGCGCCTTTGGCCTTGCCTTTGGGTTGGCTGCGTCTCAAGAAGGCTTAAGTGACGGTGCCATTGCGCTAATGAGCGCCTTGGTATTTGCCGGTACTTCACAGTTTGCCGCCCTCGACATGTGGGGCACGCAAGTGCCACTGGTACCCTTAATGATCACCACTTTCGCCATTAATGCGCGTCACCTGTTGATGGGCGCTACGCTCTATCCATGGCTGCGCTATCTACCGCCAGTAAAACGTTATGGCCTAATGCTGTTTGCCTCCGATGCTAACTGGGCCATGGCCATGCAAGGCTTTTATCGCGGCGAGCGGGCGCTGGGCATTTTATTTGGTGGGGGCTTAGCGATTTGGTCATGCTGGATGCTGGGCACGGGGATTGGCTTATATTTTGGTAGCGCCATTGAAGATCCGTTCAGTATAGGGCTCGATATGGTGCTGGGCTGTTTCTTGCTGGCCATGGCATTGGGCGGGCGCAAAGACAGCCGCACCTTGATTATCTGGTTCGTAGCAGGTAGCTCAGCCATGTTGGCTTACTGGTGGCTACCCACTAACAGCCATGTGGTGGTGGGGGCATTATCCGGTGGCTTATTAGGCGCTTTTTGGATGGAAAAGAAGGATCCGGAAAAAAACGAGCCTGCGAATAATAAACAAGAGCAGGAGCAAGATAAAACATGAACTTAGCCACTGCCGGCAATGGCACCTTGCTCATTATCATAGTTATGGCTGTCGTCACTTTGGCCACCCGCCTTGGCGGCGTATTCGTGATGTCCTTTATTCCCTTTAATCAGCGCGTGCACCAGTTTATTACGGCTATGTCTGGCTCGGTATTGATCGCCATTTTAACGCCCATGGCCGTTAACGGGGATATAGGTGCCCGCGCCGCCCTACTCACCACGGCGCTCACCATGCTGGTGTTAAAAAAACAACTCCCCGCCATTACCGCCGGCATTCTCGCCGCCGCGTTAAGTCGGTATTTCTTGGCTGGGTGAGCGCCCTTGTAGAGGCCGCTTGTAGGGCGCTTTGAGCGCGCCGGTTTTGCGTAGCAAAACTAAACAAAGGCCAAACCGGCTACGTCGATATTCACATATAGCACGAATGTAGTAGCTGCTTTAGCTGCTAAATCCTGCGCAGCAGGATCTGGTGCACTGACTTCACGTGCCGCTACGCGCCACCAGCCGAATACGCTTTGCTTAAAATAGGGACTCCTACTACAGAGTCATCCTTGTAGCCGCCAATTTATTCGGCGGGCCAGCGTAGCTGGCGGATTTAAACCAAACCGTGCCGAATAAATTGGCACCCTACGAAAGACGGTGTTTATCTGACAGCTTTAGCTCAACGCCTTGCCTACCAAGGCGCTCACCTCTGGGCTTAAGCTCAGCTTCAAGGCAGCCGCTTGACCCTCGGCTGACATCTTGGCCCAGGTTTTTTGAATAATATCGATCAGCTTTTCTTCGCTGTGACGAGTGGCAAAATCGGCCAAGTAATAACGCATAAATACCAAGCAAATCACATCTTCCAACGCCTGTACTTCGGGATTACGTTTCAGCTGTTTTTTTAATAATAAGTCTTTAATTTCAGCTTGCTCGGCGTCGCTATATCCCACCTTCGCCATTAACTCAGCAGTTAAGTCTCCGTGAAAGGCCCCTAAATCCGTGCGCCAGCGTCGATAACCGGCGCGGTCCATGGGGTAACTAGCCCGCGCTATGCTCCAGCGCTTAATGTGCTGGGCGCGACAAGCGATTTGCAGTAATTCGCTGGCCTCGGGTACAAATTCAGCCTGTTGCTCACTCATGCGTAGCCCGTATAAATACTCTTTAGGCCACACTTGGCCATCCGCTACTTCTTGATTAGGATCTTGCTGATTCTCCGCATCAATGAGCGCCAGCACTTCTTTTAAACGGGAAACGGGTGTCATGAATACATCCTTAGGTCATAAATGAAGGTAACTCACGCTAAATGCCACTTAGCCCGCGAGATCACAGGACTACATTGTTACGCTTAGCGCTTTAAATGCAAGTGCAACTACAAAGCCAAACGAAGCCCTAAGCATAAAAAGACAATTTCTTATTGATGCATATCAAATGACACTATAAAATGCGCAATAAGTTGCATTCAATATACACATTAAGAGGCGTTAATCATGCTCGATAGTCGCACCAGAGAAATCGTTAAAAGTACCGTTCCTTTGCTCGAGGCTGCTAACACAGCACTCACTGAGCACTTTTATAAGCGCATGTTCCGTGACAATCCTGAGCTGAAAGACGTCTTCAATCTCAGCAACCAAGCATCTGGCCGCCAGCCAGCGGCACTGTTTAATGCGGTATTAGCTTACGCCAAAAACATCGATAACCCTGCCGTACTCGCCAGTGCAGTAGAGCGCATCGCCCAAAAGCACACTGGCTTTGCTATTACGCCGTCCCAGTACGATATCGTCGGCCACCATTTGTTAGAAACCATCAAAGAGTTAGCGCCCGACGCGGCCACTCCAGAAGTGATTGATGCCTGGGCACAAGCCTACGGCGCCTTAGCGGGTTTATTTATTGGTCGTGAAGAACAAATTTATCAAGAAAGTGAACAGAAAACCGGTGGCTGGCGCGGCTACCGCGACTTTGTGGTGGCAGAAAAGCAAGCCGAAAGCACGCTCATCACCAGCTTTTTGTTAGTGCCTACCAATGGCGGTGAAGTGCTCGATTTCTTGCCCGGCCAATACTTAAATCTGCACTTGGTCAGCCCTAAGCTGGCGCATAACGAATATCGTCAATATTCATTATGCCAAGCGCCCAATGGTCAGAACTATCGTATTGCGGTAAAACGTGAGCCTAATGGTGTGGCGTCCAACTTTATGCACGATGAAGTACAAGTGGGCGACACTCTGCAAGTGCTACCACCTTCTGGTGACTTCTTTATGGAAGTGAGCGCAGACACGCCTGTGGTATTAATCTCGGGTGGGGTGGGTCAAACGCCGATGCGCGCTATGCTCGACCAATTAATTAAACATAAGCACACCGCCGATATCCATTGGCTACACGCTTGTGAAGACGGTGCCCAACACGCTTTTCAGGCAGACATTCAGGCGCTGTGCCAAGCGAATAGCAATCTAACGACCCATGTGTGGTATCGCACGCCAGGTGAACACGATCAGCCAGCCGAGCATTATCACACCCAAGGGTTTATGGACTTAAACCAGTTGAAAGACGGCATTAGTAACGCCAATACCCATTATTATTTCTGTGGTCCGCTGCCGTTTATGGCCATGGTCAAAGAAACGCTCTCGGACTGGGGTATTGCTGACGATCGCCTGCATTATGAAGTTTTTGGCCCTCACGAGAGTCTGTAATCGTACCTAGGTCGCACTCTTTACTGCCCGAGGTTTACAGTGTGAGCGCACTGGTTTAAATAGAAGACTCCATTATACAGCTGCGACTCAGTCGCTCGCGTAAACAGGGGTTTTTATGGACATCAATGCGCTACAAACACTGCTTTTCGTTCCGGCCAATCGACCGGAGCGTTTTGATAAGGCATTAGCCAGTGGGGCCGATGCTATTATCATCGACTTAGAAGATGCGGTACCGGCAGCAGAAAAAGACGCCGCCAGCACCGCACTTAGCAATTGGCTTGAAAGCCAGCCCGCTGACTCCGTTTTGATCCGCATTAATGGCACAGGTAGCCCTTGGTTTAGCCAAGATATTACCCTCTGCCGCTCCCGCGCCGTGGCCGCTATTATCGTGCCCAAAGCCGACGATCCCGTCGCTTTAACCGAATTGGCACACCTTAGCGAAAAACCCCTGTTACCCTTTATTGAATCTGCCCTCGCCTTTACTCGTCTTGATGCCATTGCCAGCGCCCCGAATGTCGCGCGCTTGCTGTTTGGTAAATTAGACTTAGCACTGGATCTGGGTATGGACTACCCGCCACCGGCCGGTGAACCCTTAGATGAAGCGGCTTTTCTTTATGCGCGTAGCCAACTGGTAATGTGCTCACGCGTGCACGGTTTAGGTGCTCCCATCGATGCCATTTACACCGCCATTCACGATGAGAAAGGCCTCACCGATTATGCCCGCCAAGGTATGCGACTGGGTTTTAGTGGCTTCTTGCTTATTCACCCAGCACAGGTGACTCCGGCACAAAAAGCCTTGGCCCCCACTAGTGCGCAAATTCTATGGGCCAAGCATGTACTGGCGGCTGAAGTCCGTGAAAAAGGCGCGGTAGTGGCGGTAAGCGGCAACATGGTGGACTTACCCGTGATGGCCAGAGCCAAACGCATTATGGAGCTCATCGAATGACGCTATACGTCGTACGCTGTACGCCGCACGTTAAAGAAAGTTCCGCCTAACGTAAGGCGTAAGGCGTAAGGCGTAAGGCGCATTTCCTCATCAAAGCATTTGCAGATACAATCCCTGTTTGATTTTCAGATAAGCGGCCTTAGCCGCTTATCATAAGGGAGCCGTTATGCTGGTCAAACTGTTACGAAATGGAATTGGGGGTCTGTGGCAACTGGGCGATTTGATTACCCGACCCACTAAAATGCGCCGCTCCGCCGAGGCACAAGCCCAAGTGGATGCAGCCTGTAGCGAATTGGCGCTTTATCAGCTGCCCCGCTGCCCATTTTGCATTAAAGTGCGCCGAAATATGCACAAGCTAAATTTGCCCATTACCTTGCGTAATGTGCAGCCAGGCTCGCCTTATCGCGATGAATTACAAGCAGGGGGAGGACGAGTCAAGTCGCCTTGTTTGCGTATAGAAGAAAACGGTGCCAGCCGTTGGATGTATGAGTCAAACGATATTATTACTTATTTAGAACAACGGTTTGCCAATCTAAAATAGCGAGCAATAAGCATTTAATAGAAATATGCCAGCAGCGTACTGCTGGCATACAAATAGATTACATTGCTCCATGCTGCACGTCGTGGGACGTTTCTTCTACCACTTCACCACCGCGCTGAATATCTTTGCCAGCCCCAGCCACGGTATTACAGCCCGCTAAGCCGCCAACTAAGCCTGCTACCATCAAGACTGCCATTAATTTTTTCATTGTTTGCTGAAACATAATTTCGTCCTTCTTTCGGTGAGTAAACAAATTCAGTGTAGACCCAATTGTAGAGCGTAACGACCCTCATTTCCCACAATCGGACTCAAATTATCGCAGTTACCGCCGAGCAATTACACACTCATCAATTATAAGCTCTCATTAATCACAGCGCGCCAAACCTTTCAAGAGTCCAAGATGACCGCATTAACAGCATGCTCAACAGCAAACTGCCTCCCACTATGATCACCAAGCCCTTCACCTGATTTATCTTAGCGTTGGTTTTAACTAAACATTCATCATTCAAAATTCAACATTGCCTTAAGCGCGGTTATGATAGGGCCAGATGAATCGAGGCAAGGAGAGGATGATGCTGGAAGTATTTTGGCAGTTTTTTAAATTAGGCTGGATTAGTTTTGGTGGCCCGGCGGCGCACATTGGCTATTTTCAGCGTCATTTTGTGCAAAAGCTGGGTTGGATCCCTCAAGACAGATTCGCCTCAACGTTAGCATTGTGCCAATTTTTACCTGGGCCCGCCTCTAGTCAATTAGGCTTTGCGCTCGGTTACCAGCGTGCCGGATTGTTTGGTGCCATCGCCGCTTTTATCGGCTTCACCCTGCCCTCTTTTCTGTTAATGTTAGGCTTGGCGTTGGCTGGCAGCGCTTGGGCTAATCAACCGGCAGCCTTGGCCATTGTTACTGGTCTTAAGCTGTTCGCGCTAGTGGTGGTGGCCGATGCGGTGCTGTCGATGGCCAAGCAATTTTGTCGCCAACAAAGCACGCTGGTGTTAGCCGTGCTGAGTGCCGCACTGTTATGGTTGGTGCCAAGCCTAAGCATGCAATTTGTGGTGTTAGTGGCCGCCGCCGTGATAGGCGCATTTTTGCTAAAGGCTGAGCCCACCGAGCAGACAATGCCGTTGGGTATTAACTGGCCTTTTATGGTGGTGTTTTTTGGTCTGCTGTTCGTTATGCCCTTGCTCAGCCTGACCGATACCGCCGCTATTTTTGCCGATTTTTATCAGGCCGGCAGTTTAGTGTTTGGTGGCGGCCACGTGGTACTGCCCTTATTAGAAGGCATACTGCTAGGGGGTGAGACGGCCCAGCCCGGCGCCTTATCGCAGGATGTATTTCTTACCGGTTACGGTGCCGCCCAAGCCATGCCCGGCCCCATGTTCAGTTTGGCCAGTTTCTTAGGTGCAGAGCTACACCCCTCAGCTCCCGTATGGGGCGCACTGGCGGCAACCTTTGGTATTTTCTTACCGGGATTTTTGTTGATATTGGCCTTACAAAACAGCTGGCACGCATTAGCGGCGCGCCCGCTAATGGCAGGTAGTGTGCGCGGCATTAACGCCGCCGTGGTGGGATTGTTGCTCTCGGCTTTATATCAGCCAGTGTTTGTGAGCAGCATAAGCGCCAGCCCTAACGGAGCCGCCGCATTAGCGGCCGCAGCCTTAGGCTTATTGGCACTGCGCACCTTACGTTGCCCAGTCATAGTGCTAATACCTGTATTTATGCTGCTGGGGTTTTGGTTATGAATATTGTTATAAATCCAACACCGCCTGCAACTGTGCGGCCGCACGCCGCAGGACTGGTGCATACTCCATAAGACTAGCCAGTGGCTTACGTGTCGTTGGAGCGTGTACCGCCAACGTAGCACGAACCTGTCCTACCTCATCATAAATGGGCACAGCAATGGCCACCATGCCGTCAATCAGTTCTTCATTGTCGGTACTCAAAGTATTCTCGACAATTTTTTCCATTTCTTGTTCCAGTAGCTTGCGATCAGTAATGCTATTCTGGGTGTGAACACCCAACGGTAAGCTAGCAAGCAGTGCCTTGCGGCGGTGCAGTGGCATTAACGCCAAAAATAATTTGCCACTGGCGGTACAATGTAAAGGCATACGCGAACCAGGAGGCAACTCTATACGTACCGGCCAGTTGGCTTCAACACGCTCGAAGTAGATAAGTTCATGGCCATCCAGCAAGGTAATATTACAGGTCTCACCCAACTCAGTGGCTAATTTCTGTAGTATTGCTCGTCTCGGAGCACCGACACTACGCTGAGCCAGTATGTCCAAGGCCATTTTTCTCAAGCGTGGTCCTGGACTGAGATGGCGACTATCTGGCTCTTTCTGCAACAGACCTTCCTGTTCCAATTGGCCGATAATACGGTGAACCGTTGGCTTGGGCACATCAAGGCGCTGGCATAAATCTGCTGCAGTCGTCCTATCTTCCTTGAGCAATTCCTCGATCAAGGCAAAAGCACGAAGCAAAGTTGAATTGGTTGCACGGGTTGATGTACTCATGAGCCCTCCTGAATGAATTTTCAAACAGTTTATCATAAGGATATCTGGATACGTTCAGCGAACTGCTGGCAAAGAGACATGTCATCTTCTACGACTTGCCCACTAACACCCACCGCCCCCATCAATATTTGCTTATTAAACAGTGGTAAACCACCGGGAAGCGACGTGAATTTTTCATCCAGAAAATCGTCCAGCGACAACTGCTCGCTCAACAGCCGCTGCCTGAACATGGCGGTCGACACTCCCATTTTGGCCGCCGTGTAAGCCTTGCCTATGGCAATATTAATCAGTCGCTCGGGCGCACCATCCATCCGATAGAAATAAACCAACGCCCCACTATTATCAACCGCAGCCAAGCACACTGGTTGACTACCCTCTTCAATAATTTGCTCCACCATTATCTGACAAGCTCTTACTACACTACGGGCACTTAAGGTCATGAGCGCTCCTTATCATTACAACGTATAAAAATATACCTGATTACCAACAAAGCTCAGCCATGTTGCAGTGAACTAATCACCAATAAATGCAAAAGTTACATGGAGCGACTCATATTTTCGGTAAGAATATGGGGCTCTGTTTGGTGTTTTGACCTTGTAGGGGCCAATTTATTCGGCCCGGTTTGGTGTTTTGGTCTAAATCTAAACCTCAGTAACAGCCAGCAAAGCTGGCCAGCCGAATAAATTGGCTGCTACAAAGAACAAACCAAAACAACGCGCATAATGGCTGAAGTTCATACGTAATCAGGAAAATATAAAAGCGAAGCCTTAGGCTCCGCTTTTATCAAGAACAGCCTTACAGCAGCAGCAATGAAATACTTGGCACGTAAGTAATCAACAACAGCACAGCTATCATCATCAGCAGATAGACCCAGATATTTTTGGCCAGTCCACTAATACTGACTTTGGCGATACCACTGGCGACGAACAGGTTAACCCCCACTGGAGGTGTAACAAAACCGATGGCCAAGTTCATCACCATCATCACCCCAAAATGAACCGGGTTCACATCAACGGCCAACGCCAAAGGCAACAGTATCGGAGTCAGGATAACAATGGCTGCCAGGGCTTCCATGAAAACACCAATCCATAGCAGGAAGATGTTTATCATTATCAGGATAAAGAACTTGTTCGAAGTCACCGAAAGAATCATTTCGGCGATACTTTCGGGTATTTGTTCAATGGTCATGATATTACCGAAGATGGTCGCCATCGCCATCAGCAGTATAATAATGGAAGAAATACCGGCGGCATCCTGAGCCGAAGACCAGAGGTTGCGGAAGGTTAATTCCTTGTGAATGCACAGACCCACGAACAGACCATATAAAGCTGCAACGGCAGCGGCTTCTGTTGGCGTCATGATACCGCCATAGATACCACCCAGCACAATCACCGGTACCATCAGGGCCCACTTTGCCTGCCAAGCTGCGCTCATAAAGGTTTTAAGCGAGCGCTCGCGCACATCACCATACCAGCCGTTTTTCTTGGAAATTACATAGGTAACAACCATAAGGGCTACACCCATGATCAGACCGGGAACAATACCAGCGATAAACAGATCGCCAATCGATACCTGAGCCGCCACTCCGTAGACCACAAAGGGATTACTCGGTGGAATAATCACCCCGATCGCCCCTGCGCAGGCAACAACAGTAGCAGAGAAATATTTATCATATCCTCGGGCAATCATCGCAGGAATAGTAATAGAGCCGATTGCAGCCACAGTGGCAGGGCCTGAACCGCTAATTGAAGCAAAGAAGATACAAGTCATAATACTGGTCAACGCCATACCGCCAGGTAAGGCTCCTACCAGCTCATCACCCAACGCCAGCAGCCGCTTGGACAAGCCCCCAGCTCCCATGAATACCCCTGCTGCAATAAAGAAGGGAATAGCCATAATGGGGAAGGAGTCGATTGAAGAAAAGGCAATTTGTGCCAAATAATCCACCGGTAGTGTGCCAGCCCCCAGCACCGTCACCAGCCCAGACAGCCCTAACGAAAAGGCGATGGGTACCCCCATCAATAAAAACAGAATGAAGTATCCGAACAACAGCAGGGAAGCACTCCATTCGTCGGATAACAGTACAGGTGCAAAAATAATGGCCGGTGCCACCAGTCCTATACATATATCGGAAATACTCATGCCTCGACTCTGACGCCACAGGGACTGCAACGTGCGCAGGGTCATCAGGCCAAAGCCGATGGGCAGAATCAAATAGGGAATATAATATCCGATTTGCAGGGCCGGTGTGGTTTGCGGCATGACCAGTTGCATTTCCACATAACCCAGCCCCATAAAGGCAAATAAAAACACTAGAACAAGGGTACAGCTGTCAATCACTAGCCAGAGAATATCCTGGTAGCGTTTGGACAATTTATTATGAATTACATCGACACGTATCCCCCCTCTCGTAATAATCGAGATAGATACCGCCAGGTAAGATATCCAGATAAAAATATAACGAGCCAGCTCTTCGCTCCAAATTCCCCAGCCAGAGGCACTCTTGATACTGGCACGTAATCCCTCGATATCTACCCAACTTCCGAACAGTTGTTCAAACTCAGGGGTACCTGTCATGTTCAATATGGCTGAGATAGAGTATCTGAAAAATGTCTGATAGTTGATGATGACGATCATCAACATCAAGCCAAGAAACAGGAAAGGCTTTTCAAAATTTTTAATTGCAATATTAAGATAAGAAGCCTGTTTTTCTTTAACCAGCTCTCCCCTATGCATCTTTGCAGTTTCCATACAGTAACTCCGGATTCATATTCCAAAATAAGACCCACTAGCGGAAACGAAATGCTTCCGCTAGATAGAGAAATTGTTCAATAGAGTCGGAATTATTGCTGGGTATCCTGAACCAGTTTAATCAGTTCGGCAGGAAGGTTGGCAGCAAACTGGTCAAATACCGGCTTGGTCACTTGACGATACTCTGCCAGCTCTTCCTCGGTAGCTTCATGAATAATGACTCCGGCATCAATCATTCCCTGACGCGATTTTATTTTATCTTCCGGGTAGGCCACGGTGCGTTGATAAGTTACCGCTTCCTGAGAGGCCTCTTCGATCAACTGTTGCGCCTCAGCTGGTAGCCCGTCCCACCATTTCTTGTTGGCCATGGCCACCTGCATGCCGTAGTTATGGGCCGAAGTGACTGCATATTTTAGGTTTTCATGATGCTTGGCACCGTACATGAGGTCAAAAGTGTTACCTTCGGCATCGATGGTCCCCTGCTGCAGTGCTGTGTAAACCTCTCCCCAGGAAATGGGGGACGGATTGGCGCCCAATGCCTTGGCTACGGCGACTTCTACTTGTGAATCCGTGGTTCGTATTTTCAGACCGGAAAGCGAAGCAGGACCATTCAATGGTCTATCTTTGGATACAAAATTACGATAACCATACTCTGCATACATGATGGGCTGCAGGCCGATGTCATTGGCCACTTTCTCCAAGTAGATGTTCAGCGGGCCGTCCTTGTCCAGCGATTTATATAATTTTTCCTGATGCTCGGGACTGGTTATATAAGGCAGATCAAATACTTGGTAAAGAGGGGTAAAGCTGGCGAGATTCGGCGTTGAACTAACACCGACTTCTAACGTTCCTCGCTGTGCTCCCTCAATCATAACCCTATCACTTCCCAGTACTGAACCAGGGAACAGCTGTACCTTGATCCTGCCATCCGATTTTTCTTTAACCAGATCTGCAAACTTCTTGTAGGCCACAGTAATGTGGCTACCGGGAGGTGCGGGATGAGCCAGCTTCATCTTGATCTTCGGCCCTGAATAATCAGCCATGACAGTGGTGCTGACTGACATCATCAATACCACTGACGACAAAATAAGTGGAGTAACCTTCATAATTGACCTCGTCCTTGTCTACAGGATTTAAATTAACCGCTACATAATTGCAACAATTTAAATTGTATATTCAAAACCTCTCCCGTCAACATAAACATCATTAAATTTGATACAAAAACAATCATAAAAAATAAATGACCAGTAAAATCAATATATTACGATAAGTAAATTTTCATTTTAACATACTAAAAATCAAAACAACCTCTATAAAAACCAAATAATAGTCTCTAAAAACAATAAAAAATTAACAATAAATTATCATTTATCTATTGATATAAAATAAAAAAGGACTATTTTGATACTAATCGTATCGTTTTAATGGTGAGTTATGTCTTTATATCAAGATCAGTTTTTTGGTGAGTTCGACTATATCGTTGTGGGTGCGGGCTCGGCAGGATGTGTGTTAGCCAATCGGCTTACTGAAGATCCAGAGATCAAGGTGTTGCTGCTAGAAGCAGGGGGACGAGATTGGAATCCTTGGATACATGTTCCAGTGGGTTACTTTAAGACTATGCATAACCCTGCCACCGACTGGTGCTATGTCACAGATCCAGATCAAGGAATTAATGGCCGGCAGCTGCAGTGGCCCAGAGGCAAAGTATTAGGGGGGTCCAGCTCACTTAACGGCTTGCTATATATTCGCGGTCAACGCCAAGATTACGATGGCTGGGCTGCCATGGGCAATGAGGGTTGGAGTTACGAGGACGTTCTACCTTACTTCAAAAAATCTGAATGCCAGTCTCGGGGCGCGGATGACTATCACGGAGTTGATGGCCCATTGAAGGTATCCGATCTTCGCTTACGCAGAGAAATAGCCGATCGATTTGTCGAAGCTGCACAACAAATTGGCATACCCGCCAACCCAGACGTTAATGGTGCTACTCAGGAAGGCGTAAGTTACTTTCAGCAAACGGCCTACAAAGGGCTACGTTGTAGTAGCGCCAAGGCATTTCTACGCCCAGCACAAAAACGTTCTAACCTAACTGTACTAACCCGCGCCCACACCCGCCGTATCCTGATAGAAGGCAAGCAGGCCACCGGTATCGAATTTGAGCATAAGGGCAAGCGCCTATTGGCACGAGTAAGACATGAAGTAGTACTTAGTGCAGGAGCCATCGGCTCACCGCAAATACTACAGTGTTCGGGAATTGGTGAACCAGAGCATCTGAAATCAGTAGGCGTTGAGTGCCTGCACCCACTGCCGGGAGTAGGAGAGAATTTACAAGATCATTTGCAAATACGCCTTGTGTTTAAGACCAGCTGCAAAACACTCAACGACGAGGTTAATAATCCGATAAAAAAACTGGGAGTGGGTATGCAATATGCTTTTTCTCGCACTGGCCCTTTGACGCTAGCAGCTAGCCAAGTGTGTGTATTTACCCAGTCTAGAGACGGTTTAGATCGGCCAGACATTCAGTTTCACATGCAACCACTGAGTGCCGACAAGCCCGGAGAAGGTGTACACCCCTTCTCTGCCTTTACTACTTCAGTGTGCCAACTGCGCCCGCATAGCCGAGGTAGTATCAAGATCCGTAGCGCCGATCCTCATGAATATCCTTCAATACAAGCCAACTACCTTTCGGCTGAGGAGGATCTACGAGTAGCTGTGGATGCCATCAAGGTAGCTCGTCGTATCGCCGAAGCGGACGCCCTCAAGCCCGTGATCATCGATGAATATGTACCTGGCCGACAATATCAGACCGACGAACAATTACTGGACGCCGCTCGTCGTTTCAGCCAGACCATTTATCATCCAACCAGTACCTGTAAGATGGGCAACGACGAGATGGCAGTGGTCGATAGTAGGCTAAAAGTTCACGGCATCAAGGGGCTCAGGGTCGCCGATGCCTCTATTATGCCCGTTATCGTCTCTGGCAATACTAATGCTCCCGCCATCATGATTGGTGAAAAGTGCGCCGATATGATCAAGCAGGATCGAGCTCAGAGTTAAATAACAAACTATCAGTAATAAAGGCCGCTTAATTGCTTATTATCTCTGCAACGCTTTAAACCTTTTCAATCTTAGGGCGTTGCTCACCACAAATACGCTAGACAGTGCCATGGCACCGGCAGCGAGCATAGGTGAGAGTAAGATGCCGAAAGCGGGATATAACACGCCGGCCGCTACGGGTATCAAACAGGCGTTATAGGCGAAGGCCCAAAATAGGTTTTGGCGAATATTACGCAAGGTGGCATGACTAATGGCCAACGCACTGGGCACGGCGCGCAAATCGCCGCCCATCAGTACCACTTCGGCGGCTTCTATCGCGATATCGGTGCCGGTGCCTATGGCTAAGCCCACATCTGCCTCGGCCAGTGCCGGTGCGTCATTAATGCCGTCCCCCACAAAGGCCACAGGCCCATATTGCTCACGCAAGGCTTTTAAAGCCGCCACTTTACCGTCTGGCATCACTTCAGCTTTCACTTCATCTATGCCTAATTGGGCCGCTATGGCCTCGGCCGTATGGCGATTATCGCCGGTGATCATGGCCACTTTTAAGCCCAGCGCATGCAAGGCGTTGATGGCGTCCGGTGTGCCCTCCTTAATGGGATCTGCCACCGCAATAATGGCCGCTAATTTATCATCTATCGCCGCATACAGCGGGCTCTTGCCTTCTTTAGCCAGCTGCTGTGCTGTGCCATTAAGTGCGCTTAAGTCATAACCTAATTGAATCAGATAACGGTCGGCGCCTACTTCTACTTTTTGGCCATTTACCTTGGCCGCCACGCCTAAACCAGACAGAGACTGAAAGTCTTCCGGCGTAGCCAGCGTTAGTTCGCGCGCTTTCGCCGCCGCCACTATGGCTTCGGCAATCGGGTGCTCGGAGTGCTGCTCCACGGCGGCAATCAGCGCCAAGGTGTGGTTTTCATCGAAGTCAGGCAACACCTGTAAATCGGTAAGTTCCGGTTGGCCCTTGGTCAGAGTGCCGGTTTTATCGAGCGCTACTACCTTAGTATCACGCAGAGTTTGCAGGGCTTGGCCCTTACGAAACAACACACCCAGCTCTGCGGCGCGCCCAGTGCCCACCATAATCGAGGTCGGCGTGGCCAAGCCCATGGCACAAGGGCAAGCAATGATCAGCACCGCCACCGCATTAATAAGGGCAAAGCTTAAGGCTGGCGTGGGGCCAAACCACAGCCAAGCGATAAAGGTCAGTACGGCGATGGCCATCACTATCGGTACGAACACACCGGTGACTTTATCGACCAGCGCTTGAATAGGCAGTTTGGCGCCTTGGGCTTGCTCGACCATGCGAATAATTTGCGCTAATAATGTGTCTTTGCCGATTTTGGTGGTCACTACGGTTAAGGCGCCGTTTTTATTAATGGTGCCGCCGACCACTTCGTCGCCTTGATTTTTCTCTACCGGCACGGGCTCGCCGGTGAGCATAGACTCATCCACATAAGAGCTACCCGCCTGCACGGTACCGTCTAATGGAATGCGCTCGCCGGGGCGCACTAATAAGCAATCCCCCACTTGCACTTGGTTTAGCGGTACTTCTTGGCTCTCGCCGTCCTTTTGCACCCGCGCAGTATTAACCTGCAATTTTAATAAGCGCTGAATCGCGTCGCCGGTGCGGCCTTTGGCTCTGGCTTCCAAGAAACGACCCAATAAGATCAGCGTGACGATCACCGCCGCTGCTTCAAAATACACATATTGGGTGCCGGCGGGTAACAGATGACCGGCAAACATCACCACCACCGAAAATCCCCAGGCCGATAAACTGCCCAGCGCCACTAATGAATTCATGTCCGGAGCACCACGCAACAGTGCGGGAATACCTTGGCGCAAGAAGCGCCGACCTGGGCCCAGTAACACCAAAGTGGTGAGCAAAAACTGTATGCCCCAGTTTAGGGTTTGGCCTAAGGTCGCCTCAATCCACGAGGCCATACCGGGGATCACATGGCTACCCATTTCTAAAATAAACACCGGCAACGTCAGCGCCAGCGACCAGCCAAAGTCGCGCTTGAGGCTTTGCTGCTCGGCCGCTCGGCGCGCGTTATCGTCTTCCCGCTCCGCCGCTATGGGCTTGGCCTGATAACCGGCTTTTTTAATGGCCGCCACCAACTGCGCCTCATCCACATTGCCCTCAAGTACGCTCACCTGCGCACTTTCTGCCGCTAAATTCACGCTGGCAGACAATACTCCCGGCAAGCGCAGCAGCGCCTTTTCAACACGCCCCACACACGAAGCGCAGCTCATGCCGATAATGGTTAGCTCATATTGTTCGCTACGAGTTTGATAGCCGGCCTTGGTAAGGGTGTCGGTTAATGTCGTGGCTGAAGTACCAGCGGTCACACTCACTTCGGCCTTTTCGCTGGCTAAATTAACGTTCGCCGCCGTCACGCCGGTTGTTTTTAGCAAGGCCTGCTCAACACGACGCACGCAAGATGCACAGCTCATGCCGGTAATAGGCAGCTGGATCTGTTGCTCGTTTTTGGAGGCCGATGGTGGGAGAGAGTTAGGCTGAGAGTTAGAGTGAGCGGTGGTCATAAGCGAAGTCCTCAATGGCGATCATAGCCTGAGTGTAAGGCTTACCATAAGGGGAAGGTCAAGGCCGCAAAGCCATAGCCGTAAGTAGCCTTAGCCGTCTTCCTGTCGCACGTCAGGATCTCGTTTTGGTCTTATAGAGATTAAAAACGAGATACCGGGGCAAGCCCGGCAAGACTGCATAAAAATACGTCTTCCATTTTCGCCTCACACCTTACGCCTCACCCCTCACTTTTATTGAGCAAGCTGTTCGAGAATGGCACAGTGAGAGTTTTCGTCGCCAGAACAGGCAGAAATCATGTTTTGTAGCGTAGCTTGCATGGCAGCCAAATCTCGCAGCTTGTGCTCAACTTCGGCGAGATGTTGCTGGGCGACCAGCTTAACTGCACGACTGGACCGCGTGGGGTTTTGCCACAGGCTGAGCAACTCATCGATTTGTGCAATAGAAAAGCCTAATACCCGCGCTTGGCGAATAAATTTAAGCACTTCAATACATTGCTCGTCGTATTGGCGATAACCAGCGGCACTGCGCGCGGCTGGCTTTAGCAGCTGGATCTGTTCGTAGTGGCGGATCATCTTGGCAGATAAGCCACTTAATTTCGCCGCTTCACCTATGTTCATCAGCTTCTCTCTATAGGGCCGTGAAAAGTGAATGGTGAGATGTGAGGAGTAACACACCAAATCTGAAGCTCTGGCCTTTTCGTATTACCCTTCACCCTTAATTCTTCTCGCCTCACCGGCTTTTCGAATTAATTCTCGCTAATCGTAGGCGGGTAACCGGCGGCGGTTAGCGCATTTATCAGCTGTTGTGGGGTGCGGTTGCTGTGCACGGTGATCTGATGGTTGAGCAAGTCAAAATCGATTTCACAATTCTCATCGACAGCAGTTAAGGCATCGGTAATCGCACCCACGCAATGGCCGCAGGTCATATCCGGTATGGTAAATTCAGTCATCTTGCTTTCCTCAAGTTAGTAATGTTTCATCAACAGCTGCAGAGTAAGCGGTGGTGCCTTAAAGCACCAACACTAGATTTTAGTTATTAAAGCTATTTGCCACGGAAGGCACGGACAACACAAGGAAAAATAGTGATCAAATCTGAAAGTAATTATTAATGGTAAGAGCCAAACACCAGTTCATCAAAAAGCGTGCTCTTACCAATAAATGTATTATCTTTCGTCGCACGTGACCTCTTCCGTGAGTTCGGTGTTCTTCCGTGGCAGAAATAGTCTTTGTCAATCGCTCTGGCTCTTCGGTTACAGCTCAGCGCTATTTTTTAAGCCTTCTTGCGCCACGCTTGCTCCATTACCAGCGCGATTAAGGTGCCGGTTAATAGGCCATTGCCTAATAAATATTGCGCCAGTCCTGGCCAGTGCCGATACTGCTCGGGGGGCAAAAACATACAGCCCACGCCCAGCAATACGGTCACGCCCAAAATAGTACCGGCTCTTTCGTCCAGCGGATATTTAGTGAGCAGTTGAAAGGCCAGCATCACCAGTTTGATAAAGGCGGCCAGCAAAGCAGCGTTGGCCACAGGTGCGGGCAGCAATGATAAAAAACCCACCGCCGCAGGAAACAAGCTCACCCCGGCTAATAAGACACAGGCCATAATAAAAGGTGCGCGTCTTTGGTCGCCGGTCAGTTGAATAAAACCCGCCGTTACGGGCAAAGGCACAACGGCGATGGTCGACAGACCGCCTGCCATTATATGGCTAATGCCCGAAGCCAAGCTGCTGCGATTCAGCGCATCTTTCATGGTCGGCTGTGGACCCTGCACCACGGTAGAGATAGCCGTAATGGCCGCCACTTGGTTGGAGATAAGTAGCATGGAAAACAGTACCGCCACCACCAACATGCCCATGTCGAGCTTGGGCGCGCCAAAGGAAAATATATCTGGTAATTCGATGCCGCTCCCGGTATTTGGTATCGCAGTGGCACTTAAGCCAAATACCGCAAAGGCACCCCACCCCAGCACTATGCCCACCAATACCGCATAGGTGCGCACCAGCGCATGGCGGCTAAAGGAGCATAACAGCACGCCAACAAACACCAACAAGCCAATGATCGCCACCGGCATGGTCATTACGCCACTTTGCGGATCGGTCACCATGCCGCGCACAAATACGCCGGACAACTGGATAACCAGCAGCAACATAAAGCTACCCGTTACCAAGGGGGTAAATAAAAACAATAATCTGTGGGTTTGCTTAGCAAGACCCAACACCAACATAATGGCGCCGGACACTAATACCCCGCCCGCCAGTAGGCGTAATATCTCGCCGCCTTCATAGCCCTGAGCACGGCCAATATAGGCCATCACCACAAATACTATGGCCCAAGAGCCTGCTGGCCCGTCGGCCACCGGATAGCGATGGCCAATGCTAATTTGCACCAAAGAGCTCAAGCCCACCAACATAAGGGTGCGCTGCATTAAGCCGGCAATTTCACTGCCTTCAAGACCAAAGGCTTGGCCTAAGATAATCGGCAGTGCCAACGCATTGGCCAATAAGAAGATAAACCACTGGCTGACACTTAATCCCCAGCCCAAACGAGACCGCATAACTCACTCCACATAAATAGATAGACAAAGAAAGCACTAAGTACCAAACCCAACAAAAGACACGTAATTTTAAAAAGCAGTTTTGAGCGCGCCGGGGCCGCCCAGCGACACTAAAACGGTGGATCAATTTACCTAACACACCAGCACCGAGATTATCTCTCCTTATTACAGCCGAAGTCTCTTGACTCCTAAATAAATTAGGGGCGCAAGCAGCGGCAAAATACAGTAGAATACGCCGCCTCTGCTTAGCCGCAGATCCAGTTGTTGGGCCAGTACTGCATGCTAGGCGGTTTGGTAAAGTCGACGCGAGTCACGCCGCTTTTACCAAACCCCCCGATCGATCGTTAAAGGAACGAGAAACCATGGAAACTGCTCGACCCATTCGCCGTGCTCTGCTGAGTGTGTCTGACAAAGACGGCATCATCAATTTCGCCCAAGGCTTACACGCCCGTGGCGTAGAGCTGCTGTCTACCGGTGGCACCGCCCGTTTGTTAGCTGAACAAGGCATTCCCGTCACCGAAGTGTCTGATTATACCGGTTTTCCTGAAATGATGGATGGCCGCGTTAAAACGCTACACCCCAAGGTACACGGCGGTATTTTAGGCCGTCGCGGCACCGATGACGCCATTATGACCGAGCACGGCATTGCCCCTATCGACATGGTGGTGGTCAACCTTTACCCGTTCGCTAATACCGTAGCCAAAGCCGATTGCAGCCTCGAAGATGCTATCGAAAACATCGATATCGGCGGACCGACCATGGTACGTGCTGCCGCTAAAAACCACAACGATGTGGCCATAGTGGTAAATAGCTATGATTACGACCGTTTGCTCAGCGAAATGGACTTAGGCAACAACAGCCTGACTCAAGCCACGCGCTTTGGTTTAGCTATTGCCGCCTTTGAGCACACCGCCCAATACGACGGCATGATTGCTAACTACTTTGGCACCATGGTACCCGCCTATCATGCTGCGAGTGAAGGCTCTACTTTCCCGCGCACTATCAACTATCAATTCACCAAGAAGCAAGATTTACGCTATGGCGAAAACAGCCATCAGAGCGCCGCTTTTTATGTGGAAAACGACATTGATGAGGCGTCTGTTGCTACTGCCATTCAGCTGCAAGGCAAAGAGTTGTCGTTCAACAATATCAATGACACCGATGCAGCCCTTGAGTGCGTTAAAGAATTTGATGTGCCCGCCTGTGTAATCGTTAAGCACGCCAACCCATGCGGTGTGGCGCTAGGTGACGACATTCTGCAAGCCTACGAGCGCGCTTATCAAACTGACCCGACGTCAGCTTTTGGCGGCATTATTGCCTTTAACCGTGAGCTGGATGAAGCCACGGCCAACGCCATTGTTGAACGCCAGTTTGTAGAAGTAATTATTGCTCCTAGCGTGTCTGACGCCGCTAAAGCGGTGGTAGCCGATAAGAAGAATGTACGTTTGCTAGTGTCTGGCGAGTGGACGGCTAAAACTCAAGGCCGTGACATTAAGCGCGTGAACGGCGGTATTTTGGTGCAAGACCGCGATCAGGGCATGGTCGATTTGCATGATCTTAAAGTGGTCAGCAAACGCCAGCCTACCGATGCCGAGCTACAAGATTTGTTGTTCTGCTGGAAAGTGGCCAAGTACGTTAAGTCTAACGCCATTGTTTATGCTAAAGGCGCACAAACCATTGGTGTGGGTGCAGGCCAAATGAGCCGTGTGTATTCTGCCAGAATTGCCGGAATTAAAGCCGAAGATGAAGGTTTGCAGGTTGAAGGTTCGGTAATGGCATCTGATGCGTTCTTCCCGTTCCGCGATGGCATAGACGCCGCTGCTGCTGCTGGCATTAGCTGTGTTATTCAGCCGGGTGGTTCGATGCGTGATGATGAAATTATTCAAGCGGCTGACGAGCATGGCATGACCATGGTCTTCACCGGTATGCGTCACTTTCGCCATTGATAAGAAGCTAGAACGGAGTTAATTGAAGGGTGTGAGTTATCGAGATAGCGCTATCTCACACCGACACGCTTCAAGTACCTCCCTGTAACGCTCAAACACATAACATCCCTGTTATGTGGTGGTCGGCTTAGAGATACCCCCTATCTCTCTCTAATCCGACTGAGTGGCTTGTTACAGAGCTCTAGCTGCTATCAAGTGCTTTACTAATTTTGAGGAACAAAATTGATGAAAGTATTAATCATTGGTGGTGGTGGTCGTGAGCATGCTTTGGCGTGGAAGGCCGCACAATCGCCTAACGTCAGCCAGGTATTCGTGGCCCCAGGTAATGCGGGCACGGCATTAGAGTCAAACCTGACGAATGTGGACATTGCTGCCACAGATATTCAAGGCTTGCTGGCGTTTGCCAAACAAGAACAGATTGGCCTGACTATTGTCGGTCCAGAAGCGCCATTAGTAGCCGGTGTGGTTGATGCGTTTGACGCCGAAAGCTTAGCCATTTTTGGCCCCACTGCGGCCGCGGCCCAGTTAGAAGGTTCTAAAGCTTTCAGCAAAGACTTTTTAGCGCGTCAGAATATCCCGAGTGCTGAGTATCAGAACTTTACCGAAGTTGAGCCGGCTATCGCTTATTTACGCGAAAAAGGCGCACCTATCGTGATAAAAGCCGACGGCTTAGCGGCCGGTAAAGGCGTGATTGTGGCCATGACCTTGGCAGAGGCAGAAAACGCCGTGCACGATATGTTATCCGGCAACGCCTTTGGCGCTGCGGGCAGCCGCGTGGTGATAGAAGAATTTCTCGATGGCGAAGAAGCCTCCTTTATTGTGATGGTCGACGGTGAAAACGTGTTGGCCATGGCTACCAGCCAAGATCACAAGCGCGTCGGCGACGGCGATACCGGCCCCAATACCGGCGGCATGGGTGCCTATAGCCCAGCGCCGGTAGTAACGCCGGAAATCCACGACCGCGTGATGGAGCAAGTGATCATGCCCACCGTGCGTGGTATGGCGGCTGAAGGTAACGTTTACAAAGGCTTCTTATACGCGGGTCTGATGATCGATAACGCCGGCCAACCAAAGGTGATTGAGTTTAACTGTCGCTTTGGTGACCCAGAAACGCAGCCAATTTTAATGCGTTTACAATCTGATCTCGTGGATCTGTGCTTAGCCGGTTGTAACGGTAAGCTGGACACAGTGACCGCTGAGTTTGACCCGCGCGCCGCCGTGGGTGTGGTATTGGCGGCGGGCGGCTATCCGGCGGATGGCTATCGCAAATTTGACGCCATTACCAATATCCCCGCCGAAACGCCGATCAGCAAAACCTTCCACGCCGGCAGCAGCTTTCAAGACGGCACTCTGGTTACCTCAGGCGGGCGCGTATTGTGCGCCACTGCCTTAGGCAATACGGTAACCGAAGCGCAAGCCAATGCCTATGCGGTGGCTGAACAGATTAAATGGCAAGGGGTGTTTTATCGTCACGACATCGCCTATCGCGCCATAGAGCGGGAAAACCAAGGCACTTAATAGCACGCCTTACGTTATACGCGTCTCGCTATACGTAAAAAGAAAAAAACTAAGCCGCCATCATTGATGGCGGCTTTTTTTGTGTTTAACCCACTCGTAGAGGCCGCTTTAGCTGGCCGGTGGCGCGCAGCGACACGAAGCAGGTTTTCGCGGTTAAAACACGCGACTACATTCGTGCACCATTCCCACATCGGCGTTGCTGTTTGGTGCTGTCTTTTGTAGAAGCCTGCTTAAGCCGGCCGGTGGCGCGTAGCAACACGAAGAACCACCAAACAATGCCATGTTCAAAACCGGTATTGTTGTTAGGTTTTAGTTTTGCTATGCAAAACCGGCCGGCTAAAGGCGGCCTCTACAGAAACAACCGGTATTTTTACTCATCACCCTTTACGCTTCACTCTTCACCATCACCTAAACCCTGTTCCTCACCTATTCTTGATGTTAATGCAGCTCTGCAAGGTGAGCACTGCATTCGTTTTACTTTTGCCAACAGGAGTATCGTATGCCTAGCAATAAAATGTTTAGCAAAACCTTATTAGGATTAACTTTCGCCATCAGCTTGCCGCTGCTGGCCGCCCCCATACAAACCGCCGATAGCGCCGAGGGCGAGATCTTCACTAATGAGGCGGGCATGAGCCTATATGTGTTTGAGAAAGACCAAGCCGGCGTGAGCAACTGTAACGACCAATGCGCCGACAATTGGCCGCCGCTGATGGCTACCGATAAGGATAAAGCCGAAGGGGATTACGGCATTATTAAGCGCGCCGATGGCGTTTTACAGTGGAGCTATAAAGAGCAGCCGTTATATCTGTGGAAAGACGACAAAGCCGCAGGCGATGTATTTGGCGATGGCAAGTTTGATGTTTGGCACTTAGCTAAGCCTTAGCAGCGTGAGGCGTGAGGCAAAAATAGCGCCAAGCGCCTAGCACCAAGCCAAACAAAAAGAGCCCCTTTGGAGTGTATAGCCAAAAGGGGCTCTTTATTGTGACCTGTTAGCCGCGTACAAAGATCGTTATAACTGCTCGGCTAACCAATCGGCAAAGCCTGGCATGGCACCTAAGTGCGGCAACAGCGTGAGCTTAAGATCTGGGTATTGCTCGCGTTTTTGATTTAACACAGAGGGCAAGTCTTCGACTACATGGCGGCCTTGGGCCAAAAAGTACGGAAACAGCTTAATCTCAGTGGCACCCGCCGCCACTTGGAGGTCGATGGCTTGTTCAAGCGAAGGCTCGGCCAGCTCCCAAAAGGCATGACCCATGAGCTCAAAACGCGCCGCCATAGATTGGGTCACGCTGGCTGTAAAATCAGCAATTTCTTGGTTGGCCGCTTCACGACGACTGCCATGTGCCACCAAAATAAACCCTTTCATCTTTTATTCATCCTTTCTTTTTGCTTAGCTCATGGCTTTTAGGTTCAAGACTGTTTAAGTTTTGTTTTGCTACGCAAAACTGGCGCGCTCAAAGCGGTATCTACAAGAACGCTTATGGCTGACAACCTCCCGCTACCCGAAGGAGTTAAGCTGTTTACTTAACCAGCACCTGCGGTACTTGGCCCGCCAGTACATCCACACAATAATCCCAGCTGGCAATGCGATAATGTTGAATATCATCATCCAGATGCAAGCCTTGGCTTTGCTGATGAAACCAGATTAAAAAACGCGACGGCGTTATCAAATGAATTTGAGTGTCTGAACTACCCTCGTCTTCGTCGTCCATAAAGTTCAACACGTCGGCGCCTTCTAGCATCCGATAGCCAAACACATGATCAAACTGTAACTGGTAAATCACTTGGGGGGGCGTATCTATCTTGGTCGGCATGCCCATAGAGAGCAGCAATTTACCGGTCCATACATCCTGATATACCTCAGTCAACATAAGGCCGGTGGTTAAACCACGGGCGCCGGACCAGGGTGTGGTCATTTGTCGAACGGTATTGGCTTCCATCAGAGCCTCCTAGAAAAGGAAACAGGCTGGCATTAGTTATAACAAGTTTATGTTAAAAAGAGCAAACTGAGAGAGAAAAAACCCGACCTAAGTCGGGTTTAGAAGATATTACTTGATGGCATCTTTCAGCGCCTTGCCCGCTACAAAAGCAGGGACATTGGCAGCAGCAATCTGAATTTCAGCACCTGTCTGTGGATTACGACCGGTGCGTGCAGCGCGGTGGTTCACCTTAAAGGTACCAAAACCCACCAGTTGTACTGGGTCGCCTTCTTTCAAGCTTTGGGTAATACCACTTAGTACTTCTTCCAGCGCGGCCTTGGCCTGTGCCTTATTTAAATCTGCCTTAGCGGCAATTGCTTCAACAAGCTGAGTCTTATTCATAGGGGATCCTTTCTCACTTGGCATTAAGTGGTTACCCACTCTATTCAAATTTAGGCTTCAAGCAAAGCCTTTGTATCAAGGGCTACATCAAGTGCCGTTGTTTTGTGCAGATATTGCTAAAAGCGTCACATAATTCCACTCAAAAGCCGCCCTCGCTCGCCAAAAAACGCGGTGTTAAACAAGCTATCAGTTAACAGGCGTACGGTTAAACAAGCGCGGCAGCCCACACAGAGCCAGCATAGCCGAGCTCTGTATAAGCTACTAGAGGCCGAGGGTACGACTGATGAAATTTGTGCGCTTAACCCTTCAAAGCCGACAAATTCCGACCGCCCAGCTGGTTTAGGGCGGCTTTACTTCGCTTTGGCCACTAAGTCTTTAATAACCACGGTCGAGTCACAACGGCCAAAACCGTCGGCCAATAACTGCTCATACACCTTATGCACATGCTCGGTCAGGGGTAACGTCAATCCTTGTTGTTCCGCCTCATCTAAACAAATGCCTAAGTCTTTGTGCATCCACTGGGCGGCAAAGCCAAAGTCGAATTTATCTTCACTCATGGTTTGGGCACGGTTTTGTAACTGCCAGCTTTGGGCGGCTCCGCCTCCTAATACATCAATCAGGGTCGGAATATCTAAGCCGGCCTTTTGCGCGATCATCAAACCTTCGGCAATGCCTTGTACGGCACCAATCACGAAAATTTGATTCACCATTTTACAACGCTGACCTGATCCAACCGGCCCTAAACGGGTCACTTTTTTACCGTAAGCGGCCAACACCGGCGATGCTTCGGCCACGTCCGCCTCAGTACCGCCCACCATAATGGTTAAGGCACCGTTCTCGGCACCCAACTGCCCGCCAGACACTGGCGCATCAATAAAGCGCAGATCCAGTTTTGCAGCCGCGGCAGCAAGCTCTTCCGCCAACATGGCAGAGGTTGTGGTGTGATCCACCAACAGCGCGCCTGCTTTCATGCCCGCTAATACGCCTTCATCGCCATACACGACTGAGCGTACGTCGTCGTCGTTGCCCACGCACACCATCACCATGTCTGCGTCTTTGGCCGCGGCCGCCGGTGTTAAGGCGTGGCTGCCGCCGTTACTCTCGGCCCAAGCGGCCGCTTTTTCTGGGCTGCGGTTATACACGCACACCTGATGGCCGGCTTTTTGTAAGTGCGCCGCCATGGGAAAGCCCATCACGCCCAAGCCAATAAATGCCAATTTCATTACACTAACTCCTTAATTAAGAAAAAAAGCGCCCAGCGCCGATCGCCTAGCTAAAAATAAAATCTGAAAAAATTAATGAGTAAGATCTTAACCCCAAAGGCTTTGTCACTTGTCGACCTTATCTCGGCTTAATATTTCCGCGCCTGCTGTGCGTCTTGTACGTTCCGTTGCAGATAAGCCTTTAAGATCTTAGAGCCTTTTGCAACGGAACCCACGACTCTTTGTTTACGATAAGCACGGAAAAATAGTGATCAGATCTGACAGAGATCTTAATGGTTAAGGTCTTACCCCAAGCATTTATCACTCGTCGATCTTATCTCAACTTAATTTTCCCGCGTATTCTGTGGATTCCGTTGCAGAGTTTCTTGATTCTTTTAAAACAAGATCCTGACGTGCGTCAGGATGACGGCATAAACACGCCACCAGCTGCGCACTAAAAATGTAAGCCCGGCGATAGGGTGTCGGGCATGCTGACTTTGTTTTCTTCCATGGACGCCACCGGATAAGCGCAATAATCGGCAGCGTAATAAGCGCTAGCTCTGTGATTACCGCTGTCGCCCACACCACCAAAGGGGGCGGCACCGGAGGCACCGGTAATGGGTTTATTCCAGTTAACGATACCGGCACGAATATGGCGAAAAAAGTAATCCCAGTCTTGTTGGTAATCCGACAATAATCCGGCTGATAACCCATAACGAGTATTGTTAGCCAAGGTTAGCGCCTCGCGAAGATTGCCATAACGCATCACCTGCAACAGCGGACCAAAATATTCTTCATCCGGTAGCTCCTTAATGGCGCTGACCTCAATAATGCCCGGCGACACTAAGCCGGTATTGGCTTGCAGTGATTTGAGCATCAATAACGACTCGCCCCCCAGCGCCAGCAAATGCGCCTGTGCCGCTATCATGGCTTTGGCCGCATGCACCGAAATCATGGCGCCCATAAAGGGCTGAGGATCTGCATCGTACAAGCCAACCTTAATAGCCTTAGTTACTACCAGCAAGCGTGCCAGAATACGATCGCCCGCCTCGCCTTTGGGCAGTAATAAACGTCGAGCGCAGGTGCAGCGCTGGCCCGAGGTAATAAAGGCCGACTGCACTATGGTGTGTACTGCCGCGTCTATGTCTGCCACCTCACCGACCACCAGTGGATTATTACCGCCCATTTCCAGCGCTAATATTTTGCTCGGATGGCCGGCCATTTGGTTGTGTAGCAGCTGGCCGGTGCGTGAAGAGCCGGTAAAAAACAAACCGTCTAAATCTCCATGTGCCGCCAACGCTTTGCCGGTATTCACCTCGCCTTGTACTAGGTTCAGCACCCCAGCCGGCAAGCCCGCCAATTCCCACAGTTTAACCATGGCTTCGGCCACTTGTGGGGTCAGCTCTGAGGGTTTAAAGACCACCGTATTGCCAGCGATTAAAGCCGGTACTATGTGGCCATTGGGCAAATGGCCCGGAAAGTTATAAGGGCCAAAGACCGCCACCACGCCATGAGGCTTATGGCGAAGCACGGCCCGCCCCTGGCCTAAAGGGGTTTCGGTGCAACCGGTGCGTTCGGCATAAGCTTTGGCTGACAACGCAATTTTACCGGCCATGGCCGCCGCCTCGGTGGCACTTTCCCAGAGGGGTTTACCGGTTTCTTGGGCAATAAGCTGTGCTAACCGGGTTTTATGCTCAACCAATAACTCAGCATAACGGCCAATAATGGTAAGCCGATCGTTAAGCGGGCGCTCAGCCCAAGCAGGGCTTGCCGCCCGCGCCGCCGCCACCGCCGCGTTCACTTGGCTCAGGCTTGCGGCAGCACCGCGCCACAGCTCAACATTTTTTGCCGGATCGATTGAGCTAAACTCCTCGCCCTCGCCGATTAGCCAATAACCGTTAATATATTGAACCGCTGTTGCCTGCTGCTCAGTATCTGTCATTCAATATCTCCTTTTATACGGCTCTTAGAAAGCCCTAAGCTATCAGCCTGTCTCTTCATCACATCTTTTTCTTGCCTTATAAGCAAAGGTGAAGTAGGCAGATTTACTGCTATAGCCACGTATTTTTACCTTGTAGCTGGCCTTTATCCCGCTTAGCAGGACTGCCGAAGTCCACTTCGCCGAAGAGACGGACGGCTTCAGCATGGTTTTATGTTTTGCTCTTGTAGGAGCCAATTTATTCGGCTCGGTTTTGTGTTTAGGCCTTAAAAAGCCAGCAAAGCTGGCCTGCCGAACAAGTTGGCAGCTACAAATGACAAACATGGCAACTACAAATTTCTATTTCGGCGTATCCGACAGCGTGCTGGTCGAGCAATCCGCTTATTCAGAGTACATCATTAAAATCAACAGAAACTTGTGACTAAGAGACAGGCTATCAGCTTATATCTCGGTTTACAGTTCAACTAGCCGCACCTTGTCGCCGTCGGTCACCTTGAGTAAGTGCGCCACTTTTTCAGTCAAGGTTACAACAGGCAAGCCCTGCTCATTATCTTCGGTGCTAGCTAAAGCTACCTCTGTGATTAAGGCCCGAAAGTCAGCGAAATGGGTGTTGCTGATCAAGTGCCGGTTCCCTTGGCTAACCTCACCAATCTTAACTGTGCATTGTCTACTATTTCGCACCGAGCGAATTTGCGATAACTCACACTCTACACTTGGGCCTGCATCAAAAATGTCCACATAGCCGCGCCACGTGAACCCTTCTTCTTCCAGTAAATGCAGAGCTGGGCGGGTATTGTTATGAGTAATGCCAATCACATCTCTGGCGGCTTTTGATAATAAGTTAACGTAGATAGGAAACTTGGGCATTAAATCCGCGATAAAGCCTTTTTGGCCGATGCCTGTCAGGTAGTCGACGGTGGGAAAGTCCATGGTAAAAAAGTGCTCTTGCAGCCAATGCCAAAAGGGACTATGGCCTTGCTCGTCTGACACGCCGCGCATCTCGGCCAAAATTCGATGATCGAACAGTTCACTAAACTCGGCCAAGAACAAAAACCGACTTTTTGAAAGCAAGCGGCCATTCAGCCCAACACGCGCCGACTCACGCAAAAACAAGGTGCACAGCTCGCTCACGCCCGTGTAATCGTTGGTCAGAGTCAGAGTTTCTACTACATTATAAATGCCCAACTTGGCGGAGCTGTGTACTTGTTTACCGAGCAGGTAATTATAAAAAGGAGCAGATAACCCCACGGCTGCGTCTATAGCACAAGTGCCCAGCACCTCACCGGTTTCGCCATCTTCGGCCACAAAAAAATACAAGCCTTCGGCTTTGGCCGTACCACGGTTAGCAAAGGCTGCCAATGAGTTGTCTATTTTACGTTGTAATAATTCGTCGTTAACCGGCAGCGAAGTAAAGCCATGGCCAGACTCAATAGCGAACTGCTTGAGAGTAGGAAAGTCTTTCTGCGCGATAGGTCGTATCACCAGCATGCCAGACTCCTTATTAGCGCGAGTTGATAAAGCGAGGCGATTGCCTCGCTTTGGTATTAAAGCTAAAAATTAAAAGCTTTTTCTGCCACGGAATCCACAGAACTCACGGACGCAGTTCACGTGCGACAAGTGACTAAGAGCTTCGATGGTAAGGGCCCCTCCTATTCAAGCTAGGGTGTTTGACTCTTACTACTTAGCGTCATTCTCAGATCTGATCACTATTTTTCAGTGTTCTTCCGTAGCGAAAAGGCCCTGATCAATTAGTTTTCCAGATTGGTATTAATTGTTTGGCTCAGGCACAAGCCGAAGGACTTAGTTTTACTGCGTAAAACCAGCCAGCTAAAGCGGCTTCTACACTCTTAGCGATCTTTTCCGCGCGTTCCGCGTTCTTCCGTTGCAGATGGGTTTATCTGAACTTAAGCTTGGACCACTTTAGCCACGGCGCGCTCAAAACGGGCCAGCCCTTCGGTTACGTCTGCGTGGCTGATCACCAAGGATGGCGCAAAACGCACTACGTTCGCACCGGCTATCAGTACCATTAACTGCTCATCCATGGCTGCATCTAAAAACTCCTTAGCGCGTCCCTGATACTGCTCGGTCAACACGCAACCGAGCAGTAAGCCCTTGCCGCGCACTTCACTAAAGCAGTGATACTTATCATTAATGGCGCTCAAGCCATCGCGATACCAGGTTTCGCGCTCTTTAACGCCGGCTAATACCGCATTAGTATTCACCGTATCAAAGGCGGCTTCGGCTACGGCACAGGCCAGCGGATTACCGCCATAGGTGGAGCCGTGAGTGCCCGGCTTTAGCGAAGCGGCAATCTGGGTGGTGGTTAGCATGGCCCCAATCGGGAAGCCGCCGCCCAGTGATTTAGCGCTGGTTAAAATATCCGGCGTCACGCCTAAGTCCATATAAGCATAAAGCGCACCAGTACGGCCGACGCCGGTTTGTACTTCATCAAAGATCAGCAAGGCATTATGTTGATCGCACAAGGCGCGCACCGCCTGCACATACTCAAGATCGGGGCTGACAATGCCGCCCTCGCCTTGCAATGGCTCCATCACCACGGCACAGGTGTTGTCCGACATAATGGCTTTAAGCGCGGCTAGATCGTTGTAATCCACGTGATCGATGTCGGCGGGTTTAGGGCCAAAGCCATCGGAATATGCCGCTTGGCCGCCCACGGTCACGGTAAAGAAGGTACGACCGTGAAAACCTTGGTTAAAGGCAATAATTTGTGTTTTTTGCTCACCAAAATGCTCAAGCGCATAACGACGCGCCAGCTTAAAGGCCGCTTCGTTGGCCTCGGCCCCTGAGTTACAAAAGTAGGCTTTTTCGGCAAAGGTCGCCGCTACCATTTTGCTCGCTAAACGCAGCGCCGGCTCATTGGTCAGCACATTACTGACATGCCATAACTTTTCGCTTTGCTCGCGCAAGGCACCGACCAAGGCCGGATGGCAGTGGCCTAAGCAGCTGACCGCAATACCACCGGCAAAGTCGATATATTCTCGGTGCTCTTGATCCCACACTCGCGCGCCTAAGCCCCGCACGGGGATCATTTGGGCGGGAGCGTAATTAGGCACCATAACTTGGTCGAATAATTCGCGGGTGACTGCCATATCAGACATGCTTACTCCTTGAATACCGCCATTCTTTAGCGGTAAATGTTAAATATAGGTGAATATACGGATATTATGACCACAACCTGTGAGCTAGCTCGATAAACAACAGCAGCAAGTCAGTAGCGTCAACCAGAAAAACTAATCATAAATATTGCATAAGTTAGCAGTTAACAACCAAAAAACAGGCTATAGCGCCACTATATATTGCATAAAACTACACCCAAGTGCAGTAATAAAATACCTATGTTTGAAAAACATGTGCGAAAAACACTATCCCTCATGCTTAGCCTACTCACTTAGCCTAGCCCAGAGCACAGCTGAGTTTAGCGCGCCAATAAACGCAAGAAATTGCCCAGCAACTGATGACCGCACTCGGTCATAATGCTTTCGGGATGAAACTGCACGCTGTGGATAGGCAAACTATTATGCTGCATGCCCATGATTTCATCCCGCGCGCCTTCTTCAGTCTGGCTCCACGCGGTGACGCTAAAGCAGCTCGGCAAACTGGCGGCCTCTACCACTAACGAGTGATAACGGGTGACCGTTAACGGCTCTGGCAAGTCCTGAAATAGCCCCTGACCGGTGTGGCGAATACGAGATGTTTTACCGTGCATTACTTTTTGTGCCCGTACCACGTTACCACCAAACGCCTGCGCTATAGCTTGATGACCCAAACAAACCCCTAAAATAGGCAGCCGACCGGCAAATTCTTTAATGGCCGCCAGCGAAATACCCGCCTCAGTAGGCGTACGCGGCCCTGGAGATATCACCAAGCCTGCGAGCTTAAGTTGTGCAATCTCATTAACGGTGATCTCATCATTGCGCCTTACCATGACTTCTTGGCCTAGCTCACCAAAATACTGCACTAGGTTATAAGTAAAAGAGTCATAGTTATCGATCATCAACAACATAAGTGCAGTTTCCGTTAAATAAAGTTCAAAGCCGTGAGTCGTGCCAACATAAGGACACTGGAAAGCTTGCCATAATACTGCCCCCGCAGTCGCAACTAAAGCACAACCCGTTTTAGAGAGTGAGTCACGTGGGAAAATGGCGGGATTTTGTGTTCTCGTTCCTACGCTCCGTGTGGGAATGTAGCTCTGGCCGCTCTGCGGCCAAGGCTTTCGGATGACTAAGTGCTCACCGCAAGTAAACCCAAACCGACCGCGGAGCGTTGAGCGTCGAGCGGGCATATCCACGCGGTCGTAGCCACGCCGGGCATGGATACAAGATAAACCGAGATCCTGAAACGAGTTCAGGATGACGGCGTAAAATCTTAAACCAAACAGCGCCGCTTGTTCTTCTCGTTTCTTCTCGTTCCCATGCTCTGCGTGGGAACGCAATCAGTGGCCGCTCCGCTGGCGGATTTCGCGCTTAAAACACGCGACTACATTCGAGCGCCATACAGACATTTGCGCGATCGACATACTGCACGAATGTAGGCGATGCTTTAGCTTCACAATGTTGCGCAGCAACATCCCAACGCCATACCCATCCCAGCGTGCCGCCCCAACGGGCTGACCTTAACCTCACAGTCTCGGTTAAACATGGCTTGCAGACAACGTGCCTTATGCCCAAAATGGGCGCTGCCTCTCTTTTATCGATACGAGCTTAACCATGCCTTTCAATTATCAGCAACTCACCACCCATTTTGGCCATATTTATCCCGCTCATGTAGAAGAACTGTGCGAGTTGCTAATAGTGCTACGTAAACAATTTTTTGGTGATCTTGATCTAATGCTGATCTTGGCCATTATTGGCTCACGCACCCTGCCCGCACGCCAAAGCACCACCATGAGCTATGAAGAGTTTATGCACCCAGATAAAGAAGTGGTGCAGCTACAACCCATTAATATTCAGTCGGTGGCCGAATGCAGCGGCATTGCCCGAGAAACCGTACGCCGTAAAGTGCTGAAGCTAGAAACCTTAGACTTAGTGGTGCGTGATGAAAAAGGCATGCTTAGCGTTACCGCTAAAGCGGCCACTAATTTGTCTGCCTCTACCGAAGCCAGCTTGCAATACCTATCCGCCTTGGGCGAGAGCTACCTCGCCGCCCATCGCAATACCGAACACGAATAAGTTGGTGAGGCGTTTTTTACGCGGTCTGAAAAGACTCATTTTTCTCGCCATGCTGGCGGGCATGCTGTCTACGGCGAGCACTGTTATTCCTCGGGGCTGGGACGCGGCGCAGATCTTAGTCTTTAAAGACTCACTGCAGCTCACGCGCTTTAGACTCGCACAGCTGTCGGCAGATGATTATGCTCGCCAGCTTACACAAGCCCTGAGTGAGCAAGATATTGAGCTCGCCCGCTCTTTACTTAACCTGGCCGATGAGCAAGGCCTGATCTTGGCGCCTGAGTTTCATCAGCAAGTGGCAGCACAAGAAACCTGGAGCGCCACTACGGTGCGCAACTCTGCGGATATCTGGCAGGGCATGAGCACCGGCCGCGCCGACTCAGGCCTTGGCTTGGCCGCCGCTACCATCAGTGACTTCACCTTGTTTGGCGATGTGCGCGATGTGATATTACAGTCGCTGGCATGGCCGGAGCACGACCCCGTCTTGCTGGCTCTAGCCGGAACCGGCTTAGGATTGACTGTAATGACGGTGGCCAGCGGCGGCACCGCAGCACCGGTTAAAGTAGGCTTATCGTTAGTCAAAGTGGCCCGCAAGAGTGGTCGTCTGAACAAGAGCTTGGGCCGCCAACTGACGCGCATCACCAAAAACGCCATCGACCCTAAGGCGGTCAGCGAAGTGGGCGCCCGCTTTAGTAAGCTGGAGCTTAAAACCTTAAACCGAGTACAGCTGGACGAGTTAGCCAGCGCCTCAAAGCGCCTAGTGTCGCCCACCGCCAGCAAACAGCTATTGAAAAGCGGCCGTGGCGTGCGCCGCATAGCCAAAAACAGCAGCAGCAAAGGCGCGCTCGATGCCTTGCACCATGCAGACTCGGTGCAAGAGTTGTCGCGGCTGGCAAAATTATCCGACAGCTTAAAAGGCTCCTTTCGCGCCAGCTTGCGGCTGTTACCGGATCTCGGTAAAAGTATCTATAAACTAACCTCGACCCTGATTGCGCTACTGCTGTGGCTGGGTGGCGGCTTACTCTGGTTAGGCACCGCCGCTTGGTACAGCTTACGTGTGTTGGTGTGGCTGCTTATGGGGTTATGGCGTTTGCTTTAGGTTCCATATTGTAGGTAAGAGCATTCGACAAGGTTTTGCTCTGTTTTTAAAACAGCCAGCTACGCTGGCCCGCCGAATAAATTGGCGGCTACAAGTTACACGTCTTTTGTAGATGCCCGTCTCTTTGATAAAGAGGACTTCGGCATTGTGTTATGTGTAAATTTTGGGCCGCAAAAGCAGCTTTCTAAAAGGCCTGCCAGCTACAAAATTATTGACCAAAACGAGCCAATTGCATGGCTTGTAAACGACTCAAGGTGCGCCGAAAGGGAAACGCCAGTGCCCCTTGGCCATAAAGATCGCTCAACGGCACGGCCGCGCTTATGTAAATGGGAATCTGGCGGTCATAACACTCATCCACCAAGGCAATAAAACGGCGCACGCCGTCGTCTTGCCGGGATAGCGCCGGCAGCTCACGATCCCCTGCCGCCACTTGGCTTACGCCATCTTCAGTACCACGCGCGATAACCACTTGTTGTTCTGCTAGTGGCTGAGTGCAAGCCAGCTGAGGCACCTCGCTGAGCAAAACCACCGAGAACTGGTCACACAATTCAATAAAATCCGCCGCGCTTAAAGGCTGTTCGCATAAATCCGCATAGCGGCACCACAACACCTGATCGCTGCGCTGCACCACCTTAATATCCCTGTGTCCTAAGCGCAGCGCTGGCTGATGACTTTGCTCATGTCTCGACTTAGGTTCCCCTTGTTGCTCAAAAGCGGGCGCTAGCTCGGCAAACATCGCCGCCAATGCTTGAGGCTGATCCACCCAAAAACGCTGCTGTAACAGGCCGGGGTGTAAACGATGATCTTCAACGCCATCCACACTTAACACCTGTAGATGTTGATTAATCGCCGCTATGGCTGGCAGTAAGCGCTCGCGGTTAAAGCCGTTTTCATAGAGTTTTTCTGGCGGCTGATTGGAGGTCACCACTAATACTAAGCCTTGGGCAAACAGCTGCTGCAACAAGCGACTGAGCAACATGGCATCGCCAATGTCGTTAATATACAGCTCATCTAAACACAAGACTCTGGCCTCGCGCGCCAGCTCTTGGGCCAACAAGGTTAATGGTTCGGGCTTTCCGGTCAGCTGAAACAAGCGTTGATGCACCCAGCGCATAAAGTGATGAAAGTGCAGCCGCTTGGCAGGCACGCTTAAGCCGGCATTCATGCCTTCATTTACACTATTATAAAAACTGTCCATCAACCAAGTCTTACCCCGCCCCACCGGCCCCCATAAATAGACGCCGCGCACGGTACGCTCATTAGCTATAAGCTGTTGATAGCACAGCTCCAAGCGCTCAACCGCCTGCAACTGCGCCGAGTCTTCTTTAAAGCCCGCAGCCAATGCCTGTTGATAAGCCTGCTGAGGAGAAACAGCTGTCATATAGCCTCCATTGACACTACTGATAACGCTATTAAGGGCAAAAACAAGATGCGCTGTAAAGGGTGAAAAAACCTGTAGCCGGCCGTCTCTTTGGTAAAGAGGACTTCGGCGGGCCAGCGTAGCTGGCAGTGAAGAACAGCACCCAGCCTTAAACAAACCGAGCGAATCCTTTTTATCGTAAACAGAGGCCCCTACAAAAACCAATGTAACCCGTAGCCGGCAACTTGTTCGCCGGGCCAGCGTAGCTGGCTATTTTAAGGTTTAGGGATAAAACAAACCGAGCCGAATAAATTGGCTCCTACAAAAACCACCGTCACCCGTAGCCGGCAACTTGTTCGCCGGGCCAGCGTAGCTGGCTATTTTAAGGTTTAGGGATAAAACAAACCGAGCCGAAGTCCTCTTTACCTAAGAGACGGGCTCCTACAAGGTCAAAACCAAGCGCTAAGACCGTGCCGAAGTCATCTTTACCAAAGAGACGGGCCCCTACAAAAACCACCGTACCACTGTAGGCACCAATAAAAACGGCCTGTTCGATTGCTCGAACAGGCCGTTAGCCAAATGTGTGGTAATTAAGCCAGGGCTTTTACCAACTCCAACACATCGAGTTCAACGCCGTCTAATTCTTCGTCCCAGTTAGGGCCAATGCGCACGCCGTCTTCAGACATGTCTTCTACCCAGACTTCTAAAAATTCGGCCAGCGTGATCTCGAAAGGTACATATTCCGCCCATTCGTCGATACACTGTACTTTGGCTTCACTTTCAGTAGACCATACCGGCATGACTTCGGTGTCTTCAAATTCAGACGAGTCACAAACGACCCACTCTTCGCCAAAGCGCACTCCCCACATCACGTGGTTTGCGGTCACTTCATCGAGAAAACGCTGATAATTTTGCTGGTGGCTATCGCTCATGTTGTTCACCTTTTGGCTGATAACGGGGAGGGCTGATAACGGGGAAGTTACCCCAGATGGGGCGATACTGAACCAAATCCCCCCTAGACTCAATCAAAACAATAGTAATATGGCTTACCTGAGAGCCAAGGGTCAACTTTAACCCTAGCTTTAACTCATGCCTTTAATTAATACCTTTAGCTCATACCTTGAACTGATTTTTTAGCTCATCGCTTTAAACCTTAGCATGAAGTAATAGGAGATTGGGAATGCAACTGCCTACTAAAGAAGCTGTCGCCAGTTTTGACGTCGACGCACAATATACCTTTACCCCCGTGTGCCCGAACGAACTCCCCGTGGTGGGTGGCGATACCATAGCCGCAGAGCTCAACGCCCAAGCACAGTTTGCTGCCGTGCGTTTAGGCTCTAAAGATGCACATTCACCCCAAGCGCTGTGGGTAAGCAACGAGCAAGCCCCACCGTTTAGCCCAGTTGAAGGCCCTAATATGGATATTCGCTGGCCCAGCCATGCGGTGCCCGGCACCAAAGGCTTTGAGTTACTGGCCGAATTACCGCACCCAGCTGATTATGACTTTTTTGTCTGGAAAGGCGTGGAGCCGGATATGCACCCGTACGGCGCTTGTTACCACGACTTAGCCGAGCGTCAAAGCACCGGCATCATTGAATATTTGCAGGCTAAAAACATCAGTACTGTGCTAATTGGCGGCCTAGCCACCGACTATTGCGTGCGCCACACGGCATTACAGCTGTTGAATGTCGGCTTTAAAGTGGTGATCAATCTCGCCGCCACCCGCGGCGTGGCCGAAGACTCAACCGCCCTTGCCCTCACAGAGATGCAGCAAGCAGGCGCGCACTTAATTTTCAGTGCTGCAGAGCTGAAACAAGAGTTAAAGTAAGAGCCAAAATAAGAATTAAAACAATAGCTGGAGCACACCAATGACCCAAACTACCCCTCAAGATTATGTGATCCAATCTTTGCTCGACACGGACTTATATAAATTCACCATGATGCAAACCGTGTTGCATCAACACCCGGCCGCCGAAGTGGAATACCACTTTCGCAGTCGTAATAAACAACTGGATTTTAGCGACTGTATCGCCGATATAGAGGCCGAAATTGCCCATTTATGTCAGCTGCGCCTATCGGAAGATGAGCTGAGCTACTTGGGCCAACTCGACTATATTAAGCCCGACTTTATTCACTTCTTACGCCTGTTTCGCCTCGACCAACGCTTTGTTCACGTTAGTTGCGAAAAAGGTGAGCTGATCTTAAAAATCCACGGTCCTTGGCTACACACCATTTTATATGAAGTGCCCTTATTGGCGATCATCAGCGAAGTGTATTGCCGCCGTCATCATCCAAACCCAGACTGGGTAGGCGCGCGGGCGCGCTTGCAAGACAAAATTGAATTAGTCAAAAGTCAGCCGGAATATACAGACTTTCGCTTTTCTGACTTCGGCACCCGCCGCCGCTATTCACGGCTCTGGCAGCAAGAAGTGGTGATGGAATTAGCCAAGCAACTGCCAGAGCAGTTTTCCGGCACCAGTAATTTGGACTTGGCGCGCCGTTTGAATTTAAAGCCGGTGGGCACCTTGGCCCATGAGTTTATGCAGGCGTTTCAAGCACTGGGCCCCCGCCTGATTGATAGCCAAAAGATGGCACTTGAAGCTTGGGTACATGAATATCGCGGCCAGCTAGGCATAGCACTCACCGATGTGGTGGGCATGGACGCCTTTCTGCGAGACTTTGATCTCTACTTTGCCAAGCTGTTTGACGGCCTGCGCCAAGACTCAGGAGATCCGGTGGAATGGACCGAAAAAGCCTTGGCCCATTATCGCAAGCTCAATATAGATCCGCGCAGCAAAACCTTCGTCTACAGCGATGGCCTAAACATGCACAGCGCGCTGGATTTGCATGTGCGTTTTCGCGAACAGTGCAAGCCCGCCTTTGGCATTGGCACGCACTTAACCAACGATATTATGAGCCACTCGCCGATCAACATAGTGCTGAAAATGACCAGCTGTAACGGCCAAGCGGTAGCTAAACTATCAGACAGCCCAGGCAAAGCCATGAGCGACGACGAAGGTTACATGGCTTATCTGGCACAGGTATTTGATGTAGACATCACGAAAGTTAACTAGCCTTAAAGCTTATTTGCAACGCCTCTTTGTTTACGAGAGTCACGGAACGCACGGACGCAGTTCACGTTCGACAAGTGACTAATATATTAAATGGGTACCTGATTACTTATGAACCTTAGCCATTATGCCCAATGTTTCGGTTTTTTTCTCACTGCCCGGTTGGCTCCAAGGCCAAGGGTCTGGCACTTGTAGCAGCCAATTTATTCGGCTGGCCAGCTCCGCTGGCTGTTTGTGAGGTTTAGAAATAAAACCAAAACCGTGCCGAAGTCCCTTCGCCGAAGAGACGGGCACCTATAAGGGATGAGACGGGAAGATCCCTGTAACTTATTGAAATATGGCTGAGCTTTGTGGGTAATCAGGAATGGGTAAGAGCTCCCCCTACCGACAATCTAGTGTTTGGCTCTTATCATTAATAGTTACTGTCAGATCTGATCACTATTGTTCCGTGTTCTTCCGTGGCAAAAATAGCTCTAGTCTTTAAAATTTTAGAGCCAGATCCATCTGCCACAGAACGCACAGGAACTCACGGACACAGTTAACAAGTCCTGGGCTCTTGGTGCTCGGCGCGGCCCTATCCTTTCACTACTTCCTATCTATTAACGGAGCTCACATGACCGAACTTGCCCAACAAAGCTGCACAGCCTGTAAGCCTGATGCACTACAGGTTACAGAAGAGCAATTAGTAGAACTTATGCCAGCCCTGCCCGACTGGGCGTGCTTATCTCGCGAGGGCGAGCTGCAATTAGAGCGCGTCTTTCACTTTAAAAACTTCAAACAAGCGTGGGCGTTTACCAATAAAGTGGCCGAGCTGGCTGAAAGTGAATTTCATCATCCGGCCATTACCTTGGAATGGGGAAAAGTCACCGTTACTTGGTGGACTCACGCCATCAAAGGCCTACATCACAACGACTTTATCATGGCCGCCCGCACCGATTTATTGTTCGATAAGTAGCGCCGAGCTAAATCCAAGGCGCCGCTCTTTGTTGGTCTGTGCCCTTGGCCGTCATCCTGAACTTGTTTCAGGATCTCGTTTTTACGCTTTAAAGACCTAAACCGAGATCCTGATGTGCATCAGGAAAACGGCATAAGTACAGCACCGACCAAAAAACGGCCAGCAGATGCTGGCCGTTTTTATCTTAAATTTTGTGCAACAAAACTAAAAACCTAACAAGTGCCGCTCTGCGCCACCAGCCGGCTAAAGCGGCTTCTACCAATAACAAATCAATGCTTAGCGTGCGGTTAGGGTTCTGCCGTCTTCGGCAAAGACAATTAACTCACCGCTGGCATTAAACTCAATGCGCTTCGCATGGCCCAGTACATCTAGCATGGTGCGCTCATTTTTCATCTGCGCATCAGTGCACATCATCATGGTGCCGGCTAACTGAGAAGTGCTCAACTTGTCGCCTTGTAACTGATAACTGCCATTAACACTGTTACAAAAGGCACGGCCAAACACACGGCCGTCGTCGCCAAAGTTTAGGCTGCCTTCGCTGTCACTGTCACCTTCAACACCCGCAGGCACAGACACATCTTCGCCATTGAGGTTGGTCACCTGCCAAGCACTACTTTGCAGTATGGCGTTGGCATCTGACTCTTGGTTATTAGACTCGTTGCTATAAGACTGGCACTCTGGAAACGCCTTGCCCTTCACCTTAAGCAGGGCTTTATCGCCCTTATTCCACAGCTCGGTGCTAGGGTCGTTGGCTAACTGATAACGTGCGCCCGAGGCTGAGATTGCCTGCTCCAATGTATGCGTTTGGTTGCCTAAGCGTAAAAATGCCAGCCCATCATCATAGGCCACATGAATGCGCTGTTCACCGCATTGCATCAAGGTACTAAATTTATATTCAGCCACTTGTTGCAGCTCTAAATTACCCAATGCCGTATCACTTGGCTTACCCGATACACCGATAGGAGCGGTGCGCCAGCTCACTTGGTCTTGCTCTTTGATCACCGCGTTTAAGCTGTAGGTACCTGAGTCCAGCTTGTGATTATTAAGTTCAAGGGTAAAGGGGATCGGTAATTGTTGTTTATCTAAATCAATGCGTTGCTGTGCGATGACCTTGCCATCCGCCACACTGGTGTCACGTATGGTGACTTCGGCGACGCTATTGGGCGCTAAGGCAATGCGCGATAAATAAGATAAGCTGCCCGTGAGCTGGTGCTGTTCACTGGGCGCGTTGTTATTCGCACAGCCGCTAAGAGCCGTCATTGCTACCACGGACGTTAATGCGAGAGAAGTTAGTTGCTTCATCAAAATACCTCAAAAAGATAAGAATCTTCATCCTTGAGTTCAAGGCGCATCGCTATCTGCTTATATATAGCTTCAATGCGGCCTTAAAATAGAGTAAAAACACAATAACTGTAACGATTTACGCTCGTAAATACTCTAAGCAAAAGTCAGGTCACAAACCGACAAATCTTCTCAATCGCGACATAATCTGCCACGACTGTGGTGGGCGCTGTGGCTTAGCGCTTTAGCTCGGCGCTGTATTATCTGCTGCAGGATCAACGAGTACGCCACTATCTTAGTGTCGTTCCACGACACCGACCGGCTAAAGCGGCCTCTTGGGTAAGGTGTCTGTTGTTAGGCACGGCGCTTGGCACAGCCCTTCGTAGTCATCCTGACGCAGGTCAGGATCTCGATTTAGAGCCTTAATATATAAAGACGAGATACCGGGGCAAGCCCGGCAAGACTGCATAATGCTAATAAAAAAGACCTCCGAAGAGGCCTTTTACACAGCAGATTAAATAGAGCTAAGCCGACTGCAATCCCAGCTACAAGCCAGACAAGAGCCACTTAATGGCGCCACCAAACAGGGTGAGCAGTAGCACACCGCCTAGGTAGAGCGCGGCAAACCACAACCAGTTTTTCTGCTTATTCATTATTCACGAGCCATAATTTAATCGCCATCCGTTAATAACCCTCTTCAAAGTCTTCAACCTTGCCCGAGAAAATACGATATCCCCACAAGGTATAAGCAAAAATTAAGGGCAAGAAGATGAAGATACCGGGCAATAAAAATTTCAGGCTAGAATCTGGCGCGCTGGCCTGCCAGAAGGTTAACTGGTGCGGGATCAGGTAAGGGAATAAACCTACTACCAAACCGGCAAAGCCTAAAATAAACAAGCCCACCGCCAGCCAAAACGGCCGCGTTTCATGAGGTTGACCGTCTAAGTCGCGATACAACAACCAGCCAAACAGCGCGCTCAATATCGGCAGCGGCATTAGGTAGACAAAGTTTATGCCGCCTAGCCAGCGTGCACGCACCTCTGTGTTAGCAATTAAGGTCCACAGGCTGACTATCGCTAAAATCACCATTAGCGTGACCACCAGCTTGCGGCCTAAGTGAGCGGCGCGCGCCATAATATCCCCGCGGCTTTTCATCACAAGATAGCAACAGGCTAACAAGGCGTAAGCCACCATCAATGCCAAGCCGGTAAACACGCTAAAGGGACTAAGCCAGTCCAGTGCGCCCTGCTCGCCTACTTTCACGCCTTGTACCACGGCGCCCAAAATGGTGCCTTGGCAGAAGGTGGCCACAGACGAGCCTAAAAAGAAGGCGCTGTCCCACAGCGGCTTTGAGCGCTCAGACTTAAAGCGATATTCAAAGGCCACGCCGCGAAAGATAAGCCCAATCAGCATCAGCATAATGGGCGTATACATGGTGGATAAAATGCCTGCATAAGCGGCTGGGAAAGCCGCAAACAGCACTACGCCCCCAAACACCAACCAGGTTTCGTTGCCGTCCCACACATGGGAGATAGAGCGCATCATATGGTCGCGCTCGCCCTCGCTTTTAAACCAAGGGTACAAAATGCCGAGGCCGAGATCGAAGCCATCCAGCACCACATACATCAGCACCGCAAAGCCCAGTAATAAATAATAAAACAGCGCCAGATCCATATTAATCCTCCACCACTTCGCGTTGCAGTTTTTTCACCCACTCAAGTGCGAAGCTGGGTGCATTAACGTCTAGCATATGTTGCTCTAATCGCGCTAAATCCGGCGGCCCTTTACGTACTAACTTGGCCATAAAATACAGATACACCAGTAGTAAAGTACTGTAAGTCACCACAAACAGCGTCAATGAAAACAGCACCCGCTCCGCCGGCAGCGGCGTCACTATATCCATGGTGCGCACTAAGCCATGCACCACCCAAGGTTGGCGGCCCACTTCGGCTACATACCAGCCCGCTAGCGTACAAATAACGCCGGTGGGGATCATCAGGTTCATCAGTAGCAAAAAGGGTTTATTTTCAAACTGCGGGTGCTTACGGCGCAACCATAACCCCCACACGGCAGCCGCTACCATCAGCATGCCTAAGCCCACCATGATCCGAAACGAGAAAAAGATCAGCGGCACATAAGGTCTGTCTTCAGGCGGCACCGATTTTAAGCCTTGTATCTCACCGTCCAGTGAGTGGGTTAAGATTAAGGAAGCCACCTTAGGCACTTTCACTTCAAAGTGGTTGGTTTCGTTTTCCATGTCCGGAATCGCAAACAGCAATAACGGCGCGCCGGCTTCAGTTTCTGGCCAAATACCTTCCATGGCCGCCACTTTAATCGGCTGATGCTCTTTGACGTTCAAGCCATGAAAATCCCCCACTATCACCTGCAAAGGCGCCAGCACCAGAGCGGCCCATAGCGCCATCGATAAGCCTTTTTTGGCAAACGCCACGTCTCGGTCTTTGCGTAAATACCAAGCACTCACGCCGCCAATTAAGAAAGTCGCGGTGAGCATGGCCGCCAGCAGCATATGCACTAAGCGGTACGGCATAGAGGGGTTAAAAATAACCTCCATCCAGCTATCCACTTCAAAGCGGCCCTCTACTATCTTGTGGCCGGCTGGGGTGTGCATCCAAGAGTTGGCGGCAATAATCCAAAACGACGACACCCAAGTGCCGAACGCCACTACGCAAGTGGCAAAGTAATGCAGCTTTTCACCCACGCGCTGCCAGCCAAACAACATAATGCCGAGAAAGCCGGCCTCTAAGAAAAACGCCGTGAGCACTTCATAGGCCAGCAAGGGCCCTAATACCGGGCCAACCAGCTCGGAAAACTTCGAAAAGTTGGTGCCAAATTCATAAGACAACACAATGCCACTGACCACGCCCATACCAAAGGTGATGGCGAAGGGCTTGATCCAAAACTTAGCGAGTTGAAAATAAACCGGATTACGGGTTTTTAGCCACATGCCTTCCCAGATCGCGATGGCGGTGGCCAAACCTATGGTGATGGCAGGGAAAATAATGTGAAAGCTGATGGTAAAGGCGAATTGGATCCGCGACAGCATGGCAGCATCTAAGTCCATAATATCTCCTTGAAGGGCGATAAAGCGGTTAACTGCCGCAGGCAAAGTAGCTAATAGTAGAACAATAAAGATGGCAGAAAATTACAACTTTAATGTGAGCCTAGTCATAAATATGCTCAGCTGCAGCACTCACTAATCATAACTCAAACCATGATTATCGCGCCAAGTACCAAGTCCACCCACAACCCCCCGTCCCTGTAGCCGCTACTTGTTTGAATACAAAGAGCGCAGCTGGCTGGTTTAAATCAAAAAACTGACCGAGCCGAAGTCCTCTTTACCAAAGAGACGGGCACCTACAACAGAATCGTCTCTTGTAGCCGCTACTTGTTTGAATACAAAGAGGTCGGTGGACCAGCGCAGCTGGCTATTTTAAGGTTTAGGGATAAAACAAACCGTGCCGAAGTCCTCTTTACCTAAGAGACGGGCACCTACAGGGTCAAAACCAAGCGCTAAGACCGTACCGAACTTCTCTTCACCAAAGAGACAGGCACCTACAACAGAATCGTTTCTTGTAGCCGGCAACTTGTTCGCCGGGCCAGCGTAGCTGGATGTTTTAAATACAGCGCCAAATACCGAGCCCAACCAAAAACCACCGTCCCCGTCGAGGCCGTCTTTAGCCAGCTGGTGTCTTAGGTAAAGAGTTGCGCAGCGCAGCAAAACTAAATCAAACTTCCCTAACGCAAATTAAAAGCAAATACGATCAGCAAGGCGATGGGCGTGAGATAGCGCACCACAGGGAACCACAGCTTGTGCCAAGCGCCGAGCTCGGCTTTTGAGTGTTCTGGCTTCATCTTCCAACCCACGAACACCGCAATCAAAAAGGCCACCAACGGCATCATAATATTGGCGGTTAAATAATCGTATAAATCGAATAGGGTTTTACCTTCAAAGCGAGCGAAGCTATCTAGCGGTGTAAAATCAGACCAAACGTTCAGCGACAATAAAGTAGTAATGCCCACCAACCAAGCGGCAAAACCACCACCGATAGCAGCTTTAACTCGGCTCACGCCCTTTTCATTGAGGTAACTCACCAAAGACTCCAGCATAGAGATAGACGAAGTCCAGGCAGCAAACAGCAGCAATACAAAAAACAGCGTGGCAAAAAAGCCACTGCCCGGCATCTGGCCAAAGGCCACCGGCAAGGTCACAAAAATCAGCCCAGGCCCTTCACTGACGGCTAAACCATGGGCAAATACGATGGGAAAAATCGCCAAGCCCGCTAACAGTGCCACGCCCGTATCCATCACTGCCACCACCACCGCCGTGCGCGCAATAGATACGTTTTGCGGCAAATAAGCGCCGTAGGCCATCATGGCACCGCTGGCCAAGCTCAAGGTAAAAAAGGCATGGCCCAAGGCCGTCAATACGCTTTCGGCAGTCAGAGCAGAAAAATCAGGCTTAAATAAGAAGCGCAGCGCCTCACCAAAATAGCCGGTGGTGCTGGCATAACCGACCAAGATCAACAGCAAAATAAACAGTGCGGGCATTAACTTAGTGACGGCGCGTTCTAGGCCATGGCGCACGCCCCCCGCCGACACTAAAACAGTCAGCCCCATAAACACCGTATGCCACAGCAGCAATTGACCGGGTGAGGCTAACAGCTGACCAAATAGCTCGCCCGAGCTATCTGCACTAATGTCATTAAAGCCACCGCTTACCGCCGAGAGGATATACGGCATAGTCCAGCCGGCGATCACGCTGTAGAACGACAAAATTAAAAAGGCCGCCAGCGTGGCCATCATACCCACACCCACCCAGTTTTTATGACGCCCTTCTGCCGCCGCTAGCGCCTCCATGGTGCCAATCGGACTTTTTCGACCGCGCCGGCCAAGCATTACCTCTGACATCATCAGCGGCAAGCCGATAATGGCAATACACGCCAAATAGACCAGCACGAAAGCGCCGCCACCATTTTCTCCGGTAATATAAGGAAACTTCCAAATATTGCCCAAGCCCACGGCCGAGCCGACCGCCGCCATAATAAACACGAAACGACTGGACCAAAGGGCAGGTTTAGTAGAGGAGGCAGAGCGAGAAGAAGACGAGTTTGAGGCTACTTGCTGACTATCGGGCACGGGTGTGGCCACTCCTGTTACTGGGCTTAAGCCGGTGGATAAGGCTGGGCCAGATTAAACGCTTAGCCCGAAAAGTTCGCAGTTTAACAGCATACGAAACGAAAAGGGAAAATCAGCGCCCTTGGGGCAATGTTGAATTTTGAATGCTTAATGTTGAATGAAGAGCCATTAATCAACCACCATTACACAGCGGCACCGATGTTCACATATTTCACGAATGCTTCCACATCCACCGGCGCCCAGCGACCACCAGGTCGAGTATTGTTGTAGAAGCCGCTTTAGCCGGATGGTGGCGCGTAGCGGCACTTGTTAGGTTTTTAGTTTTGTTACACAAAACCGGCGCGCTCAAAGCGGCCTCTACCAAGCGAAAATCTGTATAACAGGTTCTTATGCACAGATTTAACGTGCCGCTCTGCGCCACCAGCGCTCTACTCCCATTTACTCACTCCGGGGTAGCCGCCGCCGGTGAGTTCTTTCACGAACACTGAGGGGATCTGCTGATCTGCCAATAAGAATACCTGTTGGCGGGCTCGTGTTAAGCCCACATACAAAAGCCGGCGTTCTTCGGCGTACGGAAACGTTTCTGCGACCGGTAACAATAAATCCAGCAGCGCGGTGGCATTTTGCTCCGGCGGAAAGCCATATTTCCCACGGCTCAAACCTAACAGGATCACATGATCCGCCTCTTTGCCTTTGGCACCGTGCAAGGTTTGCACGGCAATAGTAAGGCCGGGGAAACGCCGACGCCACGCCGTTAACTGCGACTCATCAGGCAAGCTAAAGCGAAAACGCGCCAAAATATAAAGCGAAGCCTCGGGCTGCTCAGCAGCTATTTGGCCTAACAAACGGCTAATAGAGTCCATTTGGCTGTTGCTGTCTACGGGCAACACATGCACGCTCGGCGAGCTGGTGCGCACGTGAGTATTCAGCTCTTTCGGTAATTGTTCGCGGTTTTGCTGCACGAAGCGGCTGGCTACTTGCTCAATTTGGTTGTTAAAGCGAAAGGTTTTATCCAACTTAGTAATACGAGTGGCACCAAAGTATTCGGCAAAACGCGTAGTCAAAGAAACGTCCGCACCACTAAAACGATAAATCGCCTGCCAGTCATCGCCCACACAAAATAACGATAACTCAGGCGCCGCATCACGCAATGCCTGCAACAGTGCCGCGCGGGGGGCCGATATATCTTGAAACTCGTCCACTAAAATATAGCGCCACGGCACCGCAAAACGCCCTTGGCGCACCAGCTCTGTGGCTTGCTCTATCATGTCGTCAAAATCAATCTGGCCAAGCTCTGCTAACTCTTGCTGATAACAATGCAATAACGGCAAAATTAAATTGAGCTGCTCAGCAAGCGCAGGCGTTAGACCATTCGGGTCGGGCTCGCCATAGAGTTTCAGCGCTGCGACTATGGGCGCCCACTCGCGCGCCACCCGATTATAATCGGGCTGGGGCAGCACTTGAAAACGATGCCGCCGTAACCAATCGTGCAGCTGTTGGCCGTAAACTTCATCATCATCACATAACTGCTCCAGCCACCGAGCAAGTGCTTGTATACGCACCTTATCTTGCTGTGCCATGGGGCTTAAAGCAGGCGTACGGCCTTGAGACTTACTCAAAATCATTAAGCCTAAGGCATGAAAGGTACTGGTTTTAACGGCTTGAGTGCTGGGTTGCTGTGCCAAACGCGCAGCCATTTCACTGGCCGCCTCGTTACCAAACGCCAATAACAGCAGTTCATCCGGCTCGGCTTGCTGAGAGGCCACCAAAAAGGCTGCGCGCGCCGTCATTACGCTGGTTTTTCCGCAACCCGCGCCCGCGAGCACTAGATTATGGTCTTCATCCACCACGCAGGCTAAGCGCTGAGCCTCGGTCAGCGGATGCGCCTCTATGGTGTCAAATAGCTCGCTATAATCGCTTAGCATCTGCTGGCAGTAATCCTCAGCGCATTGCTCACGCCAAATGTCATCGGCCGCTATTAAGGTGGCCATTAAGCCCAAAGCGGCGGCTTCGCGATCGCTTAACTCCGTCGGCGGCGTTAAGTTTAACCAATCAAGATTGCCGTGAACTTTACGTGCTTTCGCTAACAGCTTTTTCAGCTGCTGCCAGCGAGACTGGCGTAAGTAACCTTGCTCTAATAGGCGTACGCAAGATTCCGCCAGCGGCAAAATACGCTTCGCCTGAAAACGATACCAAGCTAAATTTAGCGCCTCATATAACGGCTCGACCACGGTTTTAGGCAACCAACCCAGTTCAATATCACCTTGGACACAGCTTAAATGCAAGCGATACAAACGCCGTCCTTGCACTAGTCTCGGCGGTGCTAACATCTCCTGCCACGCCAACGCTTGGCGCTCACCTTTAAGGTGTAACACCAAGCCCGTAGCCGACAGCTCACTGGCTAAAAACGGATGATTAAACCAAGGAGCCAACCAATGGGCCCGAAAAATTTGCATAATATCCTAATCTACAAGGCGAAATTTAAGATGAAAAATGCTTAACGTAAATACGCAGCTAAAGCACGCCTATAAATGGCGCCATTCTGTAGTAGCTGCTTTAGCTGCTACATCCGACGACGTCGGATGTCATGGACAAAATCAAACCTAAAGAGAGATGTTCCGACCCTGACTTTTATATTTTTCAGGTTAACTTCACATTGTACTTAATTTATTTAATAGACTCATACTTTACCTACAACAGACTCTCCAACTTGGATATTAATTTTACTAATCAAAAAAAATATAAATATGCTTAGCAAAGAGCACAAAGCAAAGGACGTGAAGAGTAACAAATAAACATTAACCTCTCCAACAAAACCAACAACGAATTTATTAGTAAAGTTCAATATAAACGCATGCACAAGATAGGCACCAAATGAATACTTACCAATAAAAGTCAGAACTGACGACAGCCTCACCATATTAACAGTAACAAAAGTGCTTAACTTTAATACCACTAACAAGGATGAAATTAAAAACAAGTAACACCCTAAAATTTATACATACGCTAATTCATCCCAACGGTTACTGCATCTGGTTACATATCATTTGAAAGGGGTTGGGTTTTTCTGCCTAGCCATTTAAACGCATCCGGGATGCTAAAATCATTCACTATATACTCACCGAGATACCAACTGCCAGACATACTTAAATGCCAGCCATCAAAATATATTAACCTATTGTCTAAAGAATTAAAACAAAGTTCACCCTCGCACAAATACTCCCAGATATCAAAATAGTTTACCGTTACGTACGTTGAAACTAACTTTTCGATAGCAGGGTTAGCTATTGACTTTGTATATACTGGCTTATCCCCCTCACACTCAACACTTGATATTTTTATACTTTTTTGTTTACATGATTTATCAACATTCGCGAAGATCGGGACATTGCCTACGACAATGATCTTCTTACCTTCTTTCTCCAAGAAAAGAATAGTATCATTAAGATCTGACATTAAATCCTGATTATTACTAAAATACGTATCCCACGCTGCAGCTATAATAATAACTTCATACTTACCAAGATTTTTCTTAACTAACTCTATAGATTCCTTACAACTTCTTTTACTTAATGCGTCACCATGAATGTATTTTCCAGCACCATTTAGTAGTGGTGGACAAGAACTATGAGCTATGTTTCTAAACGAAAAATCTACTTCTTTAGCAATAGCTCCTATAACACCCACGTAATGTGCGGCATTTGAATCTCCCCACAGCAAAACAGTTGGCTCAACATCTGAGTTTATAATACATTCTCTTCTACTGAGGTAATCTTCATCTAAAAGAACACTCTGACATATATAATTATAAGCATAAGCTGGACTGTCGGGCTTCAATTGTTCTATCGTTGCTTTATAGTTATTATCAAAATAATAAGTCCCGAAGCCTTTAGTTAAAATAACAACTACAGCTAAACATGAGAATGCAAAAGCAGGAGCACCAACACCGCGAAACATTACTTTTTTAAATGACATCTTGAGCTTACGCGTTGGCTTCTCTACAAAAAAATAGCTAATTATAGATAGCATTACTATTATAAAGATTAAAAGTAACTGAATCCAACCATCAACACTACCAAAAATGTAACGATAATAAGCTAAAACTGGCCAGTGCCATAAATACAAAGAATATGAAATTAAACCTATTAACACCACATAACGAAATGACAACAACTTATTTACTATTACTATTTTATTAGATGCTCCGGATAAAATAACAAGTCCTGCACCTAACGTTGGTAACAACGCATTTATTCCAGGAAAGTTTTTACTCGAGTCCAAAAACACCATACTATAAATAATTAACAAAGCACCTACTAAGCTTAAAAAATTAGAGGCAGCGCTTCCTAGAAATCTACCTACATTATGATTAAAAACCACATATGAAAACACACCACCAATTAACAGCTCTCCGGCTCTTGTTGGTAACATGTAATATGAGAACATAGGATTAACCTGCAGCATTATTTCAGCCATCACAAATGACGATACTATAATTGCAAGAAACCCTACATAAGAAGATACTCGATTAACCTTAGTTATAAAAAAAACAAGGATCAAAGGCCAGATAAAATAAAATTGCTCTTCGACCCCTAAACTCCATAAGTGCAATAGCGGCTTATGGCTACTGTCATCAGCAAAATAGCTTACATCCAGAAAGTATGTAAAATATATATTTGCAGAAGAAAATACGGCTGCTAAGGAAGAGTATGTTAGGTCTAAAGAGTCTTGAGGTAATAAAATAAAATTACCTACAAAAAAAGTAACAAAAACAACAAAAAACAACACAGGAAGAATACGCAATGCTCTTTTTCTGTAAAACTCCTTCCAAGAAAACCCTTTTTCACTAGCATTATCATTCAATATGTTTCCAGTAATTAAATACCCAGAAATAACAAAGAATATATCGACACCAACAAAACCGCCAGGTAGCCAACTTGAATTAAAATGAAAGACTATAACGGCTAATACAGCTACCGCCCTTAACCCATCAATATCTGGACGATACCTTCTTAACAAACTAGAGGACATTTAATTATTCCATTTAAAAAAATAAAGCATTACTAGCTTATAACTAGAAACTTACTTGATACTAATTTTTTAGCTATAAAAAATTAGCGAAAACCCAGTATAAATACTAAGCATCTAACAGTCATCAGGAAATGGACAGAGCGTAAATTTTGCTTTTAGCTTATCCATTTATTTAGCCGTCATAATTGGGGGCTTAAGCTTCCATTAAATACTCCGCGGCGTGGATTCATACGCTCTTAAAGTGCCCCATAACACGGCTAACCAGAAGGCGTATACCATTACGCCACTGGTGTGACCAAGAAACACCTGCGACAAACCAAAGTCCATAAACGCTACCGGTAAAATAGCGCCAGCGGTAGCCAACGCACGTAATTCTAAATTAGGCGCGGTTAAGCGTTTAGCAAACAAACGTAACGGCACCAAATATAGCGCCAACAAAGAGAGCAAGCCTAAAATTCCGCGACGGGCAAAGTTATCTAAATACTCATTATGGGCGTGATTATCAGCGGCAAATTGAATAACCAGCCCCTGATCAACTAAGTCTTGCATGCCTTGATAATAACCATTCCAGCCCCAGCCGGTCAGCGGCTTTTTCGCAATCAGCGTTACAGCACCTTGCCACATATCAAAGCGTGCGCCGAGTGACGTGTCTTTGTTTTCACCACTTTTATATAGTTCAACATCCTGAAAGCCTTGCGCCACGCGGGCTTGTACCCCAGTTTGCGGCACCACATAGACCAAAGCGACCAAGGCTAATAATGCACCCAGGATACCGAGGCGTAACTTGGCCGACAGTAAATTACCATAAGCGCGATACAACACTAAAAATACAAACGGTAGGCCAATCCAACCACCGCGGCTACCGGATAATAACGAGGCAAGCGCACCAAAGGCGGCGCCCACTAATAGCAAGAGCAGCCACCGCTTGGCGTGAGGTTGCACTGCGGCCCAACCCAGCCCTGCCAAACAGAGCAAGCCAAACAACATGCTGATGTTGCCAAACTGGATCACATAGGTGTAACCGGTAGCTCTGTCTATACCCAGTACCAGCTTTTGCCAAATGGCCCAGCTGCCCGTTAATACCGAGCCCACCACTAGCCCACTCCATAACCAACTTAACTTGGGCGGATAAGCGAGCACAAATAACAACACAGGAACTGCAAATAAGAAGCGACTGGGCCGGTCGAATACCCGAGAGTCGGCACCCTCCCACAATAGTTGGGCAATAAATAGCAGACTGTAACCGGCAATCACAGCCATCAACCATTTATCTTCGGCTTGCAAATTTAGCACCGGCCTCTGCCACAACAAGCTCACACTGGCTAACAGCAACAATACAGGCCCTATGGTGTAGCCACTGTCTACCACCAGGGTCAAGGCACCCATTAAAAATACCGCAAGGCTAGTGAAGTGGCGCATACCCGCGAAATGGGAATCTTGAATAGTTAATGTTGAATGTTGAATGGGATAAACCTTAATAAAAGCGCCGAGCGCCAAGCGCCAAGCGCCAAGCTAACCCAAAAAACAATAATAAAAACCACCTGCCGCTGCGCGTCACCGGCCAGCTGCTTTTGCCTAAAATAAGGGCTTCTACAAAACAAACCTGGCCCTGTAGAGGCCGCCTTTAGCTGGCCGGTTTTGTGCAACAAAACAAAAACCGAATAACCATGCTGATATATAACATGGAATCATTCTTGAACATGGCGTTACTTGACTATTTTGCGTGCCGCTGCGCGCCACCAGCCAGCTGAAGCGGCCTCTACGGAACATAAATCAGCGCTTAGCCCAAGCGCATGCTTGATCGATCAAGCCATTGGTTGATGCATCATGTTGATGGCTGGGAATGCCCGTAGCTAGCTCTTTGGCGATAGGAATAGCTAGCTTTTTGCCCAGCTCTACGCCCCATTGATCGAAGCTATTAATGTTCCACAGCATGCCTAAAATTGCGGTTTTATGTTCATATAGCGCCAGCAGAGTACCCAAACTGTAAGGAGTTATGCGCTTACACAGCAAAGTAGTGCTTGGCCGGTTACCATCCATCACCATATAAGGCGCCAGCTCGGCTATCTCTGCAACAGTTAAGCCTTGCGCGCTGAGTTCGGCTTCTACTTGTGAGCGGCTGCGACCAAAAGCCAGCGCCGCAGTTTGGGCAAACAAATTAGCCAACAGCTTAGTTTGATGCTCAGGAAAGTCATCATTGGGCTGTACAAAACCAATAAAGTCGGCAGCAATCACATGGCTACCTTGATGAAACAGCTGAAAAAACGCATGCTGACCATTACTGCCCACGGCACCCCACATCAAAGGGCAAGTAGGTTCGGTGATTTTTTCGCCCTGCCGGTCAACCGATTTACCGTTAGACTCCATGCCCAGCTGTTGCAAATAATCCGCAAACAACGCCATATCTTGGCTATACGGAAATATCGCCTCAGTATTCAGATTTAAATAACGGCTATTCCAGTGGGTGAATAGTGCCATTAACACCGGCACATTTTGCTCCAGCGGCGTATCGCGTAAATGGCAATCAGCCAAGTACGCTCCTTGTAATAACTGTTCAAACTGCTCAAACCCTATCGCTAATGCAATAGAGAGCCCCACTGCTGACCATAACGAGAAACGCCCGCCAACCCAATCCCAAAACTCAAAGCAGTTATCCGGCGCAACACCAAAATTAACGGCGGCGCTCACATTGCTGGTTACCGCCACAAAATGATGAGACACCGTCTGCGACTCAGTCTCTTCGCCATCAGATAAACGTTCAAGCAACCAACGCTTGGCACTAAGCGCATTAGTTAAGGTTTCAGCTGTGGTAAAGGTTTTAGATGAGACGATAAACAAGGTTTGCTCAGGATCTAAGCCTGCCAATACTGCGGTTAAATCGGCACCGTCCATGTTAGACACAAACTGCACCTGCACCGATTGTTGCTGATAAGCGCGCAATGCCCGCACTACCATAGCCGGGCCTAGGTCTGAGCCACCAATGCCAATATTCACAATGTGACTAATGGGTTTTCCCGTAATTCCGCGCCATTGACCGCTGTGCACTTGGGCGCAAAAATTACGCATTTGGCTTAACACTCGTTGCACATCGGGGATCACGTTTTTGCCATTATGCTCAAGGTGAGCATTGGCAGGCATGCGCAATGCCGTGTGCAGTACGGCGCGCTTCTCAGTGTTGTTAAGCTGGTTATCGCTAAACAGCTGTGTTATCTGGGGTTCAAGCCGTTGTGAGCGAGCCCAATCACACAACAGCGACAAAGCTTGTGGTGAGATACTTTGCTTAGAAAAATCAAACAGCCAATTGTCGCCCAGCGTACAGCTTAAGCGTTTAAAGCGCTCAGGATCTGCGGCAAAGCGCTGTACCGAGGTGAGGGCAGACTCGTACTCTGCGAGTTCTTTTAGTTGTTGGTCTAGCTCTTTATTTTTATCCTGCACTACTAACTTATCCTTAAACTCACGTAGAGGCCGCTTCAGCCGGACGGTTTTGTGCAACAAAACAAAAAACCCACAGAAAATATCAGTGTTAAATAAGGCGCGGTTTCACGGTATTAAATGCCGCTGCGCGCCATCGGCCGGCTAAAGCGGCCTCTACATTCTTGCATCATGTGAATTTAATGACATGTCACCACCCATGCCGCGCATACAAAATGACACCGTCTTCTGTTTAGCTCGGCGGCGTCTAATCAATAAGCATTCTTATGCACAAAGCCTTTTACTACGGTCCAAAATATAATACGCAAGTCTAGCCACAGCGACCAGTTATCGATGTACCAAAGATCAAATTCAACGCGCCGTTCCATTTTCTCAAGGGTGTCAGTTTCGCCACGAAAGCCATTCATTTGCGCCCAACCGGTAATGCCTGATTTTACCTTATGGCGCTTCATGTAAGATTCAACCAAATCTTTATAATACTCATTGTGCGCCAGCGCGTGAGGTCTAGGGCCCACAATCGACATCCGCCCTTGCAACACATTAAAAAACTGTGGCAATTCATCCAAAGATGTACGGCGTAAAAGCGTCCCTACTTTGGTTAACCGACCATCACCCTTACTGGCCTGCGTAACTTGGCCGGCGCACTCTTGATGTAGCTTCATGCTACGAAACTTATACACCTTAAAAGTTTTACCATTTACCCCAGTGCGATACTGCTTAAACAACACAGGGCCTCGCGATGTAAGTTTAATAGCGATCGCAATCACCGCACATACCGGTAAAATAAGTAAGCTAATCAAGGTGCCCAAGACTATATCTTCTAGCCGCTTAATAAGGCGCGCCATGTCGTTCATAGGCGTCACACTTAAATCAATGGCATATTGACCCGCCACTTCACTCATACGGTGGTTAAGCAGCTGCATATCTCTAAACTCAGGAATAAAACGCACTTCGGCGGTATGATGGCGCAACGCATAAAAAATAGAGCGCACTACTGAGCCCATTTCTAACGGCACACAAATCCATACCTCTTGCGCGCCCGAGTTCGCCACTCGGCGCGATAAATTGTTTAGGGTATCTTCATCTACACCTGTGCTATTCAAGCGCTGTACGCCTGCAATTCGATAGCCTTCTTCAGGCGTACCGCGCATGCCATGACCTACATGCTTGATATTTTGCCCAGGCCCTATCATGAACACCGAACGCAATGAACGGCCTTGTAAGCGGGCTTTGTGTAGTAGTCGCTGAATAACGACTCGAACCATAGCCGACAAACTAAACGAAATGAGCAATGCCCCACCCACCCACATGCGTGAATAACGATCAGCCGACTGCGTTAAATAGACCACTGTCGCCACCAAAGAGGCCACCGACAGCCATACCAAAAATTGGCGGGCCAATAAACTAGAAATACGAGTAATTCGCCAACGCTCATAAGCGCCAATGCTGCTGTTAATAAAAGTGATTAATAGCAGCATAATCACCACCGCTAACCAATAGCGGTCATGAATATTTACATGCCCAAAACGCAAGGCGTGAGCAAACACAGCCCCCAGTATTAATGCCAAACCATCTAATAGCGGCACTAATATCTGAGCTGGATAACGTTCGGTAACACCTTTGGGTTTGTGCAATTTAGGCACCTTAAAAATTTAAGCACCGCTATTATAGCAGGGTGAAGAAGAGCCAGACCACCAGCGATAATGCATGCTTAACATAGGCAGAAAGCGTAATGGCAAGCGTTTATGCTGCTTACCCAGCTTATAGCCTAACCATTTCATGGTATTACGCACAAAAAACTGCGGTAATAACTGCCAAGCGGCCTGCTTGCGCAAATAGTCAAATTCTGACTTAACATAGCGTAGCCCCTCCCCCTCAGGTTTGCCAAAAGTAGTTAGCAGCCACGGCTCCATGGCATGGAACACACCTATATCAAAATAGCGCTTAAATTCTTGCCATATAGTATAACTGTGCGAATGATATACTTGAGCTTCGGCTACATAGGCTAACTCATACCCAGCTAGCAACAAGCGCCCACCGGCGTAACTGTCTTCGCCTAAAATAAGGCCATTTTTAAAGTTGCCAATGTCTAGTAATGCCGAGCGACGATAAGCTGCAAATGAGTTAGACAAAAATGCCGTTTTAATGCCAACGCGAGGGCTATCGCTTAACGCACGCACATAAGACTGCGCGGTATAGTTAAAGTAGCGCAAATGCTTACCAAACAAATGGCACTGTTCATAAGGCAACTGTCGGCCGAAAGCTGCGCCTACTTTGGGATTAACAAACGCGGCCACTAACCTATCAATGGCATCAGCACTGGTAGGCAAGGCGTCTTGGGTCATAAGCACCACTACCTCGGCACTCACTTGTTCCACAGCCCAGGCACGGGTGCCACCATGATCAAAGTCAGCGCTATTTACGCTTAATACTCGGCCAAGGTTAGCCGCAGTTAACAGATCTGCGGTACCGTCTTTAGAACTGGAATCAACAAACAACAATTCGCGATCGGCAGTATTACGCCCTAGCCATTCAGCAAGCACCGGTAACAGCGTGGATAAATAAGCCGCGGCATTATAACAAGGAATAATCAGAGCTAGCTTCATTCAGTCACCTTTAAAAACAGCGCTTTGCGCAGATTGCAGGATATCGCTACGCGATATTGCAGGATGCAGCATCGCCTACAGCAGAGCCTACATCCGAGCACGGAGTGGCTGTTCCGCCCCGCCAAACAGCAACGCCAATATTCACATGGTGCAAGAATGTAGTCGCGCGCTTTAGCCGCGAAAACCGGCAACGCCGGTTCTGTTCGCCATGTTCATCCCGACGCGCCATCCCATGTACGGAACCAACCCAGTGTAGTGGGAAGAGCTCGGAGTTGGGATATCGCTACGCGATATTGCAGGATGCAGCATAGCTGCATTGCGGGATATCGCTACGCGATATTGCACAGCTGAAGCAGTGCCTACAGCATCGCCTACAGAATGGCGCCATATGTAGCCGCGGGTTCAACCGCGACATGGCGCAAATTAGCACTCAAACAGCCCCGCAAACCGCTGTTGCCAGGTCACTTCATGTGCGGTTACTGGTTTAGCTAAAAAGGCCGTAATGTCGTCATGCTTAGGAAGGGCAGCCATATACACAGAGGGTGAATTAGCCGCATGCCAAGGCATCTCGCCAAACTCAGACGATAACACCGGTAAACCTGCGGCGGCGTACTCATAATACTTAACCGGATCTACATAGCGAGTAATCTCATTTACCAAAAAAGGCACCAAACCGGCATTAAAACTAGCCAACAAGGCGGGTACTTCAGTGTGTGCGACCGCAGGTAACAATTGAATATTGGCGGGTAAATCCCGCGGCTTTAACACTTTAAGCGGACCAATCAACTTAATAGTGGCGGTTGGAAACTGCTCGGCTAAGGCAATCACCCACTGCCAGTCAAACCACTGAGAAATAGTACCTATATAACCAAAACATAGCGCCGCACTGCCAATACTCAGCGGTTCAGCGCTTACTGGCTGCGCCATATAATCTGCAGTAGCATTAAGGTATAAATGAATATTGGGGTGGCTGGCAAACTTATCGGCTAAGGCATGGCTAGAGCACAGCAGCTTGTCAACCTTGAGCACCACTGCTTGCTCTAACTGCGCCATGCTGTTGCGCGATAAGCCCTGATAAAAAGCCGCATAGTTATCCATTGCATCAAACCAGCATTCCTGCCAATTAGGCTCAGCTAATAGCCTTAACGCCAAGCGACTGGGCTTACCAATCACTAACATTGCTGGCTCACCAGCGGTAAAGTCGTTTATTTGTCGCTGCAACACCGCCAGCTTGCGGCCGTTTAAACCATTAAACAACACTGCAAATGGCTCAACCGGCAATAAACGCTGGCCGATCACGGTCAGGCCCGGCAAGGCATCAAGCCCTGCGGGCTCGATTGCATGGCGGCTGGGGATCAAGTCTTGCCATACAGGTAAACGCCCAGGATAAGGCTCAACCCACAGCACCTCACTTATGCCCTGCGCCAGCGCCTGTTGCACAAAAAAATGCGGCCGTTGGCTAATACTTTGCCAAGGCACAGGTGACAAATAAACGAGCTTCACTCGACGAATTACTTGGCAGATGTCTGTTGAGAAAAATAGTTGCGCACTATCTCAACAATGCGCGCGCTAGACTTACCATCGCCATAAGGTGAAGCACCTTTGGCCATGGCCGCATACGCATTGGCATCGGTGAGCAAAATGTTGGCTTCGCGCACAATGTCTTCTTTATTGGTACCGATGAGCTTAACCACACCCTCAGTTACTGCTTCTGGACGTTCGGTATCGCGGCGCAATACTAAGACTGGCTTACCTAACGCAGGGGCTTCTTCTTGTACACCACCAGAATCCGATAAAATCAGGTAAGAGCGCTTCATGGCACTCACGAAAGGGCCATAGTCAAACGGTGCTACCAACTTAATGCGATCATGACCTTGCAGGTACTTATCGGTTACCGCACGAATATTGGGGTTTGGATGTACCGGAAACACCACAAAAATATCATGGTGCGTGGCCACCAACTCAAGCAAGGCTTGGCAAATATGCTCAATGGGCTCGCCAAAGTTTTCACGACGGTGTGCCGTCACTAACACCAAGCGCTTATCCGCCGGAATATCAAAACCTAACTCAAAGTCTTTATCAGCCGTGGTTAGCAGCGCATCAATGACCGTATTACCGGTTACAAAAATTTGCTCAGCAGGCGTGGCTTCGCGCAACAGGTTTTGCTGCGATACTTCAGTAGGTGCAAAATGCAAACACGCCAACTTACCCGCCATCACGCGGTTGGCTTCTTCCGGAAACGGCGAGTATAGATCATGAGTACGCAAACCCGCTTCTAAATGAGCAAACGGAATTTGACGGTAAAAACAGGCCAACGAAGTCACAAATACCGTCGTGGTATCGCCTTGGGCAATCACCATATCTGGCTTAGCTTCGTCTAGCGTTTTATCAATGCTTAACATCAAGCGCGCCGTTAGCTCAGGCAGCGTTTGGCCTGGCGTCATCACGTTTAAGTCGTAATCGGCTGTAATATTAAACAAGGCAAAGGCTTGATCTAATAAATCGCGGTGCTGCGCCGTGGCCAGCACCCTCACTTCAAAATCGGGTGCTGCAGCAAAGGCATGCACTAAGGGGGCTACTTTTATCGCTTCTGGTCGTGTACCAATCACACACATAATTTTTTTCATTGTTATTGTTCCACTTTATTCATTTTATCAAACACCACAGCCATGGCTTCGGCACGGCTGTCCCAGCCATTACTATCAGCAAGAGTAGCCATGCGTCGTTTAAATTCAGCGTTATCTTTAACTGCTATCGCCTGGTCAATACAAGCGGAAAACCCAGCCACACTGTCTGCATGAAACACTTCGTCATATACCACACACTCACGCATTTCTGAGCTTACTACCACGGGTTTTTCAAGCGCAAAATATTCAAACAGCTTAAGTGGTGAAGTGGTGCGAGCAATCTCTATCGGCGCAAACGGAATAAAGCACACGTCGAATTGGCGTGCATAAGCAGGCAATACTTTATAATCAACCGTACCCAGATACAGTACGTTTTCTGGGCGGTTAAGCTGGTCAGCTCCACCGTAATAGTCAGGGCCAATAAATACGAAGCCTAAATCTGGCCGGCTGGCGATCAGCTCGTTCACCACGTCGTACCACAACCAAGGTGCCAAGGCGCCAAAGTAGCCCACTATATTTGTGTACTTACTTCTAAACTCCACCAATGACTCAGGCAAAACCACCTGCGCATGAGACGGATTACGATAGTGCACAGTGTCTACGCCGTTTTGTGCCAAAATAACGTTGTTTGCACCTACTGCGGCAATGGCTTCTTCTTCTAGCTTTTTAGCCGAGGCCACCACTACATCAGCACCACCACTAAAAGCAAAGTCTTTCAAACTCATTAAACGGCGAATATTTTCATCATCACCACTAATCGCAGGATCAATGTGATCTATGTATTCGTACATAATCTTAGAGGTGGGATCGATTTTCTTAATCAATTCTGGCGGAATAGAATAAGCTGTGCTGTAGAAAGAGCGCACCACACTGGGAATATCGTTCACTTCTTGCGCATTACTTAGCCAAACGTTTTTAGATACTTCTCTAAAACCGTTTACATTGTCATGAGAGAAATTCAATGTTTTGTAGATCACTAAATAGCCGATACGGCCAAAGGCACAAGCAATATGCTGAGGGCGCTGATATAAAGGCACATCCCAATCAATAACTATTTCTTGAACAAATACACCTTTAAACTGATCGCGCTTCGCCAATACCTGCTGGCTAAACTGCTCCCAAGAAAGATCTTCAGTATTCAGCGCATCGGGTACAGCTTGCGCCGGAATTTTACCAAAGTGGCGTAAAAAACGATGTTTTTGCCCGATTAAGCGTTCGCGCAACTCGGCAGGTAAGCGCCAATAAACATATTTAGCCGACTTGTACACGGCTTTAGAAGGACTCTGTATAAACAAGCGAACAAATGACACCATATTACTGGGCAAACGCGCCACCTCTAACAATAATCGTTTAAACCAACTATGCTGATCTAACTCTACTTTCATATTTTGACTCACCTGCTCCACCGATCCTGCTAATAAATGAGTAACCTCCACATTAAGTTGCTGTCTTAGCTCAACTTGCTGTTGCTGTGCACTCTGTTGTTGTTGCTGTAATAATCTATTCTGCTGATATAACTCTTGGTATTGCCGCTGTAAATTTTGAAAATATTCAAATAAACTTTGTTGCTGATACTCAACTTGTTGCTGCCGAGCCTGCTCTTGCTCAGTGATTTGAGACTGTAAATTGTGAAAATATTCAAATAAATTTTGTTGCTGATACTCAACTTGTCGCTGCCGAGTCTGTTCTTGCTCAGTGATTTGAGACTGTAAATTGTGAAAATATTCCAATAAACTTTGTTGCTGCTGTAACCACAGCTGATGTTGGTAATCTTGTAATTCTTGTAGGCCTTGCTGCAGCTCTAGCTGACGGCCTGCTAACTGCTGCTGGCGCTGAAGCTGAGCATAAAAGTCATAACTCGCGGCAGCTTGCGGATGATAATACTGCGGCGATGACCACAAACGCCCAGCCACATCCAATAATACATGGGTATGCAGATAAGCAAGCTCACCACGGCCCCTCAAAGTTAACTCCGCTTTGAGTTCATGATAAAAATCATCAATAAACTCGCAATTTTCTTGCCCTAACTCTGCCATCTGCTCAGCAAAGTTGTGCCATAGCATATCGGCATCATGCTCGGCCAGCAAGCTAGTGGGCAAGGCTGCTAAGCTTGCCAGCTGAGTGACAAACTCAGCGGCAGAGATAATAGGTAAATTTCTACCGGAGAAATTAGCTAATGCCGCCTGTTGCCACTGAGCTTCAGTAAGAATACCCTTTACACCGTCGTACCCCAGTAAACAAATTGGCCGCCCTGCGGCTACCGCTTCTAACACCACTCGTCCCATACCAGCAATGCCTGTATAACGCGGCATCAATTCACTTACTTGATGGCAAGCCCCTAAAAATTTAGCTTTATCGCCGAGCTGTTTGGCTAACCAATCTTGATGGTCACCTTCACCTGCTATGTGCACGCTATCAATGCCTGCTTGCTCGGCATATGCAACAAACCCTACAATGGCAGGCGCCTTATCTGCATCTAATCGGCTCACCACTAGCCAAGTATTGTTTAACACATCAGCACTACTGTTTAACGGAGCTTCAGCATGATTACGCTCAGCATCGTCATTAATGTCTTGCTCTACAGCGAGGTTAGAGTTAACGCGCAAATGGGCGTGTGGCACTGCAATACCATTAGGATGCAACTGCAAACCATGCTCACCACATACCGCCTTGGCTAATTGTTGCACTTCTGGCGACACCACCAAGCAACGGTCGGCAAAACGAGCAATAAGACCCGTTAAAATATAGTTATAAACAGGACCATAAAATCCTGTTATAGAAGCAGGGCCATGCAAAGTAGCCAGCATAGGCAGGCGTTGCAGTTTAGCCGCCAGCAAGGCCGGCAATAGAGTTGTAAAAGGGTGCGCATGCACTGTGCTAATATTGTGCAGTTTAATCAGGTCTTGCAGCCCATCAACCGTCGCCACTAGCTGTTCAAGGCTAGCATCTTCTAAAAAATTAACGCCCTGCGTAACGCTAGCAAAACGTTCGCCGGCCTGCTCGGCAGAAAAACGCTCACCACATGCTAAGTGTACTTGCCAGCCTTGCGCCGTTAATTGTTCAACTTGGGTATTAATGTAGGTTTCTAGACCACCCAAACCATAATGCTCGGTAACGATTAATAAGGCACTCATGCTCACTCCTTTAGCTGCAAGTTAACCTTAGTCGGCAGGCTGGCAATACCGTGACTCACAGCCCTAGGTTCACTGACTTTAAGAATAATAATATCTGTTTTACGATCTAAATAGGCCATATCAGCATGACTTATAGCCTCGGCAATCGCTAAAGTCACAAAATAGGTGCCCTCGCACAACATGAGATCTAATTCAAAGCTGGCTTGTAATTGCTGACCTTGTTTGGGCTCAAGATAATTAAGCTGATGATACAAAGTGCTAGTACCAAACACCGGCACCCCTTCTACTGTGCGTACCAGTAAGCCCGCTTGTAACTCACTAATATTTGCCATTACATCTATATCAAAATGAATACGCGCCACATCACCACTGCGAAATACCTCACAAGCTTTACCTTGGCCATCTGTTACCTGCCAACCAGAAATAATTGCGCGTGCACCACCCTGGGGTTCAGTTGATACATTTTCAGCGACAATTATTTCATCGTCTTTATTTTCACTTACTTGATCGACCACACTATGAGCTTGGCTGGCCGCAGTATTCAAATAACGTAAGTAAGTTTGTTCATCGGAATATAAGAGCGCATGATATTGGTCGACCATTTCTTTAGCTGGGCCCATGCCGTGCATTTCACCTTTGTGCAGCAATACCGCACGCTGACAAAACTTCTCTACCGTGGCCGTGGAGTGGGTCACAATTAAAATGGCACATCCCTTTTGGCGTAATGCATCAATATAATCAAAGCATTTACGCTGAAACTTTTCATCGCCCACTGATAGCGCTTCATCGACGATTAATACTTGTGGCTCAACACAGGCTTGCACCGCAAAGGCCAAGCGCACATACATGCCGCTAGAATAAGTTTTTACTGGTTGATCAATGTGCTCGCCAATATCAGCAAAGGCTTCAATGTCGGCAAATTTTGCCTGCATTTCAGTGTGCGTGAAACCTAAAATAGCGCCGTTTAAATACACGTTATCCCGACCACTAAACTCAGGGTTAAAGCCCGCACCTAACTCTAACAAGGCGGCCAAGCGGCCATTAACTTTAACGTCTCCTGCGGTCGGCGTTAAGGTGCCGGCAATAATTTGTAACAGCGTACTTTTACCACTGCCATTACGGCCCATAATACCTAAGGTTTCGCCTTTTTTAACGTCAAAGGAAATGCCTTTTAACGCCCAAAATTCTTTGTAATAGCGACGTTTTTTGCCGGCAAATAACTGCTTTAACCGCTGATGGGGTTTGTCGTACATTTCGTAGCACTTAGTGATATTACGCACCGCAATCGCCACCTCAAGGTGAGCCATTGGCTCAGTTTTAGCATCCGTTGCATCAGCTACCGTTAGCGTTTTAGACAACATCAGCAAACCCCTTCTTAGTGAAACTAAACCAGCTGTAACCTAACCAACAAACCAGCAGCGACACCAAGCAATACAGCCCATAAGCCGGCCAGTTAATGCCTTTGTTAAACATCATTACATCGCGCGCTTGCTCAATCACAAAGCTTAACGGACTAAAATGCATCGCCGTTTGAAAGCCCTCAGGCAATATAGAGATAGGATAAAAAATGGGCGACAAATACATTAATACCATAACGCCGATGCCCACCACCTGGGCCACGTCGCGCACATACACACCCAATGAGGCTAAAAACCAGCTAATGCCCATCACCAGCACAATAAAAGGCACTAACAGCACGGGTAACAATAAGATAGTCAAAGGCGGCAAGCCGAAAAACATCAAATAAAACAGCAACCATACGCCAAAGCTCACTGCAAAATGAAACAGCGCATTACCCAGCACAATAAGCGGCAATATCTCCACCGGAAACACCACTTTTTTTACATAGTTAACATTACCGATGATCAGCAATGGCGCACGGGTGACACATTCGGAGAACAAGTTAAAAAGGATCAATCCAGCAAACAGCACCAGCGCAAATTCAGTTTTAGAGCCAGTACCCGTGCTCCAACGTGCTTGAAACACCACGCTAAATACGAAGGTGTACACGGCCAACATCAAGATAGGATTCACAAAGGACCAAAACAAGCCCATCGCCGAGCCTTTATAGCGGCCTACTACTTCACGCTTAATCATTGACCAGAGCAAACCGCTATGGCTACGCACTAAGCCCGGTAATTGCCGATGCATGGCACTAAAGGGAGAGGATGCTTTCATAAGTTTTTGATTTCGCTTTAGTTAATAAACACCCATAAGGGGCTGGGCAAAATAATCAGTTATTCTAGCAGAAAAAATAGCTGCAAGCTCTCACCTCGCAGCAACAAAAGACAGAGGCTTTCGGAAGAGTGTGGATGAAGGTGTGCTTGGTGAGGTGGTTTGGCGTATCGGGTTGAATATGTGCATGAGATGGCGCAGCGCGCCATTCCGCGGCTAAAGCGCGCGACTACATGTGGCTTCATTCTGAAGGTGCTGCTTTTGCTGCACAATGTTGCGTAGCTATATCTCAATCCTGATATTTTTCACACCACGCATTTTTAACTGCAAATGGTATCTTTCTGACTGACAAAAATATTGAATCTACAAGGGCAAACAGCTCATAATACGTTATGAATTATGTAAAATTACCTAGGGTCTGTTGACGTTTCACATGGGCAGCCATAGAAACCCGCAGGCCATGGCCACCGTGCTTGCGTAATTCCGCTTCAACTTGTCGAAGCGCGACGCCACGGCCCGATATTGCTTTAACCGAGCAAAGGCGTTTTCCACCAAATGTCGATAACGATACAAACCTCTATCCAAGTCAGCGTTACCTTTGGTGGAATTGCGCTTTCTGGGGATGACGGGTTGAGCGCCTTGTGATGCGATCTGCTCCCGGAGCGGTTCGCTGTCATAGCCTTTGTCCGCGATAATAGCTTGTGTGGCCGGCAGCTTGGCAATCAGTTCCGGCGCGGCCTTACAATCGTGAACCTCACCGCCGGTGATATCGAATTCGATGGGCAGGCCATAGGCATCCACGGCCAGATGAATCTTGGTGGTGTTACCTGCCCGGCTTTTCCCTATGGCTTGGTTATCAGAACGGGCTGCCCCTGCACTATGTTGATGCGCCTTGACGTAGGTGCCATCAATGAAGGACCACTCCAGGTCTGGCTGCACCACCAGCGCCTTGAAGATCCTGAGCCACTTGCCTGCGGCTGACCAGGCATTAAAGCGCTTGTAAACTTTGTTCTACCCTCCGAAAGCGGTGGGCAGATCCCGCCAAGGGCAACCAGTGCGCATACGATAAAGCATACCTTCTACCGTCATACGTAAATCACGCTTGTCATAGATGGATTCTTGCAGCAAAATTTTCCGTAGCTTCGACCAGAACTCATCAGTGAGCAGTGATCGGGGCATCGCAAACTCGTACCATTAGAATGTGATAACTTGAACAATACGATCTTTCTCTTTTATATCAATATCTTATAGTAAAACGTCAACAGACCCTAATTAAAAATTAATATTATATTTAGTAAATAATTACTATTTTAATTAAAACAATCTGAATTGTTAAATAATATTCCTTGTGCATCTTTGCCAGATAAAGTGGGAGAGTGCTGCAAAGGCCAAACAACATTGATCGTTGGATCATTCCAGATGATGCAACGTTCATGCTCTGGCGCATAGTAATCGGTTGTTTTATATAAAAACTCGGCGGTTTCAGAGAGCACCACAAACCCATGGGCAAAGCCCTCTGGCATCCATAGCTGGCGTTTGTTTTCGGCACTGAGCTCAACACCCACATACTGGCCAAAAGTCGCCGAGTTTTTACGTAAATCGATCGCCACATCAAAAACCCTACCTTGAGTACAGCGTACTAGCTTGCCTTGGGGTTGTTGAATTTGATAATGCAGACCGCGCAACACGCCCTTTACCGAGCGCGAGTGGTTATCTTGTACAAAGTTAACTGGGCGACCAATAGCTTGTTCAAATTGGCGTTGATTGAAGCTTTCATAAAAAAAACCGCGGTCGTCGCCAAACACTTTGGGCTCTAAAATAAGTACATCGGGAATGGCCGTTTTTATAATGTTCATGGGCGATATCCTGGTTTAATAAGATTCAGCAGATATTGACCATAGGCGTTTTTAGCTAAAGGTTCAGCCAGCTTTTGCACTTGCTCGGCGCTAATAAAGCCTTTACGATAGGCAATTTCTTCTGGGCAGGCGACCTTTAAGCCTTGGCGCTGCTCTATGGTCTGAATAAAGGTGCCCGCTTCCATTAAGCTGTCGTGAGTACCCGTATCTAGCCAAGCATACCCACGGCCCATGGTGGTTACCGACAGTTGCTGGCGCTCAAGATACACACTGTTTACATCGGTAATCTCTAACTCACCACGGTGCGAGGGCTTAATATTTTTCGCAATCTCGATCACTTGATTATCATAAAAATACAAACCCGTAACTGCATAATTACTCTTAGGCTGGGCGGGTTTTTCTTCAAGACTCAATGCTTGGCCTTGCTCGTTAAAGTCTACGACTCCGTAACGCTCTGGATCTTGTACATGATAAGCAAACACAGTTGCGCCCTGCTGCTGCGCGCCAGCTTGCTCTAATTCTTGCTGCAGATTATGGCCAAAGAAGATATTGTCACCCAATACCAGCGCACAGTTATCATCACCGATAAAGTCTTCACCAATAATAAAAGCCTGCGCTAAGCCATCTGGGCTTGGCTGCACCGCATATTGCAGGTTAAGGCCCCACTGGCTGCCATCACCCAATAGTTGTTCAAAACGCGGCGTATCTTGCGGCGTGCTGATAATGAGAATGTCTTTAATACCGGCCAGCATTAACGTGCAAAGCGGATAGTAAATCATTGGCTTGTCGTACACCGGCAGCAACTGTTTGCTCACGGTCATAGTTACCGGATATAGCCGAGTGCCAGAGCCGCCAGCTAAAATAATTCCTTTACGATTACTCATTAATTTTTTTCCAAAATTTCAGTTAGCATACGGGTCACACCTTGTTGCCAAGGTGGCAAGGTGAGACCAAAGGCGGTGCTTAGTTTTTTAGTATTTAGCCGAGAGTTAAGTGGCCGTTGGGCAGGCGTGGCGTAATCGGCTGTAGCAATGGCGTTAAGAGTGCTGAGTTTTAGCTCAAGACCTTGCGCGCGGGCATGAGCGAATACTTGCTCCGCGTATGCAAGCCAAGTGGTTTCACCGCTGGCGGCTAAATGATAAATGCCGGCTAGAGATGGAGTTTGCTGCGATCCCGCAAGCGAACTTACCCCCATCACAGTGCGAATGGCATGCGCGGTGCAATCGGCAATAAGATCGGCCCCGGTCGGCGCGCCTATTTGGTCGTTAATCACGCCAAGCTCTTCGCGCTCTTTGGCGAGGCGCAGCATGGTTTTAGCAAAGTTGTTACCGCGCGCGGCATACACCCAGCTAGTACGAAAAATGAGGTGCCGTTTACAGTTGTGAGCAATAATGTTTTCACCGGCCAGCTTAGTGGAGCCATACACATTTAGCGGTGCCGTGATGTCATCTTCCCGCCAAGGCGTATCACCTTCGCCGTTAAATACGTAGTCAGTGGAGTAATGCACCAGCCAAGCGCCAAGCTTGTTAGCTTCGGTGGCTAATACAGCCAAGGTATCGGCATTAATTTGGCGCGCCAGCATTGGTTCGCTTTCGGCTTTATCCACTGCGGTGTAGGCGGCGGCATTAACGATTACGTCTGGCTTAAGCGCTCGTATAGTTTGGACTAGCTCTTCAGGCTTAGTTAAATCACCACAAAACTCTGTTGAGTGACGGTCTAGTGCCGTAACCGTGCCTAATGGCGCCAGCGCGCGCTGCAGCTCCCAGCCTACTTGGCCGTTTTTGCCCAATAATAAGATGCGCATTACTCGGCCCCGTACTGCTGGCTGATCCAGTTTTGGTAGGCGCCGCTTTGGACGTTGGCTACCCAGTCTTGGTTATCTAAATACCATTGCACTGTGCTGCGAATGCCCGACTCGAAGGTTTCTTGTGGCGTCCAGCCCAGCTCACGCTCAATTTTGCTGGCGTCGATGGCGTAACGGCGGTCGTGGCCAGGGCGGTCGGCAACATTAATGATTAATGAGGCATAGCCAGTGAGATGAGAGGCATGAGGCGTGAGGTGTAGCGGTGCCAGTTCATCTAGAATGTCGCAGATGGTGTGCACTACTTCTAGATTTTGCTTCTCGTTATGGCCACCTATGTTGTAGGTTTCGCCTACTTCGCCTTCCGTTACCACTTTATATAGCGCGCGTGCGTGATCTTCTACGTGCAGCCAGTCGCGAATTTGATCGCCGTTGCCATATATGGGTAACGGCTTGCCTGCCAGTGCGTTTAAAATCACCAGTGGAATAAGCTTTTCGGGAAAATGATACGGCCCATAGTTATTTGAACAGTTGGTGATCAGTGTTGGAAAGCCATAAGTACGCAACCAAGCGCGCACTAAATGATCACTGGATGCTTTAGATGCCGAGTATGGGCTACTTGGAGCGTAAGAAGTGGTCTCGGTGAAAAGCGGAAGGCTATTAATGTTTAATTTTGCATTTTTAATGTTTGATTGTTCGTTACTTTCACTTAATTCACCATTCACCATTAAGCATTCAACATTGCAGTCATTAGGGTGCGGTAGATCGCCGTAGACTTCGTCGGTACTTATATGGTGAAACTTAAATGCGGCTTTGCGCGGCTCATCTAGCTGATTCCAGTAGGCGCGCGCGGCTTCTAATAGAGTATAAGTGCCCACTATGTTGGTAGTGATAAATTCTGCCGGGCCGGTAATAGAGCGGTCTACGTGGCTTTCTGCCGCTAGATGCATTACTGCGTCTGGCTGGTGCTTGGCAAATACGGCATCAAGTGCTGCGCGATCACAAATATCGACTTTTTCGAAACGATAACGGTTTGATTCTGCAACAGACTTAAGTGACTCTAAGTTACCGGCATAGGTGAGTTTATCCAGATTGACCACTTGGTCTTGGGTGTGGTCAATTATGTGGCGCACCACAGCTGATCCGATAAAGCCGGCGCCGCCGGTAACTAAAATCTTCATAAATATTGTTCTCTATAAGTTAGTGCAACGAGGCGCAAATACGCCCATCAAAGCAACCGCTGATATTAACATAGCAGGCCGTACCTCAAAAGCGCATAGCGCTTTAGGTAATGTTGAATTTTAAATTAAGACCTTCATTCAACATTGCACACTGCGCTTGCATGCAGCAGGAATGTAGTCGCGCGTTTTAACCGCGAAAACCTGCAACGCAGGTTCTGATGTACATGTTCTACCCGAGAAAACGAATGGGATTGGAATTTAAGCGTACGGTGCCATGGGAAAATATCGGAGTTGGGATATCGCTGCGCGATATTGCACAGCTAAAGCAGTGCCTTGCAGCATGTCTAGTCCTAGAATAGGTTTACACTATTTTATGTTAGTTTGAGTCCATAAACGCCCGATGCACCGCATCGGGCGTTTTGTATTGCAGCGCTAAATGTGGGCGCTCAGTATTATAAATTTGCACCGCCTCCTGAACCATACGTGTGGCTTGAGCCAGATCCTCAGGCTCATGCAGCAGGAGCTCATTCTTCAAAATCCCATTAATGCGTTCAGCTAAGGCATTTTGATAGCAATCGTACCCATCCGTCATCGAGCACTGGATACCATGTCGTTCATGCACGGCTTGATAAAACCCAGAGCAGTATTGAACACCTCGATCTGAATGATGCACTAAGGAATGCTTGGTGCTTCGTTGTCGCAGCGCCAATGTAAAAGCCTTAGCAACAGACTTAGCATGCATGCCCTCATGCACGTGATGGCCCACGATTTTACGTGAATAGGCATCGGTGATCAGACTCAGATACAGCGGGCCGGTTCGTGCAGGTAAGTAAGTGATATCGGCCACCCAGACATGCTCAGGGGCAGTGGGGATAACTTGCTTTGGCCCAGGCTTAAGCAGATTAGGGTGACGATAAAAGCGGTGAAAGCTATGAGTGGTTTTATGGTACGCGCGCTTGGGTGCCACCAACAGCCGGTATGCACGTAAGATATTAAACAGTCGATCGCGGCCAACGCGTAGCTGCTGGTTTGGCTGGCTGTGGAGCAGGTGGTGCAGCTTGCGGGTACCGAGTCTCGGTTGGCGTATTCGCACCTGTCTAACGTATTGCACCACGGTGTCGGCATGAGCATCTTTGCTATCCGCGGCTCTATTACGCCGGTAATAAGCTTGACGACTGATACGTAAATATTGGCAAGCCCTGACAATGCTCAACCCTCTGACGTGTTGGTCGGAGAGGACTTGCCTGATCGCTTTTTTACGATTGAAACCCCGTAATCCTTTTTTAAGACATCAACGACAGCCTCAAAAAACTGCGCTTTTTGAGACATTTGTGCGAGTTCTTGTTCGAGCTCTTTGATCCTTTGCTCTGGCGTTTGGGATTTAGAATCAGTCATAACCTGACCTCTATTAGCTCGGATCGACGCCCCTTGGCTCCAATCCTGTTGACCATGCTTTCTGAGCCAGACTAAGACGGTGGATCTGCCTTGAATTCCGTATCGGTCTTGGGCTTGTTTATATGTTAACTCGCCTTTTTCAATCTGGTCTACCACGGACAATTTAAAAGTCAGCGAGTAATCACGTTGAGTTCGTTTCACACCTTGTCCCATAGGGCTCTCCAAAATTAGAGGTAGAAGGTGTAAACCTTAATCAGGACGGGACAGCAGACAGAAAAAAGCCGCGAAATTCGCGGCTTTTATTCAACATTAACAATTAAGCATTTAACATTGCGCGCAGCGCTAGCCAAGGTGTTCGGCATGAAAACGCAGGTGGTCTTCGATGAAGCTGGCGATAAAGTAATAGCTGTGATCGTAACCGGGCTGCATACGCAGCGTTAAGTCCGCGTTGGCTTGCTTGGCCGCTTGTACTAAAGCTTGCGGTTTAAGCTGCTCTGCCAAGAAGTTATCCGCCTCACCTTGGTCGACCAAAATCGGCAAGGTGCAGCCTTTGCTCATCAGTAACAGACTGGCGTCATAATGGGCCCACATTTGACGGTTTTCACCCAAATATGCGCCTAAGGCTTTCTCGCCCCACGGGCAGTCGCTCGGGTTACAAATGGGCGAAAAGGCCGACACCGACACAAAACGCTCAGGGTTGCGCAGTGCTAACACTAAGGCACCATGACCGCCCATAGAATGGCCACTGATGGCCCGCTTACCAGACAATGGCAGTTGGGCTTCTACTAACGCCGGCAGCTCGTTCAGCACATAGTCGTACATATGGTAATGCTGGTTCCAGGGCGCTTGGGTGGCGTTAACATAAAAGCCTGCACCTAAGCCTAAGTCGTAAGCGGCATTTTCATCGTCCTCTACACCTTCGCCTCTGGGGCTGGTGTCCGGAATAATCAGTGCCAGCCCAAGCTCGGCGGCAATACGCTGGGCGCCCGCTTTGCTGGAGAAGTTTTCATCGGAACAGGTTAAACCCGACAACCAATACACGGCCGGCACTGGGCCCGCTGCTGCTTGGGGTGGTAAAAACACCGAAAACTGCATGCTGCAGTTGAGCACTTTTGAGTCGTGCTGGTAGCGAATTTGACGACCACCAAAACAGACTTGTTCTTGAACAATTTGCATGGAAGCTCCTGCCCGCAAAGCGGGAATGTTGAGTTTTGAATGCTGGATGTTGAATAAAGGGCTAAAGACAGAACCCATTTTTGCCACGGAAGAACACGGAACGCACGGACGTAGTTCACGTGCGACAAAAGACTTATTATTTGTAAGAGCCCCCCTTGGAGTTTGGGTCGGTTGGCTCTTACCATTAAAATTATTTTCAGAATTTATCTTTATTTTTCCGTGTTCTTCCGTGTATTCCGTGGCAAAGGGGTTTAGTCACTAAAATCTAAACCGAGATCCTGACTTTCGTCAGGAAGACGGCTTAAAGATAAACACCGCTCTTTGTTGAGCTTGGTGCTTAGTGCTGGTTTTTACTTATCAAAATGGATTACTGTGCGGATCGACTTGCCTTCGTGCATCAGATCAAAGGCTTTGTTGATGTCTTCTAGCCCCATGGTGTGGGTAATAAAGGTGTCTAACTCGAACTCGCCGTTCATGTACTGATCTACGATACCCGGCAATTGTGAACGACCTTTTACGCCACCAAAGGCGGAACCGCGCCATACACGACCGGTCACTAACTGGAACGGACGAGTAGATATTTCTTGGCCGGCACCGGCTACACCAATAATGACCGACTCGCCCCAGCCTTTGTGGCAGGCTTCAAGTGCAGAGCGCATCACTTTAACGTTACCGATACACTCAAACGAGAAATCGACGCCGCCGTCTGTCATCTCAACGATCACTTCTTGAATTGGCTTATCAAAGTCGTTGGGATTAAGGCAGTCGGTGGCACCCAATTGCTTGGCTACTTCAAACTTATCTTCGTTGATGTCGATGGCAATAATACGGCTGGCTTTGGCCATTACCGCGCCAATGATCACCGCTAAACCAATGCCGCCTAAGCCAAATACCGCCACCGTATCGCCTTCTTGCACCTTGGCGGTATGTTTAACGGCGCCTAAACCAGTAGTCACGCCACAGCCTAGCAAACAGACTTTTTCTAACGGCGCTTCTTTATTGATTTTGGCCAATGAGATTTCTGGTACTACGGTGCGTTCAGCAAAGGTGGAGCAACCCATGTAATGGAAGATAGGTTTGCCGTCTTTAAAGAAGCGCGTGGTGCCGTCTGGCATTAAGCCTTGGCCTTGAGTGGCACGCACGGCTTGGCACAGGTTAGTTTTGCCAGACGTACAATACTTACACACGCCACATTCGGCGGTGTACAGCGGAATAACATGGTCGCCCACGGCCAGCGTGGTCACGCCCTCGCCTATCGCTTCAACAATACCGCCGCCTTCGTGGCCGAGAATGGCCGGAAAGATACCCTCAGGATCGTCACCAGACAGAGTAAAAGCGTCCGTATGGCACACGCCCGTAGCCACAATGCGTACTAGCACTTCGCCTTTTTGTGGCGGCATAAGATCCACTTCTTCAATAGACAGCGGTTGGCCAGCGGCCCAAGCAACAGCGGCACGTGTTTTGATCATATCCATGAGTTTACTCCGATTGTTAACAAGTAAGAGAGGTGACGGTTATTAAGTGTAGGTAATAGTAGCGGCATTCAGTTTAGCCTTATTGGCTTAAAGATAAGCTCAACCAAGGCTAACCGCACAGCGACTATTTTACTAATGCCATTGTATTACATCACGGTATAGGAACAACGGCTTAAAATGGAAATGATTTTTACTGAGTGGTAATAATGATTGCCATACACAACGGTGTCGATGTTTACAGATGGCACTAATGGAGGCGCGCTCTTTGCTGCCTTATGGCTGGTTCTGGTGCACAATTCCACGCGCCGCTTTGCGCCACCAGCCGGCTGCTCTTACCTAAAAATAAGGGCTTCTACCAGTAACACCCGCCCCTGTAGAGGCCGTCTTTAGCCGGCCGGTTTTGTGTAACAAAACTAAAAAACAACCAAAATTGTCGGACTTGGGTTAGAAAAACAATCCAAATCTGTGCCGCTGCGCGCCACCAGCCAGCTAAAGCGGCCTCTACTGTACCCGTGGTCGTGTTTGATATTTTTCGTGTCGCTGCGCGCCACCGGCCGGCTGAAGCGGCCTCTACTGTACCCGTGGTCGTGTTTGATATTTTTCGTGCCGCTGCGCGCCACCGGCCAACTGCTCTGACCTAAACCACAAACAGATATTAAAAAACCGCTTTCGCGGTTTTTTTTAAGCTGGGTGCTGGTCGCTCGGCGCTGATGTTTTACATCTGCGACTGTAGGTAATTCTGTAGTCCGATTTTGCCGATTAGGCCTACTTGCTGTTCTAACCAATGGGTGTGATCGTTTTCGGTATCGTCCAACAGCACTTGTAGCATGTCGCGAGTTTGATAGTCGCGCACTTGCTCACACAAGGCCATGACGTTGCGCAAATCAACGATCACCTTTAATTCCAAATCAAGGTCGCTTTGCAGCATGCTCGGCACGTCTTTACCAATGTTCAGCGGTGCACGGGCGACCATATTTGGCGTGCCACCCAAAAACAGGATGCGCTGAATGATCAAAGAAGCATGGCCTTTTTCATCATCAAATTCATGATCGATACGCTCAAACAGCTTTTGAAAGCCCCAGTCTTCATACATGCGAGAATGAATAAAATACTGATCCATTGAGCTCAGCTCACCGGCTAACAAGTCGTTTAGCGCGTCTATTACCTTGGCATTACCTTTCATATTCTTTTCCCCTTACATTTGCGATTGCAGGTAGTTTTCGAGCCCTACACTAACAATCAAATCCAGTTGGGTATCAATCCAGTCCAGATGCTCTTCTTCATATTCTTCAATTTCGCATAACAAAGCGCGCGATACATACTCTTGAATCGACTCGCAGTAAGCGATGGCGTCTTTTAACACTGCCAGTTGCTCTTCTGCTTGCAGTTTGTCGCATTGCAGCATTTCTTGGGTGTTTTCACCAATGCGCAAGCGATTCAAATGCTGCAGATTCGGCAGACCTTCCAGAAACAACACCCGCTCAATCAGCTTATCGGCTTGTTTCATGTCTTTAATGGACTTTTTGTATTCGCGCTCGTCTAGCTGGTGCAAGCCCCAGTTTTTGAACATGCGGGCATGCAAAAAATACTGATTAATGGAGGTGAGCTCTAGGCCCAGCACCTGATTGAGGTACTCAATGACTTTTTTATCGCCTTTCATAACATCCTCCTCTTAAATTGTGGGCTAAGCATAGTCGTTAATCGCCAACTTTACAAACTTGAACTATAGATAAGTGTTTGATTTTACTTAAATAACGTAGTCGCAATGAGAATGAATTGAATTAACAACAGCAGCGCCCTGCACGACGCGCAATGGTTAATTTTTAAAATTGAATGGTTAATTAAAAACGCACAAAATATTTTGCACACATTACACAGTGCCGCAGCACCCACCAGCCTTGGTAGAGGCCGCCTTTAGCCGGCCGGTTTTGTGTAACAAAACAAGAACACCAATAAACACGCCAATATAAAGCATCTGCGCACATGGTGGTGTTCGACGTATTGCGTGCCGCCTTTAGCCGGCCGGCCTTGTCTAAAGCAAGGCTTCTACCAAAGCCCGCTACGTTATGTGGCCTACACTCACTATTTGGTATGGGGAGAGCTATGCCATATAAAAATGCGGTAGCAGGTAGAGTCTCTCTACCTGGTCAGGTTTATCACATCACTATGTGCACCCATCAGCGCCAGCCATTTTTTGCTTGCTGGAAGGCGGGTCGGATATTGGTGCACACCTTAAAAGATCTACAACAGCAACAACTAGCCAATTCCTTAGCTTGGGTGATCATGCCGGATCATTTACATTGGTTAATGCAATTGGGTGAAAGCCATGATTTATCCTCGACTTTGCAGCTATGCAAAGGGCGTTCAGCCAGAGCAATTAATTTGCATTTGAATCGCCAAGGTAGGTTATGGCAAAAAGGTTTGAACGAAACCACTATTCGCAAGGATGAAGATTTACGAATGGTTGCAAGATATATAGTGGCAAATCCATTACGTGCACAACTGGTGAATAAATTAGGAGATTACCCACTGTGGGATGCGGTATGGCTGTGATTGATATAGTGCCGCTACCAACACACCAGCTCTTGTAGAGGCCGCCTTTAGCCGGCCGGTTTTGTATAACAAAACTAAAAAACCAATAAGCACGCCAATAGTAAATATCAGAATTGCACCTGTATCCGTAGTGGTATCCGACGTATTGCGCGCCGCTGCGCGCCACCAGCCGGCTAAAGCGGCTTCTACAAAAATACCCGCCCCGGTAGAGGCCGTCTTTAGCCGGCCGGTTTTGTGTAACAAAACTAAAAAGCCTTGATTTCATAGTGCCGCTGCGCGCCACCGGCCAGCTGAAGCGGCCTCTACCAAATCAGGTACAAAAAACAGATAAAAAAGCCGCGAAGTTCGCGGCTTTTTTATTTAGCTTGGTGCTCGGAGCTGAATTACTTCACCCAAATTGGGTTGGAGTAGGCTTTGTTGCCTTGTACGTCTTCGACTATCCACTGCATCCAAGTGCGGTTGGGCGGTACGGGTACGCCGGTTCTAAACAGCTTGGCACCGTTGATTTTCCAACCTGCCACTTGCACGCCGTCTAACCAGATTTCGGCTTTAGCCAGTCCTACTTCGGAGCGAAACTCCACTTCGGTTTTACTAAAGGGTGCGGCTTCGCCACCAAAGTTAGTGGTCAACGGATACACTTCTGGACCGAAGCTGACGAAGCTGTGGCCACGGGCGGCGGCACGGGCGAAGTCGGCGGTAATACTGCCTTTAGGCGTGTAAGCGTACACTTTACCGCTGTGTTGCTTGGCATTTTTCAGCAAAGGACCGGCGTTTAAGTACACACGCTCGCCTCTGTCCCAACGCTGGCGCATCACTGTCATGTAGTTTTCAAAGTTGCCGGTGGTCGGTTTTAAATCAAACAAACCCAATTCGGCTTGTGGGCTGGTGCTGGTGTAAAACTGCTTGTCGCTTTGCAGGCTACCCAGTGAGCCGGCACTCAGCCAAGCGCTAAACTCGGTATTTTTATCTGTACTCTTGCCTACACTCTTGCCTGAATAGCTGCGGCGTAAATCGTCGGTCTCATACAGCGCACTGAGTTCATTTTGCAGTTGCGCCGAGGTCCAATGATTGCGCACCATGCGCGTCATGTCGTTGTAAGTGGCCACGTTGCTATTATTAATGGGCGCATTACGTTCTAACTGATAACCGGCGAACAGGGTTTCTTTCACTTGGCCTTGTAACTGAGTAGTGAGCTTTACGCCGGGGTAGTTTTTGTGCACTTCATAGGTGCTCAGCACCTGCTGGCCATTCCAATTACGCGTGACTTTAATCACCAGCTCATCATTGGTGTGTTTCACTATCTCGGTTTTTTCGAGCTTAAGCTCGCCGACATCTGGGGTGAAGTCTACGGATTTCACCAAGTCTTTGGTGTATAAGCCATCTTCTACCATGGCTAAATCCACTAATACCCCTTGGGATAACGCGAAGGCAAAGTAGGGAGTGGTGACGGTAATGTCGTCTGCGCCTTTGGCATCACCATTCACTATGCTGGTAGGGCCATGGGTCACATCGATTTTGGTAGCAATGTCAGCAGTTTTAGAAGAGCAAGCGGTTAACACCATGGCGGCCAGCAATGTGAGGCCCGTTTTATAAAAGCGCATGTTAAAAAACCCTGAGTAGAAGAACGACCATAAAGTAAGAATTTTGACAGGTATTGACCAGAACTCAAGCTTAGCCGTAAACGGCACCACTTAATGTTAGATGCTTAATGTTGAATGAGCGTAACTAAAACGGCACTTATGCCTAAGAGACCCGCAGCCAAACCGACCGCAGCATAGCCAAAAACGTATGAGCACCCAGCAGATTCGAGATCATTCTCAAAGCTTTCGCCGCGAGTACCATATTCAAAATTAAACACTCAACAATAAAAACGCGCGACCAATTAGGTCGTTACTGTTGAACCGCATGCTAAACGCCGAGTACGACAATGCGATCGACTAACAACAGTCGATGAATAAGTAAGGTTAATGGAGCGAGAACTGAGCAGATTAGTGAGTGAGAAGACGGCCTTGGGCAAGTTCGCGTTCGCGTTGGCATTCGGCCAAGTAGATGGCGGCAACCACGGCGGGACGGCTGTGATAATCATCAATCACTTTGGAGACCATAAGATCGAGCGTTCTATCATTTTTAGCCATGCGAAATTTGCGTAACCAATAAAATTTATCGATTAAATCGCTTTCAAGGGGCTGGGTTTCTGTCATCAAAGGGTATAAATCCAATTAGGTGGTTTAAAAAGGGCCTATTGGCCCCTTAAACATTAGCGATTTCGGGGTACGAAACCAAGCACATCATATACATTTTCTAGGGTATTCGCAGCTTTCACACGGGCCTTATCGGCTCCCAGCGACAATATTTTACTCAAACCTGCTTCATCGGCGCGCAGCTCATGAAAACGGGCTTGAATGGGTTCTAACATCGCTAGTACCGCATCGGCAGTTTCGGTTTTAAGGTGGCCATACATCTTGCCTTCAAAGTGCTGCTCTAGCTCTTTAATGCTGCGGCCAGTGGCACCGGACATTAAGGTTAGCAGGTTTGACACGCCGGGTTTATTTTCTACATCAAAACGCACTACGGCTGGCTCTTCTGAGTCGGTGACGGCGCGTTTTAGCTTTTTGGCGATCACTTTAGGATCTTCTAACAGGCCGATAAAGTTATTCACGTTTTCGTCCGACTTAGACATCTTTTTAGTCGGCTCTTGCAAGCTCATGATGCGCGCGCCATCCACCGGAATAAACGGCTCAGGCACGGTAAATACTTCGCCATACAGCTGATTAAAACGATGAGCTACATCACGGGATAATTCTAAATGCTGCTTTTGGTCGTTGCCCACCGGCACTTGGCTGGTTTGATAGAGCAAGATATCGGCAGCCATTAACGCCGGATAAGTGAATAAGCCGGCGTTGATGTTTTCTGCATAACGGCTGGACTTATCTTTAAACTGAGTCATGCGCGATAACTCGCCAAACTGGGTGTAGCAATTTAGCACCCATGCCAACTGGGCGTGCTCAGGTACATGCGACTGAATAAAAATCGTGCTCTGCTCAGGATCCAGACCAATGGCCAAATATAAGGCCGCTGCATCTAAGCAAGCAGCACGCAGCGCTTTAGGGTCTTGGCGCACGGTAATGGCATGCAGGTCAACGATGCAATACAAGCAGTCATAGTCTTGCTGCATGGTCACCCATTGGCGAAGCGCCCCCATGTAATTGCCTATGGTGAGCTGGCCCGACGGTTGGGCACCGCTAAAGACGATGGGTTTGGCCGAGGCCTTAGCTTGCTGTTCAACCATGATGCTGTTCCTTGTGTGCATATTTTTAATGTGCAGTTTGAATTAAGTGTTTAATAAATAGTAGATTTTGTGCGCAGCAAAACTAAACCGTGTTTCGCACTCTTTACCTATGACACGGCCATCTACAAAAGACAGGCCCTTGTAGCCGGCCGTCTCTTTGGCAAAGAGGACTTCGCCGGGCCAGCGTAGCTGGCATTTTTAAAACCAAAACATAAAACCGCGGCGAATTCTTTTTATCGTAAACAGAGGTATTTACAAAAGACTGGCTCTTGTAGCCGGCAACTTGTTCGCCGGGCCAGCTTAGCTGGCATTTTTAAAACCAAAACATAAAACCGTGGCGAAGTCCTCTTTACCTAAGAGACGGCCACCTACAAAAAACGGTGTCTGTCTTTTAGCTAGAAGCTCGGCACTTACTTCAGTAAATCGAGCAGGCCTTCAATGTTATCTAACACCCAGTCGGGGTTACTGTCGGCGATATTGCGCCCGTAGTTATAACCGTAGGTCACGCCCACCACACGCATGCCTGCGGCCTTGGCGGCCAGCACGTCGTTTTCGGAGTCGCCCACCATAATACTGTGCTCCGGCGCAATATTAAGCGTCTGACACACATGCAATAAGGGCGCGGGATCTGGCTTTTTTTGTGCCAAGCTGTCGCCGCCTAAAGCTTGCGAAAAATACTCGCTCAAGCCGCTGCTGGCTAAAATGTCAGGCACAAAGCGATAGGGCTTATTGGTCACTAAGGCCAAGGCTTTGCCCGCAGCTTTAAGCTGGCTTAAGGTATCGAGCACGCCCGGATACAGCACGACATTGTGCTTAGCTACGCTGTCATAAGCCGCATCAAAGCTCGCACGGGCCGCTTGTTGCTCATGCTCACTCGGCGATTGGCCAAGAGCGTCAGTCAGCGCGCGCTCCACTAGCTTATCAGCACCATTGCCAACCCAGTGCTGCACCGCCTGCTTTGGGGCTTGAGCAAAGCCAAGTTCTACCAGCATCAAGTTTACCGCCTGCCAGAGCTGCGGCAGGCTATCGATCAAGGTGCCGTCTAAATCAAACTGCACCAACTGGATATTACTCAGCTTATTTACATCATTACTTGGCATTGACGTGTGCCAACTCGCGGCGCATTTGATCGATCACCGCTTTATAGTCGGGCTGGCTAAAAATAGCCGAGCCGGCCACAAACATATCGGCGCCCGCTTCGGCGATAGCGCGAATGTTCTCAACTTTAACGCCGCCGTCGATCTCTAGGCGAATTTGGCGACCACTGTCATCAATCATGCGGCGCACTTGGCGTAATTTATCGAGGGTGCCATCAATAAAGGACTGGCCGCCAAAGCCTGGATTGACCGACATCAGTAAGATCACGTCTACTTTATCCATCACGTACTCTAAATAGCTCAGCGACGTGGCGGGGTTAAACACCAAGCCTGCCTGACAGCCCTGCTCTTTAATTAGGCCTAAAGTACGGTCGATATGTTCGGAAGCTTCCGGATGAAAGGTAATAATAGACGCGCCCGCCTTGGCAAACTGCGGCACTAGGCTGTCTACTGGCTTCACCATGAGATGCACATCTATAGGGGCGGTAATGCCGTAATCGCGCAGCGCTTGGCAGACCATAGGGCCTATGGTGAGATTAGGCACGTAATGGTTATCCATTACATCAAAGTGCACCACATCGGCTCCAGCCTGGAGCACGCGGTCCACTTCTTCTCCTAAACGGGCAAAGTCAGCAGACAAGATAGAGGGGGCAATCAGGTAGTCGGTCATAGGGGTTCCCATAGGCGCAAAAAAACCGTTCAATTCTAACTCAAATCAGCGCAGAGCACCAAGCGCTGCCGCTATAAGGGCAATGTTGAATGGTTAATTTTGAGTGTTTAATGAAAACTCTGTGCCGAGCTGTTTTGCGTGCCGCGACGCGCCACTACCAACAACACCCGCCCTGGTAGAGGCCGCCTTTAGCCGGCCGGTTTTGTGCAACAAAACAAGAAAACCAATAAACACGCCAATAGTAAATATCAGAATTGCACCTGTACCCGTCGTGATGTTCAACGTTTTTCGTGCCGCTGCGCGCCACCAGCCGGCTGAAGCGGCTTCTACCAACAACACCTAACTCTTAGAGGCCGCTTTTAGCCGGCCGGTTTTGTGTAACAAAACTAAAAAACTGTCAGCCTTGGGTTAGAAAAATAATCCAAATCTGTGCCGCTGCGCGCCACCGGCCGGCTGAAGCGGCTCCTACAAAAATACCCGCCTTGGTAGAAGCCGTCTTTAGCCGGCCGGTTTTGTGTAACAAAACAAGAGAACCTATAAACACGCCAATAGTAAATATCAGAATTGCACCTGTACCCGTCGTGATGTTCGACGTTTTTCGTGCCGCTGCGCGCCACCAGCCGGCTGAAGCGGCTTCTACAAAAATACCCGCCTTGGTAGAGGCCGCCTTTAGCCGGCCGGTTTTGTGTAACAAAACTAAAAACTATCGGATTTGGGTTAGAAAAATAATCCAAATTTGTGCCGCTGCGCGCCACCGGCCAGCTGCTCTTACCTAAAAATAAGGGCCTCTACCAACAACACCCGCCCTGGTAGAGGCCGCCTTTAGCCGGCCGGTTTTGTGTAGCAAAATAAGAAATTTTATCCGACAGCAACAGTATGAGCTTTAAAGCTCAATACTAGGCGTTGGGTGTTCCGTATTCTCTTCAGTAAACAGTGCGAGCAGTTCGTCGACGCGTTTGCGATTGAGGGCGTTGCGACTGATGGTGCGCTTGACTGAGATCACTTGTAGATCGGCGCCACGATACAGCTCGCGAGTGAGCTCAATATCGTGATTGCTCACTAATACCGGCACGCCTTTAGCGGCGGTTTCGCGGGCTAAGCGTGCCAGTATGGCTTGATCGTCTAACGTAAAGCCGTTGGCCGCATAGGTGGTAAAGCCGGTGGTCGATAAAGGCGCGTAAGGCGGGTCGCAGTAAAACACTTGATCTGCTTGTGCTTGTGCAAATACCTCGGCGTAGCCTTTGCAAACGAAAGTCGCCTTCTGGGCTTTTTCGGCAAAAAACCACAGCTCACGCTCGGGAAAATACGGCTTTTTATAGGCACCAAAGGGCACATTAAAACCGCCACTTTTGTTATAACGGCACAAGCCGTTATAACCGTGACGATTTAAATATAAAAACAGTAAGGCGCGGCGAAATCGGTCTTGCTCTTGATTAAAGGCGATACGATAGTCGTAGTAAGCCGCTTTATCGTTATTGGCAGGGATAAACAAGGCTGCCGCTTCGCGGATAAACACCTCGGGCTTGCTTTTCAGCAACTCATAGAGGTGGATTAAGTCCGCGTTAATGTCGGCCAGTAAGTAAGACTCAAAGTCAGAGTTTAAGAATACCGACCCCGCGCCCATAAAGGGCTCAACCAGCTGACGACCTTCGGGCAAGCGCGCATTAATGCTTTCTACGAGGCCGTATTTTCCACCTGCCCATTTTAAGAATGCCCGAGTTTTAGTCATTGTTGTCATTAAAGCCGAACCAATAAAGGGCGCGCATTGTAACCATTAGCCGCTGTGTTGGCTATGGTTGCGATTGGGATGATACCTAGCTGGCCGCAACAGCAGTGACGGCTACGACGCAACTGAATAAAGAAAAACCTAATTTCTAACCTGCTTTTGCCACATCTCTCGTAGCAAGAGCCTTAATCTTTAAGATCTAGAACCAATGCTATTTTTGCCACGGAAGAACATGGAACTCACGGAAGAGTTCACAAGCGACAAGAGACTAAAAGTTTATGGGTAAGAGCTCGCCTCTGATGTTCTGGTGGTTGGCTCTTACCATTAATAGTTACTTTCAGATCTGATCACTATTTTTCTTTGTGTTGTCCGTGCGTTCCGTGGCAGAAATTTTTTATCTTTTGTTAAGCTTGGCGCGGCTTATCACTACTGCGCGACTTCTTTTTGCACTTGTCCGAACGGTTTAGGCCAAGGTTTAGCGGCTTGTAATTCTGACGCCAGCCCTTTAACTGCATCGCGGGCTTGCTTCGCCGATACATAATCGCCTTGAACTAAGACAAACCAAGGTTGACCGTCAATGGTACGCGGATAAACCCAAGCTGGGCTCAGTTTATGCTGGCTTACCAGCGCTTCTAATACCGACTTATTGCGCCCCGCCATCAGCTGTAAGGTGTAACGCTGGCCTGATCTTTGCTTCAAGCTCGCAACACTGCCTAAGTTGCCGTTGGCAGCCGCATTTTGGCTGGCCGCAGGCGCTTGTGCGGCAGGCTGGGGCACAACAGGAGCCTGAGGCGCTGGCTGAGGCGCGGCTGGCTTAGCGGGCGCCGTTTGTGCCGTAACCGGCGCATTGGGCTGGCGTTGCATCAGCTGGTTCACCACTTCATCTTCAATCACCACCCGCTCTTTATCGCCGTCATCTGGCGTTTCGGTATCTGTAGCCGCGATGGTGGGTGATTCTGGCAGTGTCGGATTCGCCCAAGGTTGTACCACTGCTTCGCCGTTAATATCGGTATTGGTGAGCGTAGTATTGGCATCCGCAGTAAGCGGCTGGCCGCTATTAGGGATGCCCGTAGGCAGTGCAGTGAGATCGTCTTGCGGTGACTGAGCAAGCTCAGACTTATCTGGCCCACCGGTTAAACTCACGATCACTATCAGTAACAGCACCACTATCAGTACGGTGAGTAATGCTTTAACAGATTTTTGCTCTAGTAGCTGACGATAGTCTTGTATATTCATCTGTGGCTCCATCATGGCGATCACTTGGCCCGGATAATGAATATCCTGAGCGGCGTCTTGGGGGGGCTGAAACTTCAAGGCTTGCCATAGTTGCTGTTGGTCGTCGGCCGTTAAAGGCGGCACTTCCACTTCTAGCATTTGGCTTTGCATCACCTCATCAAGCTGCTGGCGCACTTGCTCTGCCCATTCGGCAGTGCCCAATAACAGCATAAAAGGCCGCACCGCTGCCGGCAAGGTCCCGTAGAGTTGCACCAGCTCTTGCAGTTGAATATCCGTCAACCAAGCGCCGTTGTCTACCACCAGTAAGCGTTTATGTAAGCTCTGTGCTAAGAGTCGCGTCATGGAGTCCACTAACGAGTCTTGGGCATCAAAAATCGCCCCAGGAAACCAATGGCTGAGTAGCGCTTCGCGAAAACGGACGTGGCTGTCGAGTGTCTTAGCATCCAATATTACCGGATAACTGAGGCTGGCTTGCTCGATAAATAGGTTAGCTAAATGGGTCTTACCCGCGCCCTCTGGGCCCGTAAGCAAGATAAAATCGGTTTCAAGGCGGGAAAGATGGCGCAGCCGCGCGAGCAGCTGCTGCTGAGAAGAAAAAGGTAAACTTACGGTGTCGGTCACACCGAGGATTCCGACACCACCAAGCCTAACTGTTGTTCACTAACGTCACTGACCACCTGCGCACTGCCAATACCGAGCGGTAATACCAGGCGTAATTGGCCGGCCAATACCTTTTTATCGCGCATCATGTGCGGCAAGTATTGACTTAAACCCATGGTTTCGGGGCCGGTGATTGGCAGCTTGGCGGCCAACAATAGCTGCTTAACGCGCTCAACTTGTTGGTCTGTCATCTCGCCGCGTAAGCGCGCCGTGTAACAGGCTTGCACCATACCCACCGCCACCGCTTCACCGTGTAACCAATTGCCATAACCCATTTCGGCTTCAATGGCGTGGCCAAAGGTGTGCCCAAGGTTAAGCAAGGCGCGCACGCCATGCTCACGCTCGTCACGGCCCACCATGTCGGCTTTGATTTCACAGCAACGGCGAATGGCGTAACTCAAGGCGCTGGGCTCTAGCTGTTGTAAGCGCGACACATTTTCTTCGAGCCAGCTAAAGAAATCTGCATCCCAAATAATGCCGTACTTAATGACTTCCGCCAGACCAGCGGCAAATTCCCGCTCAGGTAAGGTTTGTAAACACAAGGTGTCTATCAGCACTAGTTGTGGTTGATAGAAGGCACCAATCATGTTTTTACCCAAGGGATGGTTAACCGCGGTCTTGCCCCCTACCGAGGAGTCAACTTGCGCCAATAACGTGGTGGGCACCTGAATAAAAGGCACTCCGCGTTGGTAACAGGCTGCGGCAAAGCCGGTTAAGTCACCAATCACACCGCCACCTAAGGCAATAAGCGTAGTGTCGCGGCCATGGTTACCGGCCAGCAAAGCGCCCATCACCTGATTAAAGGTATCTAAGCTCTTAAACTGTTCGCCATCGGGCAGCACCAAAGACTCAACTTGCAGTGGCGCTAACGCCGCCAACAAGGTGTCTAGGTATAAGGGCGCCACCACTTCGTTGGTGATGACCATGACTTTGCTGCCACTAATGGCATTACGCAACAGTTCGCCTTGAGTGAGCAGATGCTCAGCAATGAGGATGGGGTAGCTGCGCTCACCCAAACTTACGGTTAACCTTTCCATGGATCTCCTGTCCGTTACAGGCCGATCAGCTCGGCGATTTGATGGGCAACCAATTTGGCGCCTTGCTCGTCGGTGCGTACTACGTAGTCGGCAATTTCTAGATACAACTCGTTACGTTCCGCAGCTAATCGGGTCAGCACGTCTTCGGGTGCTTCTTCGGTTTGCAGCAGTGGGCGACGTTTGTCTTTTTGTACGCGAGCCAGTTGCTTTTCTACCGGTGTTTCTAAGTAGACCACAATGCCACGCGCCGACAGCCGGTTACGGCTTTCTTTGCTTTTGATGGAGCCACCGCCGGTCGCCAACACTATGCCCTGTAACTCACTCAGGTCGTTGATGACTTTTTCTTCACGATCGCGGAAGCCTTCTTCGCCTTCGACATCAAATACCCAGCTGATATCGGCACCGGTACGGCGCTCAATCTCATGATCGGAGTCATAAAACTCCATATGCAGTTGCTGCGCTAGGTATTTACCGATGGTGCTCTTGCCCGCACCCATAGGCCCTACAAGGAAGATATTGCGTTTCTCAGCCATGTTACACGAAATTCTCACAAACGAATGCGCCCCACGAACACCGCAGGGTCGACGATGGACCTAACCTTAACTTTCTGAAATGGGACGCCGAATTATCGCAACTGAACCGGTCGCTGGCAAGCGACAACGGCCATTAGGGATCAAAGAGGTCTTGAGTCAGTCCTCATGCCTGGCGTCCCACTTCTCGTTTTAGGTCTCTTGGCGGTCAATTTAGCCGCTGTTGTTCAAGGCATACGAATACTAAAATTCAAATACTAGGCGCACAATACGGGGCGCGGCCCAGATAATCAACTCGCGCTTGCTACATTCGTGCGCCGTGAATACAGCACCGTTTTCTATATAGCACGGATGTAGGCGCGGTTTTAACCGCGAAATGGCGCAGCGCGCCATCCCAACGCCGAGCTCATCCCATTACATGGTTTCACGGTTTTGCAAATTCAAAAAATAGTGATGCTTTAGATAAGAAAAGCTGGCCGGTGGCGATCTACAAGGGCTGGCGTTTTGGTAGAGGCCGTCTTTAGCTGGCCGGTAATGCGCAGCGGCATTAAAAACATCAAACACCACCACGAGTGCAGGTAAAATTCCGATATTTGATATTTGCGTATTTATTTAGTTTCTTGTTTTGTTACACAAAACCGGCCGGCTAAAGCGGCCTCTACAGGGCCGTGGCGCGCAGCGGCACCAAAAACATCACTACGGGTACAGGTGTCGTACTGAGATTTGATATTCACCTATTAATTAAATTTCTTGTTTTGTTACACAAAACCGGCCGGCTAAAGACGGCCTCTACAGCTCGCGCTGATTAATACAGATGCAAGGTAATGGCATGAGTATTATTGCAGCCTGCGTTTATTGTATGGCTAGGGGTAAGCGTCACAGATTGCGCCGTGATGGCCGTTACTTTACCCAGATCCTCGCCTAAATCAGCGGCGGCCTGATTGTTCACCTTAGCGATCAACCGCTGACCAAGCCTGACTGGATAAATTTCCGCATCCGCCACTTGAATCAATGCAGAGGCTGCCCCGCCCTTATGGTGTTCGTGAAAAACAGCGCGTAAGACTAAATCAGGCAGTGGCGCTAATTCACAAGCAGGCAGGATCTCATTGGCCTGCAGCTCAGCTTCGGTGGCGATGTTTAAGCTGGTGCTGATTTCACTGGCTGGGCGATTCGCCGCTAATGATAACGGCTCCCAGAAAAAAGGATTACGCGCCGCATGAGCTTGATACACAAGCGCTGGGTAAGCCGTTACCGGCAATAAAGATGGCGGCCCATTTCCTTCTTGGGTTTTGGCTTGGGCTTTAGTCTGTGCAATATAGTCGACCATGGGCTCGGGCTCATTGCAGGCACTCAACATCAAGCTTGCAACCATCAATAGCACCCTATTTAAACGGTATAAGCAGGATAAACCCCTTAAGCCGAGTGATCGTCGCAATATTTCACAGCTATCGTGCATCATGGTGAGTCACGTTCCTCCCGATTAGCATAGACATAGGCGGTCGCTAATACGCTCATATTCAGCCGTTCATTCGGCGGGTTAAACTCAACGCCACTGTCAGTTACGGCTGGCTTAGTGTCTGCTCGGCGTATCTCTAAGCTATCAATCACCACCAAACGCGGCAGTGCCGATACTTGCGCTGCAAACTGGCCTAATTGGTGATAATCCCCTTGTAAATGAAGTTGCAGCGGTAACTCGGTGACAAGGGCTAACGGGCGCTCGGCCTGCCATTGAAAACCGGTGAGCATTAGGCCATGAGTTTTGGCCAAGGTACTGAGATCGCTAAGCAAGGTTGCTGCTTGTCGCTGATTGGGCAGTTGTTGCATGGCGCTCGCCACTTGCTCTTCTAGCTCGAGCACCTGTTGCTGATAGGCCGGTAAACTTGCGGCCAGTTGCGCTTTATGATGAAAAGTGCGTTTTAGCTCCGCCTCTTGTTGCAGTGCTTGCTGCCATTGCACCCAGTGCTCATTCAGATAAAAATAGCCGCCGCTTAAACACAACAGCGTCGACACCAAACCCAGCAATAACCACTTAGCACTGCTCGGCCAAAGCGCTACTTGCTCTAACTCCAACTCATGTAAGGTCCAGCTCATGACTCCTCCTCTTCGATACTAGGCACTGTAGCAACCCCACTTGCTGACCAAGTCGGCAGAGATGGCATGGCAGGAATTGTGGCACTGGGCGGTATGGATATTGGGGGCTGTATAGCTATTGGAACAGTTACAGTTTCGGGAGCCGATATAGAGAGCTGCAATGAAAACTGCTTAGTCAGGGCTTGATCGGCAATCCGAGCATCACCGGGTAAGGCTTGTGCTTGCAGCCGAGGCTCACTCAGCCAAGCGGCCTGCTCTATGTGTTGTACTAACAACGATAATTGATGGTAACTCTGGGCTTGTCCTTTTAGCTCCAGCGCTTGTTGCGCTAAATGGACGCTATCTAACCTTACACCTGCAGGCAGCCAAGTGGGCAGCTGATTAAGCAGGCGCACGGCTTGGCTGCGCCTTTGTTGAAATTGCGCAATTAAGTCGCTGCGCGCACTCAGTTGTTGGCCTTGTTGGCGCGCTTGCTCTATATGACGCAAGGCCTCGTCGAGTTCAGTACTTGCCTGCTGCAGTTGGGCATTACGCAGCTGTTGTGCCTGTGCTTGTTGCTTAATTTGATGGGTCGCCACCAAGACAGCGGCCACGGTTAACACACATACCAAGGCCAGCTGCCCGATAAAGCGCTTTTTCTGCCGCTCTTGGTGCTGCGCCCTCCAGGGCAATAAATTTATATTAGACATGGCGATACCCGACGCAGTGCCAAGCCTAAAGCGGTACTCAACGCCGGCGCCTCAGGATAAAGTTGAGGCTGACCGCCAAAAATGGCACTAAAATCAGGCAGTTGCACGGCTATGCCCAAGACATGACTGAGGCGCGCCACTAATTGAGCAAGATCCGTATCACTGCCACAGAGCAGCAGTTGCGAAGGCGGTGTTTGACCTGAGTTACTGCAAAAAAGCTGCAGCTGGCGTTGCGCTTGGCTGGTAACCTGCGCCATATAGTGTTGATTGCTCAACTTGGCTGGTTCAGAGTCGGCGGCCAAGGGCTGTAAACGCTGATAAATGATCTCGCCTTGATATATCACCATAAAGGTGAGGCTTTCGGCGCTAAGCTCTAAAACGGCCACGCGTTGTTCGGGCGATGGCGCTAATAAAAAGCACACCGCTCGCGCCAAAGCATGGCTGCCAATATCCACCACTTGCGCACGCCAGCCTACTTGGCGCAGGGCATCAACACGGGCTTGTACATGCTCAGTACGAGCGGCACTGAGCAGTATCTTATCGCGATCTGGATGCAGATCACTGGGCCCTAGTATTTCGAAATCTAAGCTAATTTCAGCTAAGGGAAAGGGAATGTGTGCCGCCGCTTCTTGCTCCATATGATGCGCCAGCATTTCAACGGGCAAGCTATTAGGCACATGCACTATTTTAGTAGTAACGCTGCTGCCGCTTACGGCAGTGGCTACGTTGCGGGTGCCTACTTTGAGCATGCGGCGCAACTGCTTAAGCGCGTCTACTACTTGCGCCACATTATGTAATTGATGATCAACGATGGCACCGCTTGGCGTGGCCACACTGGCCATGGCCTGCAGCTGATACGCAGCCGGCTGGTCGCCAATAGCAGGGAGAGCGCGCAGCGCCAAGGCGTGAATACGCTCACACCCAAAATCGATACCGAGTAAGGTCTCGCTTGAAGTATTTCTTTTAAATCCTCTGCTAACACTAAAAATAGTGCTCAGTTTTGTGCTTAAATTAGGGCTCAACATAGGCATCCATGCAGTTGATGAGTCGCGACTTAAGCATAGCCAGCATCGGTAAATTGCGGGCGCGATTGACCTTTTAAAAAACAAAGCGCTCGAATAAGCACGCCGACACAGGATATACTTGCGGTCTAAATGAGCGATAAATAATTCTGGGTTACTACTACATGCTTAAATGGCTAATTCGCCTCTTCATATTCGGTTTATTCTTAGGCTTTTGCGCCATAGCTGGCGTGTTTGTGCTTTATCAACAGGTAAAGCCTGAGTTGCCAGATGTATCCGAGTTAAAAGATATTCGTCTTGAAACGCCAATGCGTATTTTCAGTCAAGACGGTGAGCTGATCTCTCAATATGGCGAACAACGCCGTACGCCAATTGCAATTGAAGACATGCCACCTATGTTGATTGATGCGGTATTAGCGACCGAGGATGCGCGTTTCTATGAGCATCCCGGCATAGATGTGATTGGTATTAGTCGTGCGGCCGTAGTCTGGTTTACCACAGGTGAAAAACGTCAAGGTGCCAGTACTATCACCCAACAGGTGGCGCGAAATTTCTTTTTAACCCGGGAAAAAACCATTACCCGCAAAATTAAAGAAATTTTCCTCGCCATGCATATCGAATCTTTGTTGAGTAAAGATGAAATTTTGGCGCTGTATTTAAACAAAATAGCGCTGGGTCATCGCTCTCATGGTGTGGGCGCGGCAGCACAAGTGTATTACGGTAAAGAAGTCGCGGATCTGACCTTGGCAGAAGTGGCCATGATTGCCGGCTTGCCCCAAGGCCCCTCCGTATTAAACCCCATCAGCAACCCCACTCGTGCCGCAGAGCGCAGAGCCGTGGTGCTGGGCCGTATGCTAGATACTGGCAAAATTAGCCGCGCACAATACAACGAAGCCATGGCCGTGCCTGTGGCAGCGCGCTACCACGGCGCCGAAATTACCCTTAGTGCACCTTATATTGCAGAAATGGCGCATCAATTCGCCTTGAGCATGTTTGGTGAAGATGCTTACACCCAAGGTTTAAAAGTCTATACCACAGTGCAATCAGAGGAACAGCAAGCAGGTACACAAGCATTGGTGGATGGGTTGCTGGCTTATGATTTGCGCCACGGTTATCGCGGTGCCACCGAGCAATTATGGCAAGGTACGGCTTGGTCAAACGAACAAATTACTGAGCATTTGGCGAGCTTACCCAGCTATTGGCCATTAGAGCCGGCGGTCGTCACCGCAGTGGCGGCGCGCAGTGCCACCGTACAAGTTAAGAATAAAGGTGAGCTGACTTTGGCGTGGGATGGCCTAAAATGGGCACGCCCCTATATTGCCGACAATCGCCAAGGCCATGCACTACGCCAAGCTAAAGATGCCGTCGCGGTGGGGGACTTAATTTGGGTGCGCCCGCAAGGTGAGCAGTGGATGCTGGCGCAATTGCCAGAGATTAACGGGGCGCTTGCCGCCCTTGATCCCAATAATGGCGCCATTACCTCACTCGTGGGCGGCTTTAACTTCACCTTAAATAAATTTAACCGCGCCCAACAAGCAGAGCGACAAATGGGTTCTAATATTAAACCCTTTATCTATTCGGCAGCGCTGGATAATGGCTTTAGCCTAGCGAGCATGGTGAATGATGCGCCCATTAATCATTGGGATCCGGGTACGGGTAAAAGCTGGCGGCCGCGTAACTCGCCAAACGTCTATGACGGCCCAATGCGCGTGCGCGAAGCGCTAGCCCGTTCTAAAAACGTGGTCTCTATTCGTTTATTGCAAGGCACGGGCATTCCGATAGCCCTGCAGCGCCTCAACGACTTAGGCTTTGATACGGCGAATATTCCCGCCACCGACAGCCTAGCGTTAGGTTCGCCGTCTGCCACGCCTTTGCAAATGGCCACCGGCTATGCGGCGTTCGCCAACGGCGGTAAAAAAGTCACGCCGTTTGTGGTACAACGCATCGAAGACAGCAACGGCATAATCTTGTATGAAGCCGAGCCTATGGTCACGCAGGTGATCAGCGAAGAGACCTCATTTTTAATTAGCGAAGCGCTCAACTCCGCCATTTGGGGCGGAACTAGCCGTGGTCGTCATTGGAACGGTACCGGTTGGCGCGCCGGAAAAGCGTTAAACAGACAAGATATTGCCGGTAAAACTGGTACCACTAACGAATCTCGTGACGCTTGGTTTTCTGGCTTCACCCCGGATCGCGTAGCCAGTGCTTGGGTAGGCTTTGATGACTTTGGCCGCCCCTTAGGCCGCACGGCTTACAACGCCAACCTTGATGGTAACCAAGTAGCCGGCGGCGAGTTTGGCGCCAGTACCGCCCTGCCCATTTGGATTGGCTATATGAAGGCGGCGCTCGCACAATTCCCTGAGCGCGACCGACCTATGCCCAGCGGTTTGTATACCGCGACTATCGACCCTAACACTGGCTTGAAAACCACAGGTAAAGGAATAACTGAGTATTTTGTGCCCGGCACCGAGCCTAAATACTACAGTCGCCCAGAAACCAGCCAATCCTTTGGTGGCACCAGCGTCACGGATGATTTGTTTTAGAAAATTAGCACCGAGCTAAATCAGAAAAAATCCACGCCAAGGCGTGGATTTTTGTTTTAGCAGCGAACGGCAAGCACACATCCACGTAGGAGCATGGATACGAGGTGGTTTTTTTGTAGAAGCCGCTTTAGCCGGCTGGTGGCGCGTAGCGGTACTGTGTCTATCGTTCCCATGATCCGACGTGGGAAGTCTAGCGTCGTGCCACAGGCACCGAGCAACTGACCTGGCCACTGGTTATCAAACAGCGTAGATGCAGCAGAATGGCGATGGTTATTAAACTTCTCGTTTTGTTGCACAAAACCGGCCGGCTAAAGACGGCCTCTACATAAGTAATCCGGCATAACTTATGTGGATAGCCAAGCTCCAAACTGCGGCGAAGCTCTCTTCGCCGAAGAGACGGCCACCTACGAAAGATACCATACCCCGTAGCCGGCAATTTATTCGCCGGGCCAGCGTAGCTGGTTAGTTTTAGAACCAAACCTAAAGCCAAACCGTGCTGAATAAATTTGCACCTACAAGGTCAAAACCCAGCGCTAAGACAGTGGCTAAGGAGTCTTGAATCTTTTAAGAGCCTGTAACGACAAAATCCACGTTAGTTCCGCAGCATTACTTAAGTAATAGCTCATAACTTCTGTGGAATTTTCGGTCAATTTTTCTTAAAAAGCTAAAACCTATCGGCCACGGAAGGCACGAACAACTGAAGGAAAAATAGTGATTAGATCTGAGAAATCCTTAAGTGGTAAGGGCCAAACACCCCATTATCAGAGATCAAGCTCTTACCGTCTAACATATCTTTGGCCTTTGTCGCACGTGAACTGCGTCCGTGCCTTCCGTGTTCTTCCGTGGCAAAGAAGATTTTTTCAGTTCCACATCTGTTATAGCGTTCTACATAACCACAATACCGACGCTGCTCTTAATCAGTTTCGCCATTTCATTAAAACAAGGCCGGCGCACTGAATGGCTGCGGTGTAATAAGCTGATGGCTCGGCTGGGCTCGGGATCCACCACCGGAATATAGCTAACGCCGCCAGTGCTTTGCGGGAGCTGGTTTTGCTGCGTATTAATGGCTAACTTGGGCATTAAGGTTAAGCCTGAGCCGGCGGCCACCATGTTGCGCAAGGTTTCAAGACTGGTGGCTTTAAAGTGCTGATCTTCGCCAATGCCGGCGGCAAAGCAAAAACCCATGGCTTGATCCCGCAAGCAATGGCCATCTTCCAGCATTAATAACTTCTCGCCTGTTAGCTCACTCAAGGCCACTTGACTACGGTTAGCCCAAGCATGGTCGCTGGGCAGTGCCAGCAGCATAGGCTCGAGATACAGGGGCAAGCTACCAAAATTTTCCATGTTATCGAGCTGCGCTAAAATCAAACAATCGAGCTCGCCATCGGCTAATTGCTTGAGCAGGGTATGGGTCTGTGCTTCGTATAAATACAACTGCAACTCAGGAAAGTGCTGCTTAAGGGCTGGAATAATATGCGGTAATAAATAAGGCCCTACAGTTGGGATCAAGCCGATGTGCAGCTCACCGGACATGGGATCGGTAAAGGTGCGCGCTATGTCTGTTAGCTCTTTGGTTTCCGCCAAAACCCGCTTCGCCTGAGCGGTAATAGCGTCGCCAGCGGGGGTGAGCAATACCGAACGAGACGTACGCTCGATCAGTATAACCCCTAACTCTTCTTCTAATTTTCGTAACTGACCGCTTAACGTCGGTTGACTAACAAAGCACTTCTCGGCGGCCTTACGAAAGTGGCGCTCTTGGGACAGCGCCACTAAATATTCCAAATCCCGTAAATTCATATAGGTCCTTAAAGCAGCGCCGAGCACCAAGCTCAATAAAGGGCGGTGTTGGTCTTTTAGCTCGGCGCTTGGTGCTTAGCGCTAGGCGCTGTTATAACTCGTCGCACGTGACCTCTTCCGTGCCTCTCATAAACTAAGAGGGAACTTTTTCCGTGGCAAGAAATAGGTTTAGGTTTTATCTTTTCGCTAGGCGCTTGGTGCTCGGCGCTCGGTGCTGAACTAATCCCCTACCCCGCATTCCATGCAGCGGTCTTCGATGGCGGAGCCTAGTTTTAAGTTGGCGTTTAAATCGCGCAACGCGGTTCTTAAGCCTTCTTCTACGACGGGGTGATAAAACGGCATGGTCAGCATTTGGGCCACTGTCATTTCACTTTGATGGGCCCACGCCAATAAGTGCGCCAAGTGTTCGGCGTCCGGCGCTATCATCTCGGCGCCCAGAAAGCGGCCGGTAACGGGCTCGCCGTATACACGCAGCAAACCTTGATTGCGGCGCATCACTCGGCTGCGACCTTGATCTTCAAAGCTCGCTTCACCAACGGCAAAGCAAGCACCAGACTCAGAGATTTTTTGGCCGCCCTGTTGAGAACGTAGCTCTAATGCCTGATAACTTTCGCCGACCATGGCGATTTGCGGCGAGGTAAAGACGATAGACAAAGTACTGTGCCTAAAGCCTGGCAACACCTGTGGAAAACGCGCCGCATTATCACCAGCAATGCGCCCCTGATCGTTAGCCTCGTGCAACAGCGGCAACTGATTACTGGCATCGCCCGCGAGAAAAATATGCGCCATGCTGGTTTGCATAGTGTGGGCATCCACTATTGGCGTGCCCTTTTCATCCAGCGCTAGCGCCAGTGTCTCCAGCCCCAGTTTATCCACATTGGGCTGACGACCGGTGGCGGCAATCACATAATCCACCAAGATAACTTCATTGACGCCTTCGGGATCAGTAAATTCAATTTCAACCTGCTCGCCCACCCTGTGCATGCGTTGCACTTTGGCATCCGTGTCTAAATAAAACTCGGCACTGAATAAGGTTTGGGCGTAGTCCATTACTTTTTCATCGGTAAATGGCCCTAATTTTCCGCCCCGGCCCAGCATCCACACTTTAACGCCTAAGCGATGCAGCGCTTGCCCTAACTCTAAGCCAATCACACCAGGGCCAAATAAGGCCACCGACTTAGGTAAATCGTCCCAAGCAAAGACATCATCGTTGATCACTAATCGATCACCCAATTGCTGCCAATCGCTGGGATAGGATGCGCGCGAGCCGGTGGCAATCACAATACTGGTCGCCGTGACTTGAGTGTGCTCATCCACCATTAAGGTATTGGCGTCGATAAAGCGGGCAAAGCCGGTGAGCTTATTTTCAGCTGGAATTGAGTCGATGGAGTCGATAACCAAACTGACGAAGCGATCCCGCTCACTCTTCACCCGCTGCATCACCGCTTTGCCATCTATGATGAGCTTGCCCGGCTGTACACCAAAGCCGGTTGCTTGGCGCACTGCATGGGCGCTGTCGGCGGCGGCAATCAATAACTTAGAGGGCATGCAGCCTACCCTCGCACAGGTAGTGCCGATCGGGCCAGATTCAATAAGCAGCACTTTTTTACCCTGCTTACTGGCGGTACGCCAAGCGGCTAAACCCGCAGTACCACTGCCAATAATGGCGACATCGACTTGCAGCTGTTTGCGCATCTTTACTCCTAGGCTTAATCGATAGCTCAGAAAGCTAGCTGTTCAGAACAATTTATTCTGAGCATTGGATGATTCCTAAATCCGACCATTCAACGTTAGACTAAATCCATAAGCAAAACAGCCGGCTAATGACTAAACAGGATCGAGATCAAACATTAACGCGCCCAGCTAAACCCACAGCGCCGACTTTCGTCGGCGCTGTGGGTTTAGGTATGTATTACTTAGGTGTTTTACGCAAAGTACATTGCTAATTCTTCGCTGCCGCCCATCTAAACGAGTGACGGCCATCGACAAAGATCTGCTCTATCATACTTATGCTAAGTATTCGGTCAGCTCTTCACTGCCACCAATATGGCGACCATCAATGAAGATCTGCGGTACCGTGCTACGACCGGATACGGCTTTTAAGGTAGTGCTGCTCACGCCTTTGCCTAATACTACTTCTTCAAAGCGCATGTTTTTATCTGACAACATTTGCTTAGCACGTAAGCAGAACGGACAGCCTGGCTTACTAAATACGGTAATGGCCGAGGGCTTAAGCGCTGTAGGGTTAAGGTAAGCCAGCATGGTATCGGCGTCGGACACCTCAAACGGGTCACCTGGCTTATTAGGCTCGATAAACATTTTGTCGATAATGCCGTCTTTCACCAGCATAGAATAGCGCCATGAACGCTTACCAAAACCTAAGTCTTGTTTGTCCACCAACATGCCCATGCCGTCGGTAAATTCACCGTTGCCGTCTGGCAGCACACGAATATGCTCGGCTTCTTGATCCGCTAACCAAGCGTTCATCACGAAAGTGTCATTCACACTTAAACACACGATATCGTCGACGCCGTTTTCGGCTAATACCGCGGCTAACTCGTTATAACGTGGTAAATGAGTGGAAGAACAAGTGGGCGTAAAGGCGCCGGGTAGTGAAAACACAGCTACTGTTTTACCTTTAAAAATATCGTCAGTGCTAACATCCACCCACTGCTCGCCTTGGCGAGTTCTAAATGTAACCTGAGGAACAGCCTGACCGGTTTTATCTTCTAACATAACTTACCCCTTAATGAGTGTGCTTTGTTTTAAGTGTGTTTTGCTTCAATGGAGTCAGTATGCCCAAACTGATGGCGTAAGTTAAACCGTTAGTTTCTATTGGATTGATAGGCGCCACCTATCAACCCAATTATCAGCAGTGAGCTTTAAGCGATCAGCTAAAAACAAACCAAATGCTGGGCGCTAGGCCTTTAATCGATATAACAAAACTCGGGCACCTTGGACATGGCCGCTTCTACGACTTCGGGGCCGGCACCGGGTTTGTGGGCATTTTCACTTAAATGGCGACGCCAAGCGCGGGCACCCGGTAAGCCTTGAAATATCCCCAAGGTATGGCGCGTTACGTTGCCGAGGTAGGTATTTTGGCTCAGTTGCTGCTCTATATAAGGCAACAATTGGCGGATCACTTCATGGCGGCTCGGCACTTCATAGCGATCACCAAACAGCTCGCCATCCACTTGTGCCAAAATATAGGGGTTTTGATAGACCTCACGGCCCAGCATAACGCCATCGAGTTGTGCCAAATGCAGCTTGGCTTCATCTAACGTTTTAATGCCGCCGTTTACCGCTATGGTGAGATTGGGGTAATCACGCTTGAGCTGATAAACACGCTCATAATCCAGCGGCGGCACATCGCGGTTTTGCTTAGGGCTTAAGCCCTTCAGCCATGCTTTGCGCGCATGTACGATTAGCGCATCCACGCCCACTTCGGCTAAGCCATCGACGAGCGTGCAGAGAAATTCATAGCTATCGAGCTCATCGATACCGATGCGAGTTTTCACCGTCACAGGAATGGCTACTGCCGCCTTCATGGCCGCTATGCTGTCAGCCACACGCTGAGGCTCAGCCATTAAACACGCGCCAAACATGCCGTTTTGCACTCGATCCGACGGGCAACCGACGTTGAGGTTAATTTCACCGTAGCCGCGCTGCTCGGCTAACACGGCACAGGCCGCCAAGGCGCTTGGGTCGCTGCCACCCAACTGCAATACCAAAGGATGCTCTGGCTCACTAAAGCTGAGGTAATCACCTTTGCCATACAAAATCGCGCCGGTAGTGACCATTTCCGTATACAGCTGCGCATGGCGGCTCATCAGCCGATGAAAGTAACGGCAATGGCGGTCAGTCCAATCGAGCATTGGGGCGACGGAGAAGCGAGCACTGGGATAATGAGTCATATAGTTGAGGTCTTTTTGTACAGAAAGGCCGCCATTATACCCAAGGCGGCGCACTACCCAAAGCTTGTTTAGATGAAGCTAAAGATGAGTGTGGTAAGATGCGCGCTGTGATCAGTGAGGGTGCTATCAAATATGTCTATTCCACATCAGCTTGAGCGTGCGGATTTGCTGTGCAAACAGCGCGGTGTGCGCTTTACTCCGACTCGCCGTAATGTATTTATGCTTATCGCTGAATATCCGGGAGCGGTGAGTGCCTATGACTTATTAGATAGGCTAAAAGAGCGAGAGCCCAACGCTAAGCCGCCCACTGTGTATCGAGCCTTGGATTTTTTGTTAGCGCAGGGGTTTGTGCACAAGGTAGAGTCGTTAAATGCCTTTTTGTTTTGTGAGCATTTTGACGAGCATCACCCCATGCAATTGCTGATCTGTAACCAATGTGGCTTGGTGATAGAGCTGCACGATGAAGCCATCAATCAGGCTTTTGAGCATCAAGCGCAAAACAATGGCTTTGTGATCACCAATCAGTCAATTGAAGCCCACGGCCAATGCCGACAGTGCCAAACAACACAAAGTGAGGCGTGAGGTGAAAGGAGTGAGGAGCAAAACTACACTCGCAAGCTGATGTTGTAAGGCAGCAATTAACACCTCTCACCTCACTATTTACACCTCACAGACTAATCCACGTATTCCCAGCGTGGGCGGGCGGTTAAGCGGGTCACCAGCTCATAGGCAATGGTGCCTACGTGGCGCGCCACTTCTTCTGCGGCTAAGCCCTCTCCCCACAGCAAGACTTCATCCCCTACTTGCTCATCGCCCTCAGGGCCTAAGTCGACGGTGGCCATGTCCATAGCTACGCGACCCACTAAGGGCACGCGACGGCCATTAATAAGCACAGGCGTGCCAGTCGGTGCCATGCGTGGATAACCATCGCCGTACCCCACGGCTATTACGCCGATGCGGGTATCTCTGGGGCTAATCCAGCTACCTGCATAGCCCACCGGCTCGCCGGCTTTGTGCTCGCGCACCGCAATTAAGCTGCTAGTAAAGTTCATGGCGGGACGCAGGCCGACGTCTGTGCCCTGCTGGTCGCTAAAAGGCGTAATGCCATAGAGCATGATGCCGGGGCGAATAAAATCTGCGTGTGCTTCAGGAAAGGCCATGACACCGGCCGAGTTACAGAGCGCGCTGTGTTTCACCTTGCCAGCGGTGGCTTGCTTAAACCGTTTGATCGCCGCCTCGGTAATGGCGCGCTGCTCGGGCTCATCGGCGCGGGCAAAGTGGGTCATGGCATTCACCGGCTGTACCACTTGCTTGATAGCGCTTAACCGAACCAATATTTCTTCGGCCTGCTCGGGGCTAAAACCGATGCGATGCATGCCGGAATCAATTTTTAGCCACACCGTAATGGGCGCGGCTAAGGGCGTGCGCTCCAGTAACGCCAGTTGCTCGGTTTGATGAATACAGACTTGGAAGTTATGAAGGGCAGAATATTGCAGTTGGTCGGCGTTTAAAAAGCCCGACAGCAACAAAATAGGTTGGGTGATACCGCCGGCGCGCAGCTTTTGCGCTTCTTCAAAGCGCGCTACGGCAAATAAATCGGCTTCATCTTTTAACGCAGCAGCCACGCTCAAGTCACCGTGACCATAGGCATTCGCTTTAACTACTGCCATCACTTTAGCCGTGGGGGCCAGTTGCTTAGCGCGGCGAAAATTATGCTGCACTGCTGCTAGACTGATGCGAGCAATAGCTCCGTGTGCATCCATCCTTGCTCCTTAATATTCATCATCAAATGCCGGCCCCGCATAGTTATCAAAGCGCGAATATTGCCCCTGAAACGTGAGCCGAACTCTGCCTATAGGTCCATTTCGTTGCTTGCCGATAATGATCTCGGCGATACCTTTCTCAACGCTATCGTCGTGATAAACCTCATCGCGATAGATAAACATAATCAAATCCGCATCTTGCTCAATGGAGCCTGATTCACGCAGATCCGAGTTGATCGGCCGTTTATCTGCGCGCTGCTCTAGGCTTCGGTTTAGCTGCGACAATGCCACTACCGGCACTTCCAGCTCTTTGGCCAAGGATTTCAGCGAGCGTGATATTTCGGCAATTTCTAGCGTCCGGTTTTCTGATAAGCCCGGCACCGTCATTAACTGCAAATAATCGATCATGATCATGCTAATGCCGCCGTGCTCGCGGGCAATACGCCGTGCGCGCGCTCGTACTTCGGTGGGCGTTAAGCCAGAAGAGTCATCAATATAAAGTCGACCCTTCTCCAGCAGCATGCCCATGGTTGAAGACAATCTGGCCCAATCTTCATCATCTAACTGCCCAGTTCGGATCTTAGTTTGATCGATGCGCCCTAAGGACGCGAGCATCCGCATAATAATCTGCTCAGAGGGCATTTCCAAGGAGAATATTAGCACAGGTTTGTCACTTGTCAGTGCAGCGTGCTCACAAAGGTTCATTGCGAAAGTCGTTTTACCCATAGAAGGTCGCGCGGCCACGATAATCAAATCGGAGGACTGAAAGCCAGCGGTCATTTTATCCAGATCTTTATAACCGGAAGACACACCGGTAATGCCCTGATGCGGGTTTTTATAGAGCTCTTCTATTTTACCGACGGTTTTTTCTAGCAAGCTGCGCAGCGGCTGTGGCCCTTCATTGGCATTGGTGCGGCTTTCGGCAATTTTAAAAACTTTGGTTTCTGCCAGATCAATCAGCTCACCCGCATTACGACCTTGAGGATCAAAGCCCGCCTCGGCGATGTCATTGGCCACGGCAATCATTTCTCGCACTAAGGCCCGCTCACGCACGATTTCTGCATAAGCGCCTATGTTGGCGGCGCTAGGGGTGTTTTTGGCGATTTCGACTAAATATGAAAAGCCACCGACCGTATCCAAAGATTCGTGGCGCTCCAGATCTTCTTGCACCGTGATCAAGTCGATGGGGTTGTTCAGCATGCTCAGACGCTGCATAGCTTGAAAAATTAAGCGGTGCGGCCGACTATAAAAATCCGGCTCAGAGACTTTTTCCGACACTCGATCCCAGGCATTGTTATCCAGTAATAAGCCACCCAGCACAGATTGTTCTGCTTCAAAGGAATGGGGCGGCATTTTTAGCTGGGCCACAGCCTGATCGATTTTAGTGACGGTTTTCTCGCTCATGAAGTTCTCTCTGCTATTACCTATGACCAGGGCGTGAGTAGGTCAGTCATAAGCGGTTATTGTACTGTGATAGCCGACCATTAACATCTGTTCGATTATCTGCACCCAACGACTATTCAGTGTTATTCTTACGGGTTAATGCGTGATCACGTGGTCACCCGTTGACATAACATGTCCCTGCTTTAGGATGTGCTGGTCTGTCATTCAAGGAAGTTAACATGCGCAAATTGCTTACGTTATTTACACTTATTTTTGCGATTGGCATTACTGCCACCGCATTTGATGCCGAAGCCCGTAAAATGGGCGGCGGTCGCTCTTTTGGTAAGTCTTATAAAACAGCCCCCGCTCAACCCGCTAAACAAAACACCGCTAACCAAGCCGGTCAAACTCAAACGCCGAAGAAATCAGGTGGCATGATGGGTGGTCTGTTAGGTGGCTTATTGGCCGGTGGTTTACTGGCTGCATTGTTCAGCTCAGGTGCTTTTGAAGGCTTTAAGATGATGGACTTCTTGCTGATGGCAGGTCTGGCATTTGTGGCCTTTAAGATCTTTAGCACCTTACGCAAAGGCAAAGCGCAAACAGCGCGCCCCGCGTTCGGTGGCCCCCAGCAGTTTGAAGCACCCAAGCCGTTTGCAGCCACCCCTGCTGCAGACTCCAATACTGCCAGCAACGGTTTCGCGCCTAGCGATGTGCCGTTTAACCTGCCCCCAGGTTTTGATATGCAGGCATTTTTGCAAGGCTCACGCGAGCATTACCGCACCTTGCAACAGGCATGGAATACCAACGACTTAGAAAAAATCCGCGAATACGTGTCTCCAGAGTTGTTTGCTGATTTAAGCCAAGAGCGTGCCACCTTAACCGGCGACCAGCATACAGAGGTGATGTTTGTGGACGCCGAGCTGGTACGTGCCGACCATACCTCTTATCACGCACAAGTGAGCTTGAAGTTTAGCGGTCGCTATCGCGACAGCCACGAAGCCATAGAGCAAGACATTAAAGAAGTGTGGCACTTAGAGCGCGACCTAACCCAAGAGAATGCCCCTTGGTTAATCGTAGGTCTGGAAGACGAAGCATCAGCTTAAGTTAACCCAATGATTGTATAAGGCGCCTCAGGGCGCCTTTTTTGTGCCTGAGCTTTATGGGCAATGTTGAAGGGTGAAGGGTGAAGGTGGAATTAAACATTGCGCGCAGCCGCGCCACTACCAACATATTGCACGAATGTAGTCGCGTGCTTTGATCGACGAAATCCTGCAGAGCAGGTTCTGACGCACAGGCCCACCAATGGCGATGGATTGGTTGGTAGATTTAAGAAAATACGAGCGTACGGGGAGAACAGAGCAAAAATATGGCTACGCCCCAGTGCACAGCTAAAGCAGTGCCTACATAGGGGTATACCTTAGGCAAGGAGTTGAACTGCGGGTTTATGTTTAGGTTTTGACCTTGTAGAGCCCGTATCCTCGGTAAAGAAACGGCGGGCTACAAGTTCGACGTCTTTTGTAGGCGTAAATTTATTCGCGCATTACGCTGCAGGCGTAAATCTTTAAACTCATCCAGCGTAGCTGGCCCGCCGCATACTCTCTGTATAAAAGTAGGGCGGCTACAGAAAACACCGAGTTTTCTCGTCATACCGAGCTTGCCTCGGTATCTCGCTTTTGTTTCTAAAATCCAGAACGAGATCCTGACTTTCGTCAGGATGACGGCTTCAAGCGTACTACTCGCAGCCTATAGCCCGGCGCTTTAGCTGCCGATTTTTTGTAGAGCCCGACTCTTACGGCGAGCTACAAGTTCGACGTCTTTTGTAGGCGTAAATTTATTCGCGCATTACGCCGCAGGTGTAAATCTTTAAACTCAGCCAGCGTAGCAGGCTGTTTTAAGGCCAATGGTCAACAACCAAACCGAGCCGAAGTCCTCTTCGCTGAAGAGACGGGCTCCTACAAGGTAACAAAAAGTGTCGGTTACAAGGGAATAAACAATTCACAAACCCCAGACGCAAAAAAACCTGCACGAGGCAGGCTTCTTTAATGTGGTGCACCTTGGAGGATTCGAACCTCCGACCGCTCGGTTCGTAGCCGAGTACTCTATCCAGCTGAGCTAAAGGTGCAGGTAAAACTGTAAAATTTCTATCTTTACTTCAATCTGTACATTTAGATGGTGCACCTTGGAGGATTCGAACCTCCGACCGCTCGGTTCGTAGCCGAGTACTCTATCCAGCTGAGCTAAAGGTGCAGCTTTAAAATGTCTTACTCTTTTATAACCAACACACATGTGTTGTTTACGATATGGTGCACCCTGGAGGATTCGAACCTCCGACCGCTCGGTTCGTAGCCGAGTACTCTATCCAGCTGAGCTAAGGGTGCTAAATATGGCGGTGAGGGAGGGATTCGAACCCTCGATGCGGATTAACGCATACTCCCTTAGCAGGGGAGCGCCTTCAGCCACTCGGCCACCTCACCGGTTTGTGTGGCGTATATTACCGTCACACGAAAATATGTCAAACCCTTTTCTCACCTGTTTTGTTCGTTTGCACAGTCTTTGTACGCTTTGCGTCAAAAGCCATCACTTTGAACAAAAACCACTCCAGAATTACTTAAAGAATTACTTAAAGAATTACTTAAAGAATTACTTAAAGAATTACTTAAAGAATTACTTAATAAGTCTCGTCTGCGTTGCCTTTCTCGGCTTGAATACGCATATAAATCTCTTCACGGTGCACGGATACTTCTTTAGGTGCATTAACACCAATACGAACCTGATTACCCTTTACACCCAATACGGTGACGGTAACCTCATCACCTATCATTAGGGTTTCCCCTACTCGTCTGGTCAATATCAGCATCTTGTGCTCCTGTGGCTGCTATGTATTAGAAATAATTGTTATTTATTATCCGCTAAAGGGGTGGAAAAACCTAGTCTACTTTTTTAACAAATTCGGCTAATCGCTACAAAATCAAGAGGCCTGTCAATGACAGGCCTCTGGTATTCACATATCAAGTGCTATTCACAGTTCAAGCGCTTGATTGTCGCGTCACGCTATGGCTGATAGTTATAGCTCACGTTAGCGCTTAACGATAGGTTTTGCTTATAAACGCTCCGTTAACCAAGGCGTCACCGAGGCCAATGCTGCCGGCAGCAGAGCGGGCTCAGTGCCCCCTGCTTGGGCCATGTCGGGTCGACCACCGCCCTTACCGCCTACTTGCTGGGCGACCAAGTTCACCAGCTCGCCCGCCTTTACCTTGCCCGTTAAGTCTTTAGTCACACCGGCAATCAAGCTCACCTTGCCGTCGTTCACCGTGGCCAGCACCACTATGCCTGACTGTAGCTTCACCTTAAGGTCGTCCAAGGAGCCGCGCAGTGATTGGCTCTCAGCACCCTTAAGATCCGCTATCAGTACCTTAGTGCCATTGATCTCGATCACTTGCTCTAATAATGCCGTGCCCGCTTGTGCGGTGAGCTTGGCTTTAAGCTGCTCGATTTCTTTTTCTAACTGACGGCTGCGGTCCAGCGTTTGCTTCACTTTGTCTGCCACCGAGAACAAATCACCTTTTACTAAGCCGGCGGTTTGCGCTAACTCAGTATTAAGCCGATGCAGGTAGGCGAGTGCCGCATCACCGGTCACGGCTTCGATACGACGAATGCCGGCCGCAATGCCGCTTTCAGACAAGATCTTGAACAAGCCGATATCACCGGTGCGTTGTACGTGAGTACCGCCGCACAGCTCGGTGGAGGCATCGCCCATAGAAACGACGCGCACTTCATCGTCATACTTCTCACCAAACAGCGCCATGGCACCGGCTTCTTTAGCGCCGTCTAAATCCATTAACTGTGTAGCGACCGCGTGGTTAGCGCGAATATCTTTGTTCACCATGTCTTCGATTTCACGCAATTCCGCCGCCGTCATGCCCTCAAGGTGCGAGAAGTCAAAACGTAAGCGTTCAGGATCAACCAAGGAGCCTTTTTGCGTGACATGCTCACCCAATAACTTGCGCAGGCTAGCGTGCAGCAAATGCGTGACCGAGTGGTTCAGTGCAATGGCTTGGCGACGATAGCTGTCGACGGCGGCCGTAACCGACTCGCCCACTTCTACTGTGCCCAGTTCCAGCACACCTAAGTGCAAAACGCCGTTACCGGCTTTCTTGGTGTCTTTTACCACAAACAGGCCGTCGTCTAGCTTGATCACGCCACTGTCGCCTACCTGACCACCGGACTCGCCGTAGAATGGCGTTTTATCCAAGACGATGGCGGCCTCTTCACCGGCGATCAGTGCGGTTACCGACTCGCCGTCTTTAAAGATGGCCGTGATATTGGCAGGCTCGGCTAAATGCTCGTAACCGGTAAAGGCAGTGGTGCCTTCCACTTTCAGGGCCTTGGTGTAATCCACACCAAAGTTAGACGCTTCTTTAGCGCGCACCCGCTGTTGCTGCATCAACACTTCAAAGCCCGCTTCATCGATACTCAGCTCGCGGTCACGCAACACGTCGGCGGTTAAGTCAGCCGGGAAGCCATAGGTATCGTAGAGCTTAAACACCACCTCACCGGGCAGCACTTTGGCATCGCCCAGCTCAGTAATGGCATCTTCTAACAGCTGTAAACCGCGACCCAGCGTGCGTGCAAATTGCTCTTCTTCTAAACGCAGCACTTTTTCGATAATGGCGCGTTGGGTGTTGAGCTCCGGATAGGCTTCAGACATTTGCTCGCACAACGCACCCACTAGCGTATAGAAGAACGACTGCTCGGCTCCTAACTTACGACCATGGCGCACGGCGCGGCGAATAATACGGCGCAACACATAACCACGGCCTTCATTGGACGGCATAACGCCATCGGCAATTAAGAAGGAGCAAGAGCGAATATGATCGGCAATCACGCGCAGCGATTGGCTGTTTAAATCCTCGGTGCCCACCGCCTTGGCCGCGGCTTTGATCAACGCCTGAAACAGATCAATGTCGTAGTTAGAATGCACGCCTTGCAAGATGGTCGCGATGCGCTCTAACCCCATGCCGGTATCAACAGAGGGCTTAGGTAGCGGCTCCATGGTGCCGTCTGCATGACGGTTAAACTGCATAAACACCAGATTCCAGATTTCGATATAACGGTCACCGTCTTCGTCTGGGCTGCCCGGCGGGCCACCCCAAATCTGCTCACCGTGATCGTAAAATATTTCACTACAAGGTCCACAAGGGCCGGTATCGCCCATGGTCCAGAAGTTATCGGACTGGAACTCGCCGCCCTTATCGCCAATACGTACGATGCGCTCTTCTGGCACGCCCATTTTTTTGGACCAAAGATCGAAGGCTTCATCATCGGTGGTATAAACGGTGACCCACAGCTTCTCTTTAGGCAGCTGTGCTACTTCGGTTAAAAACTCCCAGGCAAAACGAATTGCATCTTGCTTGAAGTAGTCACCGAAGCTGAAGTTACCCAGCATTTCAAAGAAGGTGTGGTGGCGGGCGGTGTAGCCCACGTTTTCCAGATCGTTATGCTTGCCACCGGCACGCACACAGCGCTGCGAGCTGGTCGCCTTGTTATAGGCTCTTTGCTCTAACCCTAAAAACAGATCCTTAAATTGGTTCATACCGGCGTTGGTAAACAGCAAGGTAGGATCGTTATGAGGAACCAGTGAGCTGGAGCTCACTACCTGGTGGCCTTGTTGGCGAAAATACTCGAGAAACGCGGTGCGTAACTCAGATGTGGTCATCTGCATGGATAATCCTGTTCTATCACTCGGTTCATAGGCGTTAACCCAGCTAATTTAAAAGGTATCTGCGCTAATGTAAAACGCAGCCTGCCTTTTGCCGGCGTTTAAGGAAGTTAACGGCAGAATAACAGCTAGTCTGGCTCGGTTTCTAGCGCGTAGCGCACTTGTTCGGAATTAAAGCCTCGACTTTGTAAGTAACGTACTCGCTTGGCCTTCTCTTTAATGTCATTAATCTCGCGGCCGCGAAAGCGCGACTGATAACAGGCTAATGCCAGTTCAAACCAATCGGTCTCATCTTCTTCAAGCGCCAGCTCGATAATGTTTTCGTCCACCCCTTTACGCTTAAGCTCCATGCGAATGCGCATAGGGCCGTGTCTTTTAAACACATGTTGGCGCACTTGAATGCGGGCAAAGCGCTCATCGCACAACCATTGCTGCTCCACTAGTTTATCGAGGGCGGTTTCAATGAGCTCGGGATCAAATTGACGTAGCCGCAGCTTTTGTGCGAGTTCGAGACGGCTGTGATCACGGCGCGACAACAGTCCTAAGGCGCTATGCCACAATGCTTGCGGGGTCAGTTTTTCTGGGTCTTTAATCATAGTGAAATTGTAAGGGGTGAGGGGTAAAGAGTGAAGTGTGAAGTGTGAAGAGCAGCGCCGAGGTCCTCTTTATCAAAAAGACGGGCGGTGACAAAATCCTGAAGAGTTAATTATCTGGTAGAGGTCGCTTCAGCTGGCCGGTTTTGTGAAACAAAACTAAATAGCCTAATAAGTGCCGCTGCGCGTCACCGGCCGGCTAAAGCGGCCTCTACAGGGTTGTGTTCTTCTTATTGCTTGGCGCTCGACGTTGGTTTAACCCTTTACGCATCACTCTTCACGCTGTTTTAGGCACATAAAAAAGGCCGGGAGTGCCCGGCCTTGATTTTTAGACGTCGTGATAAATAGCGTTAGAAGTCTTCTTTTTCGTCTTCGGGTAGTTTGTTGCCCAAGGCGCCTGGCGCATCTTCTACTTTAACCTTTTCTTCACCGGCTTTAAGCAGCAGCAAGTCGCGCAGCTTTTTCTCTATCTCATCAGAGATGTGCTTATGCTCTAACAAGTACTTGATAGAGTTGGCTTTACCTTGGCCAATCTTCTCGCCTTGGTAGCTGTACCAAGCACCGGCTTTATCCACAAACTTGTGTTTAACGCCGAGCTCAATCAGCTCGCCTTGCTTGGAAATACCTTCGCCGTAAATAATCTGGAACTCGGCTTGTCTAAAGGGCGGCGCTACTTTGTTTTTCACGACTTTTACGCGGGTTTCGTTACCCACTATTTCATCGCCCTCTTTCACCGCACCAATACGACGAATGTCGAGGCGCACCGAGGCATAAAACTTCAAAGCGTTACCACCAGAGGTGGTTTCTGGGCTACCAAACATCACACCAATTTTCATGCGGATTTGATTGATGAAAATTACTAAGCAGTTAGCCGCTTTAATGTTACCGGTTAATTTACGCAGCGCTTGGGACATCAAACGGGCTTGGAGGCCCACGTGTGAGTCACCCATTTCGCCTTCAATTTCAGCACGCGGTGTGAGTGCTGCCACCGAGTCGATAACAATCACGTCTACCGCACCTGAGCGTACTAACATGTCACAAATTTCTAATGCTTGTTCGCCGGTATCAGGCTGAGAAATAAGTAACTCATCCACGTTAACACCCAGCTTAGCTGCATAGAGAGGGTCTAGCGCATGCTCAGCATCCACGAAAGCACACACTTTGCCTTCACGCTGTGCTTCGGCAATCACTTGCAAAGTTAGCGTGGTTTTACCGGAGGATTCTGGTCCGTAAATTTCAACCACTCGCCCCATGGGCAAGCCGCCAATACCCAGCGCGATATCAAGTGATAAAGAACCTGTAGACACTGAGTCTATGTTCAACGCTTTGTTGTCACCCAAGCGCATAATGGAGCCTTTACCAAATTGCTTTTCAATTTGACCAAGGGCTGCGGCTAAGGCTTTTTCTTTATTTGGATCCATGATTGCTCCGCTGGGTAAGCTAATGCGTCTAAAAATTTATACGCTGATTATACTGGTTATTCGTACAGTATCAAGTGTGCATCTAGGTGGCAGTCCGCGACTCGAAGATAGCAGTGTAAGACGTAGTTTACGAAACATGACTCGATTAGGCTAACTGCTGACGAATCGGACTCATAAGGCCTTTAGATTAGACTAAGTGACGCACTTTATTAAGCCGCTCTCGCTAAACAAGGCATGCTAGACTGTCGTCACTAGAGAGCAGTGCTAAGCCATCTTGCAATGACGCTACAATGGTTTGTTGGCGCACGGCGTGCCTGTCACCCGCTAACTGCAATAAGCGCGTATGCAGCTTATTTTTATCGGCCAAGTAACAAGCCAGCCATACAGTGCCCACCGGCTTTTCTGAACTACCGCCGCCCGGGCCCGCCACGCCACTCACCGCCACGCCCAAATTGTCACCATTTTGCGCACACGCACCTTTGGCCATGGCGATCACGACCGCCTCACTGACCGCACCCTCGCGTTCAATCACCTTGACGTCCACGCCCAGCATCTCAGTTTTAGCGGCGTTAGAGTAGGTAACAAAACCCCGTTCAAACCACGCCGAGCTGCCGGCTATGTCGGTGATCGCACAAGCAATGCCACCACCGGTACAAGACTCAGCAGTAGTAATGGTTAAACCCCGCGCCAATAAGGCATCGCCTAATGCTTGCGCCAGCTGCAGTGTATCTAGCTGTACTTTATCCATAAATGCCTCCTTGTTTACAAGGCCTAGAGATTTCTTGCCACGAAAAAATAATATTGATAGTAATAGGTGAAACAGGCGACGCCGATATTTACATATTGCACGAATGTAGAGGCCGCTTAAGCTGGCCGGTTTTGCACAGCAAAACAAAAACCATCTCGATTTTAAACACGGCGCTGTTTAATGATCTCTCGTGCCGCTGCGCTGCCTTAAGCCGCCAAGCCACCCAAGATGCCTTGTATCAAGACCACGATGGCAGAAATAGCAGATACTAATAAAATGGCGGGTCTGGCACTTTCCACGCTCACCACTCGCTCTAAATGGCGGGATAACCAAAAACCGATGATAACCCCCGGCAGCATTTTTACAATCAAGGAGAAGCCCAGCACGCTCGCCCCTCCTTGCCACCACAGCATCAGCAGTGAAAGAGGCGTGCCGACTAAAAAGAAAGCGGCAATTTCGTTACGCGCCGTAAGCCGCGCTTCATGTTGATACAAGAGCGCAATCGGCGGGCCGCCCACAGACGTAGCCGTGCCTAACACGCCGGATAAAAAGCCCGCCACCGTTAAATTCACGCCATTGAGCGGCAGCGAATAACGACGCAGGCTCAACCAAACCGCCAGTAATAAAGCCGAACCAAAAAATAGGCTGAGCTGCCACGACGCTATGCTCACCAATAACAGCGCTCCACACCAAGAGCCCGGCAGGCGCGCCACGATCGCCGGCAATACGCGGCGAAAGTTAAGACTATGGCGCTGTTTAAAGACCACCACCACAGATAATAACCACCCCAACATCAACACAGGTCCTGGCACATAAGCGGGATCAATTAAGTACAGCAAGGGAGCGGCCAGCAGGCCAAAGCCAATGCCCACCCAAGCCTGCACTATGATGCTAACCGTGACGATTAACAGCGCCAGCAACTCTAATGATGAATACAGCATGCATTTATCCTGCCGTAAAAAATGCCATTCTAGCATGAAAGAAACAGCGCCGAGCGAACCCGTAGCACGGGAACATTGAACGTTTAATTTTTAATGTTGAATAAAAAAACCGAGCCACTGACACAGGTCAATGCTCGGTCTTAAATAAGGTAAATAGCAGAAACATCAAACTAACAAAAAAGCGGTGTCTGTCTTTAAGCTAAGCGCTTGGCGCTGTATACATACAGAGCGCTGTTACTTACTGCCCGCCCCTTGGCGAGAGCGCTCACTGTTTTCGACTAAGATACCGGCACCTATGCGGTTAATGTCATTCCATAACGCATCATCAATGTTAATACCGTGGTCGATAATGTATTCCTTGTGATCGGCCAATTGCTCGGGGCTCATGTAACGCGCGTTTCGGTTACCCTTAGAGCTCTGTAACGAAGCAGATAAGTCCACTCGCGAGCTGCACACTATGGTGAGCGCCTGAGTCTCATCTGGGTTAGTCACTAAGCTGGTCGTCGCCTCACTGAAACTGGGATAGCGCTCTCCGGCTTTAATCCCCGCCGCATATTCTTTAACCGTCTTGCTGCCGTTTTGCCAATAGGCGGTCACACTAATGCCCCGTCGCCCGCAGTCGGTAAGCGCCTTAAGCGCAAACATACGGTTATGGCAGTTATGCACGGTAATAGTGGCAATACCGCTTTCTAAGGCTTTGGCGTGCGCCAAATCAATCGAGGAGGCAATGCAGTTAAGCGCGCTGCGACCATTGCTGTCGATAATGGCCGAGGTACTGTCTTCATACACCACGGTACTAAGCGGCTTATCAAAATCCAGACCAATGTAAGGCAAGGCTCGCTTTAGCTCTGCCAGCCCATTAAGGCCGTGTTTTTCTAGCCATAACACCATGTTAGCCGCATCTTCATAGTTACCCACAAAGTAGCCGGAAGCCTCAAAACATCGGCGCAAGGCCGCTTTTAATTCGTTCATTGACACTTGCATCAGTCAATTCCTCCCACTACGGGGGCCAGCGGCATAAACCAATCATCGTTATAAACGTGACCAATATCTTCTAGCAGCGGTGCACCTTGAAACATGGTGTTGCGTACCCACAACTTAGAGCGAGGATCGAACTTACTCACGCCAAAAAAGGATAGTTTGCAGCGCAGCAGGTGCATGGGCAATACATCTTTAGCTAACAGATTGGCTTGAATATCGCCGTACACACAGCGGTCCATACTTTGAATACGCCGCACTATGCCGCGCAATTTGGGCCGCGCCACCATAAAGCGGGCCGTGGTGTGCTCTGGATGTTCTTTAATGTATTGGCACAACAACTGGTAGCATTTATATACCGCGTAGCCCACGCCCAGTGGCATTTGCTTTTCTCGCCCTTGATCCAGCGCGCACTCACCGAGGCGGGGCTCCATTTTATCTTGTGATCGATACCAGAAAATGTCTCGTGAGCCGACGGCATTAAAGTCTATTTTCAATGCCCAATCGTAACGGCGCTCTATCACTTCTTTGAGCTTTTGCAGTGGCATTAAGGAGTCCAGATCAAGAAACTCTTCCACGCAGTAATAGTCATCTAAGCCATCAACTAATTGTGGATAAAGCTCCAGCAGTATCGACACCAGCAGTTCTTGCCCTTGCAGTGAACAGTACTGCTCGCTCCAGGCCAATAAGTCATTCCAGTCATGCAACGAGGCACCCGCTTGCTCGCGCAACGCCGAGAGATCTTCAATCACCCGCACATTATTATTGGTCTGCCAAGGATCTTCGGTGAAAGTCTCCGCCATGTGCTGAGCACAGCGCGCCAACAAGGCATCCAATTGCTGACGTATGCGGTCGTCGATAAATCCTAAGCTTCGCACCAAGGCCAGCGCTAGCTCGCGCATTTCTATCCATTGGTTAATAAGCATGGGGTGATTAATCAGATAAGGGGCCATGCCAAGTCCGGTGGAGTTGCCGATACCGAAATAGCGTTTGATATGCGGCTGCATGGGATTATATTGCTGCGGATTACGCTGTTGGGCAATGTGCTCTACTTGTAACAAGCTGAAGTTTCTCAGCATTAAGCAGGCAAACATTTCGGCGGCAAAGGGCCGTGCAAAGTCGGGATACCGAGTGCTGACTTTATCCCAGTCGGCCATGCCCAGCTTGCCACTGCCGTACACGGCTGTGGTGCGATACAAGTAACCCACCTTGGCGATTTTGGCTACATCGGGCTGTTCACCCTGAGCTAATTGCTCAACCACATAATCAAAGTTGCGCGCACTGCGATTAGCACGAGACAACACAAACACGCGCGCATCCACGCGGCCCGCTTCCTGCAACGGCACATTTTGGCGTAAAAAGGCTAAGTAATCGTCTTCTACGCGCCCTGCTACCAGTGCCATGGTGAGATCCCATTTACTGGCAACCACGCGGTCGTTGCGCTCTGCTGAGCTTAAGTAATCAGAGAAAATAACGAAGCTGAACAGCCCCTGCGCGGTGTTGATTTCATAAATAACGGTGCCGTAACCCTCGGCACACAGATCCAAGCGAGCAGTATTGATTTGCCAGCGCTCAAGCATGATGCGGCGCACTAAAATGCGCATAAAACTCAATCGGCTCTGGTGCATAGCGCCCAGTCGTTCCAAGTCCATTACTTGGTCAACGGGCCGTAGTGGCAGAGCGTTGGGCCCCCGCAGGGAGGCTTTGATCGCTGCTAACCTCATCATGTTTCTACCCTCGATAATGACTAAATATCCTTATTGCGCTATTTACCGAGCAGCAGCCCAACATAACGCAGGGTCAGAAAGAGCAAACATTATTCTATGATTCATTGAATTAGGGATGCGACTTTCTACCTCATGGCTCGCATCATGGTGCCTTTCAATAAAATCCAACAAGTTAAATGCTTATATCGTTTGATAAGAAAAGTTTATCAGAATGCTAGCAAAGCGTATTAATACTGATGGCAATCTCAATAACTGACTTTATGGTTAGAAAAATAATGAGCAAAATGAGAGGTAGCGCAGGTTTATTAAATGTTGAGATATAAAACGAACCAAAGACTATGTCTGTCTTTATGCCGTCTTCCTGACGCAGGTCAGGATCTCGCTTTTAGCCGCTAAAGTAGATAACGGAGCCGACCAACGTATTCAGTTTTTCTATCGCTCTGCTTCTTTTGCTATGGCCCTTACCATTACAGAGCCCATTCAGATCTGATCACTATTTTTCCGTGTTTTTCCGTATATTCCGTGGCAGAGAGGCGTGGCAAAGAGTCTTTAAGGCCTAAGGCTTTATTTATGCACGCTCTCCTCACTCTTCCCCCTCAGTTTGGCTGGCCAGAATAAAATCGACCAGCGCCTGCGCGGGCGGGGTTAACGACTTATTATTCAGCCGAATAATACCGATGCGCCGCGTGATCACAGGGGTGTGCAGCGGAATAAAAGTGAGCTTGGTATTATCTTTGGGAAAGGCATACCAAGGCAGCGTGGTGACGCCAAAGCCCGCCTCTAGCATGGCCACCAGCGACATCATATTAGAGATGTAATACTGAGAATGCGCCAACAGCGACTCGGCCTCACTGCCCTCAAGCAATCGAGAAGTACCATTACTGATCAACCGATATTCCCGCAGTGCGCGCCAATGCAACTCACTATGGCTGGCCAATGGGTGCTCGTTGGGGCACACCACCCCTAATCTGTCTTCCCACACCGGCGTAAAATGCTTTTCGCTTTCTCTTTGCTCATCAAACAGGCTGGCAATACCAAAATCCACCTGCTGGTTTTCGACCATTTTCAACACTGCATCCGAGTTATCGTCAAACACACTCACGTGCAAATCGTTGCTACCGATGAAATTAAGCAACAATTCAGGCAAAAATCGACAGGCAATGGAGGGCACAGACGCCAAGCGCAAATGTCCGGTTTTATGCTCGACCAGCAAGGTCATGTCTTCGGCAATGCGATCGTGATGGGCGAGCAACTCTTTTGCCTTTGGCAAAAAATGTTGTCCAAACGGCGTCAGCTCAGTTTTAGCGGCACGACTATTATGCTTTTCAAACAAGGCTTCGCTTAACTTATTTTCTAAGTCACGAATCGATAATGAAATAGCAGGCTGGGTGCGATGCGCCTTTTCTGCCGCTAAATGAAAGCCTTTTAGCTCGGCTACCCAAACAAAGTGACGCAGTTGAGCAATCTTGAATTCTGGCAGCACGATAAGAATTCCTTATCAGTTAATATTATTAATTAATTTTTATTATTAAAACACAGCTTCTATGATGATACCAATCAAGCAAAGGAGATCACTCATGTCTAATTCAGTATTTCGTAACTACATCGCCGGTGAATGGGTTGAAGGCCCAAGTGCTATTGCTAACATCAGCCCGTCTGATCTGAGCGATGTTATCGGTCATTACGCCCAAGCCGATGCCGCTCAGGCCAAAGCCGCCATCGCTGCCGCCGTTAACGGCCAGTTAGAATGGCAGAAAAGTGGCCTAGAGCAGCGCTACGCCGTACTGATGGCCATTGGTGACGAACTTATCGCCCGTAAAGATGAGCTGGGTAGACTGCTGGCTCGTGAAGAAGGCAAAACCTTGGCCGAAGGCGCCGGTGAAGTGTATCGCTCTGGTCAGTTCTTTCACTATTACGCCGCCGAAGTGCTGCGCCAAATGGGTGAAACCGCAGACTCAGTGCGTCCTGGCGTAGACATTGAAACCCGCCGCGAGCCTGTGGGTGTAGTGGGTATTATCACGCCGTGGAATTTCCCGACCGCCACCGGTGCGTGGAAAATTGCCCCGGCACTGGCCTTCGGTAATGCCGTAGTCTGGAAGCCCGCCAACCAAGTGCCAGCTTCTGCCTGGGCATTGACCGAAATTATCTCGCGCCAGCAGCTACCCGCCGGCACGTTTAACTTGGTGATGGGACCAGGCGCCGAAGTGGGAGATGTGTTGATCCACTCTCGTGACATTAATGCCCTGACCTTTACCGGTTCGCTGGAAACTGGCCGCAAGGTGGCCGTGGCCACAGCCGGCAACTTAGTAAAATGCCAGCTGGAAATGGGCAGTAAAAACGCATTAGTGGTATTGGACGATGCGGACCTAGACAACGCGGTTGAGTGTGCCGTAGGTGGCGCTTACGGCGGCACCGGTCAGAAATGTACTGCTTCTTCTCGCCTGATTGTTACCGAAGGCATTCACGACCGTTTTGTAGCCGCCGTGATTGAGCGCATGAAAAAGCTGGTAGTCGGTAATCCGCTAAAAGAAGGCGTACACATTGGTGCCGTAGCCGATGCCCGCCAAATGGAATCTAACCTCAAATACTTAGAGCTGGCCAAAGCCGAAGGCGGTAATTTGGTATACGGCGGCGAGGTGATCACCGCAGAAACCGAAGGCTACTACATGCAGCCAGCGCTGTTTATCGACACCACCAACGACATGACCATTAATCGCGAAGAAGCCTTTGCGCCCATTGCCTGTGTGATCAAGGTGAAAGACTACGCTGAAGCACTGGCCACCTTAAATGACACCAATTTTGGCTTAACCGGCGGCATTTGCACCGAATCATTGAAGTATGCCACCGACTTTAAACGCAACGCCAAAACCGGCTGCGTGATGGTGAACTTGCCCACTGCGGGCACCGATTACCATGTGCCGTTTGGCGGCCGTAAAGACTCCAGCTTTGGCCCTCGTGAACAGGGTACTTATGCCAAAGAGTTTTACACCGTCGTCAAAACCACCTACATCCGCGCTTAACGGAGACAGGGCTATGAGCCGAGCATTACACAACGACATGATAGTGATTGACGGGTTGCAGTATTCCAACTGGAGCCGAGAAATCTTCGAGCAACTGCACCAAGGCGGCGTGACCATGGTGCACGCCACCATCGTCTATCACGAACAGATCCGCGAAACCCTGATGCGCGTTGCCGAGTGGAACCGTCAGTTTGAACTACACGGCGATCTGATTATGCCGGTGCGCAGCAGCGATGATATTCGCCGTGCCAAGGCCGAAGGCAAAGTCGGCATTATGTTTGGGGCGCAAAACTGCTCCCCCATAGAAGACGATATTGGCATGGTCGAGGTGATGCGTAATTTAAACCTGATGATCATGCAGCTTACCTACAATAACCAAAGCTTGCTGGCTTGCGGTTGCTACGAAGCGGTCGATAGCGGTGTGACCCGCTTTGGCCGCCAAGTGATCAAAGAAATGAATCGGGTGGGCATGGTTATCGACATGAGCCACAGCGCCGAGCGCAGCACGCTAGAGGCCATCGAGATTTCTGAGCGCCCTATCGTTATCTCGCACGCTAACCCGCTGAGCTTTCACGATGCTAAGCGCAACAAGTCGGATACGGTGCTGAAGGCTCTGGCCGAATCCGGTGGTTTATTAGGCTTTAGCGCCTATCCTTTCCACCTTAAAAACGGCCCCGACTGCACGCTGGACGAATACTGCGACATGATTGCCCGCACTGCAGATTTAATGGGCGCAGACCGCTTGGGCATCGGCACCGATTTGTGCCAAAACCAGCCGCTGTCGGTGCTGGAATGGATGCGCAACGGTCGCTGGTCCAAGGCCATGGATTACGGTGAGGGCTCTAAGGCTAATGCCGATTGGCCACGACCATTATCTTGGTTTCGTGATAGCCGCGACTTCCCCAACCTCACCAACGGCTTATTAGCCCGAGGCTTTAGCCAACAAGACACGGCAAAAATAATGGGCCAAAACTGGCTGACCTTTCTAGATACCGCCCTGCAGCCACAAACTGCTGCTCAGTAAGGATATCGGGGAGCCCTGCTCCCCGTGTAATGTTCCATAATGGAGGCGAACATGAGCAATAAAACAGAGGCGGAACTGGCCATGGATACCCATTCAACAAATAATACCCCACCCAACACTACTTTTTTTACCGGACTGGACTTACCGGTCTTTCTGCTAAGCGGCGGCGCCCTCATGCTGTTCGTCGTCATGGCGCTCTACGATATTCAATTGGTATCGAGCTGGGTAGACAGTGCCTTTGCCGTATCGACCAAACTGTTTGGTGCTTACTGGCAAGTATTACTGTTACTGACCTTTTTGATCGCGATAGCCATGGCGATTGGCAAAGGCGGTAATGTTCGCCTAGGCGGGTTAGCCGTGCCGGAAATGTCTACTTTTCAGTGGATGTCGATCATCATGTGTACCTTGCTGGCCGGCGGCGGTGTGTTTTGGGCCGCGGCTGAGCCACTGGCGCACTTTCTTTCTCCTCCCCCCCTATATGCCGATGAAACCGATGGCATGAATAAGGCCATTAACGCGCTGGCACAAAGCTTTATGCACTGGGGATTTTTAGCCTGGGCTATTCTGGGAAGCTTAACCGGCATCGTCTTTACCCACTTACATTACGACAAAGGCTTGCCGCTCAAACCTCGCACCTTGTTATATCCGGTGTTTGGTGACTGGGTCATGAAAAGCTGGCTGGGCACCTTGGTCGATGCCTGCTGCGTATTAGCGGTAGTGGCAGGCACCGTAGGCCCCATCGGCTTCTTAGGCTTACAAATCAGCTTTGGCCTAGAAAAACTGTTTGGCATTCCTGATACCTACATGACTCAGGTGATGATCCTCGTCGGTTTGATTGCCATCTATACCTTATCTGCGGTGAGTGGCGTGAACCGCGGCATTAAGATACTCAGTAATTTAAACGTGGTGCTGGCCGCATTCTTAATGCTGTTTATCCTCTTGTTTGGCCCTACTGCCTTTATCATTGATGCCTATATCGGTGCCTTTGGTGTGTATATAAGTGATTTCTTCCCGATGGCGACCTTTAGGGCTGATCCTGCCTGGTTAGATTGGTGGACGGTATTCTTCTGGGGTTGGTTTTTAGGCTATGGCCCGTTAATGGCGATGTTCGTGGCGCGTATTTCACGCGGTCGCACCGTACGTCAGGTGATTCTCTTAATCGCCATCGTCGCGCCTATCATCACCTGCTTCTGGTTCACCATCATGGGCGGCAGTGGTATTGCGTTCGAGTTAGCCAATCCGGGCAGCGTCTCTGAAGCCTTCTCTGGTTTTAACTTACCCGCCGCATTACTGGCCATCACCGAACAGCTGCCACTGGGCACCATCATCTCGGTATTGTTTTTAATCCTCACTACCATCTTTGTTGCCACCACCGGTGACTCCATGACCTATGCGGTATCCATGGTCATGACCGGGACGGATCACCCTCACTCAGGGGTACGGGTGTTCTGGGGCGTGATGATGGGGGTAGTGGCGGCTATTTTAATTTCCATTGGCTCCGGGGGAATATCGGCGCTGCAATCCTTTATTGTGGTCACCGCGGTACCTGTCTCATTTGTATTGCTGCCCACGCTATGGACGGCACCGAAGATCATTAAGCAAATGGCGATTGAGCAAAACTTGTAAAACGTACTCGTTAAGCGATTTTTAATCTAACTTGAGCGGCACTAGCCGCTCTTTTTTTCCGTATTAACCAAAAGGAATACCTCATGAAAACAGCCGTAAAAACCGATCTGTTCGCCTCTAAGGCGCCGCTAGAATGGGCAGTGATGGCCAATGGTCAGTTTTATACCGCACAAATTCCCATTGATGCCGAAGGCAAGGTGGTTGCCGGCGGCATTGAAGCCCAAGCCCGCCAAACCATGGACAACTTTAAACACACCATAGCAGCCGCCGGCTTAACCATGGCGCACGTCACTCAGGTGCTGATCTACGTCACCGCCCGCGAGCAACTGCCGGTATTCAACAAGGTGTATGCGGAATACTTTGACGCCCCCTACCCCAACCGTGCCGCCATGATAGTAGTGGGATTAGCGCGAGAAGAAATGCTCTGCGAGATCGTGGCTTACGCCGCACAAGGCTAGCTCAGGCCTAATTAAACCCAACTTAAGGGCCTAATTTAGGCCTAACTCAAGCTTAGTTCTGCCTAATATTTGCTCTTACGACCAAGGGCGACACCAACTGTCGTATCTGCTTGTATGCTACAAGTTACCTTGGTTTTAGGAGCTTTTTATGTCTGCACTCACCCCGATTCCTGAATTTTTGCGTAAGAAAAGCCGGCCCAAGCACACCTCCGAGCCCTGCTATGCGCCGCTGCCCATGCTATGGGCGCTGCGTTTGTTGCTGCTCGGCGGGGGCGTAAAAATAGGCTTAAGCAAACGCCGCCATGACTTAGATGACTTCTTACAAACGCTGGCCCCCGAACAGGAGGCAAGTGAGCTCACTCCCACTGAGGTAATGTCGTTGTTAAGCGCCGCCTTGGGCAAGCTAGAGAGCACCCGCATTGATATTCCGGCGCCGCTCGACACTAACTTGCAGCAACTGGGCGTCAGCCTTGGCCTCAACGAGTTGCAGCAAGAAATAGTGGCGTTTTTAGTACTGATAGAACAAGACAATGTGCTCAGCCAAGCCATGGGCTTATTTTATTCCAATACGGTGGGTACCCAGCAATTGGCGCGAGGCCATAGTCTAGCAAGCGAATAAGATGATTGAGCAGTATGGGGCAACGCCGAGCAACGCTCACTAGGCGCCGTGCTTACCGCTTTGTGTTCTCCCTTCACTTTTTAAACCGTTCCGCCTACGGCGAAATGCGAGAGCAAGCGTTCGCCTACAAGTGATAAACCTCACTACAGATTCAACTCTGTTTCGCCTATCACTTTTGCTTGGGCCTAATCACAGCTCTTACCATCAAGATATCTTTCAGATTTAATTACTATTTTTCCGTGCGTTCCGTGACTCTCGTAGCAAAGAGGCGTGGCAAAAATGAGTTTAAGTTTTAAATCGTTCCGCCTTCGGCGAAATGCGAGAACAAGTGTTCGCCTACAAAAGCCTAGCCCTTACCATCAAGATCCTTTTCAGATCTGATCCCTATTTTTCTGTGAGTTCCGTGGCAAAAATGGATTTAGGTTTGTGGTTTAAGGGCGAGATCCTGACTTTCGTCAGGATGACGGCTTAAACATAAACACCGCCCTTTGTTTAGCTTGGTGCTCGGTGCAGCACTCAAGCAATATGCCTTCAAACTCCGTTGCTGGTACAATGCGGCCTCAAGTTTTGGCACGGTTGATTCCTTAAGTAACGCTGCCTTACACTTGGCTTCATCATCAGTTTCATAAAGATATAAGGCATTGATTTTAATATGAATCAAGACAACTCCTCCCATACGCCCATGATGGTGCAATACCTTGGCCTTAAGGCGCAGCATCCCGATGTGTTAATGTTTTATCGCATGGGCGATTTTTATGAACTGTTTTATGACGACGCCAAGAAAGCCTCGCGTTTACTGGATATTTCTCTGACCCAGCGCGGTAAGTCTGGCGGCAATGCCATCCCTATGGCAGGCGTGCCCCATCATGCGGCGGAAGGTTATTTAGCCCGCTTGGTGCAAATGGGCGAGTCGGTGGCTATTTGTGAGCAAATTGGCGATCCGGGCATGAACAAAGGGCCGATGGAGCGCCAAGTGGTGCGCATTATTACGCCGGGCACTCTCTCTGATGAGGCACTGTTGGTAGAGCGCCAAGATAACTGCTTGGCGGCCATTTTTCATGATGGTCAGCAGTTTGGCTACGCCATGTTAGATGTGAGCACGGGGCGCTTTGTATTAAATCAATTTGCCACTGAAGAAGCGCTCACCGCCGAGCTGCAACGCACGCAACCTGCCGAACTGCTATACCCCGAAGCCTTTGCTTATTTTGCAGCCATTGAAGCCCGTAAAAGCTTACGCCGCCGACCAGAGTGGGAGTTTGATTTAGAAACGGCACGCCATTTATTGTGTCAGCAATTTGGCACCCGTGACTTAATTGGCTTTGGTGTGGAGCAGGCCACCACGGCACTGAGTGCTGCCGGTTGCGTACTGCAATATGTGAAAGATACCCAGCGCACCGCCCTGCCGCACATTAATAGTATTAGCCTAGAGCGCAGCCAAGATATGGTGGTGATGGATGCGGCTACCCGTCGCAACTTGGAGCTAACGCTGAATTTATCGGGCACGGTGGAAAACACCCTCGCCGAAGTATTGGATAATACCGCCACCCCCATGGGCAGCCGCTTACTGAAGCGCTGGATCCACCAGCCGAGTCGTAATCTGGCAGCATTAACTCGTCGCCAAGACAGCATCGCACTGCTGATGGATCAAGGCCGATATGAGGATTTACGCGCGCCACTACGCCAAGTGGGCGACATGGAGCGCGGGCTGGCGCGCTTAGCGCTGCGGTCAGCGCGACCGCGAGATTTAAGCCGCTTGCGCAGTGCGCTGCAGGCATTGCCAGAAATCCAACAACAGTTGCATGACGCCGCTGGCGCTAGCTTAACTGAGCTGGCCGCCACTATTAGTCAGTATCCGGAATTGGCTGAATTATTAGAGCAAGCAGTGGTTGATACACCGCCGGTGCTTATTCGTGATGGCGGCGTGATCCGTGATGGCTTTAATGCCGAACTGGATGAGTTGCGGGAATTGGCCGCCGGTGCTCATCGTTACTTAGAAGCACTGGAAGCGCGGGAAAAAGCCGCTACCGGTATTTCTACACTTAAAGTGGCGTATAACCGAGTGCACGGTTTTTATATTGAGGTGAGTCGGGCCAGTGCCGACCAAGTGCCGTTGCATTATGTGCGCCGCCAAACGTTAAAAAATAACGAACGCTATATTATCCCTGAGCTGAAAGAGTACGAAGACAAAGTATTAAACGCTCAAGGCAAAGGCTTAGCGTTAGAAAAAAAACTTTACGAGGCACTGCTGGATCGTTTGTTAGAGCACCTGCAGCCACTACAGCGCAGTGCTAGGGCTTTGGCCGAGCTGGATGTGTTCGCCAATTTGGCCGAGCGAGCCGACAACCTCGATTACTGCCGCCCTACTTTGACCGAAGATGAGCTGATTGATATCGAAGCTGGCCGTCATCCGGTGGTAGAGCAGGTGATGAGCGAGCCTTTTATTGCCAACCCGCTACAAATGTCTGAGCAGCGTAAGATGTTGCTGATCACCGGTCCTAACATGGGCGGTAAATCGACTTATATGCGCCAAACCGCACTGATCGTGCTAATGGCTTACATGGGCTCATTTGTACCGGCAGCCAGCGCGCGCATCGGCAAAATTGACCGTATCTTTACCCGCATCGGCGCCTCTGATGATTTAGCCTCCGGCCGTTCCACCTTTATGGTGGAAATGACCGAAACTGCCAATATTTTAAATAATGCCACCCGCCACAGCTTGGTGTTGATGGATGAAATTGGCCGCGGCACCAGCACTTATGATGGTTTGGCATTGGCTTGGGCCTGTGCCGATGCGCTGGCCAATCAGCTACATGCCTATACCTTGTTTGCTACCCACTACTTTGAGCTTACCGAGCTGGCCGGCCTGTGGTCGGCGGTGGCCAACGTGCATTTAGATGCACTTGAGCATGACGACACCATCGCCTTTATGCACTCGGTGCAAGACGGTGCCGCCAGTCGCTCTTATGGCTTACAGGTGGCAGCCTTGGCCGGCGTGCCCAAACCGGTATTGGCCTTGGCGCGCACTAAACTGGGCGAGCTGGAAACCGGCCAGTTATTAGCAGCCTCTGAGCAGGCCAAGCTATTAGCACCGCCTACGCCAAATAAGCAGAATAAAAAACCGAATAAGTCGAAAGCGTCTAATCGCCAAGAAGTTCAAGGCTCACTGCCCCTATTTGACGAACAAGCAGGTGAACCGCTTAATGCGGCTTTGCGGCTTTTAGATGAAATTGAACCGGACGAACTCACACCGCGCCAAGCGCTGGAACTGATGTATCAATTGAAGAAAAAGCGTGAAGCCGTGAATTAAGCCAAGCCACAAAACAAAAAGCCAGCACCTGACTGTGTGTCCGATGCTGGCTTTTTTGTTAGTGTTGACCGGTGAACGCTCTACGGTCGGGGTGGTTTGCTATTAGCACTGCGCCCACCTGTAAGAGGACACAGTGCCGCTACGCGCCACCGGCCAGCTCAAGCGGTCTCTACCCAAAACACCCGACCTTGTAGAGGCGGCCTTTAGCTGGCCGGTTTTGTGTAACAAAACTAAAAACAATCAAAAACTATCCGCCTTTGGTTAGAAAAAGAACCCACATCAGTGCTGCTGCGCTCTTGCATTAATTGTCGTAAAAAAGGGTATCTACACACAGGCCTTGCTGGGTGACAATTTCTTTTAAACGGCGTAGCGCTTCTACTTGGATTTGGCGTACTCGCTCGCGCGTTAAACCAATTTCTTGACCCACATGCTCCAGCGTAGAGGCTTCATAACCCAGCAAACCAAAACGACGGGCTAACACTTCACGTTGTTTAGGATTAAGCTCCTCCAGCCAACGCACTAAGCTACTGTTCATATCACTATCTTGCAGCTCGGTTTCGGGATTAGTGTCGTTTTCGTCGGCGATCACATCTAATAATGCTTTGTCACCATCACCACCGATGGGCGTGTCCACTGAGCTGACTTTCTCATTCAGCTTAAGCATGCGCGAAACATCACTGACGGGTTTATCGAGGGCTTGGGCTATTTCTTCGGCGGTGGGTTCATGATCCAGACGTTGGGCGAGCTCGCGGGCGGTGCGCAAATAAACATTAAGCTCTTTTACCACATGAATCGGCAGCCGTATGGTACGGGTCTGGTTCATGATGGCGCGTTCTATGGTTTGGCGGATCCACCAAGTGGCATAGGTGGAGAAGCGAAAGCCGCGCTCAGGATCAAACTTTTCTACCGCGCGAATTAAGCCGAGGTTGCCCTCTTCAATCAAGTCCAGCAAAGCCAGCCCGCGATTGTTATAACGGCGGGAGATTTTAACTACTAAGCGTAAGTTTGATTCAATCATGCGCTTGCGCGCAATTAAGTCTCCGCGTAAAGAGCGTCGAGCATACAAGACTTCTTCTTCTGCGGTTAATAACGGAGAAAATCCAATTTCACCTAGATACAGCTGAGTCACGTCTAGCGTACGACTGTTGGCTACACTCGCTTTTTCTTCCGCGTCTATTGTTTCAACGCTGTCTTGCTCGGGGCTGATCGTTGCATCCATTGCCTGATCCGCATCCATGTTCTTTTTTGGGGTTGTTGCTTTGCTCGCATTCATGGCAGTTCTCCCTTTATCCGGGTACTACCTGTCTCCCGGATGTTATCTTTTTGGCAGATAGGTCATCGGATTAACCGACGAACCCTGATGTCGGATCTCAAAATGTAACCGTACATCAGTCGTGTCACTACTTCCCATATCCGCTATGTGCTGCCCAGAGCTCACGGTTTGCTGCTCTTTGACTTTAAGCACCTCGTTGTGAGCGTAGGCAGACAAATAATCATCATTGTGTTTGATGATGATCAGGTTGCCGTATCCACGTAGCGCGTTCCCTGCGTATACAACCTTGCCAGCTGCGGCAGCGTTAATAGCCTGCCCCCTGCTACCTCTAATATCTATGCCCTTATTGCCGGTCTCTGCCAACGAAAAGCCCGAGATAATGGGTCCTGTGGTTGGCCAGTGCCATTTAATAGGTGAGTTATTAGCGGCGCTTTTTTGTGCAGCAGTTCCAGCGTAAACTTTTCCGGGAGCGGCTGCAACTGGCTTTGTAGATTTTACCACCGGTTGATTTTTAGGCACAGCTGCAGTCTGGGTTTGTGTCACTCTTATCTTGCCAGCAGGTACTGCTGTTGTACGCGCTACTTGTTGCTTCTGTGAAGTGGATCCGCGAAGCAGCGTCAGGCTTTGACCAACATAGATGCGATAAGGCGGCTTTAAGCCGTTCAGCGTCGCGAGATCCGCCACTCTGTGATTCGCGTTGCGCGCTATGCTGTTGAGCGTGTCACCTCGGCGCACAATATATTGCGCCCGCGCAGCACCCGGCACATCTAGGCGCAGCGTTTGCCCTGGGTAAATAGAATAAGGGGGAGCGATGCGATTATGGCGCGCTAGGCTTGGCACATCCGAGCCCGCCTGCCACGCAATGGAATACAGAGTGTCGCCTTTAGCCACCACATAATGGCTGCCGTTGGCTTTGATTTGCCCCCGGGCATTAACACCATACACAGGAGCGGGGCGAGAGGCAGAGCAAGCGCTCAGCAAGGTTATCAACACAAGATTGATACACCATAGCGTGAAACAGCGGCTCTGCCTGCGCATCAGTTTCTTAACAACAAGTAGGCGATAACGGCGGCGGCCACACACAACCAACCCAAAATATCGATATAACGGATAAGCTTTGCTTCCATGGGCGGCCCACCCCACTTCATGAGTCCGGCCACCATAAAGAAACGCAAGCCTCGGCCTACCAGTGACACTAACACGAAGGGCAAGAACGCCATGCTCAGCATGCCGGCGGTGACGGTAAACACCTTATAAGGAATGGGCGTGAAGCTGGCGATAAAAATCACCCAAATACCCCATTCACTAAACCACGCTTGCGCTATCTCAATTTTGCCCTCATAGCCCATGGAGGCAATAAAAGGCGCCACGACCGGATCCCAAAGCGCATACCCCAGCAGATAGCCAAAGGCGGCACCCAGCACCGAGAAACAGGTCGCCAGCCCCGCGTAATACCAAGCGCGCTGTGGCTTAGCCAGCGTCATAGGTGCCAGCATCACATCCACAGGTATCGGCCAAAAAATGGACTCAACAAAACTATTTAGGGATAAATAAACCGGTGCGTGGCGATGCAAAGACCAAATCATCACCTGTTGATACAACCGAGAAAAAATTTTCACTCAAGATCGCCTTTCACTAACGGGACAAAGCGCACCGGCTCTAATTCGGTACGCGAAAATTGATTGCCATGGCGCTGATACAGCCATAACGATTGTTGGGTTTGGCCAACGGGGATCACCATGCGCCCGCCATCGGCTAATTGTGATAATAACGCTTGGGGCGTTTCTTGCGCCGCGGCCGTGACCATAATGGCATCAAACGGTGCCTTACTTGCCCAGCCTTGCCAGCCGTCACCGTGCTTGGTGGACACATTATACAAATCGAGGCGCTGTAAGCGGCGACGCGCTTGATACTGCAACGACTTAATGCGCTCTAAAGTACAGACCTGCTCCACCAATTGCGCCAATACCGCCGTTTGAAAGCCAGAGCCGGTGCCCACTTCCAACACGCGTTTGGGGTTGGGCGCTTGCTCTAACAGCACTTCGGTCATGCGCGCCACTATATAAGGCTGGGAGATGGTCTGGCCAAAGCCTATCGGCAAGGCACTGTTATCCCACGCCTTGTGCGACATAGCTTCGTCTACAAACTGCTCTCTGGGCAAGCAGGCAATGGCTTGCAGCACGCGTTCGTTGGTAATTCCCTGTTGTTGCAGCAAATGATAAAGCCGCTGTCCTGCTAACGTAAGCACCCTACTACTCCACTTCTTTGATCCAGCTGGCTAATGCCGCCATCTTGCTGTGCGCCGTCATATCGATAGTGAGCGGCGTAATGGAGACATAGCCTCTTTCTACCGCATCAAAGTCGGTACCTTCGCCCGCATCATGAATGGCACCCGGTGGTCCTATCCAATAAATGGGTCGGCCGCGCGGATCATATTCTTTTAAGACCGGATCACAGCGGTGACGATTACCCAAACGAGTCACTTTGATACCTTGAATTTCACTCAAGGGCAAGTCGGGCACGTTCACGTTCAGTATTTGATTGGTGGCCAATGGTGCTCTTAACAAGCCTTGCACTAACAGACAAGCGTAATGAGCGGCCGTGTCAAAGTGGCGGTCACCGCATAAAGAGATGGCCAAAGAGGGCAAGCCGAGGTGGCGCCCTTCGGTGGCGGCAGCAACCGTGCCAGAGTAGAGCACATCGTCGCCTAAATTGGCACCGTGGTTAATGCCTGCCACCACTAGGTCTGGATCCGGATCCAGCAAGCAGTTTACCGCCCAATGCACGCAGTCTGTGGGTGTGCCCTTCACGGAATAGAAGCCACTGTCGTCGAGTTTATCGACCCGCAGCGGTACTTCCAGCGTCAAAGAATGACTGGCACCGCTGCGATTACGATCCGGGGCCACCGTGACCACCTCGGCAAATTCAGATAAGGCGCGACTCAAGGTGCGAATGCCAAGCGCATTCACCCCATCGTCATTACTCACTAATATCTTCATGCAGCTCGGCTTCCTTTACCAGTTCACGCACCACACTGGTGGCATAGCTGCCAGCGGGTAACCAAAATGACAGACTTAAGCGATCGCCGTTAAACTGCCAGCTCATCTCTTGGGGTTTAAGTAACAGCGGGCGACGCTCTTGTTTTAGGCCTTGATTCTCTAGCCCTTCGCACAAGTCTGTTTGCTCACTCAGCGCTGCCAGCTCTAACTCGGCGGCGGCCTCTAAGCTTGGCAAACGACCACGACCCCACATGGGTGCGCTCAAGCGTACATCGCCCGAGTCAAAGCGCGCTTGCAAGGCATCATCCAGTGGATTGTCGTCATTAATGGTGAAAAAAGACTGAGTGCCCGAGAGCATTAAACAGTCGCCTGCCATTAATTGCTCACCTAAACCGGCACTTAAGCGCTGGCTGGCGGCCAAATTAAATAAATAGCTGCGCGCTGCGGATAAATACATAGAACGTTTATTGCGGTCTTTAATCTTTCGGCCGTTAAACATGGCCCGCGCTTGATCTAAATTGCCAAAATTATGGCCAAAGCGTTGGTCGCCATAATAGTTAGGCACGCCGCGCGCTTGAATTGCGATTAAGCGGGCTTCTAATTCTGCAGGATCGTTTACGGCTAGCTCGTTCACGACCAGCTCAAACCAGTTGCCTTTGAGGGCGCCAATTTTTAGCTTCTTATTGTGGCGCGCCCGAGCCAAGATTTGTACGTCGCCATTTTCTAGGCTAGAAAAATCTGGCTCCGCCTTGCCCGGCAGATGCACGCCAAACCATTGCTCGGTTACCGCATGGCGGTCTTTCAAGCCCGCCCACGTGACTTCGCGTTGGGTTACCCCGGCCACGCGGGCTAATTCGCGCGCTATCCACTGGGTATTTTGACCGCGTTTGCGAATATAGAGCAAGATATGCTCGCCTTCACCGCAGGGCGCAAAACCTAAGTCTTCGCGCACTTTAAAATCTTCGGGCACGGTTTTTAAGCGCCCCGTGGCCGTAGGTTCACTGTGCAGATAATGCCATTCGCCTACACCAGAAGTCGCTGTCATAGTTGCACCAACAGCACCACGGCTTCTGCCGCTATGCCTTCTTTACGGCCCACAAAACCCAGCTGCTCGGTCGTAGTGGCCTTTACGTTGATAATGCTCACGGGCACTTGCAGATCGGCCGCGATATTGGCCACCATAGCATCGATAAACGGCGACAACTTAGGTGCTTGAGCCAGTACGGTAATGTCTGCATTGGCTAAGGCGTAGCCGGCAGCAGACACTTTATTGACCACATCGCGCAGCAATACGCGGCTGTCGACGCCTTTATAGGCAGCGTCTGTATCAGGAAAATGGCGGCCAATATCACCGGCACCAATGGCACCTAATAGCGCATCCGTGAGCGCGTGCAAAATGACGTCGCCGTCAGAGTGGGCCAATAAGCCTTGCTCATAAGGCACGGCCACGCCGGCCAGAATACAGGGGCCTTCGCCACCAAATTTATGCACGTCAAAACCGTGTCCAATTCGCATCATGATTGTGATCTCTGTTATGTATCAAGCCGTACGCTTTACGTCGTACGCCTTACGTTTAAAGACAAATTCAAAAACTGTTTTTGCCACGCTTCTTTGTTACGAGAGTCACGGACAACTGAAGGAAAAATTAAGCTGAGATAAAATCGACTAGTGACTACCCGTTTTGCTACGCAAAACCGGCCGGCTAAAGCGGCCTCTACATCCGTAAGATATGCCGGTATCGGCACAGCTGACGGTTCACCCTCTTCACTCTTTACGCTTCACCCTTACCGGCTTCATTCAGATTTGATCACTATTGTTCCGTGTTCTTCCGTTGCAAAAATGTCTTTATATTTTGTTTAAGAAAAAGCTCGCTAGTGCTAAGTCTTCGGGGCGGGTGATCTTAATATTGTCGGCGCGCCCAGCTACTAATTTGGGATTAAAGCCCGCCCATTCCATGGCTGAGGCCTCATCGGTAATGGTGATGCCCGCGGCCAGCGCGCCCGATAAGGCTTGGCGCAGTGTGTCAGTCGCAAAGCATTGTGGCGTCAGTGCGTGCCACAGTTCATCCCGCGATACGCTGTGAGCAATGGCGCCTTGGCCATCGCCGCGCTTCATGGTGTCGCGCACTCGGCTGGCTAAAATCGCACCTTGAACTTGGCGACCGGCATCCATAACCGCATCTAGGTCGGCAGAATGCAAACAAGGTCGCGCCGCATCGTGCACCAATACCCAATCGGTGTTCACATGCGCCAGTGCATTAAGTACCGTATTGGCCCGCTCAGCTCCGCCTAACACTTGCTGAATACGCGGATGTTGCGCCAAGGGTAAGTGCTCAAACCAGGTATCGTGTTCAGCGGTGGCCACGATAATAGCGCCAATGGCGGGATGTTTAAGCAAGCGCGTCAGAGTTTGTTCGAGAACAGTGCTGCCCGCCAGTGCTAAATATTGCTTAGGCCTGTCGGCGGCCATGCGACTACCAATGCCGGCTGCGGGCACGATGGCGGTATAAATACCGAGCTCAGCTACGGCATTAGTTAAGGCATCAGTAGCCACATGGGGATCAGACGCGCTCATGGGCTGGGTTTATCAGCAAGCAGCAGTCGATAAAAGGTTTCGCCGGGTTTGATCATCCCCAGATCGTTACGCGCCAGCTCTTCCACTGCCGCCAGTCCTTTATTGAGATCTTCAATTTCCCGATACAATAAAGCGTTACGGGTCACCAATTGTTCGTTGTCGTCCATTTGGCGCGTCACGTAGCTTTGAGCTTCATTGTATTCCGCCAAGCCATTTTTCCCCCGCCACAGATCATATTGCAGGGTACATAACACGGCGAGCAGTATTAGGGTTAGAATGCGCATGCTTCCTCCACGAATAGGCGGCTAGTTTCCCATATTCGGGCGCCGAACAAAAGAAACCCCGCACTGGGCGGGGTTTCATGTTTTGCTTTAATCAAGTCAGCCAGTTCGCGGCGCAAATTTTGCCGCTCAGCGGGCCGTCTGCTTAATTAAGCCTGACCTTTAATCTCAGACAAACCGTTGAACGGGGCTTTGGCACCCAGCTCTTCTTCGATGCGGATCAATTGGTTGTATTTAGCAACACGATCCGAGCGGCTCATAGAGCCGGTCTTGATTTGGCCTGCACAAGTACCCACTGCCAAATCGGCAATAGTGGTATCTTCAGTTTCACCTGAGCGATGGGAAATCACCACTGTGTAACCGGCTTTTTGTGCCATTTGAATCGAGTTCAGAGTTTCGGTCAAGGTGCCGATCTGGTTGAACTTGATGAGTATTGAGTTGGCGATGCCTTTGTCGATACCTTCTTTCAAGATCTTGGTGTTAGTTACGAACAAGTCGTCACCTACCAGTTGGATCTTGTCGCCCAGAATCTTAGTTTGGTAAGCAAAACCGTCCCAGTCAGACTCATCTAAGCCATCTTCAATCGATACGATTGGGTAGCGTTGAGTGAGGTCTTCCAGATAATGAGTGAACTCATTGGCGGTGAATACTTTGCCTTCGCCGCTCAGGTTGTAGTTGCCTTTCGCTTTGTCGTAAAACTCAGAAGCAGCACAGTCCATCGCCAGCACTATGTCTTTACCCAGTACGTAACCCGCTTGCTCAACGGCTGCTTTAATTGCCACTAATGCTGCTTCGTTCGACTCTAAATCTGGGGCAAAACCACCTTCGTCACCCACTGAGGTGCTCAGGCCTTTGGCTTTTAATACTTTCGCCAAGCTGTGGAACACTTCAGCACCCATGCGCAGCGCTTCTTTAATGTTCTTGGCGCCTACGGGTTGAATCATAAACTCTTGAATGTCGACGTTATTGTCGGCGTGCTCGCCGCCATTGATGATGTTCATCATGGGCAGTGGCATAGAGTATTTACCTGGGGTGCCATTTAGCTCAGCAATCCAGGCATACAAAGGCACGCCTTTAGACAGCGCAGCGGCTTTTGCGACCGCCAGAGACACGGCCAGAATGGCGTTTGCGCCAAGCTTTGCTTTATTTTCGGTGCCATCTAAGTCGAGCATTATCTGGTCGATGTCAGCTTGTTGAGTGGCATCTTTGCCAATCAGCGCCTTGGCGATAGGGTCATTGATGTTGGTAACGGCAACTTGTACGCCCTTACCCAAAAAGCGTGACTTATCACCGTCACGCAGCTCTAACGCTTCGCGTGAACCAGTAGAAGCACCGGATGGCGCGATAGCGCGCCCCATGAAGCCGCCTTCCAAAAACACATCAGCTTCTACGGTTGGGTTGCCACGCGAATCAATAACTTCACGACCGATAATTTTAACAATCTTAGCCATTCTCTAACTTCCTCTATTAGTTGAAAGGTAAAAACGGGATCAAGCACTAAAAAATACGGCTGAGTCGAAGGTCTCTTCAACTCAGCCGTGATGTTAGGTTATTCCAGCTCTCCCTGCTGATATTGGCCTGCCGCTTTGATAAAGCCGGTAAACAAGCCGTGTCCATCCCGTGGTGTAGAGGTGAATTCCGGGTGGAATTGCGCCGCTACAAACCAAGGGTGATCGGGATTCTCAATGATTTCGACTAATTTCTTATCGGCCGAACGTCCCGTTACTTGCATACCCGCCGCCTCAATTTTTGGCAGCAGATGATTGTTCACTTCATAGCGATGACGATGACGCTCATAGATAGTATCTGAACCATAGAGCGCGTGCACCTTAGAACCAGGCTCTAAATGGCACAACTGAGCGCCCAAGCGCATGGTGCCGCCGAGATCTGACATTTCATCGCGTACTTCAACTACGCCTTCTTCATCCAGCCATTCGGTGATCAAACCGACCACTGGAAACGGGCTATCTGGATCAAATTCTGACGAATGTGCGCCTTCTAGGCCAACCACGTTACGCGCATATTCAATCAACGCGATTTGCATACCGAGGCAAATACCTAAATAAGGCACGCGATTTTCCCGGGCATAACGGGCCGCCATGATCTTGCCTTCAATGCCGCGTGGCCCAAAGCCGCCGGGCACCAAGATGGCATCTAGGCCTTCAAGCAGGCTTTCGCCTTTGGTCTCAAGGTCTTGAGAGTCAATGTATTTGATATTGACCGTGAGACGATTCTTTAAGCCACCGTGCTTCAGCGCTTCGTTCACTGACTTATAAGCATCCGGCAGCTCGGTGTATTTACCGACCATGCCGATGGTCACTTCGCCGGTAGGATTCGCTTCTTCGTAGATCACCTGCTCCCACTCAGACAAGTCTGACGGTGGGCAGTCGAGGTGAAAGCGCTTCACGACCAATTCATCTAAGCCCTGAGAACGCAGCAGTGCTGGGATTTTGTAGATGGAGTCCACGTCTTTCAGAGAAATAACCGCTTTTTCGATCACGTTACAGAACAGCGCAATTTTGGCGCGCTCGTTGGCCGGGATCACGCGGTCGCTACGGCAAATCAAGATGTCTGGCTGAATACCAATCGACAGTAATTCTTTTACCGAATGCTGGGTCGGTTTAGTTTTCACTTCACCGGCCGCCGCCAAATAGGGTACCAAGGTCAGGTGCATAAACAGGGTGTTTTCACGCCCTACTTGCACGGCAAGCTGACGCAAGGCTTCCAAAAACGGCAATGATTCAATATCACCGACGGTGCCACCCACTTCTACGATGGCCACATCGTGCCCTTCGGCACCGGCAATCACGCGGTCTTTAATGGCGTTAGTAATGTGAGGGATCACCTGAATGGTGGCGCCCAGATAATCGCCGCGTCGTTCCTTGCGCAGCACGTCCGCGTATACGCGGCCGGAGGTGAAGTTATTACGACGCGTCATCTTAGTGCGAATAAAGCGCTCGTAATGGCCTAAGTCCAAGTCGGTTTCGGCACCATCATCGGTGACAAACACTTCACCGTGCTGAGTCGGGCTCATGGTGCCGGGATCTACGTTAATGTAGGGATCCAGCTTCATGATGGTCACATTAAGACCGCGAGCCTCGAGGATGGCGGCCAGGGAAGCGGCTGCAATGCCTTTACCCAGGGACGACACAACCCCACCAGTAACAAAAATATATTTAGTTGTCATGTAGAACCTGAAGAAGCTAGGGAACGGATGGATTATTGAATGCAAGACGGGGTGAAAGTATACGCAATAAGGCCTATCACGACAATGAAAACCTAAAAGCCGCAGCGCGGGGCGAGTAGAGGCCGTCTTTAGCCGGCCGGTTTTGTGTAACAAAACTAAAAGAAAACACCGGCCTCGCTCTGTTAGCTGACAGAGCGACCAGATCTGCGTGCCCACGCAGGAACTTGGGCACGAGAAATCATTCTTATGTCGCTACGCGCCATCGGCCAGCTGAAGCGGCCTCTACATTGGTGCTCGGCGCCGCCCTTCCCTTGATTTCGTAGAGATATTGTCCAATATGAGTTCTACTCTTGCTCTACGCGCGTTCGCCGCTGGGGCCGAGCGAATGGCACATTCACAAAAGGACATGAAATGGGCTTTACCTTCGAAGATTTAAAAAAAGATAACCTTGCGCCTTGGACTGATTATATCCAGCACGACTTTGTCCGCCAGCTTGGCGATGGCACCTTGGCGCCTGAGGCTTTTCGCCATTATTTAAAACAAGATTATCTGTTCTTAATTCAGTTTGGTCGCGCCTTTGCCCTGGCCGCGTATAAAAGCCCAACGCTTGCCGACTTGCGCCACGCCAAAGCCGGCTTCGATGCCATTATCGACTTAGAGCTTGGCCTGCATATCGATTATTGCCAGCAATGGGGCATCAGTGAGCAAGACTTGGCGGACTTACCCGAAGCTCGCGCCACACTGGCCTACACCCGCTATGTACTAGATACCGGTAATCGCGGCGACTTATTAGACATGCACGTGGCACTGGCCCCTTGCTTAGTGGGTTATGCGGAAGTGGCGCGCTGGTTAATTGACCAACCCGGTACCATTCGTGGCGATAACAATCCGTATGAAGCCTGGCTCGCCATGTACGAAAGTGCGGAGTTTCAAGCGGCAGCGCAAGCGGAGCGCGTCTGGCTGAACGAACGTTTAGCGGATGTCACACCCACTCGCTTTAAACAACTGAGCCGCATCTTTAACGATGCTACCCGCCTAGAAATCGACTTCTGGGGCATGGGGCTTAATCAGCAGATGTAAGTTTGTGTGAGGGGTGAGACGTAAAATTTGTAGGGTCGAATTTATTCGACCAAAATCTGTCGATTGAAATCGACCCTACAAAAGGCCAGAGCCCAACCCTCACCTTGGTCGTTGCGAGGAGTGCAACGACGCGGCAATCCATGGTTATATACCGTGCCGTGCTAGCATGGATTGCCGCGCTACGCTCGCAAAGACGGAATAAGGACGCATAACAACAGAGCGCAGAACGGCGTAAAGCTAACGCGAAATCTTGACCTCCAACAGAGTATCTACAAAAGACGCTTGCCTATATTATTCACCTCACTCCTCACAATAATTTTTCCAACTCGGGTAACACCTCGAACAAATCCGCCACTAAACCGTAATCCGCCACTTCAAAAATGGCCGCGTCTGCATCTTTGTTGATGGCCACTATGACCTTGGACTCTTTCATGCCGGCCAGATGCTGGATTGCGCCCGACAGTCCTACTGCTATATACAGCTCTGGCGCCACTATTTTACCGGTTTGCCCGACTTGCATATCGTTAGCGGCAAAGCCCGCATCCACAGCTGCGCGCGTGGCTCCGATAGCGGCATTTAATTTATCGGCAAGCTGCGCTAACAATGCAAAATTCTCTTTGCTGCCTAAGCCGCGCCCTCCCGAGATCACCACGCGCGCCGCCGTTAGCTCGGGCCGTGCACTTTGGCTGAGTTGTTCGCTAACAAAATGGCTGCGAGTACTGTATTCGATTGCCGCCAATTGTTGAATATCAGCGCTATGCTCACCGGCATCGGCTGAGGAAAACGCCGAGGTACGCACCGTGAGCAGCTTAATATCATCAAGCGCTTGCACGGTAGCAATGGCGTTGCCCGCATAAATGGGCCGACGAAAAGTATCGGGGTATTCTATGGCCAACACCTCGGACACCATGCCCACGTCCAATAACGCCGCCACCCTAGGCAAGAGATTTTTACCGGTGGTGGTCGCCGCAGCCACTATATGCAGGTAATTTTTTGCCAGTGACGCTATGAGCGCGGCGCAGGGCTCGGCTAACTGATGTTGATAATTAGATGAGTCAGCCACTAGCACAGTGCGCACCGCAAATTTGGCCGCCGCCTTAGCCACCGCTTGGCATTGATCTCCCATGATCAGTAGATCAATCTCACCCCCTAGCTCAATGGCGGCAGTGAGCGCATGCAAGGTGGCGGGGTTAAGCTGAGTATTATCGTGCTCGGCTATCAGCAAACAGGTCATGGGATCACCTTAGCGTCGTGTTTGAGTTTATCGACCAGCTCGGCGGCATCTTTTACCTTAATGCCCGCTTTTCGCTTGGCCGGCGCCATCACTTTTAGTTGCTGGCTGTGTTGTTTTAAAACCACAGCTAGCTCACTGATAGGCAGTATTTCTAGCGGCTTTTGCTTGGCTTTCATAATGTTGGGTAAAGAGGCATAACGAGGCTGATTAAGCCGCAAGTCTGTGGTTACCACTGCTGGCAAGGTACAGGCGAGTGTTTGCAAGCCGCCGTCTATCTCGCGGGTTACCGTTAGCAGTTCCCCCTCTAGAGTCAGCTGTGAGGCAAAGGTGGCTTGGGGCCAGTTGAGCAAGCCGGCCAACATTTGCCCGACTTGGTTATTGTCCGTATCTATCGACTGCTTGCCGAGTAACACCAATTGCGGCTGCTCGCGCTCCACTAATTTAGCTAATATTTTGGCCACGTTGAGCGGCTCAATAGTTTGGTCGGTGCTACTCGCCGTTTGCTCAGTGCTAATTGCTGTTTGCTCAGTGCTAATTAAGAGCGCCCTATCTGCCCCCAGCGCCAGCGCGGTACGCAATTGTTCTTGCGCCACTACTGGTCCTATGGATACGGCAATAATTTCCGACACCCAGCCTGCCTCTTTCATGCGCACCGCTTCTTCAAGGGCAATCTCGCAAAATGGGTTGGCCGCCATTTTGACGTTATTCAGCTCCACGGCGCTTTCATCCGCTTTCACGCGAATTTTGACGTGATAATCGATGACCCTCTTTATCGTAACCAGTACTTTCATAGCGCCTCCGCCAGCTCACAAGCTCGCCTTAATACTAGTCAAAAGTGCCGCCACTGCCGTTTTCCGCTTTGTTAAATATCACAATCAATACAATACTTTAGTCAGGCTCTACATCTGTTACTAAGCAAATGCGTAATCCCTTACCCAGCGAGGCCAAGCATGCCAAGAGAAGCGATGGAGTTTGATGTGATCATAGTGGGCGCGGGCCCAGCGGGTTTATCCGCGGCTTGCCGCTTGATGCAAGCAGACAAACAAGCAGGTCAAACGCTTAACGTATGCGTGCTAGAAAAAGGTGCCGAGGTAGGCGCCCATATTTTATCCGGCGCCCTGCTCGACACTCGCGCCTTAGACGAATTATTCCCCGACTGGCAAGCGCGCGGTGCACCGGTAGCAATGGCAGTGGCAGACGAGCGCTTTTATATGCTGAGCAGCGAACAAGGCGGCATTGAATTGCCTCACGGCTCACTGCCTAACCCCTTACTTAATCCGCATTCTTATATCATCAGCTTAGGTAACTTATGCCGCTGGTTGGCCCGCCAAGCCGAGCAATTAGGCGTGACTATTTTCACCGGCTTTGCGGCCCAAGCGCCTATTTATAATGAAGAAGGTGCAGTGTGTGGCGTCGTCACTGGAGACTTAGGCGTAGCAGCAGATGGCAGCCAAAAGGCGAACTATGTGCCCGGCATTGAACTGCGCGCGCCGGTTACGTTATTTGCCGAGGGCAGCCGTGGCCATATTGGCAAAGAGTTAATTGCGCGCTTTACGTTAGATGAAGGCAAAGACACCCAACGTTATGCGTTAGGCATCAAAGAGTTGTGGCAAGTAGCCCCTGAGCGTCATCAACCGGGCTTAGTGATACACGGCAGTGGCTGGCCTTTGACTCAAGCCAGCGGGGGCTTTTTTATGTATCACGGCGAGCAACAGCAAGTGGCGGTAGGTTTGGTGGTCGACTTAAATTATCGCAACCCTTGGCTCGACCCTTTTGCCGAACTGCAACGACTGAAACATCATCCGCTACTGTCTCGCTATTTGTATGATGGCCAACGTCTCAGCTATGGCGCTCGTACCTTAACCAAGGGCGGATTGAATGCCTTGCCGCGTATGGCCATGCCGGGCGCTTTCTTATTAGGTTGTGATGCAGGCACTCTCAATGGAGCCAAAATTAAGGGTATTCACACCGCCATGAAATCCGGCATGCTGGCCGCCGATGCCGTGCTGAACGCATGGCCTAGCTCTGGCTTTAGTGCTGATGCTATCTCAGGTATGAGCTCTGATGTAGGTTCTGGCCCAAGCTCTGGTTCAGCGTCGTTTCAAACCAAATCAAGGCAATATTTTAATCAGACGTTTACCCAAAGCTGGTTGCATCAAGAGCTCGCAGAGAGTAAAAATTTCGTGCTCGCGTTACATAGATTTGGCCCTTGGTTAGGCGGCTTGGCTAATTATTTAAATCACAACTGGTTTAATGCCAAGTTACCCTTTGCAGTGCAAGATAATACTCCCGATCATGCTTGTTTGGCCTTGGCCGACACTCAACCAAAAATTGCTTATCCCAAGCCGGACGGTCAGCTGTCCTTCGATCGCCTGTCATCTGTGTATTTAGCCAATACCCAACATGATGAGGATCAGCCCTGCCATTTGATATTAGCGGATCCATTGTTACCACTGCGGGATAACTTGCCGCTGTATCAGGAGCCAGCCCAGCGCTATTGCCCTGCCGGTGTCTACGAAGTCGTGAGCCAAGAACAGGAGCTAAAATTTCAGATAAACGCCGCCAACTGTGTGCACTGCAAGGCCTGCGATATTAAGGATCCAGCACAAAACATCCGCTGGACGCCACCCGAGGGCGGCTCAGGGCCTAATTATCCGAATATGTAATGCCACAGCCATTAGCGGAAAAAATACAAAAAATCCCCGAAGAGGCAGGTTCTAATAAAAAAGAATCTGCATCTTCGGGGACATGTGCATTGTTATTATTCAGCGCTATTTTTATTGGCTGTCTTGTTATAGGAGCAGACAGTTATTTTCGGCACTGCCGCTTATCACGCACCGCAAAATTTTATGTCCCACCCCAACATTAAACAAGCTAGACTTTAGTCCTACTCCAGCTCTACTCACAGCCGTTACCCCTGAATTAGTGAGAGCATTAGATAGAGTTACAGCCTCAAACCCCCGTCCATTTCCAATATCCGGCCATGAAAATAATCGTTGTCGATAATGTATTGCAGGCTGTGCACCAACTCATCAATCTCGGCCAGACGCCCTGCGGGGATCTGCTGCGTGAGTCGCGTCATGGCCTCGGGTTGCATTTGTGCCGTCATCTCGGTGGCAATGGCGCCGGGCGCTATGCCCGCTACCCGAATGCCATAGCGACTTAACTCACCCGCCCAACACACCACCAGTGCCGCCACGCCGGCTTTGCTGGCTGAGTAATTGCTTTGCCCCCGATTACCTGCCCGCGCCACGGAAGAAATATTAACGATTAAGCCGCCTTGGTTATGCTCGGCCATGTGCGCCGCCGCTTCTCGGCCACACAGAAAGGTACCGGTCAGGTTCACATCTAACACCGACTGCCACTGGCTCAGGCTCATCTTGTTCATCAATTTACCGTCTTGCAGCTTCACTAAGAGCGCGTCTTGCATCAGGCCGGCATTATTCACCAGTAGCTGCAGCCCGCCGAGCTCTCCCACCAGATGGCTAAAGGTTTGTACTACCTGCTCTTCATCACTAATGTCACACAGGTATACGCCCACCCGTGCCCCTTTGGCGGCAATCATTTCGCCGGTTTTGGCCAATGCCTGCTCGTTGTTGTCGATCAGCGCCAAGGTGGCGCCCTTTGACGCCAGATGCAGCGCCATCGCCTGCCCCAAGCCTCTTCCCGCGCCAGTAATGGCGACCACCTTGCCTTTGATGTCCATTGCTGACTCTCCTGTTACTGTTGCTAGTGTTTGCCTATCGCCAATCGTGCGCTGACTCTTTCTGCTAAAAACGACGGCTGCTGAAACTACTTCTTCTGAAACTATTTTTTCTGAAACAAGGTCAACAGGCTGGAAAAGTCGAGGTCCTCGTGCCCTGCAACCTGGTGGAGGTTAAACAGCGCCTTGGCCGCCGCTCCCATGGGCACGGGCGAACCACTAATCTTTCCGAGATCCATGGCAAGATCAAGATCCTTGCACATCAACTTAACTTTAAAGCCACCGCTGTAGCCTTGTGCCGCCGGTACTTTGTCCATCACGCCGGGTACCGGATTATAACGCTCCAATACCCAATTATTACCCGAGCTTTGCCCCATGATCTCGGACAACACCCGAGGATCCAGGCCGTTATTGATGCCCATATTCAGCGCCTCGCAGGTGCCGGCCATTTGCACCGCCAGCAACATGTTATTGCAGGCTTTGGCAATCTGCCCCGCCCCATGTTCTCCCGCATGCAGTATTTTCTGTCCCATCTGGCTTAACACCGGTTGGGCGCGAGAAAATTGCGCCGCCGACCCACCCACAATAAAAGTCAGCGTACCCGCCTCGGCACCCACCACTCCGCCGGAAACGGGCGCGTCGACAAAATCCAGACCATGAGTCATGGCCTGGGCGGCCGTGGCTCTGGCAGTGGCTGCGTCTATGGTCGAGCAATCGATCACCAATGTGCCAGCCGCCAGATGTCTGAACAGAGGATCCGCCCCACCAACATAGAGTGAATCGACCTGGTGGCCAGTTTGCAGCATGGTGATCACCACGCCTGCCTGTTGCACCGCCTCGACGGCTGATTTGGCCGCCATGGCTCCCAGCTTGGCAGCGCGGTCAATAGCCTCGGGTTGTAAATCGTATACCCGTACCGGGTGCCCGGCCTTGATCAGGTTGGCCACCATGGGCTGCCCCATGTTGCCCAGACCGATAAATGCGATGTTTGCCGTCATAGGAACCTCCGTTACAAATCCGCCAGTGGACTCATCGCCCAAGGCGACTCGAACAGCGCGTCCAGCAGTGCCGTGTCTACCTCATCCAGGCTGCTGAAAGTCCAATCAGGCTGGTTGTCCTTGTCGATCAAGCGCGCCCGCACTCCTTCGGAAAATTCTCGAAACCGGCACACTTGCACCGACAGCGCCAGCTCCGTTTGAAACACCTCGGCCAGCGAACTATGCCGGCTGCGACCTAACTGCCTGGCAATGATCGCCATGGCCAGCGGACTGCCTGCCGCCAGATTTTGTTGGGCCTTGTGATACCAAGGATCGCCACTCGCAACGCCAAGTAGTGCCGCCACCTTGTCTTGCAGGTGGTCTTTATCCAGCAACTGGCGAATTCGGGGATGGTGTGACTGCAAGGGAGCCGGCAAATCGGAAAACGCCGCCACCGAAGCCGTCTCCAACTGGCGCAACACGCCATTCACCGCGACGTCGGGATCTTGCCAGTCCGTCACCAACCGCAGGGCCGGCAGCAATTGGTCCCGCTTTTCGGCGGCAATGGCTCTATTGCCCAGCCCCAGCCAATGGGCATCGGGAGCGTTGATAGCGCAACCGGTGAGGGCAATAAATTCCCCCAGCCCTGGAGGCAAGTGATTGAGAAACCAGCTGCCACCCACATCCGGATACAGCGCTATGGTCACCTCTGGCATCGCCAGCCGACTGCTCTCGGTGACTATGCGGTGCGAGCTGGCCGTAAACAGCCCCATTCCCCCCCCCATCACTATGCCGCCGCCCCAGCACAGCACCGGCTTGCCAAACGTATGCAATAGATAATCGAGCCGATATTCCTGCTCAAAAAAGCGCGCCGCCAGCTCAGGGATAGGCGCCAGCATGGCGTCGCTGGTCGGTTCAACCTCTCGTATCGCGTGATACAGGCTCACCACATCGCCACCGGCACAAAACGCCTTGTCACCGGCGCCGTCCAGTAACACGGCAACCAGATTAGCGTCCTGCTGCCAGCGCCTGAGCACCGGCAGCATCAGCTCAATCATCTCCAGCGTCAGCGCATTAAGACTCCGCTGGGCATTCAGCCGAATATGGCCCAGTCGCCGCCCATCCAGGATGATATGCTCTGTTATTAACACACCGCTCATATCCGTTCCTTTACGTGTCTGTTTAGTAAAAAAAACTACTTGTCTGCACATGAGTGCTTAGAGGCAACTGGGTAACCTCTTCCGACACGCTTCAAGCACGTTCCCTGTGTCGCTCAACATATAACATCCCTGTCATATGATGGTCGGCTGAGGCTATCCCAGACGCCTCCTCTTAATTGCTCAGTTGCCGATTGATAACCCCAACTGACAACTCAGATGCAAACGGGAAGGCAGAAGGTGTCTGCTCAGCCGACCATCTGCGCCAGGGATGGCGCGGCTGAGCCTCCATGGATGGATTTACGGCGAGTCGGCGGAGTAGTGCCCTCTGCCTGACGAAACCAAAAGTCATCACAACTCCCCGCTTCCTTCCGTTAGTATCCGCCTAGCGATCAATAGCTTCATGATCTCGTTAGTGCCTTCCAGAATACGGTGCACTCGGGTATCGCGCAGGTAGCGCTCTAGCGGATAGTCCTTGATATAACCGTAGCCGCCGTAAAGCTGCAGCGCCTGATCGCACACCTTAAAGCCTACATCGGTGGCAAAACGCTTGGCCATGGCGCAATAGGTAGTAGCATCCGGGTGCGCCCCATCCAGCTTGCTAGCGGCAAAGCGCACCAATTGGCGGGCGGCCACCAGTTCTGTCGCCATGTCGGCCAGAGTAAACTGCAACGCCTGAAATTCGGCCAGCTTGCGGCCAAACTGGCTGCGCTCTTGCATATATTGCCCTGCCTTGTTGAGCGCCTGTTGCGCCGTGCCCAGCGAGCAGCTGGCGATATTAATACGCCCACCATCCAACCCTTTCATGGCAATGCGAAAGCCCTCGCCCTCTTGCCCCAGCAAGTGTTCAGCAGGCACCTTAACGCCATTAAAGGTGACGGTGCGTGTTGGCTGGCTGTTCCAACCCATTTTGTCTTCGGCGCGGCCGTACTCTATGCCCGGGCTGTTGGCATCCAGCACAAAGGCAGAAATTCCCTTGGGCCCCGTCGCTCCCGTGCGCGCCATCACCACCAGCACCTGAGTGCTGCCGGCGCCGGAAATAAACATCTTGCTGCCCGTTAGCTGATAATAATCACCGACTTTTTGTGCCCGCGTAGTCAGTGCCGCCGCATCGGATCCGGCATTGGCTTCGGTTAAACAATAAGAGGCCAATAGCTGGCCGCAGGTCAGCCCCTCACCAAAGCGCGACCAAGCCATTGGCGTGCCAAAGCTCGCCACCATCCAGGTGGCCATATTATGAATGGTAAGAAAGGCAGTAGTGGAGGTGCAGCCCATGGACAGGCGCTCGAAAATCAGACTGGCATCCAGACGACTCAAGCCCAAGCCGCCGGCGGTTTCTGGGGTATATAAAGAACAAAAGCCAAGCCCGCCCGCTTGCTGCAAGACATCAACGGGAAAGTAATGCTCCCTGTCCCAGGCGGCGGCATTAGGCTCAAGCTCGTTACGGGCAAAGTCATCGGCCAGCTCAACGAAGGCTTGCTGCTCATCACTCAGTTCAAAGTCCATACCCCCTCCTGAAAAAATCGCTAAGCCATTCGCTTTAAGCTGTCAGAAATACAGAGGTCCGATCAACGCCATAACCCCTAATAAAACACCGAGATCCTGATGTTCATCAGGAAGACGGCATAAAGACACTTTTCCAATAACAGTCGGTGCTTTTCCTGTGCTTGGTGCTTACATACGGCTGACAGCTGTCATTTAAGCTGTATCGTCATATTAGGATCGCTACTGGCTTCATCATCAAACCAGCGGACGGTCACGGTTTTGGTCTCGGTATAAAAGCGCACGGCCTGCTTACCGTAGGCGTGTAAGTCACCGTAAAAAGAATGGCGCCAGCCGGTGAACGAAAAAAACGGCAAGGGCACGGGAATGGGCACATTAATGCCCACCTGCCCCACCTGAATTTGCTGCTGATATTGGCGAGCCGCCGCACCCGAAGCGGTAAAAATAGCGGTGCCATTGCCATAAGGATTGGCATTTACCAAGGCAATGGCCTCGGCCAAGCTGTCTACCGCCATCACCAACAGCACAGGGCCAAATATTTCTTCTTTATAAATGGTCATGTCGGCAGAGACATCACTGAACAGGGTGGGCCCCAGCCAGTTGCCATGGGGATAATCAGTCACTTCAACCTGGCTGCCGTCCAGCAGGCAGGTCGCCCCTTCCTGCTTGCCCTTGGCAATCAAACCCAATACTCTTTTTTTGGCCGCAGGACTGATCAGCGGGCCAAATCCGGCGGCGGCATCATCCCAGATGCCAGGCTTCACCTTGGCCATGGCCTCGATTAACTCCGGTAGCCAATGGCCGGACTCACCCACCAACACCGCCACCGAAATCGCCATGCAACGCTGCCCTGCAGCGCCCACCGACGCTCCCACCAAATTATTGATGACCTGCTGCTTGTTAGCATCGGGTAACACCACTAGGTGATTTTTAGCCCCGGCAAACACCTGTGCCCGCTTTAGCTGTTGGGTGGCGGCACGATATACCTGCTGCCCCGCCGCCACCGAGCCCACAAAAGACACGGCGCGTACCGCTGGGTGCGCCAGCAGTTGTTCGGCCACTTCTTTGCCGCCGTGTATGACTTGTAATAATCCCTTGGGCGCACCCGCCTCATAAAACAGCTCGGCCAGTCTCATCGGCACCAGCGGCACTTGCTCGGACGGTTTCAAGACAAAAGTATTACCGCAGGCAATGGCCAGCGGAAACATCCACAGCGGTATCATGGCGGGAAAATTAAAAGGCGTAATGCCCACACACACGCCCAGCGGCTGGCTAAAACTGTAACAGTCAACGCCACTGGCGACGTTCATTTGGGTTTCGCCCATGCTCAGCGCCGCAATATTGGCGGCCTGCTCCACCACCTCAATGCCGCGCCACACATCTCCCTTGGCATCGTCAAAGGTTTTGCCGGTATCCTGGCTCAGCAAAGTGGCAATATCTTCGTGTTGATCTTTAAGTAACGCCTGATAACGCAGCATCAGACGTGCCCGCTCGGGCACCGGCGTATCTTGCCAACCAATAAAGGCCTGGCGGGCGGCCTGCACCGCCGCCTCCACTTCGGCTGACGTAACACACGGTAGGCGGGCAATGATTTTCTGGGTGGCCGGATTATGAACATCTAACCACTGCTCGGTTTGACTGGCCACCAAAGCGCCATTGATAGATAAGGGAATCTGATATGCCATGTCTTAACTCTCCTGATTAGGCTCCGCTTAGCTAGATTAGCTCCACAGCTATGGCCGTGGCCTCACCGCCGCCAATGCACAGCGCCGCCACGCCTTTTTTCAAGCCTCGTTGGCGCAGTGCATGAATTAAGGTCACCATAATACGCGCCCCACTGGCACCAATAGGATGGCCCAAGGCGCAAGCTCCGCCGTTAACGTTGACCTTATTCATATCTAACCCCAGCTCCGCTACCGCCAATAACGTCACCACGGCAAAGGCTTCATTAATCTCATATAAGTCCACCTCATCCGCTTGCCAGCCGACTTTTTTAAGCAGCTTTTTAATCGCGCCAATGGGTGCCAGAGTAAATTCTGCTGGCAATTGAGCATGCGTGGCATGGGCCAGCACGCGTGCCAGCGGCGTAACACCGAGCGCTTGGGCATGACTGATAGTGGTCAGCACCAAGGCGGCGGCGCCGTCAGAAATGGAGCTGGAGTTGGCGGCGGTAATGGTGCCGTCTTTGCTAAAAGCAGGTTTGAGGTTGGGTATCTTCTCGGGCCGAGCAAGGCCCGGTTGTTCGTCAGTATTAACTATGTTGTTAGCCATGTTATTAACCACAGCAGAGCCATGACGGGTCTCGACCTTAACGGGGGAAATTTCAGCGGCAAAGTCGCCCTCCGCTATCGCTCTTTGAGCACGACTTAATGACAACAGCGCAAAGTCGTCCATGGCGGTGCGACTTATAGCAAATTGATCCGCGGTGCACTGAGCAAAACTGCCCATTAAGCCGCCCTCATAGGCATCTTCTAAGCCATCAAAAAACAGATGATCCAACAAGCTGGCGTGCCCTAAACGCAAGCCGGCCCGTGCCTTAGGCAATAAATAAGGGGCTTGGCTCATGCTTTCCATGCCGCCCGCCACCATCAGCTCGGCACTGCCTGCTGTAAGTTGATCCCACGCCAACATCACCGCCTTCATCCCAGAGCCACACATTTTATTGATGGTGGTGCACGGTACGCTACTAGGAAGCCCTGCTGCTAAGGCGGCTTGGCGGGCAGGCGCTTGGCCAAGACCTGCGGATAACACGCAGCCCATAATGACTTCATCTACCTGTCGGGATTTTAGTCCGGAGCGCGCCAGTGCCGCCGAAATAGCAGCCGCGCCCAACTGAGGAGCCGATACTGTGCCAAGCTCGCCCAGCAAGGCGCCCATTGGCGTGCGCGCGGCACCCACTATAACGATATCCTCTTTTTTCATGGTCAGATTTTCCTCAGCTAAGCTATGCATTAATGGCGCTGATTTACCGTTTAGGATCGTTATGCCCGTGTTCAAACACAGTTCTGGGAGGCAGTAACAGTCGACGGCTCATAACAAGCATCTCAAGTTTAGTCGAAGCCATTTTCCTTATGACAACTATAGTTAATGCGAACAAAACAGTAGCAAACGAAACCAGACGCGGGTTTGTTAAGCCAATTACTCTGGATCAGGAGGATGCCATGAGCGCTTTTTCGCCATTAAGCTTTTCGCCGCTAAATATGGGCTTGGATGACACCTTGGTTATGCTGCGCGAACAGGTGGCGGCCTTTGCTGATCGCGAGATAGCACCACTGGCTGAGGCCATCGACCAAGACAATCGCTTTCCTACCGAGCTGTGGCCAAAACTCGGTGGAATGGGGTTGTTTGGCATTACGGTGGCCGAGGAGTATGGCGGGGTAAACATGGGGTATCTGGCGCATGTACTGGCTATGGAAGAGCTGAGTCGCGCTTCTGCCTCGGTGGGCCTGTCTTATGGGGCTCATTCCAATTTGTGTGTGAACCAAATTCATCGCCACGCCACTGAACAGCAAAAGCAACAGTATTTACCGGCCCTACTCAGCGGTGAACATATTGGCGCGTTGGCCATGTCGGAGCCCGGTGCCGGCTCCGATGTGCTGTCTATGTCATTACAGGCCCGCACCGATGGTGACCACTTTATATTGAACGGCAATAAAATGTGGATCACTAACGGCCCCGAAGCTCATGTGTTAGTGGTGTACGCCAAAACAGATAGCAGCGCCCGTGGCATTAGCGCCTTTATAGTCGAGCGAGACACGCCCGGATTTAGCCATGCACAAAAGCTCGACAAGCTGGGCATGCGTGGCTCCAGCACCTGCGAGCTGGTGTTTCAAGACTGCCGCATTGCCAAAGCCAACCTGCTGGGCCCGCTCAATGGCGGCGTAGAAGTGCTAATGAGCGGTTTGGATTATGAGCGACTGGTGCTGGCCGGCGGCCCGCTGGGCATTATGCAGGCGGCCATGGATTTAGTGCTGCCTTATGTGCGTGAGCGCAAGCAGTTTGGCCAAGCCATCGGTGAGTTCCAGCTGGTGCAAGGCAAGCTGGCGGATATGTATACCCAAATGAATGCCGCCCGTTGCTATACCTACATGACCGCCATGGCCGCCGACCGCGGTCAGTTATCGCGCAAAGACGCCGCTGGAGTCATTTTATTGGCGGCAGAAACGGCTACTCGGCTGACGTTAGATACCATTCAGCTGCTGGGCGGTAACGGTTATATCAATGAATTTCCCGCCGGTCGTTTGCTGCGTGACGCCAAGTTATACGAAATTGGTGCCGGCACTTCAGAAATTCGCCGCATGCTAATTGGCCGAGAATTAGTACACAACAAATGATTGTTTATCGCAGGAGCAGGCGATGCCAGAAATCTAAAGGTAATGGGGAATGCCACCAAAAAAATCGCAATTCGCTCTTGGTCTTAATTTTTCCGTGGGTTCCGTGGCGAAAAAATCTTTCGGTTTTACCAGCCGTGAACAAGTAGACATAACGAGTACCTGCAGGAGCTCTGGATGACCATACTGCCTGATAATATTAATCCCCAAGCGCCCGAGTTTAAGGCCAAGCATAAGGCGATGGCAGCTGAGGTAGCATTACTAAACCAGTTGCTGGCCGACATAGCCAAAGGCGGTGGCCGCGATAAGCAAGCGCGCCATCAGCAAAGAGGGAAATTATTGGCTCGCGAGCGCATTCGCGAATTACTTGACTCAGGCGCGCCTTTTTTAGAGCTGTCTCCGCTTGCCGCCCATCAGGTGTACGACGAGCCTGTGGCGGCAGCGGGTTTGATCACCGGCATAGGCCGAGTGAGTGGCGTGGAGTGCATGATAGTGGCCAATGATGCCACGGTAAAAGGCGGCACTTATTATCCACTGACGGTGAAAAAACACCTGCGCGCCCAAGAAATTGCCGAACGTTGTCGTCTACCTTGTATTTATTTGGTCGACTCCGGCGGCGCGCATTTACCCAGTCAGGCAGAGGTGTTTCCGGACCGGGATCATTTTGGTCGCATCTTTTTTAATCAAGCCCGTATGTCCGCCGCCAATATTCCCCAGCTCGCCGTCGTGATGGGCCTGTGCACTGCGGGTGGCGCCTATGTGCCCGCTATGGCGGACGAATCAATTATTGTGCGCCACCAAGGCACCATTTTCTTAGGTGGCCCGCCTTTAGTGCGCGCCGCCACCGGCGAGGTGGTGAGTGCCGAAGAATTAGGCGGCGCCGAGGTGCATACCCAACAGTCTGGGGTGGCGGATTATCTGGCAGAAAACGATGCCCATGCGCTCTGGTTGGCACGCCGTTTAGTGGCGAACTTAAATCGACCGGCATTAGCTAACCCGTCTAAAAACCCCATACCGCCCCGTTATCCCATTGAGCAGTTGTACGGCATTGTCGGCACCGATTTACGCAAAGCCATGGATGTGCACGCCGTGATAGCACGCTTGGTGGATGACTCGGCCTTCGATGAGTTTAAGCGCGATTATGGCAGTAGTCTGGTCACCGGCTTTGCGCATTTACACGGCTTTGCGGTGGGCATTATTGCCAACAATGGCATCTTATTTAGTGAGTCGGCACTGAAAGGCGCGCACTTTATCGAGCTTTGTTGTCAGCGTGGTATCCCTTTGGTGTTTTTGCAAAACATTACCGGCTTTATGGTGGGTAAAAAATATGAGGCCGAAGGTATCGCCAAGCACGGTGCCAAGTTGGTGATGGCGGTCGCCTGCGCTCAGGTGCCGAAAATCACGCTTATTATCGGCGGCAGTTTTGGCGCCGGTAATTACGGCATGTGCGGCCGCGCCTTTGCGCCCGATTTTTTATGGATGTGGCCTAACGCGCGGATTTCGGTGATGGGCGGCGAGCAAGCCGCCGGGGTATTGGCCACAGTGCGCCGCGCCGCCGATGATAAGAGTCAACAGCAACACCAAACACCCCAGTGGAGTGAGGCCGATGAAGCTGACTTTAAAGCGCGCATCATTCAAAACTACGAACAAGAAGGACACCCTTGGTATGCCAGTGCGCGGCTGTGGGACGACGGTATCATAGACCCTCTCGACAGTCGGCGCGTGCTCGCCATGAGCTTAGCCGTGGCCCTTAATCGGCCAATTCCAGATACGCAATTTGGCGTATTTCGCATGTAGGAGGTGCCATGAGCGAGCCGGTGTTACTGGTCAATCAAAATCGCGGCCTAGTTGAGCTAATATTCAATCGGCCCGAACAAGGTAATGCGCTAAACGAGACCATGATTGACGCCATGGCCGACGCTTTACGCCAAGCGGCGAGCATGCCTGAATTACGCTTATTAGTGATCCGTGCCCAAGGTAAACACTTTAGCACCGGCGCCGATCTTAACTGGATGAAACAGGCTTGCCAGTTAACCCCCGAACAAAATTTAGCGGCTGCACGAAAATTAGCCCTGCTACTGCAACAAATCGACACCTTTGCCCATCCGGTGCTAGCACTGGTGCAAGGCGCGGCCTATGGGGGCGCTTTGGGAATAATCAGCTGCTGTGACTTAGTGATAGCCAGTAACAACAGTCGTTTTTGCTTTAGTGAAGTGCGCTTAGGACTGATTGCCGCCACCATTAGCCCTTATGTATTGCGCGCCATCGGCCTGCGCCAAGCGAGGCGCTATTTATTAACCGCCGAAGTGATAACGGCAGCCACCGCTAAGCAGTTGGGCTTAATTCATTACACAGCCGCGCCAGAGCAGAGCTTAGATGAGGCGGCGGATGCGCTGATTGCAGGCTTGCTGCGCAATGGACCATGCGCGCTAACGGCAACTAAGCAATGGCTGCAAGACATTGCCGACCTGCCGATAGATGCGGATTTAATCGAACGCAGCGCACAACGCTTAGCCGAGGTACGCGTAAGCGACGAGGCACAAGCCGGAGTTCATGCCTTCTTGCAACAACAGCCCCCACCTTGGGAGGATGACAATGTCTGATGCCACACCTGCCCGCCTGTTTAACAAAGTATTGATTGCCAATCGTGGTGAAATTGCCTGTCGTATTATTCGTACCTGTCGGCGATTGGGCATTAGTACCGTGGCCGTTTATTCCGCCGCCGACACTGAGGCCTTGCATGTCACCTTGGCCGATGAAGCCTGGTATTTAGGCCCAGCCCCCGCCACCGACAGTTATTTGCGCCCTGATTTGTTATTGAACATCGCTAAGGCCAGCGGTGCCGAGGCCATACATCCGGGTTACGGTTTTTTATCGGAAAATGCCAATTTTGCTCAGGCCTGTGCCGAGCAAGGCGTCGTTTTTATTGGCCCACCTGCAGCAGCAATCAGCGCCATGGGCTCAAAGTCTGCCGCCAAACACTTAATGACTGCCGCAGGGGTGCCAGTGGTGCCGGGCTTTCATGAAGATGAACAAGACCCGATACACTTGCGCCAAGCGGCCGAACGCTGTGGCTTTCCGCTGTTACTTAAGGCAGTGGCGGGCGGCGGCGGTAAAGGCATGCGCTTGGTGCAGCAACTGAGTGAATTTGATGAGGCGCTAGCGGCCGCTAAGCGCGAAGCCAAGGCCGCCTTTGGTGACGATGCTATGCTCTTGGAGCGCTACCTTCCAGAAGCTCGCCATATAGAAGTACAAGTGTTTTGCGATCAATTTGGCCAAGGAATGTATTTAGCCGATCGCGACTGTTCACTGCAAAGGCGCCAGCAAAAGGTACTTGAAGAAGCGCCTGCGCCTAACTTGGCCCCGCACATAGCGGCGGCCATGGGTGAGGCGGCGGTGCGCGCCGCACTGGCCATAGACTATTGCGGAGCTGGCACGGTGGAGTTTTTATATCTCGACGATGGCCAGTTTTTCTTTATGGAAATGAACACTCGCTTGCAAGTGGAGCATCCAGTGACCGAGCTGGTCACCGGCTTAGACTTAGTTGATTGGCAGTTGCAGATTGCCGCTGGCCTGCCCTTACCGCTTAGCCAAGAACAAGTGCAGATCCACGGTCATGCCATAGAGGCACGCATTTATGCAGAAGATCCCGCTCAGCAGTTTTTGCCGGCGAGCGGCAGCTTGCACTATTTGCATGAGCCACCTCTACATGAGCCGCTCATTTTTAATCCCGTTGAGGGTAACCAAGACCCGGTGATCCGCCTCGACACTGGCGTGCGCCAAGGCGACAGCATTGGCATTTATTACGATCCATTGATCGCCAAGTTGATCGTGTGGGCGCCCACTCGCGAGGGTGCTCTGCACCATTTAGCCCGCGCGCTGGCGCAATATCGCATTGGTGGCGTGCGCACCAACATAGGTTTTTTAAGTCGTTTGGTCGCCACCCCCGCGCTGCACAAGCCTGAGTTACACACCCGTTTTATTGCCGAGCATGAGTCAGAGCTGTTTGCGCCCGCTCCTCTAAGCCGTTCGCAACAGCTGGCCTTAGTCGGCGTGTTTTTATTGTTAAGCGAGTCAGCAGCGCAAGCGGATACCTCGCCCTTTGCTGGCAATCAAGGCTGGTGGCTAAATATGCCCACTCTACGCCAATTTGAATTAGTGCTAGATGCGCAAAGATACCCACTGATGATCAACCCACACCCCGACCCTCAACAGAGCAATACTTGGCAAGTACAGCTTGAAGATACCCAGCACCAGCTGAGCGCTCGGTTAAGCGAAGATCGACTGGATGCGATAGTGGATCAGGTGCCGCTGCGCTGTTACGTGGCGCGTCATAAACATGAGTTGTGGCTGTTTTATCAAGGACAGCGCTTTGATATCCAGCTATATCAGCCTCATTTTGACTCGAATATTCAAGCGACAGCCGACAGCTTAACAGCCCCTATGCCTGGGGTTATCAGCCAACTTAAGGTGGCGCTAGGTGACACAGTCGTGGCCGGACAAACCTTATTAATTATGGAGGCAATGAAGATGGAGCATGCTATTCGCGCTCCTACTGCCGGCAAAGTCGCTGAGCTCTATTATGCACAAGGCTGTCAGGTAGCCGCCGGCTGTGAGCTACTGCGCCTAGAAGCGAAGCCATAACAGGAGCTATTTTTTCCACGGAATGCACAGACTAAGTACACCACTTAGCAGAGAAAATAGTTTCGCAATTTATCGTTGGTGATATTTTACCCAGTAGCTGTTCGTTCTTGCTCTTAACTTTCCGTGGCTTCCGTGACTTGTGTGTATTCCGTGGCGAAAGTGTCTTTAGTCTTTAAAGCTGGCTTGCTCGGTGTTGAAAGCGAGTGCCATAAAGCAGTGACAGGAGTGGTGATGACGGAGTCGGTAACCCTGGTGGAAATGGCGCCGCGAGATGGCTTGCAGAACGAAGCCAGTCACGTGCCTACCGCCGTTAAAATCGAGCTGATTGAACGCCTCGCCCACAGTGGCCTGACGCACATTGAAGCGGCCAGCTTTGTCTCACCCAAATGGGTACCACAAATGGCCGACGGCCAAGCCGTGCTGGGGGGCATCAAGCGCCAGCCCCAGGTTATTTACAGTGCACTAACGCCTAACCTGCAAGGGTTTAAAGCTGCTCTGGCCGCTGGTGCTGACCAGGTGGCCGTGTTCACCGCCGCTTCCGAGTCCTTTTGCCAGCACAATATCAATGCCTCAATCGCCAGCAGTCTGGCGCGCTTTGCGCCGCTGTTGGCCTTGGCTAAAGAGCAAAAAATACCAGTGCGCGGTTATGTATCTACCGTGCTGGACTGCCCTTATGAAGGCGCCATTACCCCAGCGGCGGCGGCACACGTTGCCAGCGCCTTGTATCAAATGGGCTGTAGTGAAATTTCGCTGGGCGATACGCTGGGCACCGGCACTCCCAAGCGGGTGAACGCCCTGCTGAGCGCCGTGTGTCAGGAGGTCCCCCTGCAGCAACTAGCGGTACATTTTCACGATACCTACGGCCAGGCGCTGGCCAATATTTATGCCGCTCTGGAGCAAGGAATACGCATTATTGACAGCTCGGTGGCCGGCCTCGGCGGTTGCCCCTACGCCCCGGGGGCATCGGGCAATGTCGCCACCGAAGAAGTGGTGTATTTATTACAAGGCTTAGGTATGCTTACGCGCGTAAATCTGGACGATCTGGTGCAGACTGGCCGCTGGATTAGCCAGCAGCTGGGCCGGCGCAACGGTTCAAAGGTAGGGTTAGCCTGGAAAAAGTGACAGCGTTCGTACGCCGCTCATCCTTACATATAGGCAAACGTTCGGCCCTTGGGCTGGCAAGACTATTAATACTTGGGTTCGCTCTCTAAGAATCAATCAAGGTTTGACCAAAGAACGCGACAGATGCCCCGTCATCTGTCGGATAATTCAAGTCGTCGTGCGATGAGCTTAACCATCGATGTCTGCGGCTATAATCAAGTATTCAGTGGGTAGGTAGCGCGTGTTACCTTGCTGAGAACATTAACCAATAAGCACCTCATTAATAAGGGATTTTATAAATGCTTATATTCTTTATCTGTATTACCATACTTATTCTCGGCTATAAGTTCTATGGCCCCTTTGTTGAAAAACAAGCGGGGATAGACCCTACGGCTCGCACGCCTCAGCAGCGCCTGGATGACGGCGTTGACTACGTTGCCATCAGCCCGGCCAGAGCATTTTTAATTCAATTTTTGAACATTGCCGGTGTCGGCCCCATTTTCGGCCCTATTCTCGGCGCCTTGTATGGTCCCATTGCCTTAGTGTGGATCGTGATTGGTAACGTGCTGGGTGGCGCGATACATGACTATTTCTCGGGTGTGATGAGCCTGAAAGAAGATGGCAAAAGTTTACCGGAAATTGCCGGCCATTATTATAACGTGGTCTTCAAGGGTATTATGCTGGTATTTACCTGCATGCTGCTGTTTTTTGTGGGTGTGGTTTTTATTATGAGCCCAGCCGGGCTATTGAGTAACTTATCCTATTTTGAAGGTACTTTTTTAGCCGGCAACAGCTTTTGGGTATTGGTCATCCTGGGCTATTACTTTTTAGCGACCTTGCTACCTATCGATAAAATCATCACCAAGCTTTATCCGCTGTTTGGTTTGTTAATGATTGTCATGACCACCTTGATTGCCGGTGCCTTGTTACTGGAAGCACCGCACCTGCCACAGGTAGCCGATGTATTTTCTTACTTTGATGGCCATAGCCATGATGACTTGTTAACGCCCAACCCAGATGGTTTACCCGTGTGGCCGTTATTGTTCCTGACCATCACCTGTGGCGCTATCAGTGGTTTTCACTCCACCCAATCACCCATGATTGCGCGTTGTCTGACCAATGAAAAGTACGCTCGCCCGGTGTTTTATGGTGCCATGATGTGTGAAGGCATCGTCGCCTGTGTATGGGCGCTGGCGGGTATTGCGGCTTTCCCTGGTGGTTATGTCGAGCTGAAAGGCATGCTTGATGCAGGCGGCCCGGGCTTGGTGGTTAACCATATTGCGACCGGTTATCTGGGTGTGGTCGGTGGTGTGATGGCGATTCTGGCAGTGGCAGTGTTCCCGATTACCTCTGGCGACACGGCGTTTCGCTCATTGCGTTTAACCATTATGGATGCGTTCAAGATCTCGCAAACCACCTTGCACAGACTGGCATTGGCCGTGCCTTTGCTGGGTATCGCCTATTTCATGACTTTCCTGGATTTTGCGTTAATCTGGCGCTATTTCGCCTTCTCGAACATGCTGCTGTCCACCAGTGTGCTGTGGTTAGCCACCAAGTACTTGTTCGACCGAGGCACGTTCCACTGGGTGGCCAGTCTGCCTGCGGTTGTCGGCACGGCTATCACCGTGTCTTACATAGCAACCAATCCCATTGGTTTCAATTTGCCACATCACTACAGCAACCCGATAGGTATAGCAACGGCTATAATCTGCTTGCTTGGCTTGGTGTTACAGCACAAGAAACGCCCTGTTATTGCTCAGTAAATGCCTGAGATAAATAGTAAGTGAATGAAAAAGGTAGCGCTTGGCGCTACCTTTTTTATTGCCCGACTACCTGCGTATGATCATGAATGCGAGGAGGTGTGTGACGGCTATAAAAATATGTTGGGTTTTCGTAGGTGCTAATTTATTCAGCACGGTTTTATGTTTGGTTTTAAACCATTCTGCTGCGCAGAACCGGCGAATAAATTACCGGCTACGAAAGGCTCCGCGTTGCCATAGCAAAAATTTATGGCAAAGAAGTCGGAGTGTATTAGGCAAAGAGCAGATTCACAGAAAGCAAAAAGGGAGCCGAGGCTCCCTTTTTTAATGGACTGTATTCGTTATCTTACTTAACGAATTCCACGCCTAATTTGATATCGCCTTTCAGCGTATCCAGCATCTTGTCCATGGCATTCTGTTCAAAAGCGCTCAGCTTGCCGTAAGGCAGCACTTTTTCTACGCCGTTTTTACCCAGTAATACCGGTTGAGCGAAGAACTGTGCGTGTTCGCTGCCGCCGTCTACATAGGTGTATTCGATAACGTCGGCTTTACCGGACAGAGCGTCCACCAAAGACAGCGCAAAGCGACAGGCTGCTTGGCCCATAGACAGGGTAGCTGAGCCACCGCCGGCTTTGGCTTCTACCACTTCGGTACCGGCATTTTGGATGCGGTGCGTCATTTTCTCGACTTCTTCGTCGGTGAAAGAAGCGCCAGCAACCTGAGACAATAACGGCAATATGGTCACGCCGCTGTGGCCGCCAATCACGGGTACTTTAATGTCCGCTAAGTCGATACCTTTGGCTTCGGAGATAAAGGTCTCACCGCGGATCACGTCTAGCGTGGTGATGCCGAACAGTTTTTTCTTATCGTACACACCGGCTTTTTTCAGCACTTCGGCAGCAATCGGCACCGTAGTGTTTACCGGGTTGGTGATGATAGCGATACAAGCTGTAGGGCAAGTAGCCGCTACTTTTTCAATCAGGTTTTTAACGATACCGGCGTTCACGTTAAACAAATCGGCACGGTCCATGCCCGGCTTGCGCGCGACACCCGCAGAGATCAGCACTATGTCAGCACCTTCCAGTGCCGGTGTTGGATCTTCACCACCAAAACCCACTACGCTCACGCCGGTAGGAATATGGCTAAGATCGGCAGCAACACCAGGGGTAACTGGCGCGATATCATACAAGCTCAATGCAGAACCGGCTGGCAGGGTAGTTTTTAACAGCAGGGCCAGAGCTTGGCCAATACCACCGGCGGCTCCAAGTACGGCAACTTTCATAGCTAAACTCCGTTATTATTTGAATTGTGATACGTTTCCTAATGCTTTAGCAACATAACGAAAGCACTGTAAAAACACAATAGTTAAGATAATGTGAAGCCTTTGTTTGTGAGAGCCATGGCGTTATCTCACGCCTTTCTCGCTCTTAATCTAGTTCCTTGTCTAGCGCTTGATCTAAAGGGCAGACAAGGCGACCACTTATTGTTGGGTTTGAAATTGTAGTGCACGTTTCTCTAAGCGACGAAAAGCCAAGGTTAATAGACCATTCAAGAGTAGATAAATAGCGCCCGCTAAGCCGAATATCGCCAAGGTATCGTAGGTCTGGCCATTAAGCCGCTGGGCTAAGCCCATGATCTCCATAATGGAGATAGTGCTGGCCAAAGAGCTGCCCTTCAGCACCAACACCACTTCATTGGAATAAGCGGGAATAACACGGCGCATGGCATGGCGCAATTTCACGCTCAAGGTTTGCCAGTTATTCATGCCTAACGCTTGGCAGGCCAGGGTTTCGCCTTTGGGCACAGCTTCCAGCGCACCTTTAAATAGGCGGCAGGTATAAGCGCCGGCGTTCATGCCCAAGGCCAAGATGGCACAAAACATCGGCTCGCGCAGGTAGGTCCACGCCCAGCTGTTTTTAATCCAGTCAAACTGCGCTGGTCCGTAATAAATTAAAAAAATCTGCACCAACAAAGGCGTGCCGGTGAGCAATAGTAAATAGCCCTCAGTTAGCTGTGCCAATACCGGAATACGCCGTTCTAATACCCAGGTTAAGCTCAACGCTATCACCAAGCCCAGCAATAAGCCGGCACCGGTAATTTGCAGCGTAATGTTAACCCCTTGTAATAAGGTTGGCAGGTAGCCAAACCAGTCGGGCATACCCGCAGAGTTCGAGAACAGCCAATCAGTCATAACGGGTTACTCGCGTGCGCAATCGTTGTAGCCCTTGCTGGCTGACCACTGTGATCACTAAATAGATAAGTGCTGCTATGCCATACCAAGTAAAAGGTTCATAGGTACGAGAAGCCACGGCTTTGGCTTGATACATTAAATCGTGCACGCCAATCAAAGACACCAAGGCGGTGTCTTTGAGCAGCACCAACCACTGGTTACCAAGGCCTGGCAGTGCATGGCGCCACATTTGGGGCAAGGTAATGTGCATAAAGGTATAAAGCGCCGGCAAGCCCAGCGCTTGAGCCGCTTGGCGCTGACCTTTATCCACCGCATTCAGCGCACCACGCAGCGTTTGCGCCGAATAAGCAGCAAATAACAGAGAAAGCGCCGTTACCCCACACCAAAAGGGGCTGAACTCAATGTACTGATCGGTTATTAAAAACAGTATTTGAGTGGAGCCAAAATAGATAAAAAATACCACTAGGATTTCTGGCAAGCCACGCAACACGGTAGACAGCGCATTAGCTGGCCAGCGCAACAGCGCAAAGCGGCTCATCTCGGCGCCACACAACAAAATGGCCAGCACTAACCCAATCGCCAATGACGTCAATGCCAGCCCCAAGGTCATCAGGCTGGCATTCATTAGGTGAGTGAGCATATTACTTAGGGAAGTACTGTTGATGGAGCTTGTCGTAAGTACCGTTTTCTTTTAACTGGCTCAAGCCTTGGTTAATTTGCTCTAGCAATACCTGATTACCCTTGGTCACGGCGATACCAAAGCCGGTGCCAAAGTAGTCATCATCGGTAATGCGTTCGCCCAATACCGCATAACCTTCGTTTTTCGCCAGCCAATCACCCACGACTGCGGTATCGGCAAACACCGCATTAATACGGCCATTGCTCATATCGAGCAGCGCATCTTGCACACTTTGATAGGGGCGTGCCGTCATGCCGTTGGCTTCTAGCTTATCTTGAATGTATTTTTGGTGAGAAGTACCGTTTTGTACGCCCACGGTATCTTTTTGTAGCTGGTCTAATTTTTCAAACTTATTAGTTGGCGTCACAAATACTGCGGAGTTTTCGTAATAAATATCACTGAAGTCCACCTGCTTGGCGCGCTCGGGTGTAATGTCCATGGCAGCAATGGCGGCGTTGTAACGACGAAACTTAAGGCTTGGGATCAAGCTGTCGAAGGCTTGATTATGAAAGCTGCACTCCATTTTCTGCACTTCACAAATGGCTTTCGCTAAGTCGATATCAAAGCCTTGCATCTCGTTGTTTTCATCAACGAATTCAAAGGGCGCATAAGCCGCATTGGTCACAAACTTCACTTCCTCAGCTTGTGCTAATCCGGTACTGGTTAACAATGCCACCGCTAATAATGTCTTGTTCATCGGTTAAATATCCTTATTGTTATTTTGCCATTTGGGCAGCTTTAAGTCATAAGCTGCCCATTGAAATTGATCTTTTTAAAGATTTTCGCCTGGGTTGAAATGCGAGAACAAGTGTTCGCCTACAAAATACCGAACTGTGTTGTCCGCTTCACTCTCTACTCTTCACATGAATAATTAATGTCTTAAAAACTCGGCAAAGCGTTCTGTCTGGGGCTGTACCAGTAAGTTGGCATCGCCGTATTCAATAAGGCGCCCTTGTTCAAGATAGGCGACTTTACTGGCTACACGCCGCGCAAAGCTCACTTCGTGCGTGACCACTACTTGGGTAATACCGGTTTTGCCCAGCTGCAAAATGATCTCGGCCACCTCTTTGGTGATCTCGGGATCCAGTGCCGCCGTGGGTTCGTCAAACAACAATACCCGAGGGTTCATCATTAAAGCGCGAGCGATGGCCACTCGTTGTTGCTGACCGCCCGACAGCGCATTAGGCCAAGCGTTACTTTTATCGCTGAGCTTAAGCTGTGCGAGTAACTGCTGGGCCTTATCTTGCGCTGCACTTTTATTCATGCCCAGCACTTTAAGCGGTGCTTCCAGTAAATTTTGCTCTACCGTGAGGTGGGGCCATAAATGATACTGCTGAAACACCATGCCTACCTTGCCGCGCAGCAATTGGGCGCGTTTATGTAAGCGCCCAGCGTGCGCGTCAGGAAAAGAAAATTCCTCACCGGCGATGGTAAGTTGGCCGGAGTCTGGCGTATCCAGTAAATTCATCAAGCGCAACAAAGAGCTTTTGCCCGCGCCACTGGGGCCCAGCAAGACTAAAATCTCGCCGGCCGGACAGTTAAGCGATACCTGACTTAAAATTTCCTGACCAGCCCAGGACTTGCAAATATTGTTAAATTCTATGCCCATGCGCTATGTCCACATCAAATGTCAGAGTGTTTGACTGATTTTATTTTGCAGAGCTACTAATGCAAGCTAATTCTGCATCTTTATGCAATATAAATGACTAATCCTTGATAAAAAACCATCATGGATAGACAATATGCCCCTTCACTCCCGCTCATTCGGCTGCAAACAATGAACGAAAAACAAGAACACCTGATTAAAGTCTTTAAGGCCTTACTCAATGAGGAACGTTTTGGTTCTCAGGCAGAGATAGTCGCCGCGCTGCAGGATGCTGGGTTTGATAATATCAACCAGTCTAAAGTATCGCGCATGCTGAGCAAGTTTGGCGCGGTGCGCACCCGTAACGCCAAGATGGAAATGGTCTATTGCCTGCCCGTCGAACTGGGCGTGCCCACCAGTAGCAGCCAGCTAAAAAACTTAGTATTGGATGTGGGCCATAACAATGCCTTGATCGTCATTCATACCAGCCCAGGTGCGGCGCAGTTAATCGCCCGCATGCTGGACTCGCTCGGCAAAGCCGAAGGCATTCTCGGTACCATAGCCGGCGACGATACTATCTTTATTACGCCCACCCACGACACGCCCATCACCACCTTACACCAAAGCGTACTCGAGCTATTTGAGCAGTATGTTTAAAGCGAAAAGCGATAAGAGTGAGGCGTAAAACGGTTTTCCCTCTCGCCTCACACTTCACCGCTCACATAAGGGCACTCAAGCTACCGCACGTTGGCCTTCGCTGTCGGGAAAAAAGGTTAAGGCATGGGGTAAGACTTTAACGTGCACTTGGCTCACCGCAGGCAGCAAGTCATTGGTGCTCACCTCTAAGCGCAAGCCTTGGCACTCCACCACACACCGGCTGTGGGTGCCTAAAAACTGCTGCTCTAACACATGGCCATTGCCTTGTTCAGTTAAAGACAACTGAATTTGCCGAGGTCGTAGCATTAGCTGACCGGTGGCACCTATGTCGGCATTAAGTACCGATTGACTCGCAATCGGCCCCATGGCGGTAAGCACGGTATTGGTGTCAATTACCGTGGCGGGCACATAGTTGGCCAAGCCTAAAAAGTCGGCCACAAAACGGGTTTGCGGATGCTGATACAAGGTTTGTGGGCGGCCCACTTGCTCGATATGACCGGCACGAAATAACGCTAATCGGTCAGAAAAGGCGAAGGCTTCTTCTTTACTGTGAGTTACGAAGATAGCGCTTATGCCTTGGCTTTTTAGCAGCTCGCGAATCTCACCAATCAGGCGCATCCGCACTTGGGTGTCTATGTTAGAAAATGGCTCATCGAGTAGCATCAATTGCGGCTTGCCAATCATGGCGCGCGCAATGGCCACGCGCTGTTGCTGACCGCCCGACAATTGATGGGGCTGGCGATCGCCTAATTCTGCCAGATTGACCAGCGCCAGCATTTCCGCCACTTTATCGGCGACCAGTGCCTTGTTGCGCTCTTTGTTTTGTATGCCAAAGGCCACGTTTTGCGCCACGCTCAAATGCGGAAATAGCGCATAATCTTGAAAAATCATGCCCACATTGCGCCGCTCCGGCACCACCGCCAGCCCTTGACCATTCATATTATTGCCGTGAATGGCGATCTCGCCTTGGCTCACCGGCAATAAGCCGGCAATAGCTTTTAACAACGTGGTTTTACCACAGCCGCTGGCGCCCAGCAGGCACATGATCTCGTTGTCTTCGACCTGCAACGATAAGTTATTTAACACCAGGTTGCCGTTATAACTGCAACTCAGGTTATTTACATCTAATGCCGCCATCAGTGTGCTTGCTCCAATGATCGGTTTAAGAAAATCAGCGGGATCAGGCCCACTAACACTATGACGATGGCGGGTAGCGCACCCAATTCTAACTGCTCGTCTGAGACAAATTGATATACGTAAGTGGCCAGTGTTTGAAAGTTAAAGGGGCGTAATAACAGCGCCGCCGGTAGCTCTTTCATGCACTCAATAAACACCAATAGCGCACCGGCTAATATGCCCTTGCGGATCAGCGGCACATGCACTTTCATCATCATGGCGCTGGGGCTATAACCCATGGTTTGCGTCACCATATCGAGAGAGGGCGATACTTTGCCTAAGCTGCTTTCTACTGAGCCAATGGCCATGGCGCCAAAGCGCACTAAGTAGCCAAAGGCGATGGCGGTCATGGTGCCGGTAAATAATAAGCCCGGCTCAGTGACGCCTAACCACAGTGCGGCATCATTAATGGCGAAGTCTAAACTGGTTAAGGGCACTAATACGCCGATGGCCAGCACGGTACCCGGCAAGGCATAGCCCATGGAGGCCAAGCGCTTAGGAATTTGGGTATAGGTTTTGCCGGTTAAGCGATGGCTCATGCCGAGCACTAAGGCCACCACTATTGCGATGCCCGCTACTAGGCTGGATAGCAACAAACTGTTGAGGCTGTATTCGAAGAAGCGACTGTTCCACGCTTGGTCAAAATAGCGCAGCGCGTGATAACACAAAATAATAAACGGCAGTAAAAAGCCCAGCGCCACCAAGCCCCAGCAAAAAATCAGCGCACTCCATTTAGTAACACCGGTCAGTACATAGCCGGTGTGTGGCTCTTGCCCCATGTGTTTTTGAAACACTTGTTGGCGCTTGCGACTCATGCGCTCCATGCTCAGCAGCAACATCACCACTAACAGCATAATGGCGGAAATTTTTGCCGCCGCATTTAAACTGCCATAGCCCAGCCAGGTGTCATATACGGCCGTAGTCAGGGTGTTTACAGCAAAAAAGTTCACTGTGCCAAACTCGGCCAGCGTTTCCATGGCCACTAATGATAAACCCACCACTATGGCCGGGCGCGCCAGCGGCAAGCTGACTTTTTTAAAGCTTTGCCAAGGAGTACAGCCCAACAGCCGGCTGGATTGCACCAAGCTCATGGATTGCTCCATAAAGGCGGTACGCGCTAATAAATACACATACGGAAACAGCACTAAGCCCAGCACCAGAGCGGCGCCGCCTAGGCTACGAATGGCGGGAAAGTAATAATCACTGACGGATTGCCAGCCAAACCAATGGCGCAGCGTGCCTTGCACGGGGCCAGAGAAGTCTAATAAATCGGTGTAAACGAAGGCAACAATATAAGAGGGCATGGCTAGCGGCAGGATCAAGGCCCATTGCAGCCAGCGTTTGCTGGGCAATTCGCACATGGCCATCAGCCAAGCGGCGGGTACACCCGCTAAAAAGCTAAACACCATGACCCACAACACCAACCAAAAGGTATTGCTGATATAGGTAGGAAGCACAGATCCCCAGAGATGACGAAACACATCTTCGGTGGGTAATAAGGCTTCATAAATAAGTGCCATAATAGGCAAAGTCAGCAGCAAGGCTAGTACCCAGCTACTGACTGTCCACGCTGTTCGTTTCATTGATAGCTCAAACGGGGGCCTAGACCCCCGTCTTTTTTATAGATCGAATTTAACTTCGTCTACCAATTGCACTGCGGTTTTAGCATGTTTTGCTACATCAACCAGTGGGCGTTTATCGGCAGCGAAATCACCCCAGCCTTTTACCAGTGCAGAAGGTTCAACACCCTCTTTAACCGGATACTCATGGTTAGCAGACGCATACAAATGTTGCGCTTCATCACTTGCTAAAAACTCCATTAACTTAATGGCGGCATCTTTGTTTTTAGCGTGCTTGGCCAGTGCTACGGCCGAAATATTGACATGTGTGCCACGGTCAGCCTGATTGGGGAAGTTGATGTACACAGCTTCTGCCGTTTCACGCTGTTCTTCATCGCTTAACATCACGCCATAGTAATAGCTGTTGCCTAACGCGTAATCACAGACACCATCTTTAATGGCTTTGATCTGGTCGCGGTCACCGCCTTGTGGCTTTTGTGCCAAGTTAGCTTTTAAGCCTTGCAACCAAGTTTTAGTGTAATCAACACCATGTTCATCAATCATGGAGGCAGTAAGGGCAACATTATAGGGATGTTTGCCGCTGCGAGTACAAACTTTTCCTTTGTACTTGGGATCCGCCAACTCTTCATAGGTAATATCTTCGCGCTTACCGATGCGATTTTTGGAGGTATAAATGGCGCGGGCACGAGTGGTCAGCGCAAACCATTTACCGTCAACATCGCGATACTGCGCCGGAATACTTTCTTCAAGAATTTCGCTCTCAACCGCTTGAGTCAAGTCTTTGTCTACCACATCCATCAGGCGACTCACGTCGACCGTTAACAATAAATCTGCTGGTGATAAACGGCCTTCACGCTCTAAGCGCTCACCCAAACCATCTTTTAAAAACACCACATTCACATCAATACCGGTTTCTTTGGTAAAGGTATCGATGATGGGCTTGATCAAAAAATCTTGACGATTTGAGTAAACATTCACTTCTTCGGCAAAGGCTTGGCCGGTAAAACTGGCGACGAGCAGTGCAGCGGCGGATAGACCTAATTTAGTAGGCATGCTTAACATCCATTTAGTTGAGTGAGAACAATTAACATTCAGCAGTATACTCAGGCGACGACTGGAAGCAACCAGTAACTCACATCTAAATGATAAAGCGTGTCATGCGCAGCCGCATCCCACCATATTGCCTGCACCCGCGCCCTTTGTCTTTGCGCTAGCGCAAGAATCCAATAAAAAAAGGAAGCCGAGGCTTCCTTTTCATTATTAGCGCTAGTTGTAGAGAGTAGAGTCAGTAGATGATTTTATTCAGCTGCGCTTTAAGGTCACGAACTCAGGGTAGGCATCAATGCCGCAATCTACTTTATCCATGCCCGACACTTCGTCTTCTTCGGTGACTCGAATACCCAGGGTGCGCTTCAGCAGATACCAAACCAATAGGCTGGCGCCAAATACCCATCCACCAATTACCAAACAGCCGACCAGCTGAACCCACAGCGTAGCCTCGGGATTGGTCACGGGTACCAGCAATAGTCCCAACATACCGCAGACACCGTGTACCGAAATGGCTCCTACGGGATCATCGATACGCAGCTTGTCCAGCACCACAATGGCATACACCACGACTATGCCCGCCAGCAAACCGATACTTGCAGCCCATAGCGGGCTAGGCGATACGGGATCCGCGGTTATCGCCACCAAGCCAGCTAAAGCGCCATTGAGGATCATGGTGAGATCGGCCTTGCCCCAGGTCAGCTTGGTCACCAACAAGGCGCCAATCACACCGGCCGCTGCCGCCGCATTGGTATTAACAAAAATCCCCGCCACGGCGGTGGCGTTTGCCACATCTGACAGCAATAGCTGCGAGCCACCATTAAAACCGAACCACCCCATCCACAAAATAAAGGTCCCCAAGGTTGCCAGTGGCATATTGGATCCTGGAATAGGATGGATCTCACCGTTTTTACCGTACTTGCCTTTACGGGCGCCGAGCAGTAACACACCGGCTAACGCCGCACTGGCTCCGGCCAGATGGACAATGCCTGAGCCGGCAAAATCAACGAAACCTAATTCAGACAAAAACCCACCGCCCCACACCCAGTAACCTTCAATCGGATAGATAAAGCCGGTCATTACTACGCTAAAGGCGAGAAAACCCCATAGTTTCATGCGCTCGGCCACGGCACCGGACACAATAGACATGGCGGTGGCCACAAAGACTACCTGAAAGAAAAAGTCGGCCTCCAGCGCATGATCCGCGCCCTCTGCCACCTGCCCTATTAAACCGCCTAGGCTTGGCAACCAGCCGCCTTCAGGATTATTCAGATACATAAGGTGATAACCAACTAATAGATACATGGTGCAGGCGATGGCAAACAGCAGCACATTTTTGGTTAATATTTCGGTGGTGTTCTTGGCACGCACTAAGCCCGCCTCTAACATGGCAAATCCTGCGGCCATCCACATCACCAGTACACCGGATATCAGGAAGTAAAAGGTATCCAGAGCAAACTTCATTTCAGTTAAGGTGTCCATTGGCTATCCCTCGCTTAAATGGCTTCCAGATCGCGCTCCCCAGTACGAAGACGCACAGCTTGTTGCAGTGCATAAACAAAAATTTTTCCGTCGCCGATTTTCCCGGTGTACGCCGCCGCTATAATGGCTTCGATAATTTCTTCCACCTGCTCGCTGGCTGCGGCAATTTCGAGTTTGATCTTAGGTACAAAGTCGACACTGTATTCGGCACCTCGATATAGCTCTGTGTGTCCTTTCTGGCGGCCAAAGCCTTTAACTTCTGTCACCGTCATCCCGTGGACGCCGGCCGTGGCTAGAGCCGTGCGTACATCGTCGAGTTTGAAGGGTTTGATAATGGCGCAAATCATTTTCATGGTGAGCCTCCTTGTTTGCCTATACCGTCTTGGTAGCAATTAGAACAAGCAAGCTTTACGCCAATGTTTTTATAACTTAATTATCAACAAGTTATACTTTAAAAACGGCAGGGTGATGAGGTCGTGATATGATATTGGTGCAGTCGAGACACTAAAAAGCACCAACAGAGTGCAATGGAGCCCGTATGTTATTGTTATCTGCCCGCGTGCAGATCCCTGAGCAAGAAATAGAGTTTATCACCATGCGCTCCAGTGGCCCTGGCGGCCAGCATGTGAATAAAACCGACTCGGCGGTGCAGCTACGCTTTGATTACGTCAACAGCCCAAGCCTCCCCGATAGTTATAAAGAGGCGTTGGCGAAGATGAAGGATAATCGGGTCTTGGAGTCCGGTTGGATAATGATCCGAGTCGAGAGTCATCGCAGTCAGCTGATGAATAAAGAAACCGCTAGAGAAGCTCTGGTCAGCTTATTACAGCTCGCCGGCAAGCCCGTAAAGGTGCGCCGCCCCACTCAGCCCAGCAAAAACGCCAAGCGCAAGCGCACCGACAGCAAAACCCAACGCGGTAAAATTAAGAGTGGTAGAGGGAAAATTAAAATTTAAGCGCCCAGCGCCAAGCTAAAGAAAGAGCTAAAGATCATTTGCCACGGAATCCACAGAACTCACGGAAAGATTAAGCCAAGATAAAATCGACGAGTAACAAGAACCTATTTATTTTAAGAGCTTGACTGCTGATGGCTTGGTGGTTAGCTCTTACCATTGAAAATCTTGGCTCTGGCACTGTCAGATCTGATCACTATTATTCCGTGTTCTTCCGTGACTCTCGTAACAAAGAAACGTGGCAAATAGGTTTTAGTCACTAAGATCTAGATCTAGAGCGAGATCCTGACTTTCGTCAGGATGACGGCATAAAGACCAACACCGCCCTCTGTTTAGCTGGGCGCCGGGCGCTTGGTGCTCGGCGCTGTGTTTATTGATTAGTACAAAAATCTTGCCACTGTTCTAGCACTCGGGCTAGGTCATCTAGGCCGCAGCCGGCGTAGAGTTCATCATCGTAATAAGCCATGCCGTCTTCTAATTCGCTATCAAAGGCCAGCGCATGAGCACTGATTTCGGCTTCTTCTCGCGTCAGCAATAAGCTGCATTCGCCATAAGCTCTTTTAAACTCTTGGGTCTCACCGGCTTCTAACTGCGCAATTACATCCAGTAACTCGGCGGCCTCGGTCATGGTCACCTCATCGGTCAGCCAAGCACCCATCACTTCATGCCCCATAGAAAAACGGGCGCGATGCTGGCCATTTAGATCACGAAAAAATTCAAATTCCACACAAACTCCGACTGCTCATTCCCAACAAAGCCGCACTATCTCGTTAATAACTCGGCCGTGAGAGCGCGCTAGTTTACTCCTGATCTCGCCAGTAACGAAATCAGATGCTGTATCTGTAAGAACACCCGATGAATAAAGGCTTAGTGAGCGCTTTCATAAATCAAAGAACACGAGAATCATGGTAGGTATTAATAAAACACATGCATCAATGTTGAATATGCATGCTTTGAGTTGGCCTAATACTGACGCCTAACGTAGCCTATGCGCGCTCAACAACGGAGCACGGCTTAGTAACAACGACAATAACAAGCAACAAAATACACTTAATTAACATTGTTGCAACAAAAGCTTTTATATGAAAACATAGCCCTTGATGTGGAAACATCATGGGGCGCTAAGCCATTACTTCTTGCTACTTACTTTTGGAATGCAGATACCATGAGCCAACCAGCACAAACCCAAGCCCAGATCAGCCAAAGTGAACTGGTCTACAAGTTACACGACAAGCCGCCCTTTTTTCAGGCGCTGTTCGCTGCTATCCAGCACCTGTTGGCCTTGTTCGTGGCCGTTATCACCCCACCGTTAATTATTTGTCAAACGCTGGGTATTCCCGCTCAAGACACGGCCCACATCATTAGCATGTCGCTGTTTATTACCGGTGTGGCGTCTTTTATTCAGATGAAGCGTTTTGGGCCAATAGGCACGGGTTTACTGTCTATTCAAGGCACCAGCTTTAACTTCTTAGGTCCTATTATTGCCAGTGGTTTGGCGATGAAAGACGGCGGCGTGACTACAGAAGCTATGTTGGCGGCCATTTTTGGTACCGCACTGCTGGCGGCACCCACCGAAATTATTTTGTCCCGCTTCCTACATTTGGCACGACGCATTATTTCGCCACTGGTCAGCGGCATTATCGTCACGCTGATTGGTCTGACCTTAATTCAAATTGGCTTAACCTCTATCGGCGGCGGTTTTGGCGCCATGGCAGATGGCACCTTTGGTTCCTTAGAGAACTTGGCCTTAGCCGGCACTGTGCTCGCCATTATCGTGATCATGAACTGCATTCCTAACCCCTATGTACGCCTCTCTTCTATCTTAGTGGCCATGGTGGCAGGCACAGTACTGGCCATGTTTATGGGCAAAGTTCCCCCTGCAGCCGTCACTGATATTCCCGCCATCGCATTCCCAATTCCGATGAAGTATGGTCTGGGCTTTGATGCCTCGCTGTTTATCCCCTTGGTATTGGTGTTTTTAATTACCGCACTAGAAGGTATCGGCGATACCACAGCTACCTCAGAAGTGTCTGGTGAGCCCGTTTCTGGTCCTATTTACATGAAGCGTATTAAAGGTTGTGTGATGGGTGATGGCGTTAACTCCTCACTGGCCTCGGTGTTTAATACCTTTCCGGTATCGACCTTTAGCCAGAACAACGGCGTTATCCAAATGACCGGCGTTGCTAGTCGTTATGTGGGCTTCTTTGTGGCCGGCATCTTGGTACTGATGGGTTTATTCCCAGTGATCAGTACGCTGGTGCAGCGCATTCCTGAGCCGGTATTAGGTGGCGCGACTTTAGTGATGTTTGGCTCTATTGCCGCCGCCGGTGTGCGCATTTTATCGCGCGAGCGTTTAGACAGACGCGCGCTCTTTATTATGGCCATCTCATTTGGTGTGGGTTTAGGTGTCTCTCAGGTGCCAGACATTCTGCAGTTTATGCCAAGTTTAGTGAAAAACGTCTTCTCTTCCGGCATGGCAGCAGGCGGCATTGTCGCCATTTTCCTGAACTTAATTATGCCACTTAGCCCAGAAGCTAAGGCTATCGAAGATCAAGAGAAAGCCGATGACTTAGCTCATCGTCTGCAAGAAAAAGCAGATAAGTCACAAAAGAAAGTTAACGCTAACTAAATAGCTCATCCGCCATTAAGTCATTGCGATAGCAAGCCTAGCCGACCGCGCACCCAGTGCCCGGTCGGCTTTTTTGTTGAATTCATATAAGGTGTGAAGCGCAGACTACAAGCCAAACAACAAAAACGAGATCCTGATGTGCATCAGGAAGACGGCAAAGGGCTGATTCGGCACTGTGTTGATCTTCACCTCACTATTCACCCCTCCCACCTCACACGAACTTACAGCGCCCAACGGCGCAGCAAGTTGTGATACACACCCGTGAGCTGAATGCTGGTCTCACTGCCGGTGCCTAGTTGCTGATTCACCTGCTGAATACTGGAATCTAAATCAAAGAGCAAGGTGCGCTGGCCATCGTCACGCACCATGCTTTGAATCCAGAAAAACGAGCTAATGCGCGCACCTTGAGTGACGGGCATCACTTGGTGCAAGCTGGTTGACGGATACAAGATCAAATCCCCCGCCGGCAGTTTAACGCTGTGCGCACCATAGTTATCTTCAACCACAAGCTCACCGCCTTCATATTCATCCGGCTCACAGAAAAATAGCGTCGCCGATAAATCGGTGCGGATCGGCTCATTGGTAGCGCTATTAAACCGAATCGAGTTATCCACGTGCACGCCAAAGGACTGGCCACCTTGATAGCAGTTAAACAACGGCGGAAACACTTTCGCCGGCAAGGCTGCCGCCACAAACAGCGGATGCTGGGCCAGTGCTTGGGTGATCATATCGCCAATATAGCGCGCAGTTTCGCTCTCTTCAGACAGTTGTAAGTTATCTTTGGCCATGGCTGATTGAAAGCCAGCGGTACTTTTACCGTCTTGCCAATCGGCGGATAATAACAGTGCACGACACTCGGCCACTTGTTCAGCACTCAGTACTTGTGGAATGTGTAACATCATAGAAAATCACTCCTGAAAACAGCTATACGTTAAACGCCGTACGCAGTACGAAAAAAGATGATGTTTATCTTCTTAAACGTACGGCGTACGGCGCTAAACATAGGGCGTTACTTAAAACCGCTTAACTTAGAAACGATAGTTAGCTGACACTACTGCTGAGCGGCCTTCGCCTAGCTCAATAGCCGAGCTACGATCGTCCAAACCCGGGCGGCCACGCACGCCTGCTGCGTATTCTTCGTCGAACAGGTTATTCGCGTTTAGCTGCATGCTAAGAGCATCATTAACTTGATAAGAGGCCATGGCATTGTGCACCCAGTAGCTGTCGAGCTTAGCTGCCACATCAGATGCTACTTGGCGCGAGCCTACATAAGTAGCACCGTAGCCGACTTCAATGCCGGGCAGCACTTCATAGGTCGTCCACAGATTAGCACTGTTACGCGGCGTGTTACCTAAGGGCTGACCCACAGGATCACGACCGCCTTCTTGTGGTTTAGCCACCGAAGCTAAGGTCTCGCTATCTAGGAAGGTGTAATTAGCAAACAATTTCCACTGTTCAGTAATTTCACCGGTTAAGCCCAGCTCCACGCCTTGTACCCGCTGTTCACCGGCAAGTTCCAGTTCACCGGTCAGCTCATTGGTTTCACGCGCATTGGTTTTATCGACCCGAAATAACGCACCATCCATGCCTAAGCGACCATCCAACAGTTCCCACTTAGTGCCTAATTCCCAAGTATCACTTTGCTCTGGCTTTAAACTCTCACCGGAGATCGAACCCGAGGTCGCTAATGCCTCTGCCGCTGGGTTAAAGGAAGTACCGTAAGCTAAGTAAACGCGGCCATTATCCGCAGGCTTATAGACAACACCGGCCCGACCACTGAACATTTTGTCACTGGTTTTAGTGACGCCAGCTTTAGTTTTATCTGCTGCTTCACCGGATATCCAGTCGTGGCGCAGCCCTAAGCTTAAGTCCCACTTAGGCGCCAAACCTATGGTATCAAACACATATAAGGCTTTAGTGTTTAGCGTGGCGTCGGTACCGCCGCGAGGAGTCACTGTAGTTGGGCCGTTCCAGTATCCGGGCGGATTATAAAGGTCGAAGCCGTTGCTTGGGTAAGCACTAGAGCCTTTACCCAAGTTATAGTTGGAAGCAGTTAAGTCGTAGGTTTCGCGAGAAATCTCGCCGCCCAGCAGCATGTCATGCTCAAAGCCTGCGGTATCAAACTCAGTACTTAAACCCAATTGGTTTATTAACAGCTCGGTTTGGGCATCGCGACGATAAGCTTGCGGCCCCGCTGGCTTGTAGCGGCCCGAGTCCAAACCATCGGTATTGACCTGAGACGCAGAAATAGTGGTGTCTCTGTATACACGGCTATAACGGGTCTGGTTTTCAAGGCGGGTGATGTCGCTGAGTTCATGCTCAAGCTTTAACGTAACAGCATCGGATTGAATTTTTTCTTCATCCAGATTGCGCCAGCCAAAGTAAGACTCCCGATCCACACCCGGTAAGACTTTGCCATCCCTAGCCGGCACGCCGTAATCAGGCAGATTGTCGTCAGTTTGGTGGAAGTAGCTTAAGGTGGCGCGCGTTGCTTCACTCAAACCAATCGTCAGCGAGGGCGCAATACCAAAACGCTCGCGGTCAATGTCGTTACGGCCCGGCACGTTATTTTCGTGTGCCATGAGGTTAATACGAAACGCACTGTCCACGCCTACATCGTCGAGGGTTTTGTTGGCATCCAGCGTTAAACGGCGATATTGATCAGTGCCTAGGCTGGCACCCACTTCGGCAAAGTCACGCAGCTTAGGTGCCTTGCTCACTTGGTTGATAGCGCCACCGGTAGTACCGGCACCACCAAATACTGAGTTAGGGCCTTTTAGCACTTCCACCTGTTCGATGTTAAAGGTGTCGGTGCGGTTATTTTGGCTGCTGTCACGCAGACCATCAATTTGCATATTGGAGTTGGCGCTAAAACCGCGAATATTAATTTTATCGCCGGATCCGCCGCCGCCCTCGCCCGCGTCAAAGGTAATGCCTGACACGTTAGATAATACTTGGCGCAAGCTTAACGCCTGCTGCTCTTTCATTATTTCTTGGGGTACTACGGTCACGGTTTGCGGCGTATCCAGCAGCGGTTTTACATACTTGCTAGAAACCGACTGGTTCGCTTTATAACCTTGCTCCCGTGCTTCTTGCACGGTAATGGTATCTAACTGAGTTACACCCTGCGCTTGGGTCTGGGCTTGAGCTTGAACGTGTAATGGTGCCGTCACGGCTAACGAAGCAACGGCCAAACCGACCGCTGAGGTCAGCATTTTTTTAGGTGGGCGAGCAGACGACTTGATAAAGGTTGGCACTAACAGCTCCTTGAGAAAAGAATGAAAATGGTTTCGAACCAAAGAAAATAAAGAAAAAGCCCCGTAAATCGAAAGGCGAGTCATTCTCATTTAAAGTTTTGTTCAGATCAAGATCAATTTTACTTTTCTTAAGAAGTTCAGTTTTTTAGAAAATAAAATCAGCGCCTGTAGGCGCTGCGACCGCTGTGCAAGGTGGCGTAGCGGCATCTTTGCTCCGATATGTCATATGCTGCCAGGTTTTGTTATGTAGCCGCCAATTTATTCGGCGGTTCTGCGCAGCAGAATTTTTTAAGGTTTAAGCCCAATGACTAAACCGTGCCGAAGTCCTCTTTGCCGAAGAGGCGGGCACCTTGTATGTTTAAGTCAGATGAATTGATAGAGTATTTAACAGTTACTGGGGAAGCCGTTGGCACCTGGAGGCAGTATTTACTGACCTCGTTTGTAGATTGGCTCCCCGCCTCATTGCAAAGCTCGAAGAGTATCAGGAAGCCGATAAGAATCGGACTTCGCATCACAAGGTTGAGGTTGCATAAAGTACGAGGTCGAGGAACCAGTGACCATTATCTAACAAACCATTGCTTAAAGGAAAGGCCATGAACGTCTTTGTGGGGATTGATATTGCAGCTAAAACATTTGACCTTGTATGTTTAAGTCAGATGAATTGATAGAGTATTTAACAGTTACTGGGGAAGCCGTTGGCACCTGGAGGCAGTATTTACTGACCTCGTTTGTAGATTGGCTCCCCGCCTCATTGCAAAGCTCGAAGAGTATCAGGAAGCCGATAAGAATCGGACTTCGCATCACAAGGTTGAGGTTGCATAAAGTACGAGGTCGAGGAACCAGTGACCATTATCTAACAAACCATTGCTTAAAGGAAAGGCCATGAACGTCTTTGTGGGGATTGATATTGCAGCTAAAACATTTGACCTCGTGATGAGAAGTAATGGTCGGTCATCTAAAGTTGAGCAGTTCAAACAAACACCCCAAGGGCACGCCAAAGCAGTCAAACGACTCCTGGCTAAAACGGCTTCTCTTATCGTGATGGAAGCGACGGGAATTTACTATTTTGACTTGGCCGTCGCCTTGGTAAAAGCAGGATTACCCGTCGCCGTTATTAACCCCAAAAGCTTCCATCACTTTGCTACGCTTAAGCTGACGGGAAGCAAGACCGATGGTATCGACTCGGCCCTGTTGGCTGAGTACGGTGAGCGTATGGAGCCTCGACTCTGGACACCACCAAGCGAGAGCCACCTTGGCCTGCGGGACATCGGTAGGCAGATTAACCGCCTCACTGGTACACGCACCCAAGCGAAGAACCGGTTGCATGCGTTGCAAGCCAAACAGGCAACGATGCCGATGATAATCGAGGATGAGGAGGACGGGATTGATATGCTAAGCCGGCGTATTGACCGTCTGACGCAGGCCGCCCTCGCGTTAATTGCAGAGTCAGAAATACTTTCTCTGCATTTAAAGAATATGTCTGCTGCGAAGGGCGTAGGAAGGGCAACAGCACTCATTGTGTTGGCTGAATTATGCGTCCTACCTAAGGATTTAAAAGCGCCACAAGTTAGTCGATTTGCAGGGCTTGATGTGCGTCTCACGCAGTCAGGAACAAGTGTTAACCGACCTGCACGGCTCAGTAAAGCAGGTAATGCGTACCTTCGCTCGGCATTATATATGCCAGCGATGTGTGCAGCTCAGCACGACGTCAGGGCCAAAGCATTTTCAGAGGCGTTGGTCTCACGTGGCAAGAAAAAGATACAGGCTCAGTGCGCGATAATGAGAAAATATCTCACTGGCTTGTGGGCCTGTATGAAGACAGAAACGCCGTTTGATTCGACGTTATTGTTCAGTGAACAGCATATAAAATCTTGACGTCCAACAGAGTATCTACAAGGTCAAGGCACACATCTACGCAGGAGCATGGATGCGAGACATACCGGACGAGCGGCCAGCAGGCAAAAGCCGCCCATAAAAAAAGCCAGCCTCGAAGGGCTGGCTTTAACGCGTTTTGGAACTAACGAAAAACTTAGATAACTTGCTGGAAGATCACCGTATCGGCTTTTTCCACATAGCTGTCTAACTGATCAAAGTTCAAGTAACGATAGGTATCGGCGGCGGTGGCGTTTAACTGCTCTGCATACGCCAAATACTCAGCAACGGTCGGTAGCTTGCCATGAATGGCGGCGACTGCGGCCAGCTCGGCCGAGGCCAAGTACACGTTGGCGCCTTTACCTAAGCGGTTCGGGAAGTTACGCGTCGAGGTAGACACTACCGTGCTGTTATCAGCTACCCGTGCCTGGTTACCCATACACAGTGAACAACCCGGAGTTTCAATCCGCGCGCCCACACGGCCAAAGATGCCGTAGTAGCCTTCGCTGGTCAGCTGATCTTTGTCCATCTTGGTCGGTGGTGCCACCCACAAGCGAGTTGGCAGCTGGCCGGTGTATTTATCCAACAACTTACCGGCGGCGCGGAAGTGGCCGATATTGGTCATGCAAGAGCCAATAAAGACTTCATCGATGACTTCACCGGTTACTTCAGACAATAAACGTGCATCATCGGGATCGTTAGGTGCACACAGAATCGGCTCTTTAATGTCGCTCATGTCGATTTCTAGCACATGCACGTATTCTGCATCTGCGTCCGCTTCCAGCAACTCAGGATTAGCCAACCATGCTTCCATGCCCTGAATACGACGCTCTATGGTACGACGATCGCCGTAACCTTCGGCAATCATCCACTTGAGCATTACGATATTCGAGCTTAAGTACTCGGCAATCGGCTCTTGGCCAAGCTTAATGGTACAACCAGCAGCAGAGCGCTCGGCCGTCGCATCGGCCAGTTCAAAGGCTTGCTCAACTTTCAGCTCTGGCAGACCTTCAATTTCGACGATCCGACCGGAGAACTCGTTGACTTTACCGGCTTTAGCCACGGTCAGCAGACCATTTTTAATGCCAAAGTAAGGGATGGAGTGCACCAAGTCACGCAGCGTGATACCCGGCTGCATTTCACCCTTAAAGCGCACCAAAATCGACTCTGGCATATCCAACGGCATCACGCCGGTCGCTGCCGCAAAGGCCACTAAGCCTGAGCCCGCAGGGAAGGAAATACCAATCGGGAAACGGGTGTGCGAGTCACCACCGGTACCTACGGTATCCGGCAGCAACATGCGGTTTAACCAAGAGTGAATTACACCATCACCCGGGCGCAGTGACACACCGCCACGGTTCATAATGAAGTCTGGCAAGGTGTGGTGAGTGTTCACGTCAATCGGCTTTGGATAGGCCGAGGTATGACAGAACGACTGCATGGTTAAATCAGCAGAAAAGCCAAGGCAAGCCAAGTCTTTTAGCTCGTCACGGGTCATAGGGCCGGTGGTATCTTGTGAGCCGACCGTGGTCATTTTTGGCTCGCAATACTGGTTAGGGCGCACGCCTTTCACGCCACAGGCCTTGCCGACCATTTTCTGAGCCAAGGTAAAGCCTTTGCTCGACTCTACTACCGCCGCTGGGCGCTTAAACACAGTTGAGGTGTCTAAGCCTAACGCGGTGCGCGCTTTGTCAGTTAAACCACGACCGATAATCAAAGGAATACGGCCACCGGCGCGGACTTCATCAAGCAGCACTTCGGTTTTCAAGGTAAAGGTGCTTAACACTTGATCGCTGTTATGAGCGCAGATTTTGCCCTCATACGGATAAATGTCGATCACATCACCGGTATTCAGTTTATCCACATCACATTCGATGGGCAGCGCGCCGGCATCTTCCATGGTGTTGAAGAAAATTGGCGCAATTTTATTACCGATACAAATACCGCCGGCGCGCTTATTAGGCACAAACGGAATATCGTCACCCATGTGCCAGAGCACTGAGTTAGTTGCAGATTTACGGCTAGAACCGGTGCCTACCACGTCACCCACGTAAGCTAATGGGAAACCTTGAGCCTTTAAGGCTTCTAGCTCTTTGATCGGGCCGATTACGCCGTCTTCATCTGGCACTATGTCTTCACGGGAGTTTTTCAACATCGCAAGCGCGTGCAGCGGAATATCCGGGCGTGACCACGCATCTTGTGCTGGCGACAAGTCATCGGTGTTGGTTTCGCCGGGTACTTTAAAGACCCGCATGGTGATTTTTTCAGCCAAAGGCGCGCGCTCTAAAAACCACTCGGCATCGGCCCAAGACTGCATCACTTGCTTGGCGAAGGCATTACCGGCCTTGGCTTTTTCGTCCACGTCGTGAAAAGCATCAAACATCAATAAGGTGTGGCTCAGTGCTGTGGCAGCAATGGGCGCTAGGGCCTCAACTTCTAACAGCTCAACCAAAGGCGCGATATTGTAACCGCCCTGCATGGTGCCGAGTAATTCGGTGGCTTGGGCCGCAGAAACAACCGGTGAGCTCACTTCACCTTTAGCGACCGCTGCTAAGAAACCAGCTTTAACATAAGCGGCTTCATCCACACCGGGTGGGATGCGGGTAGAAAGTAATTCATAAAGAAAAGATTCTTCGCCCGCGGGAGGATTTTTAAGTAATTCAACCAAAGCGGCAACTTGCTCAGCGTTAAGGGGTTGGGCAACCACACCCTCAACGGCACGTTCTGCGACGTGTTTACGATAGGCTTCAAGCACGACTGTATCCTCTTATTATCATTCGCCATCTTGGCGGTAATATCCTTGTTAAGGGGCTTGGCCTGTAGGGTAAGGCCTAGCGTTAACCCCTCAGCGGACGTGGCGCTAGTATATAAGTTTTAACGCTAAATTAAAATCTAGCCCCAGCTCGCTTACACAGTATCGCGATTGAACCCATGTTTTATAACCTAAAGCAGCACAGTTCTGTCGATTACTTCACAGATCCGCTCAAGCCTTGCCCCCTAGTCTGTACGCAGCATTCTGCACGCCGTAAGTTAAAGCCAGCTAGCACTGAACGCTAAAAGATTATTTATTTGTTATGTTAGATCGTAAACCCAGTATTTTTTACATTATTAGGTGTGTAAAAATATTAGTGAGGTTATATGCCATTCTGATTGTCAGAATAATTTTTACTCCGAGGGCATTATGAATAATCAGCTAGAGGAAAAATTTCGGCTTTCGGTACTGTCGTTACTCGGAGTGCTATCTGTGTTGGGTATTACTCCCTTTGCAATTTTCCGTTACCTGCAAGGCAATATCATAGCTGCGATTATTGATTTAGTTTTGGTACTGGGCATCACAACGTTAGTGGGTTATGCCGTTCGCACTAAGAAAACGCGGGTGGTGAGTTGGCTAGTGGCCGCATTTATCAATGGTGGTGTATATGCCATTGTAATGACGAATGGCGTTGATAGTTTTTTATGGGTTTATCCTGTGATTGCCAGTACTTTTTTTATGGTAAGGCCCATAGAAGCGCTGGGTTTAAATGCCGCTTTAACGCTGGCGTGCGTATTTGTGCCTAATGTTTTTGACGTTGTTCCGCTGATGTCCTTTGTGGTGACCGTTTCAATGGTGTCAGTGACGACCTTTGCCTATGCCAGCCGCACTGAGACACAATTTCGCTTGCTAGAGAGGCTAAATACCATTGATGCACTAACAGGAGCCTTTAATCGGCGCGCGTTAAGCACGGATATAGCACAAGCGTTGTCTGTCGCCGAGCGTAACGCTACGCCCTATATGTTAGCCATCTTAGACTTGGATCATTTCAAAATGGTAAATGATAAGTTTGGCCACGTTGCTGGCGATCAGATACTCAAAGATCTGGTGACCATTACTAATGCGAATATTCGTAAATACGATCGTTTTTATCGATTTGGCGGAGAAGAGTTTGTACTTTTAATCCCCGAGATTAAAGACCAGCAGGCATTTATCTCTACACTTAGAGCCGCTATTAAAAAAGAGTTGAAAACACCCGATGGCAAAGAAGTAACCGTTTCATTTGGTGTTACCGCTTGGGTGCCGGGGACGACGGAAGATAGCTGGTTAAAGAATGCAGATGACGCGCTTTATCGTGCTAAAGCCAGCGGACGTGATTGTGCAGTATTCAGCGATGCATAGTCGTTGTTGATACAGCAAATATTGTTCCGCTCGCTGCCATTTTAACAATGGAGCTCAAAACTTTATCTTTGGCTGTAGCTCCTTTTCCTCACGCTTTGCTCTTTAGCCTTCACTCCTCTCCCACACAGCTTAAAAACTAAATAAATTACCGAAATAAAGATAAAGGCTGCTCTTATCTCCTTCACCTTGGCCATAAGCCAAATACAAGGGGCCCCAGTTGGTATCCACGCCGATAAAGACACTGCCAGCGGTAAGCGCCGACTCCCAGCTTACGTCAGTGCCCTTGTTCCACACCCCGCCTCGCTCCAACGAGCTGCCTAAATAAACCGGCGAGCGAAAGGCGCCAAAATCATTATCAAACCAGCGATAGTGATAGAGCAAACCGGCAAAGCCGCTGTAGCGACCACTCAGCTGGTCGCGCTGGTAACCGGAGAGATTAAATAAGCCGCCTAAGCTGCGAGCAAATATCGGCAAGCTTTGTTCGACGTTGGAGCCGCCCAAGGCAAACTTACTGACCAAGGTGTGGCGATCAAACTGATACGGACTCAGCCATTCCAGCTCATAATCAAGCCCAGTAGTACTGTCGTGCTGGCCGTTGGCGGTTTGACTATTGCGAAAATAACCTAACTTAACTTCCAGCGCCGTGCCTTGAGTGGGGAAAAACACATTATCTAAGGTGTCATGGCTGAGGCGCAAATAAGGGCCAACAGAGCCGACGTCCAGATTTTGCTCTACATTGCGCGCTTCAATATCTCCCACCAAGCCTTGCACACCCAGCGCCAACTCTCGCCAAGGTTGCAAGTTATAACCCAGCTCAGTATTGAGGCTCCAAGTGGTATAGTCCGTATCTAGACTGGTGAGTGGGCGAAACAGCTCATATTGCGGATCATCCACATCAAAATAAAACTGCCGCGACTTTTTTTCGTACTGGCCGCGCAGCTTCCAAAAGGCATCATAATCGGACACGATTGGCGTATAAATTTCACTGGCCAGCAGCTTATTACTGCCAAAGGTGGTTTCCACTAACCATTCGCCGCCCAGCGTATTAATATTAGTGCGCCTAAATTGCGCGCCAATTTCATAGTTAGCCCGGTCAGAAAAATCATCTTCCAGCGCAAATTTTAAATCAACGAAGCCCGGCCCCCAGCCTTTTTCATTGGTTTTCACTGTTAACACTTGCTCGCCGGCTTGCTCTTCAATGCGATAGCTCACCCGTTCAAAAGCATCCAGCGCATACAGCCGGCGCACCCCCTCTTCTAATTCTTGAGATTGGTGAAACTGCCCCGGCACTAGGCCCAGCACATCACGAATGGTTTTCTCGCTGAGCTTAGAGTCATTACTGACCTCTACTCGGTCTAAATACACCGCATCTGAGCGCTGTAACTGGGCACGCCTGTCTAATTTATTAGACTGATAAGCAAAGTAGTCGGCCTCGTTTAAAGCCAAGGGTTGCAATTTTGACTGCATGGCACGCGTAGCTTGTGCACCGCGGGTAATGGCTTCAGGCATCAGCTGAAAATCACCTAACCCTATGCCATCAATGTTTGGAGTAAGCAGCACATCTTGGGGGGTGAGCTGGTCAATTTGGCGCTGCGTACTAGAGCGGGTTAGGTAATTAGTAAGCTGGCTGACCATGGCCAGTGCGCCGTCTAACTGCTCACGGGATAACATGGCATCGCCAATATCGACCGCGATGATGATGTCGGCGCCCAGCTCCAGAGCCACATCGACCGGCATATTATTGACCACGCCGCCATCAGCTAACAATTGGCCATTGATCTCCACGGGCTGTAGCACGCCGGGTACTGACATGGACGCCTGCATCACTGTGGCCAAATGGCCTTCTTTTAAAATAACCGGCGTCACGGTTTCCATATTAGTGGCCACGGCCCGATACGGGATGGGCAAGTCATCGAAGCTCTGTAAGCCCGGCAAGTTTAAGGTGCTTTGGCGCAGCAGAGCCCCCATGCCCTGACCTTGAAAAAAGCCGCCGGGTAAGCTCAGTTTCCAATCGGTATTAATACCAATATCGGTGCGCAGTAAAAATTCATCATTTTGCCGCTTACGGCGTAACGAAAGCTCATCACGCCCCACTTTGTCTTGATAACCTTGATTCCAGTCCAGCGCTAATACTTGTGCTTCCAGCTCATCTGCATCTAAACCGAGCGCATACATGCCAGCGATATAGGCGCCCATGCTGGTGCCGGTGACGATATCAATAGGAATACGCAGCTCTTCTAATACCTTGATCACGCCGATGTGTGCTGCACCCTTAGCCCCACCGCCGCTGAGCACCAAGGCGATTTTCGGGCGTTGAGTCATTAGAGGCTCAGGCGCGCCGTTATCGACCACAGGTACAGACACAGCTTGTACTTGGCCATAAGCGACGCTGGCATTGAGCCCTAATAATAAACACAACAGATAAAGGCGCATGGTAACCAACACTCAACAACAGCAGGGACTGTCATTGTAGGGGGGAGTTAGCTCAAGTGGTAGCTACACGCTTCGCGCAATGTTGAATGTTAAATTTTTAATGTGAATGAAAAACTAACCTAGAGTGCCACCGAAGATACGGCACACTACAAAAAACACCCGCCGGTTGAGGTGCGGGTGTTTGGGTTTAGCTCGGCGCTGGGTGCTTTACGCCGTTAAGTTACGGTAATTGAAAGCGACCAATCAGGCGTTGTAATTCACTGCCTTGGCGGGCCAATTCATTACTGCTGGCGGCAGTTTGCTCGGTAGCGGCGGCGGAGTGGTCCGAGACTTCGCGAATGCTAAATACCGAACGGTTAATTTCTTCGGCGACCGTGCTCTGTTCCTCGGCGGCAGTAGCGATTTGATTATTCATTTGCTGAATATCAGAAACAGAACGGGTAACTTTATGAATCGACTCCCCCGCCTCGTTGGCAATAGTGACTGCTTCACTCGCCATCGCCGAGCTTTCTTCCATCATCAGCACTGATTCTTGGGCTTTCTTTTGCAGACCTTTGATCAAGATTTCAATTTCGGCCGTGGCCTTTTGCGTACGTTGGGCTAATGCTCGTACTTCATCGGCCACCACCGCAAAGCCACGACCTTGCTCGCCGGCGCGTGCTGCTTCAATCGCCGCGTTTAAGGCCAGCAAGTTAGTTTGTTCAGCCACGCCTTTGATCACATCCAAGATGCTACCGATATTCACGCTTTCGGCTTCAAGCTGATTAATCGTCTGCAATGACTCACCAATATCTGCGGACAACTTACCTATTTGCTCTATGGCCAGGTTAACCTTGCGATTCCCATCACCGGCTTCACTGTCAGCCGTGCGAGCTGAATCAAAGGCGGTTTCTGCATTGCGTGCCACTTCTTGCACGGTAGCGGCCATTTCGTTCATGGCCGTAGACACTTGCTCAAGCTCCATGCGCTGCTGATTGACACCACTGCGGCTTTGCTCAGACACCGCAGACAGCTCTTCAGCAGAAGCCGCAATGTGCGTTGAGCTATTGCTTAGGTCACCCACTAATTGGCGCAAGTTAACAGTCATCACTTGCATCTGATCCATTAGCTTGCCCAGCTCATCACCGCGGTTATGCTGCATATCTTGGCTCAAGTCGCCTTGGGCAATACGGTTCGCTTGGCTGACTAATAAGGCCAGTGGATTGACGATACCACGGGTGATCATGGTGGCAAACAATACCCCCATGGCCAGCGCAATCACAGTGATCAGAAAAATAATAAACTTAGCTTGGACACTATCGTCCTGCATGTGCTGTTGTTGTATGTCTAATAATTGCTCGGCTTTTTGGGCAATATCGATAGCGTGATCGGTAATGCGTTTATCTGTGCTCGCCAAATTAGCCATTAACTCGGTCACTGTGGCGTGATATTGCTGAAACTGCTTAAGACTCGCTTGAATAGCTTTAATATCAGCATCTTCTTTTACCATTAACCGCAGCTCGAGGCCTCTTAATAAATTAGTAACATCGGTCGCCACTCGAATACCTAGATCTGCTTGTCGATCGAGCGCAAAGTCTTTTTGATTTAAGCGAATAATCCCCAATTGCTTTAGCCAATTGCTGGCACTCATTTCGCGGCCAAGTAAGCGATGGGCATTTTCCTGTGCCGAATTACCCACAGCATTGATATCGACGATGGCGGCTTGCATACTTTCATTAAACTGCACCATGTTATCTAGCTCAACTTCATAAAATTTAGTGCCCATCAATATTTGGTCGATAAGGCCTGTATCTTTGGGCTCAGTTAACATGGGTAGTAAATGTTCCGCCTCCAGTCTGGCTTCATCCACATGGGTTCTCGCCTGCTCCAGCTGGCCTTTATCGTTCATCAACATGTAGTTTTTTTGAAAGAAGCGCGCTTTACTGACCAATAAATCAATTTTACCGGCGCGCTCTAGTTTATCAGAGCGTTCTAATACAGAAGTAAGCGAATAAAAACTCACCACGGCGGTAATTAACGTCGCAAGCAGCACCAAGGCAAAGCCCAGCGTGAGCTTAGTCCTCACGCTTATTTGAGTCAGTTTAGAGAGCATAATTTTTTATCCTGTGATGAGTTATTATTTTTATCGACACAACAATATCGGCTGTACGAATTAAAACATGAAGCCAGATTCGTTAAAAAATCCCTTCGCTCAGCTATCTTAGTTCACCCCCCAGAAGTTGACTCTCATATGAATCCAAATTATGGACATAAAACAAAACGCCCAGCATAAGCTGGGCGTTTTTATTTACTGCGTATTCAGGTTAAAAGAAGCTTACTTCTTTTTCGCCTTCGGGTTTGGCATGTCGGTGATTGAGCCTTCAAACACCTCGGCCGCCATACCCACAGACTCATGCAGAGTCGGGTGAGCATGTATGGTCAAGGCGATGTCTTCGGCATCGGCACCCATTTCGATAGCTAAACCAATTTCGCCCAACAGCTCGCCGGCGTTAGTACCAATAGTGGCACCACCCAGTACGCGATGGGTTTCTTTGTCGAAAATCAGCTTAGTCATACCATAGGCAGAGTCAGAAGCGATGGCACGGCCTGAGGCCGCCCAAGGGAAAGTCGCAACTTCAACGTTCAAGCCTTGCTCTTTCGCTTCTTTCTCGGTAACACCAACCCAAGCTACTTCTGGTTCGGTATAAGCGATCGATGGGATCACCTTAGGATCGAAGTAGTGGTTAAGACCTGAGATAACCTCAGCGGCCACGTGACCTTCATGCACACCTTTGTGGGCCAGCATAGGTTGACCTACGATGTCGCCAATGGCGTGAATGTGTGACACGTTGGTGCGCAGCTGTTTGTCGACGCGAATGAAACCACGCTCATCGACGGTAACACCGGCTTTCTCGGCGTCCAGCAACTTACCGTTTGGCACACGACCGATAGCCACCAATACGGCGTCATAAACGATAGTGCTGCTCACGCCTTTCTTGTCTTCCATGGTCACGTGAATGCCGTCGTCTTTGGCATCAACGGCAGTAACCTTGGTTTCAAGCATCAGATTGAACTTGTCTTTCACCTGTTTGGTGTAGATCTTGATAAGATCTTTATCAGCAGCTGGAATAACTTGGTCGAACATCTCAACCACGTCAATCTTAGAGCCCAGCGAGTAATACACGGTACCCATTTCTAGGCCGATAATACCGCCGCCCATTACCAGCAGCTTCTCAGGAATTTCGCGCAGCTCTAACGCACCAGTTGAATCCCAAACCCGTGGGTCTTCGTGGGGAATGAAAGGCAACTGAATAGGACGAGAACCTGCAGCGATAATGGCGTTCTCGAAGTTGATGGTGGTGTTACCGCCCTCGCCTTCTACCACTATGGTGTTAGGGCCGGTGAACTTGCCGTAGCCGTTCACAACCTTAACTTTACGCATCTTAGCCATGCCACCCAAACCTTGGGTTAACTGGCCAATCACTTTTTCTTTGTGGGTGCGGATCTGGTCAAGATCGATTTGCGGCGCGGCAAATGTAACGCCGTGGCTGCCCATCATCTTGGCTTCTTCCATTACTTTAGCGATATGCAATAACGCTTTAGAAGGAATACAACCCACGTTCAGACACACGCCGCCCAGTGTTGAGTAACGCTCAACCAATACGACTTCTAGCCCCAGGTCGGCGGCACGGAATGCTGCAGAGTAACCTGCAGGGCCCGAACCCAATACCACAACCTGAGCTTTAACTTCTTGACTCATGGTGACCTCTATTATGATTTTTAGCCCCGTTTAAGCATGGCTGAAAAGCCTAGACTCAATACGGCCACACAGCTGTAACGGGCCAAAGTTTACTGTTCTGTAATAGAAAAGAAAGTAAAAAGGCGGGCATTTGCCCACCTTGTCACATTAAAGGGCTAAACGACGAAGGTCGCTTAACACACCACTCATCATAGTGATGAAACGAGCACCATCGGCGCCGTCAATCACACGGTGGTCATAAGACAGAGCCAGCGGCTGCATCAGGCGAGGTTCGAACTCTTTGCCGTTCCAAACTGGCTTGATGCTGGACTTAGATACGCCCAAGATGGCCACTTCAGGTGCGTTCACGATAGGTGTGAACTGAGTGCCACCAATGCCGCCCAAGGACGAAATGGTGAAGCAACCACCTTGCATGTCGGCACCAGTTAGCTTGCCGTCACGGGCTTTCTTGGAGATTTCGCCAAGCTCAATCGCTAACTCGCGAATGCCTTTCTTGTTCACGTCGCGTACTACCGGTACAACCAAACCGTTTGGCGTATCAACCGCCACACCGATGTTGATGTACTTCTTCATTACCAAAGACTGCTCGTCTTGTGACAATGAAGAACAGAACTTCGGATACGCTTCCAACGCTTTAGCAGCGGCCTTCATGATAAAGATCAGCGGGGAAATCTTATAACCCAGCTTCTGCTTATCAGCGATGGCGTTTTCCGTTTTGCGGAACTCTTCCAGCTCAGTGATATCGGTTTCGTCAAACTGCGTCACGTGTGGGATTTTTACCCAGTTGCGGTGCAGGTTAGGACCCGAGATCTTCTGAATGCGCGTCATTGGCACTTCTTCAACTTCACCAAACTTGGCAAAATCTACTTTTGGCCATGCCAGCACGGCCATGCCGCCGCCCGCTACTGCAACACCGGCAGGTTGACTAGCAACTTGCTTGATGATGCCTTTAACGTAGCTTTGCACGTCTTCTTTCAGGATACGGCTCTTAGGACCAGTAGCGGCAACCTTAGACAGGTCAACACCAAATTCACGGGCTAAACGACGTACCACAGGCGTGGCGTGCACATACGCATTGTTCTCAACGAACTCAGCTTTAGCAGCCGGTGCCGCAGCGGCAGGAGCCGCTTTTGGCGCAGCCGGGGCTGCAGCAGGTGCACTGGCGGCAGGAGCCGAGGCGCTTGTTGCCGGTGAAGCAGCAACTTCAAATACCATGACCAGAGATCCAGTATTAACCTTGTCGCCAACGTTAATCTTGATTTCTTTAACCACACCGGCAAACGGTGACGGTACTTCCATAGACGCCTTGTCACCTTCCACAGTCAAAATAGACTGTTCGGCTTCAACGGTGTCGCCCACGGCAACCATGACTTCAGTCACTTCAACTTCGTCACCGCCAATGTCAGGCACGTTCACGTCTTTGGCTTGCGGTGCGCTCGCCGCTGCAGGAGCAGCAGTAGGCGCGGCCGCCGCAGGGGCAGAAGCGGCAGGAGCCGAGGCGCCCGCTACTTCGAAGACCATGATCTGTGAACCAGTTTTAACCTTGTCGCCAACGGCTACTAAGATTTCAACAATTTTACCAGCGGAAGGAGACGGGATTTCCATAGAAGCCTTATCGCCTTCTACGCCAATCAGCGTCTGCTCTTCAGTAACGGTGTCGCCAACAGCCACGTTGATTTCGGTAACTTCAACTTCGTCATCACCAATATCAGGCACTGCTACGTCTTGGCGCGCAGCAGTGGCAGGTGCAGCAGGAGCTGCAGCCGCCGGTGCTTCTGCCGCGGCAGTAGGGGCAGCCGCGCCGCCCTCTTCTGCTTCGAATACCATGATCAAAGAACCGGTATTGATGGTGTCGCCAAGAGCAACTTTAATTTCTTTAACCACACCCGCGCTTGGGGCAGGTATTTCCATGGAGGCTTTGTCGCCTTCCACGGTTAGCAGTGACTGCTCAAGTTCAACACGGTCGCCAACGGCCACCATGATTTCGGTCACTTCTACCTCGTCTGCGCCGATATCTGGCACCAGAATATCTTTAGACATGTATTACCCCTTTACGCGTACAGCGGGTTGATCTTATCAGCGTCGATACCGTATTTCGTAATGGCATCGGCAACAACTTTCTTGTCCAGCGTTCCTTGCTTAACCAGCTCGGTCAGTGCAGCAATCACTATGTAGTTCTTGTTGACTTCGAAGTGGCGACGCAGGTTGTCACGGCTGTCTGAACGGCCGAAACCATCTGTACCCAATACTTTGTAGCTCGCTGAAGGCATGAAGGCGCGCACTTGTTCGGCGTAGTTCTTCATGTAGTCAGTGGCAGCAATAGCAGGCTCGCTACCCATCACTTGTGCGATGTAAGGTACGCGGGCTTCTTCAGTTGGGTGCAACATGTTCCAGCGCTCAACGTCTTGACCGTCACGGGTCAGTTCGTTGAATGAAGGCACACTGAAGATGTCAGAACCAATGCCGTACTCTTCAGATAACATGGCGGCGGCTTGGCGCACGTCGTTCAAGATAGTACCTGAACCCATCAACTGTACTTTACCTTTGCTACCCGCAACTGTGTCCAGCTTGTAGATACCCTTACGGATACCTTCTTCAGCGCCTTCTGGCATAGCTGGCTGATGGTAGTTTTCGTTCAAGGTAGTGATGTAGTAGTAGATGTTTTCTGGATTATCACCGTACATACGACGCAAACCGTCTTGTACGATAACCGCTACTTCATACACATAAGTTGGATCATAGGTGATACAGTTAGGAATAACGCTGGCTTGAACATGGCTGTGGCCATCTTCGTGCTGCAGACCTTCACCGTTCAGCGTCGTACGACCTGAAGTACCACCAATCATGAAGCCGCGCGCCTGTTGGTCGCCGGCCAACCAGCACAAATCACCCACACGTTGGAAACCGAACATCGAGTAGTAGATGTAGAACGGAATCATCGGGAAGTCGTTGGTGCTGTAAGAAGTCGCAGCGGCTAACCATGAAGACGTTGCACCCAGCTCGTTGATACCTTCTTGCAGTACCTGGCCTTTGATGTCTTCTTTGTAGTAAGCAACTTGCTCACGGTCTTGCGGAGTATATTGCTGACCGTTAGGGCTGTAGATACCGATTTGACGGAACAGACCTTCCATACCAAAGGTACGGGCTTCATCGGCCAAGATAGGCACGATGCGCTCACCAATGGACTTGTTCTTCAGCATGATGTTTAAGGCACGCACGAACGCCATTGTGGTAGAAACTTCACGCTTTTGCTCACCCAGCAATGATTCAAACTCAGACAGCTCAGGAATTTGCAGCTTATCTGTGCTTTCAGGCAAACGAGTCGGTAAGTAGCCTTTCAGCGCTTTACGACGAGCATGCAGGTACTCGTGTTCACGAGTGCCTTCTTTAATTTCGATGTACGGCAGATCGGTGATGTCTTCGTCGCTTACTTCCAGATTGAAACGGTCACGGAAGTGCTTAACGGACGACATGTCCATGTTCTTAACCTGGTGGGCAATGTTCTTGCCTTCAGCCGCTTCACCCATGCCGTAACCTTTAACGGTTTTGGCCAAGATAACAGTCGGCTTGCCTTTGGTCTCGGCAGCATTTTTGTACGCAGCGTACATTTTAGCTGGATCGTGACCACCACGGTTCAGGGCGAAGACCTCTTCGTCAGACATATCTTTGACCAGTTCTAAGGTCTCAGGATATTTGCCAAAGAAGTGCTCACGCACGTAGGCACCGTCTTTCGACTTAAAGGTCTGATAGTCACCGTCTACCGTTTCGTTCATCAGTTGAACTAGCTTACCGGTCTTATCTTTTTCGATCAGCTCGTCCCAACGACGACCCCAGATCACCTTAACCACGTTCCAGCCAGCACCGTTAAAGATACCGTCCAGCTCGTTGATGATCTTACCGTTACCAATTACAGGGCCGTCAAGGCGCTGCAGGTTACAGTTGATGATGAAGCACAGGTTGTCCAGCTTTTCGCGAGCCGCGATGGTGATCACACCTTTGGATTCTGGCTCATCCATTTCACCGTCGCCCAAGTAGGCGTAAACGCGCTGCTCAGAACAGTCTTTCAGACCACGGTTAGTCAGATACTTCAAGAAACGCGCTTGATAGATGGCGTTCAATGGACCTAGACCCATAGATACGGTCGGGAACTGCCAGAAGTCAGGCATCAGCTTAGGGTGCGGATAAGAAGGAATGCCTTTACCGTCTACTTCTTGACGGAACATGTCCAACTGAGCGGCAGTTAAGCGGCCTTCAGCAAACGCACGAGCATAGATGCCAGGCGAGATATGGCCTTGGAAGAACACCAAGTCGCCGCCGTCTTTTTCGTTACGAGCGCGGTAGAAGTGGTTAAAGCCCACTTCATACATAGTGGCACTGGACGAGTAAGAAGCCATGTGGCCACCCAAGTCCAGATCTTTTCTAGAGGCGCGCAGCACGATCATCACTGAGTTCCAGCGGATAATAGCGCGGATACGACGTTCCAGATCCCAGTTACCCGGGTACTCAGTCTCGTCTGCAGACTTAATGCTGTTGACGTAGTCTGAGTGGGCGTTTCTGGCCACTGCTACACCGGCTTTAATGGCTTTAGTGGTGAGGCGCTCATAAATGTACTGGGCGCGCTCAGGTCCTTCTTGACGGATCAAAGATTCAAGAGAGTCTAGCCACTCTTGAGTTTCTATTGAATCCACATCGTTGTTCAGGATATCAGACATGGCTGTTTCCTATCTCGTTTGGGGCTCATGCCCATGGGTTTCATTGCCGAAGGCATTGTTATTCCTGCTGTTTATTACGGCGTAAAGAGCGCTGAATACGGCTCTCTTCACGCTGAATATCGAGCAGCGTTTCTTCTATAAAGGCCAGGTGCTCATGACAAGCATCTCTGGCCTGTTCCGGCTCGCGAGACAATATGCAGTGGATAAGATTAGCGCGATGCACTCGGATCTTTTCCACCATACCGGCGCGCCGGTTTAAAATTTTGATATTGCGCAAGATACTGGACTCTAGCAGCGGCTGCATGGCGCGCAACAGGTGTAATAACACCACGTTGTGGGCCGCTGCCGCTACCGCGATATAAAATTCGGCGGCAGCGGCGGCTTCTGCGGGCAGGTCACCCAGCTCTTGTGCTTGTACTATGGCCAGCTGTGCGCCACGAATGGTATCGAAGTCAGCTTCGTTGCCGCGCGTGGCGGCGTAAAATGCAGAGATACCTTCCATGGTATGACGAAACTCCAACATGTCGTATTGCGACTCTGGATGTTCCGCCAACAGCTGAAATAACGGGTCAGCTAATCCTTTAGTCAGGGCGTTTTGCACATAAGTGCCCCCTCCCTGACGACGAGAAACCAAGCCTCTTGCTTCCAGCAATTGGATGGCTTCTCGTACCGAGGGTCGAGATACGGCGTATTGCTCTGCAAGCTCCCGCTCTGGCAACAAGCGTTGACCAGGCTGTAAGCTGCCTTCTACTATCATCTGCTCAATTTTGGCGGCGATAGTGTCGGCAAGTTTTGGCTGCTTAATACGCTGATTCGACATTTAACTCGGCTTATATTGGTAAGACCAATTGACACTGTTAAAAAAAGGTATCATTCCGAGGTTAAAATGTCCAATTATTTAATATTCATTGCACACAATCTAAAAAAACAGTCCACGCTTTTTAGCCAAGATTCTAGGCTAGACCAGTCCAGAATAAACAGCAACTTAGAATAACCGACAAGTGTAGTTAAGTTGCTGTTTATTTGGCAATAAAAGTGGTGAGTGAGACGGCGAATAGTGAGGTGTAAGGCGCTAGGTGAGATGTGAAGGGAAGTCTAGCTCGCACATCGCTCTTATATGTTACCCCTCACCCTTCACTCCTCACGTATTTTAACCTTCAACCCGCAACGACAGATCCAACGCTTGCACATGCTTGGTTAGCGCACCCACAGAGATAAAATCCACACCTGTGGCAGCAAAGCTGGCGATGGTGTCTAGCGTGACATTACCGGACACTTCTAACTTGGCCGCACCTTGGGTCATGGCGACCGCAGCTCGCATATCTTGGGTACTAAAGTTATCAAGCATAATAATGTCGGCACCCGCTTTAAGTGCTTGCTCTAGCTCGGCCAAAGACTCGACTTCCACTTCCACGGATTTTTCTGGCTGCAAGCGGCGGGCTTCGGCTACGGCCTTGTCGATACCGCCACAGGCAAAGATATGATTTTCTTTGATCAGATAGGCGTCATAGAGGCCTAGGCGATGATTATGACCGCCACCGCAGGTGACCGCGTATTTCAGCGCCAGCCGCAAACCGGGCAGTGTTTTACGGGTATCAAGCAAACGGCATTGAGTACCGACTAATTGATCAACATAGCTACGCGTGACTGTGGCCACACCCGACAAGGTTTGAATAAAATTCAGCGCGGTACGCTCGCCGGTCATAATAGCGCGGGCCGGGCCGGTTAAGGTCAGTAGGCGTTGATTGGCAGTAACCGCATCACCGTCACTCACTAACCATTGCAGCGCAACTTCACCGCCGAGCTGGCGAAACGTTTCTTCCGTAAAGGCTTGGCCACAAAACACCCCATCTTCGCGGGTGATCACATGCGCCACTACCTCCTCAGACTCGGGCAACAGCTGTGCTGTAATATCGCGAGTAGCATCTAAGGTACCGCCCAAGTCCTCGGTGAGGGCTGCGGTAACATTAAAACGGACTTCTTGTGCCAACATAGTTTTTTCCAACATTACTTTTTCCCGTATCAGCAGTAGCCTGTTATTCAACTGTTTATGGTTATCCCCCACGGGGAGCGATCAGTTTTAAGCCGTAAGCTGTCAGTTAAAGAAACACCGACCTTATAGCGGCTGGTCCTGCGATGCAGGATGGCTGTTTCTATTGCAGTTAAGTTGTTGAACTTAACTTATGGCTTACAGCTTATCGCTTCCAGCTGTCCTTTCAACGCCTGATGGTCAGTTGGCCGTTGCGTTGAATTAGTTCAAATTGGCGCAAGGCGTTCATACCTAACAGTATTTCATTACTGTCACTGGGCATAATCACAGCACTCAGATCGTACAAGGTGAAAGGACCTAAAGACAGGCTTTTTATACGGGTGGCATAACCTGTAACAGTACCGGCCGCCGTATTTAGGCCTAACTTATGCCCTTGTTTCAGTTGCAGTTTTGCAGCTAATGCTTGAGGGATAGCGACTTGAGTAGCACCAGTATCCAGCAAAAATACCACCTCGAAGCCGTTGATCAGCCCGCTCGCTAAATAATGACCTCGATTATTTTGCTCCAACACTATGGTTTGCGCATCTAACTGACGTATTGCTTGATTAGGATTATTATCTCGGGCGAGCTTTTGCTGAAAAAACCAGGTCAATAGCGCCAGTGCTAGCCCCCAAGCAATCAGCCACATAATGCGGCCTAATCGGCGTTGCGTATCCACTTCATGGCCCATCTGGCTTTGCTCCTCTTTACTTACCGCGTCTGTTTGCTTGTCACTGCTATCTACTTACCGGCCTTGTTTACTTGCCGATTCAGGGCTTAGCCTCTTACTATAGTGCCAACTTGACTGGCACTAGAGGCTCACATGACTGACGCTTTGATATTAACAGACGACGGCTGGTTGCAACCCGCTCGTCACTGCCCCTCCCCACACTTTGATGATAGGCCAGAGCAAGAGGTGTCTTTATTGGTGGTGCACAGCATTAGTTTGCCGCCTGGGCAGTTTGGTGGGCCTTATATAGACCAGCTTTTTTTAGGGCAGTTGAACCCTGATGATGATGCTTATTTTTTTGGCATTCAACACCTTAAAGTGTCGGCCCATTGTTTGATCAGGCGCTGTGGTGAATTAGTACAATATGTGTCCTTGCATAAACGTGCTTGGCACGCGGGTCAGTCTTGCTTTAAAGAACGCGAGCGCTGCAATGACTTTGCCATTGGCATCGAGCTTGAAGGCACAGATACCGGCTCTTTTACCGATGCTCAATATCAAACCCTCACCACACTCACTCAGCTTATCCAGCGTCAATTCCCAGCTATTACGGCGGAGCATATCGTCGGCCACAGCGACATAGCCCCCGGGCGCAAAACCGACCCCGGCACCGGCTTTGATTGGGGATTTATTGAAAACTTAAATCGCAAGCGGTGAAGCATAAGGGGGAATACGAGAGAAATGAGGCGCTCGGCGGCGCTGTCCGCTGATGGCCTATCAGCTTGCAGCCTTGTTCCCTTCACGCTTTACCCTTTATCCATTACCCATTACCCTTCACTCCCCACCACACAACTGCTTACTTATTCGCCACTTTCATGCTTCCTTGCTATATCTTAAGGGCACCAATACGGTTGGCCAATGATTGGCCGATTCTGAAAGTTACGCTCTATCAGTCAAGGATGACATTATGAATAAGCTTATTGGCACGCGCCCCAGCGGCGGTTTTACGCTTATCGAACTGATGATAGTGGTAGCCATAGTGGCAATCTTAGCTACGGTCGCCCTACCCGCCTATCAAACCTATACCCAACGCGCTAGATTTACCGAGGTGATCGCCGCTACCGGCCCCGCCAAAACCGCCATCGATATTTGCGTACAGACCGGGGGTTCCGACTGTACGGCAGCAGGAAATAACGCCGTTGGCTATGACACCGTAACCCGTGCTCAAACAAGTGACTCCGGTATTACGACCGATTATGTAGCCAGTGTCGCTGTTACAGGATCTACCAATCCAAACTCTTGGACCATAACCGCCACTGCAACAAACGAACTAGACGACCTGACCTTTATACAAGTCGGCACCGAAGACAATGGCCGTGTGACTTGGAAAAACAATCCCACCGATAGTGTAGGCACTTGCGTGGCAGCCAACACGTGCTAAACGCCAGCGGTTTAGCGCGCAGTTTATTAACCGCTTCTTTACTGACCGACGGCCAGCTAGAGCTGGCCCTGACCCAAGTTCAACAAGAAGCTAAGCCGCTGAGCACTGTGCTCGTCGAGCGCAAATTACTGTCGAGTCATGAGTTGGCCCAATTTTGTGAGCACCATTACGGCTTACCCTTGTTCGACTTAAATACCCTGGCCGCTCAAGATTTACCGCCGCAATATCTGAGCATGGACTTAATTGAGCGCCATCACGCGCTGCCGATATTCTTGCAAGATAACGTCTTATATCTGGCCGTGTCAGATCCAAGCAATATGCAGCCGTTAGAGGACTTTAGCTTTCGTTTTAATGTGGTTACGGATACTAAGTTAGTGGAAGAAGCTAAGTTATCAGCCTTGATCAGCCAGCTACAGCGCGGTGATGAGCCCAGCCTCATCGATTTAACTCACAGCTCAGAGGAAGACGCAGATGCCCTCGTTGAACTGCAAAGTAGTGCTGATGAAGAAACGTCCTACGACCAAGATGATGCGCCACTCGTACGCTATATTCATCAAGTGCTGCTAGATGCGGTGCACCAAGCGGCTTCCGATATTCACTTTGAACCTTATGAGCGTTTTTACCGCATCCGCTTTCGCATTGATGGCATCTTGCATGATGTGGCCTCCCCTCCCAGCCATTTGGCCAACCGTTTTGCCGCGCGGCTAAAAGTCATGGCGCGCCTCGATATTGCCGAGCGCCGTCTCCCTCAAGACGGCCGCATTAAATTGCAGCTAAGCCGTCACAAGTCAGTGGATATGCGCGTCAGCAGTTTGCCGACCCAAGCCGGTGAGAAAGTCGTGTTACGCTTGCTTGATAACGCCATTACTAAATTGGATATCAACCAACTGGGCTTTAATGAATGGCAAAAATCCGCGTATTTAAAGGCACTACATTTATCCCAAGGGCTCATTTTGGTTACCGGCCCTACTGGCTCCGGAAAAACCGTGTCGCTTTATACTGGCTTAAGCATTCTGAATACGGTGAGCAGTAATATCTCAACCGCCGAAGATCCCATTGAGATTATTATGCCGGGCATTAATCAGGTACAAATTAACCCTAAAGCAGGCTTAGGTTTTGCCCAAGCGCTAAGAGCCTTTTTACGCCAAGATCCGGATATCATTATGGTCGGGGAAATCCGTGATTTAGAGACCGCTGAAATTGCCATCAAGGCGGCACAAACCGGCCACCTTGTACTCTCCACCCTACACACCAACTCCGCCACAGACACCCTGACTCGGTTGAGAAATATGGGACTGGCCGCCTACAACATTGCCTCTTCAGTCAGCCTGATCATGGCCCAACGCCTCGCCCGTAAACTCTGCCCTCATTGTAAGAAACCAGAGGTGTTGTCTGCGCCACAATTAGCCTTGTTGGGACTTAGCTGCAAGAGTCTTAACAACAATGAGCAGGATTTCCATGATCATGAACTCAACGACCGAGAGCTAAACGACCAAGCATTAAATTTATACCAAGCAAGTGGCTGCGCCTTATGCACCGACGGCTATAAAGGCCGAGTCGGCATTTATGAGGTATTACCCATGAATGACACTTTAGCGGAGCTAATGCTCAGCGGCGCCGACTCCCTAACGCTGGCCCGAGCCGCTGTAGCCTCGGGTATGCTGACCTTGCGCCAAGCGGCACTGGCTCAGGTACAACAAGGCATCATTAGCTTGGCAGAGGCCAATCGCATTACTCAGTGAACCACCAGCCTTTGTAGAGGCCGCTTTAGCCGGCCGGTTTTGCGTAGCAAAACCCAAAACCGTGGTGATATCTCTTTACCTAAGAGACGGCCACCAACAAAACCAGCAGCTAAAGCACTGGACTACAAGGCCGGTGTTTGCCTTTAACTTACGGCGTATAGCATAAGGCGCTCAGGTGGAGGTCGCTCATGAGCAAAAAGCAGCCCTATCATTGGCAGGGCATCAACAAAAATGGCCAAGCTGTGTCGGGTGTGGTGCAAGAGTCGAGTCTATTGGCAGTAAAGTATCAATTACAACGTCAAGGTATTCAGCCGACTCGAGTACAACGCAAACGCCCGCCTTTATTCAGCCAATTTAAGCAAACCATCACCGCCGCAGACATTGCCATTATGACGCGTCAATTGGCGACTATGCTGCATGCCGGTATACCACTTGTACAAAGCTTGAAATTGATTGCCCGTTCGGCCACCAAGGCCCCGCTTGCCCACATGCTGACACTGCTGGTCACGGACGTTGAAAATGGCCAGCCCTTATCCCGAGCTCTTAAGCAATTCCCTATGCAATTTAGCAACCTGTATCAGGACTTAGTACAGTCGGGTGAGCAAATGGGCGCCTTAGCAGAGGTGTTTGAGCAGTTGGCTGACTACGCGGAAAAAGCGCAACTGTTGAAAGCTAAAATAAAGAAAGCGCTGTTTTATCCGGCCATAGTGCTGCTGGTAGCGGCGCTGGTGTCAGCCATTCTATTACTGTGGGTGATCCCGCAGTTTGAGGAGATGTATGCCAACTTTGGCGCGCCTTTACCTTGGTTTACACAAGTAGTGATCAGCTTATCTCGCGGCTTGCAGCACTACGGCGGCTACCTACTGCTAGTGTTGGTGCTGCTCTGCTATTGGTTTATAAAAGCTCGACGTAGTGCTAATCGGTTGCGCCAACAACAAGACCGCCTATTGCTTAAATTGCCGGTGTTAGGTGCCATCTTGCAGAAAGCCGCACTCACGGGCTTTGCCCGCACGCTAGCTGCTACCTTTGCCGCCGGCATTCCCTTAATAGAAGGGCTAACCTTGGCTGCCGGAGCCTGCGGCAACCATGTCTACAGCCAAGCGGTATTGCAGGTGCGAGCCGATGTGGTAGCCGGCATACCGCTGCATTTAGCATTGGGCTCCAGTCAGCTGTTTCCTGATCTATTAGTGCAACTTGCCATGATAGGTGAGGAAACCGGTGTTATTGACGATATGATGCATAAAGTGGCAAGCATTTATGAAGCCGAAGTGGACGCAGCAGTGGAGGCTTTGGCCAGTTTAATTGAGCCAATGATGATGTTGGTACTGGGGATTTTAGTTGGCGGACTAGTGATTGCCATGTATCTTCCCATCTTTAATCTGGGTAGCGTTATACATTAATGTCCGTATCTTCATTAACGCTTATATTGCCATTAATACTGGATGCTCATTATTTATATTTTCATCAATAAGGATTCGAAATGGCGGTGCTGAGCCAATGGCTAACCCAAGATATACTCTCCCTTTATATCATTGTTACTTTGCTAAGTTTACTCGTCGGTAGCTTTTTAAATGTGGTTATTTATCGACTGCCGGTGATGTTAAAGCGTGAGTGGCTCCAAGATTGTGCCGAGCTCAACGACAGCCCTGCCCCCGAACAAGCAACCTTTAATATCTGCACCCCACGTTCGCGTTGCTCTCACTGTCAGCATCAGCTGGGTGCTCTGGATAATATCCCACTACTCAGTTGGTTAATGCTCCGCGGCCGCTGCCGCTATTGTCAGGAAAAAGTATCTAAGCGCTATCCCTTAGTTGAATTAAGCACCGCCATATTATCTGCGGCGGCCGTATGGCGTTTTGGCGCTAGCCCAGAGTTGCTGGCCGCCTTGTTATTTACTTGGCTGCTGATCTGCATGACGATGATCGATGTGGACCATCTTTTATTACCGGATAATCTGACCCTGTCGCTGTTATGGCTAGGGTTATTAATTAATCTCAATGGCCTATTTATCCCTTTATCGGATGCGGTAATAGGTGGCGTGATTGGTTACGGCATCTTGTGGAGTTTATATTGGGCGTTCAAGCTGGCCACCGGTAAAGAAGGCATGGGCTATGGCGACTTTAAACTATTAGCCGCGCTCGGCGCTTGGTTTGGCTGGCAGGCTATCTTGCCGATACTGCTACTCTCATCTGTAATAGGCTCAGTTATAGGCCTAAGCCTAATGGCGAGTCGCCGCTTAAATGCACAGCAAGTACTGCCCTTTGGACCGGCACTTGCCATCGCTGGCTGGGTGTATCTTATTTGGGGCAAACCTTTAATCAACTGGTACTGGAGTGTGGCGTTATGACATATACAGTCGGAGTAACCGGTGGCATCGGCAGCGGCAAAAGTACCGTCGCTGACTTATTCGCCGAGCTTGGCATAGTGGTGGTGGATGCGGACGTGATTGCCCGAGAAGTAGTGGCCCCCGGCGAGCCGGTACTAGATGCTATTGGTGCCTATTTTGGTCCAGAAGTGATCGCCGCAGATGGCAGCTTAAATCGCGCCCTAATGCGTGAGCGGATCTTTGAGAATGCAGCTTATCGTCATTGGCTGGAAGCCTTACTGCACCCTTTGATCCGCGAGCGCATGATTACCGAATGCCAGAACGCTCGCTCGGCTTATTGTTTATTAGTAGTACCGCTCTTGGTCGAGAATAAGCTTACCGACTTATGCCAGCGAGTGCTGGTGGTGGACGTGGCTGAATCAACCCAAATAGCGCGTACTACGCAACGGGATAATATAGCGGCCGCACAAGTTGAGGCCATGATGGCCACCCAAGCCAGTCGCGAGCAGCGCTTGAATGCTGCCGACGATGTGCTTGATAACAACGACTCTGATCTCACGCAGATAAAAGCCGCCGTGCTGCAATTGCATCAGCAATATTTGGCATTGTCGGGAGCCTGAGTCCTACGGACAACTTAAGCCAGAGATAAAATCATAAGACAAACAAAAGGGTCGAATACGTTTAAAAGTATTCGACCCTTTTTAATTGTGTGCCGTTCAAAACAGCGCTTACTCGTAGGTAAAGAGCCATCACATTTCGTCGAAGGCGGAACTATTTAAAAACCATCCAGCTTCGCTGAACTTGCAGCTAAAGCGCAAGACTACAAAAGACGGTGTCTGCTTTTAGCTAGGTGCTTGGTGCTCGGCGCTCGGCGCTACCCTTAATCCCCGTCCCATTCACAAAAAAATGCCTGCAATGCTTGGCCTAAGTACCAGGCATCTTTGGTGCCGGCGGTTTCACGGATGGAGTGCATCGACCATTGCGGTGCGCCTACATCCACCACCCGCACGCCTAATTTAGTGGCAGCAACCGGACCTATAGTACTGCCGCAGCCCATATCTGATCTCACCACAAAGTGCTGGTAAGGTACCTTGGCCAAATCGCAAAAATGTCTAAATAAAGCGCTGGTTTCTGAGCTGGTCGCGTAACGCTGATTAGCATTCACCTTGATCACTGGGCCGGCATTGATTTTAGGACCATGGTTTTCATCATGCTTATCCGCATAGTTAGGATGTATGGCGTGAGCGTTGTCAGCAGAGATCAACAAAGAACGCGCCATCATGCGCTGATATTCTTGCTCATCACCACTCAAACGGCGTAACACACTTTCTAAAAATGGACCTTCGGCGCCGGTGGCGGAAGAGCTACCCACTTCTTCATGATCGTTACACACCAACAGCGAGGTGGCCGCTGGCTGTTTGCTAGATAAGAGAGCCTGAAGTCCTGTGTAACAAGACAATAAGTTATCAAGGCGTGCCGAGCTGATAAACTCTTGCTCCAACCCTACCAAAGCCGGTGGCTGGGTATCGTAGAAGCACAAGTCATAATCGATAACTTCAGCGACGTTATGACCTGCTGTGCGTAACCAAGTAGCGAGCCACTCACGCAACACTAAGCTTGGGTTAGGCTTTCCATTAGCATCAGTATCAGCACTCGCATCGAGTCCTAGCACTGGCGGCAAATGCAGCTGAGCGTTTATTTCAGAGTTTTTATTCGCCTCACGATTGAGGTGAATCGCTAACGATGGGATCACCGCAATCGGCTTTTTCACATCAATCAGTGCAGTCTGTAATTTACCCGCTTCATTACGAAAATATATCTGCCCCGCAAGCGACAGATCTCGGTCAAACCACGGATGCATCAGCACGCCGCCATACACTTCTACCCCTAGCTGCAAATAGCCTTGGTGTAGTAGCTCAGCGTTAGGTTTCACTTTTAAGCACGGGCTGTCGGTGTGCGCGCCTATCATGCGCACGCCAGCGTCAAACACTGGCTGCTCGCCTAAGCGAAAGGCAATAATTGAGCGACCACCACGAACAAGCCAATAACCTTGGCCTGGCTGCAATTGCCAAGCTTCGCTTTCATTTAATTCGCTAAAGCCCGCCGCTTCAAGCTCGCGCACCATAGTATTCACCGCATGGGCTGGGCTAGGTGAAGCTTGTAAAAAGTCGATTAAACCCTGATTAAAATCTGCTTGCTGTTGAGTCACTTTTTATTACCTCGAAAACAAAGCCAAACCCCGAAGGGCAGCTTTAGGGGAAAAGACGTTTTGCTGCGCAACTATTTACCTAAGACAGGGGCCGACTAAAGATGGCCCCTACAAAAACACCTTTCTCGGGGTTAGCTTACGGCTCCGTTTGCTGTTCATGGATTGCCGCGTCGCTGCACTCCTCGCAAAGACAGAGGTGTTATTAGTACGCTCTTAAGCCGTCTTTGCGAGCGTAGCGAAGCAATCCATTCTTTTGGCTGGCAACTTACGGCTTCAAGCTTACCGCTGCCCGAAGGGCTTTATTCTGTACGTGTAAAGATCAGATCCCAAACCCCGTGGCCTAAACGATGACCGCGCTGCTCGAACTTGGTCAACGGACGATAGTCAGGTCGTGGCATATAATCGCCTTCGGTAGACGCATTAACGTAACCTGGGGCCGCATTCATCACATCCAGCATATGCTCGGCGTAATTTTCCCAGTCGGTGGCCATATGAAACTCGCCACCAACTTTAAGCTTACTGCGCAGCATTTCCACGAACGCAGGCTGTACTATACGGCGCTTATGGTGGCGCGTTTTGTGCCAAGGATCTGGGAAAAACAACTGCACTCTGTCTAAGCTTTGCTCCGCTAACATATGCTCAAACACTTCGACCGCATCGTGACACATCACACGCAGGTTAGTGATTTTGGCCTCAGCTGCGCCCATTAAACAAGCGCCCACGCCCGGGGTGTGCACTTCGATACCGATATAATCGAGCTCAGGCGCCACTTTCGCCATCTCGACTAACGAGCCCCCCATACCAAAACCAATTTCTAGCACTCTTGGTGCAACACGGTTAAACACCGCATCTAAATCAATCAGTTGTGGCTGATAATCAATGCCCATTATCGGCCACTGTTCAGTCATGGCTTTCTCTTGGCCTTTGGTCAAGCGTCCTTCTCGCAACACGAAGCTGCGAATTTTTCGTCTACGCAGCTCTTGTTCTGGCTCGGTAAGCTCTGGTTGCTCGAGCTCCGTTTGCTCGGTCTTAGTTGGCTTAGGCGCGTGTTCATCTGTCATTTAACTTCTCCGGCTGGCTTAGCAAGCCTACTTTAAGATAATTTTTAATATGTTGATTTAGCTTCAGTCTCAAAATGAAAAAACTGCATTCTTACCTTAAGGTAAGAATGCAGTAGTAATTTCACGCTCATTATAAAACGACTGTCGTTTGTAAACTTACCGCTTCAAGCTTACGGCTGTTATTTTATGCACGGGAGGAGTAAAAAAACATTCCAAGCTGATAATTCGGCATTTCCCACCTCCCCCTCACGCTTCACCCTTTACGATCGACTTAAAGCACTTGGCTGATCACGCGCCCTAAGCGCTTGATGCCCTCTTCAATGGTGGCCTCATCGGCACCCGCATAGCTTAGGCGTGCACTATTCAAAATATCTGGGCGCACATAAAAAGGCTGGCCGGGTACGAAGGCCACGTTTTCTTTGATCGCCACATCAAATAATTCCATGGCATTGATGTGCTTAGGCAATTTCAACCACAAGAACATGCCACCCTCAGGTCGAGTAAACTCGATACCCGGGCAGTACTTGAGCAGAGCATTTTCCATGGCGACTTTTTGGCGGCCATACACGGTACGAATGCGATCAATATGTTCATCAAGATCGTTCTCTTGCAGATAGCTATGCAATACCTGCTGTACGAAACCATTGGTATGTAAGTCCGACGCTTGCTTGGCAATGGTGACCTTTTGGCATAACCAGTCGGGCATTAACATCCAACCCAAACGGAAAGATGGCACCACCACTTTAGAGAAAGAGCCCAGCAACACCACGTTCTCCGGTGCTAGCTTGGCAATCGGCGGCAAATGCTCACCTTCAAAGCGCAACTCACCGTAAGGGTTATCTTCAATCATCAGCACATCGTGCTTGATTAAGCGCTCGGCCACTGCTTGGCGATTTTCAAGGCTATAGCTCAAACCGGTAGGATTTTGAAAGTTAGTGACGCCATACAACATGCGCGCATGGTTAGGCTCGGCTAACAGAGTATCTAACTCAGCTAAATCCAAGCCATCGTCATTGAGCGCTACACCCTGAAAATTGGGCTGATAAACAGATAACGCTTGAATTGCACCTAAGTAACCGGGCTCTTCAATAATGAGGTTATCACCTTCATTGACCAACACTTTACCCAGCAGATCCAGCGCCTGCTGAGAGCCATTGGTGATCAAAATATTGTCTGGCGACACCTGCATTCCATATTGCTTAAAGTAGCGATCAGCAATGTATTGACGCAAGGGCGCAAAGCCTTCGGTAGCCGCATACTGCAAGGCGCCATTGCTGTGGTTTTGCAACACCTTAGTGCTGGCTACGGCGAGTTGCTCATGAGGAAAAAAAGCCGGATTCGGTAAACCGCCAGCAAAGGAGATAACGTCTGGGTTCATCGCGACTTTAAGAATTTCACGGATAAAGGAAGGCTCTACCTTGGCAAAGCGTTGCGCAAAAAAGGGTTGCATAAGGGTCTCTCTAAAAGCCGGTGCTTGACGGGCGCCAATAAAACTCTTCTCTTGTATCAGAAAACAGTTAAATAACAAACTACCTAGCGCAAATGAGTGCGCGTAACCCTGCCATCTTCACTCACAAAGTCGATTTTTTAGCGCTTTATTAGTGAAAGTGCGAGTTTGCGCAAGCCAGCGGAGTGTGCTCTGATCTTGCTATTCTCATCCATATAGTCGCTATTGTGAATACAGTCTCTTTTGCCGAACGGGTTTTGGCTTGGTACCAGCAGCATGGCCGTAAAACATTGCCATGGCAGCAAAACAAGACACCTTACCGAGTTTGGGTGTCAGAAATTATGCTACAGCAAACCCAAGTGGCTACTGTTATCCCCTATTATCACACCTTTATGGCGCGTTTTCCTGATGTGCTGAGCTTGGCCAATGCCGAGCAAGATGAAGTGCTGCATTTGTGGACCGGCCTTGGCTATTACGCGCGCGCTCGTAACCTGCACAAGGCCGCACAAACTATTCGCGATCATTATCAAGGCCAATTCCCCGAGAAATTTGAAGAGGTACTAGGCCTGCCCGGCATAGGTCGCTCCACCGCAGGTGCTGTGTTATCGCTAGCATCGGGTCAACATCACGGTATTTTAGATGGCAACGTAAAGCGGGTACTGGCTCGCTGGTTGGCCCAACAAGGCTGGCCGGGTCAGAAAGTCGTGGAAAACGAGCTGTGGGAGCACGTAGCTCGCCTAATGCCCGCCCATGGCGTCACTCAGTATAATCAGGCCATGATGGACTTAGGCGCCACCATTTGTACCCGTTCTAAGCCTAAGTGTGAACTGTGCCCAGTGAGCGATGACTGCCAAGCGCTGGCGTTAGGCACGCCCACGGCTTTTCCGCACTCAAAGCCCAAAAAAACAGTACAGCCGGTCAAGCAGGCGCACTTTTTGTTACTCAAACAAGGTCAGCAGCTGTTTTTGGAGCAAAGACCTCCGCACGGTATTTGGGGCGGCTTATACTGTTTTCCTGAGTTTCATAGTGAACAAGAGCTCAGAGACTGGCTGAAGCGCCATCCAGAAGCCAGCCAGCCACAGCCCCTGCCCGGTTTTCGCCATACTTTTAGCCATTTTCACTTAGATATCAGCCCTTGGCTGGTGGAAATACCCAAGATACCCACAGAGATCATGGCCGCCAGTGAGCGACTTTGGTATAACTTGGAGCAACCGGCATCAGTCGGCTTAGCGGCGGCCACCAAAAAGCTGCTTGCTTACCCGCAACTGCAAACTTGCCTACCCGAACACAAGGAATCAATTATGAGTCGTACCGTTTTCTGCCAACGTTTACAAAAAGAAGCCGAAGGGCTGGATTTTCAACTTTATCCGGGCGAGCTGGGTAAACGCATTTATGACAACATATCTAAAGAAGCTTGGGTCGCTTGGCAGCAAAAACAAACCATGTTGATCAACGAAAAAAAGCTCAACATGATGAATACCGAGCACAGACAATTATTAGAGCAAGAAATGGTGGCCTATTTATTTGAAGGTGCCGATGTAAAAGTTGAGGGTTATACCCCTCCCACTGCAGACTAAAGCAGCGCTTTGCTCAAGACATAAGCAAACGCGCTTATGTCTTTGAAAAAGCAGTTGACTTGATATGACCAATCTTATCTAATGTCGCCCCACAAGCCCGGATAGCTCAGTCGGTAGAGCAGAGGATTGAAAATCCTCGTGTCGGCGGTTCGATTCCGTCTCCGGGCACCATATTTGTTTAGTAATACAGTAACCAGTTTTGTATGCGCGCCTAGCGTGCTACGCCCGGATAGCTCAGTCGGTAGAGCAGAGGATTGAAAATCCTCGTGTCGGCGGTTCGATTCCGTCTCCGGGCACCATTTTAAGTAAGTTGAAGTAAAGAGTTTTAATAGTTGATTAACATCGACTATGCCCGGATAGCTCAGTCGGTAGAGCAGAGGATTGAAAATCCTCGTGTCGGCGGTTCGATTCCGTCTCCGGGCACCATTTTTGTGTAGTAGAAAGAAAACAGTTTAAGCCGGCATAGCTCAGTTGGTAGAGCAACTGACTTGTAATCAGTAGGTCCCGAGTTCGACTCTTGGTGCCGGCACCATATAAGTAAGACCAATTTAACCAGCCTATGTGCTGGTTTTTTTGTGTCTAAATATCACTCCTGTCTATATCCTGTCCGCTTGGCTTTATCTTTACCTTCATCTGCCCTACCCATCAAAAATAAAATCAAATAACAAACTCAACACTCATTTATTCCATAAATACCCGCCTTAAAAAACCTGGGTCTCATGTTAATCCGCCAATTCACTTGGGCACTATCTGAGTCTTAGTGTTTCAGGTGTGAAAGCGAGGCGACAGAATGCGGCTGACTGCATAGCGCCCAGCTAGAGAGCTCGATGAGCGAATGCTATGGTGGCTGGCTATAAACAGGGTTCGATCGCTCGGAGGCGTATATGTCGCATCACGATAACGAATTAGAAAAGAAAGCAGTACCAGCGGCACAAGTAAGCGCTGGCGAAGAAGAAAGTAATAATTATCGACAGTCTCGCCGTCGACTGCTGACCATGATAGGTGTCGGGCTGGCCGGGGCTTATGTGGCGCCTACGCTGTTTAGCTTAGGTCAGGCTCAAGCCGGACATTGGCGCAATAGTTATTCTCGCCCCAGCTACTCCAGGCCCAGTTATTCTCGCCCTAGCTATTCAGGGCCCAGCGGCTATGAATATCGCCGCCGCGATCGGGTGCGTGAATACTCAGACGATCCGATCCGCATTTTAGAAGATGCCATCTTTGGTACTCAAAACCGTTAATGAGCGCGCGAATATACCCTTCATCGGTGGATATCAGCTTGCCGCACCTGGGCCGCTGCTTACGCATTGACCAAGCACCCGAGGTAGTTTCGGCACTCACTCAAGCCATGCCAGGCTGGCCAATCACAGTGCTACCAGCACAAGGCCCCGTCCCTGAACGGTATGTTTATCAAGATGCCGAGTGCTTATGGCAAGGTTCCGTGCATGAACCCAATGAATTCCACTTACCCTCCCCCGCTTCAGCGGCTTGCAGCTTAGTAGGTGAGTTAGTCAGCCAGCGCATGTTAAATGAGCCAGATCTCTTAGGTTTGCATTGTGCCAGTATCGAAATTAATGGCCGTTTAGTGCTGTTTCCTGAAAGCAGTAAGGCGGGTAAAAGCACCTTATCAGTGGCCTTTGCCGCGGCGGGTTATCGCGTATTTGGCGACGATGTACTGGGATTAACGCCACAAGGTGCAGGGGTTGCCATGGGGGTCGCGCCTAGATTACGTCTACCTTTACCGAACAGTTTTTCCGCGGAGTTTGTCGCTTACAGTGAGCGCCATGCAGGCCCCGAAGATGAGCGTTATCGCTTTGTGATCCCAGATGAAAATGGCTTAGCTAAGGTTGATGAGACCAGTCCTGTGGGCGCCATAGTACTACTGGAGCGAGACTCGCATATTCTGGAGCCAGAGGTGGTCACACTGCCGCCCGCAGAAGGATTGTTACAGCTGCTATGCCAAAACTTTGTCCGCGATACATCAAGCGCCACACTGCTGGCGCGCCTGTTACCTCTGATGCAAGCCGTGCCTTGCCTGCTACTGCGTTACTCTGAGCCATTAGCAGGTGCTCGCCACTTAGCTAAGGTAATTAAAAACCCACAGTTATACGCTGCTAATCAGGCCAGCCTGCTTAATGTGCCACCGCACGAATTACAGCTGTGCGGCCCAATCCCTGCACAAACTACTCTTGAGCGCATATGGTCTGCGCAAACTACTATCACTACCTATCCGCTTGGTGATGAGCTGTTTTTAATTCACACCGCAAGCGGTGCTATCCATCGCTTAAACTCTAGCGGCAAGATTGCTTGGCAGCTACTGCAACAGCAACCCTTATCAGGTCATGAGATAAGCGATTTAATGGCCAGTTACTTTAAGGCTCCGTTGGCGGCGGTAACGGCGGATGTAGCCACACTGTTGGCAGCATTAGCGCAAGCCGAGTTAGTGGCAGCCCAGCCATAGCGGTTATGGCTGGTTGATGCGACTTTTTGTCTATTAATTAAATGGTAAAAAACTTCCAAGGAGGGCCTCGCCTCCCCTTTTACTACTTTATGCCTCAAACGTCTTTTCTATATAGGCTTCATTTAAGCTCTACTGCAGTCTAGCGCTGCTACAGTAAAAGCCTAATACCAAGCTGGTCACGTTTAGAGTTAAAGATATTGGTATTTTTAGTTAAAAATCCATAGTCTTACACAAAAGGCCAAGGGATATAGCCATGAAAAAACTCTATCTAGCAGCCTTACTCGCCATGGTACCTCAAGTGATGGCTGCAGAAGTGGAAGTAGAAGACGACACGGATTTACCAGAGTGGGCGATTGAAAAAATTGCCCCTATGCATGACAGCCTGTCTGATTGGATTACCCATAACTCACGTAATATTGATGGCTTCTTTGGCAGCGAAGATAACATGCGTGTCGAAAACGACTCATATTTGCGCTTAAGCCAAGAGCTGGACTGGAGTGAAACTGGTGGCTTTGAGGCCGAAACCGGCGTGCGTTTTCGGCTGGACCTTCCCACATCTAAAAAACGGTTACGTTTTATTATTGAAAGTGATCCAGAAGAATCTGAAGGCACATTGGCCGAACAGGCTTCTAACCGTCTATCTAATGATCAACGCGGTTTAGGCAGTACTATTCTTGGTCTCAGTAGGTTAAGTAAGAAAGATAAAACTGAAGCTTGGAATCTGCGTGCCGGTGCCGGTGTTAAGGTACGCTGGCCACCCGATCCTTATGTACGTTTTACCGGCGAGCGGCTCTGGGATCTCAATTCGCCTTGGCAGCTGGAATCCTATAATAGGGCCTCTTGGTTTAATGAAGAGGGATACTCTATACGCAGCAAGTGGGATATAGGCCGCCCCTTAGATGAAAATCATCATCTGCGTTTTATCACTAACTTTCAGTGGCAAGAAGAAGAAGCAGACACCTTGGAATACTCCGAAGGGGTAGAAATTAATCAACTGTTAGGCCCACGAAGCGTGATGCGCTATGCGGCTGTTGCGGTGGGCCGCAGTGCCTCGGATCCTCGGCTACATGACTATTATTTTTATACCCAATACCGACGCAACCTGCACAGAAACATCTTATTTATCGACCTTATTCCAGAGCTACACTTCCCCCACGCTCAAGACCATGATCCTGAGTTCAGTGTTACCTTAAGATTTGAAATGATGTTTAAGGGTGATCTCGAGTTTCGTCGTTAAGCGAACATCACCCATCTACAGAGCCCCACTACAAAACCCCGAATTTACACAGGCCGGTATAATCGCACATCGGCCTCTGCCACTAGGCTCGGGGCCACCTGCTCAAAATAATCTTTGATGTAAGGTTGGGCGCAGTGAGCATCAAACACCTCACGGCTGGCCCAGCGCTCCACAAATACACAATCCCAAGGCTCACCGTTCGCGCCTTCATAAGGCACTTCTTCGGTTAATTGATATAAGATGCAGCCTTCTTCTCGGTGAGTATCGGCAACCAAGGCCTTAAGCGCAGCTTGTAACTCTAACGCCTTAACCTGGGCGCGCCTTAAAACGAGCAACACAATATAATTCAGACATTAACCGTCTCACTTATCACAATGGTTTAGGGATTAGACCGCATGCTAATACAGAGGGTTACTGCTGAATAGGGCAAACTAGTGCGCTTGCGCTCGTTTCTACCAGTTCTACTCACCCCACAGTAAAATACCTGTTGACCAGCATCTCGTTACCAGTTAGAGTAAATGCAGCTCGAAAAGTATGGTTGTATTTATGTTAATGTTACGAAGTTCTAGTAGTACCTCGTCCTGTATTTCATAAGTTAAATCTGTATTTTTTCAAGCATTCGTATTTTGGTAGATTTGATTACAGGATTTAGGTATGTCTAATATCGTTAAAGGTAAAGTTAAGTTTTTCAATGAGTCAAAAGGTTTTGGCTTCATCGAGCAAGAGTCAGGCCCTGATGTATTCGTACACTTCAGCGCTATCCAGAGCCAAGGTTTCAAAACCTTAGCAGAAGGCCAGGCAGTTGAGTTCACAGTAGCTCAAGGCCAGAAAGGTCCTCAAGCTGAAAACGTTGTAGCTCTGTAAGAGTTTACCTCGTAAAAGAATTCAGAAGCCGTGCCCTAGGGCGCGGCTTTTTTTCGTCTAAAATTTAGCAAAGCAAACGCTGTACGCCTGATGTCATACGCTTTACGTTCCTATCTTGAAGGCTTGTGATTATCTTAAACGTACGGCGTATAACGTACAGCTTTCTACCTCCGCTTTACCAGCGCCCTACTGCACACCACGACAAGCCCTTAAGCACCAGTGCGCCCAGCAAGATGCATATGCTTAAGCTAAACGCTGTGCTCACACCCAAATAGACCAGAGCGGCGGTTAATAGCGCGGCACTTAGCATCTGCAAGGCACCAGATAAGGCAGCGGCGGCTCCGGCTAGATCACGGTACGGTTCAAGCAGCCGGCTCATGGCATTAGGAAATGCCATGCCATTGCCTAGCGCTTGAATAAAAATACCCGCGATCATCCAAGCAGGCTGTAAAGGAGCCAGCAGCAACCAAACGCCTGCTGCCAATTGCAGATAGGGACTAAAACGCAGCACTTGCTCGGCGGGCACATAATGTTGAATACGATTATTAATCACGCCGCCAAGCAACAGCCCCAGTGCCGGGATCAGCGCCCAGGTGCCATATTGCGCCGCCGTCATACCGATCTGCTGTTGCATGATATAAGGCATCACTGATATGGAAACCATCATCAGCGAGAATTGCCCCCACAGCATGCCACCATGGCCTAAGAAATGGCGTAAACCGAGTAAGTGCCGATAGTTAGCGACAATCACTGACAGCTTCATGGGTTGGCGAGCCCCTTGATGGGTCTCTTCAAAGCTGGCGAATAACAGCAACCATAGGGTCAACAAATAAATCAGCATAGCCACAAACACGCTATACCAGCCAAAGTGATACCCAATCAAGCCGCCGATGGCGGGTGCCACTATGGGGGTAAATGCCGCCGCCATAGCCACATAAGACAGCGCATTACGCAGCGCAGGCCCGTCAAAACTATCGCGAAGCATGGCTCGCGACACAACGGCGCCACAGCCCGCTCCTAGCCCTTGTAATAAGCGACCCACCAATAGCCATTCAAAGGAAGCATTAGGTACTAAGCATAAGCCCACACCTAACATGGCCAAGGCAAGGCCGGCGATCAATACCGGTCTGCGCCCTTTAGCATCACTGAGTGGCCCGTATAATAATTGCACTGGGCCAAAGGCAAATAAGTAGGCAGAAATCAGCCACTGCACGCGATTAGGATCTTCAGCCAAGCTTTGGCTAATAGCGGGTAATACGGGAAACAGTAAGCCAACACTTAATTGCCCTATACTGACGATCAAACAGGCAAAAATAAGCCGGCTGTTATTAGAGGTTTTTGCTAACACTAATTTTCCTTTGTTACTCCGCTCTTGAAGCTTGGATTAAAGTAAGCTTTACTTTGACAAGTCGTGTGCTCATTGAGCACAATCAAGCTTGAATAATAACAAACAGGACTGCCTATATGACTGCCCAAACAGCTAATCCCCAATCGCTTCAACAAGCGTTCTCCTTGGGTAACGGACAGGATGCGGCACTGAACTGGCTGCGCAAAAATCAAACACATTGCGCCATCTTCCTCACTAACGGCATTAAACTGGAAGGGATGATCAGTGCCTTTGACCAATACAGCATTTTGCTCTCTGATCCTAGAGGCCAGCAGCAGCTGATCTATAAAGCGAAGATCTCAACCATATCACCCGCGACCCGTCGCCCGCCGCGCACCGGCCCAATTATCAGTAAGCCGCGTCGCCCGCGTTACGAAAGTCATCAAACCCCTCGGGAAGATAATTATCAGCGCCATGATGATGAATTTGATCCACCCCATGATGACGAGCAAGGTTAGAGAAACCGCCACAATCAAGATTTAGCGTAATAAAAAAGGTCAGCAGCTGCTGACCTTTTTTATGCGCTTACCAAAGACGTAAAGGGTGAAAGGTGAAGAGTGCAGTGGCCGACATAACATAAGCTAGCACCTTCACTCTTTTACCCTTCACCCTTTCACTTAACCACTTGCCTAAATTAAATTAAGCCAAGCTCAGTCATCACGCGACGAATTGCAGTCTTGGTCGACTCTTGTAGCGGCACCACAGGAATGCGGCAGTGCTCGCTGGCCAAGCCTAACAAAGAAAGCGCATATTTAGGGCCAGCCGGATTAGGCTCTAAGAACAATACCTGATGCAGCGGCAGTAACTTATCTTGCAGCACGCGGGCTTCCGCCCACTTGCCGGCTAAGGTCAACTCTTGCAGTTCGGCACACAAACGCGGTGCTATGTTAGCCGTCACCGAGATACACCCTTCGCCACCACCCACGTTGTAAGCCACGGCCGTGCCATCTTCGCCAGATAACCAAGCAAACGGCTTCTTGATCAATGAGCGTTCCACCCAAGGGCGTAATAAATCACCGGTGGCGTCCTTTACGCCCACAATGCGCGGTAATTCAGCCATGCGCGCGAGGGTTTCCGGCTTAATATCTACCACGGCGCGCGGTGGGATATTATAAACAATGATCGGCAGTTCGGTGGCATCATGCAACATCTTAAAATGTGCATATAAACCATCTTGATTAGGTCGATTGTAATAACCCGCCACGTGCAAGGTCGCATCTGCACCCACACGCTGGGCACAGTTGCTGTACTCAATGGCTTCTAGTGGGTTGTTAGAACCGGCACCGGCAATCACAGGCACACGACCTGCTGCCTGCTCAGCCACGATTTCAATGACCCGACAATGCTCATCATGGGTCAAGGTGGGGCTCTCACCGGTAGTACCTACTGGCACCAGGCCATGAGTCCCCTCTGCAATGTGCCAATCAACCAGGCGACGCAATGCCGGCTCGTCAATGCGGGTGCCGTCAAAAGGGGTTAATAGGGCAACTAAAGAACCGCGAAACATGGAAACTCCTTCTCCTGGTTAGAGGATGGTAGATTTTAAATAAAAAACCCCGGCTGCTGTTGCATCACCAGGGTTTGAAAACATCTTGTCTTAAAGAAGATCAGGCATCGGTTACGCAACTGTGGCTAGCGCTTTTCGTTTCAGCGGTTTACCCTGTTTACGTTTAACTATAGAAAGCATGTGCCACACCTGAAAAAGACCTTGAACAGCATCTTTTGCTAATGACTGACAAATGTCAAGAGCACCGTAGGTATGTATAATGCCTGATCAAATAATTTACTGTGGAGCCCAAGATGTTTGAGGCCTTAACGCCGGTTAGCGAAATGCTGGCACGTAATTTGGATGTACTCACCCAACAGCCTTTGCTGGTATGTGGTCTGCTAGAAGATAATTTACCCGGCATGTTGGCGCAAGCTGGGCCGGCTCCGCGAATTTTCACCACCGACTTTCGCTACTTTCAGTGGCAAGAGCAGCAAGGAAACCGCCAAATAGAGTTTGGCGTACAGCCTACTCAAGGCGCGGCCGGCTTATTGTTATTGATGCCCAAGGCCAAAGCCGAAGCCGAGTATCTGCTTGCCGCTTGCTTACCGCTGTTAGCCGAAGGCGCACAGCTGTTTATGGCGGGCGATAATAAAGGCGGCGTAAAATCCGCACCTAAGCTGCTGGCACCTTACGCAGATCAGGTTAATAAGCTCGACAGCGCTAGGCGCGCCAGTTTGTATCAAGCAGAGCTAGTGCGCCCTGCTGCACCCTTTAAATTAGCCAGCTGGGTTAAAGGTTACCGCCTAGAGCTAGAAAAAGAACAGGCGCCATTGCAGATTTGTACCTTGCCAGGGGTATTTAGCGCCGGTCATCTGGACTCAGGTTCACGTTTGCTGTTGGATAATTTAGGTAATCTGAAAGGTCGCGTGCTCGACTTTGGTTGTGGTGCCGGCGTGATTGGTGCCAACCTGCTTAAGCGCCAGCCTGAATTAGAGCTAGAGTGCATTGATATTAGCGCCTTGGCACTGGAAGCCACGCGCCTCACTTTGGCTGAAAATCAGCTTAACGCTAAAGTGTATGCCTCAGACGGCTTAAGCCAAGTGAACGGTACCTTTAACCATATAGTGGCTAATCCCCCGTTTCATGCCGGGTTGAAAACCTTCTTTCACACCACAGAAGCTTTGCTCAGCTCGGCAAAAAATTACTTGGTACACGGTGGCTCACTCACCTTAGTGGCTAACGCTTTTTTACCCTACCCCGAGCTGATTGAAAAAAGCTTTGGTCAGTGTGAAACCATAGCCGTGAACGGTAAGTTTAAAATTTATCGCGCGGTGCGTCGTTCATAACCCAAGTAAACTTTAGGCAAGCTTAAGCAGCTTTTAATCAACTCAGAGCCAACTCCCAGTCAATTAATAACTTTTTAGAAGAATCGGCAGCACATGCCGGTTTTTTTTATATTCTGGACTGGGTTTTATTGACGCAGAGCGAAAAATCTATAGAATTCTCTGCCTTGAGTACGCGAGGGTGGCGGAATTGGTAGACGCGCTAGCTTCAGGTGTTAGTGTCTTAGGATGTGGGGGTTCAAGTCCCCCCCTTCGCACCACTCAGAGTCTTGAGTGTGAGTGACTCAAAGTAACAAATGGCAGCCCATTTAAAATAGCTGCACCATTAATAAGTAAACAGTAAATAGATAAGCAAATAGTTAGATGTGCGAGGATGGCGGAATTGGTAGACGCGCTAGCTTCAGGTGTTAGTGCCTTCGGGTGTGGGGGTTCAAGTCCCCCTCTTCGCACCATTTATTGTTTGTTCTATAGTAAAAATCTGCATGATCTAATCTTTGTTCTTCGTATGCTCTTCATCTCAACGTTCTTCATATCAACATTAGGCTAGCGCTTAATTGCGACGCGACTAACCACGCGCCTATCAGTACTATATCTGCTTAATATCTTCTTAATTTTTACAAAAATTATCTACTTCAGATTTCCTGATTACTCACAAAGCTCAGCCATGTTTCAGTGAATTCAGTATCAATGAATTCAATAGGTTACAGGGAGATACCCGCATCTTCGGGAAAAAATATGAGGCGCAGTTTGGTAATTTGACCTTGTAGGGGCCAATTTATTCGGCCCGGTTTGGTGTTTTGGTTTAAATCTAAACCTCAGTAACAGCCAGCAGAGCTGGCCTGCCGAATAAATTAGGCAGCTACAAAGAACAAACCGAAACAGGGTGCATTATGGCTGAGGTTCATATGTAATCAGGTCAGATTTAATATTCAGCCAAGCAATCGCTTGCTGTAAGCGTAACCGACTACACGGCTTGCTCAGTCAGCATCATACCCATGGCCATGCCTAATCCAGCTAATCCGCTTACTGGTAACCAATACCAATGTCGACTGACCGAGGGTAGAGTTAACAACAGCGCAAACAAAGCAAAGCCTGCGCTGAGCCACAGTGTTAATGCAGAGCTGGGCACCCACAACACCATTAATAACCAACTTAAGACCAATAGCATCACCATAGCAATTCCCCTCACCTGAGATGCGACCGATAACAGTTATCATTAACGTCAAGAGCAAGCTTTTCTTCTGCTAGCCACACTCTTACTGTTACGAGATTAAACGAGCTAGCCCTGCCAAGTAAGTAATACTACGGCTTCTACATGCATGGTATGAGGGAACATATCTACCGGTGTGGCCTGCTCTAATCTAAAGCCGCGCTCCGTTAGCCAAGCCAAATCACGAGCCAAGCTTTTAGGATTGCATGACACATATACCAAGCGGCTCGGCTGCATTTCGATTAAGGTTTCAAGCAAGGCCTGATCACAGCCTTTGCGCGGCGGATCCACCACTACCAGATCTGCACTCACCCCTTGCGCATACAGCTGTGGTACTACTTGTTCGGCAGACCCTTCAAGAAATTCAATATTGGCCAGGCCATTAAGCTCGGCATTAGTGCGCGCATCAAGAATGGCCTCAGGCACGATTTCGATGCCATACACGTTGCGGGCATGGCGCGCCAAAAATAGGCTAATAGTGCCGATGCCACAATAGAGGTCGAATGCCACCTCATACGCTTTTGGCGCCGCCAAGCGCAGCGCTTCTTGATATAAGGCTTCGGTTTGCTTGGGGTTTATTTGATAAAAAGACTGCGCGGAAATAGCAAACTGCAAACCGGCTAAGCTATCAACTATTGCTTCTTTACCCCACAATAACCGAGTCTCAGGCCCTAATACTCGATTACCATTATAAGTATTGATATTAAGCATCACGCTGGCTAACCCTTCAATGGTGCCAAGTGTGGTAAGCAGGTGCGCCAGCGCCGCCGCCGTTGGCACCTCTGCCACCACCAGCACCACCATTAGCTCGTTAGTATTAACACCATTGCGCACCATAAGGTGGCGCACACTACCTTGTTGACGGACTTCGTTATAAGCCGACACTTGCTGTTCCTGCATCCAAGCGCCCACTCCTGCCACTACCTCTGTGGTTGCAGCAGCTTGTACCCGGCATTCTTTTACTTCAATCAATTGATGGCTGTGCTTAGCATAAAAACCAATTTTCGGTTCTTTGTTCAGCCCTGAACGCACCGCGTATTGCGCCTTATTGCGATAGTTAAAGGGTTCACTCATGCCTAAGGTGTCGGCCACCGCGCAATCTAGCCCCTTGGCTTGCAGCGCTTCCATCAATAACTGGCGTTTAAGCACTAACTGCGCCTCATAATCCATCACCCGCAACTGACAGCCACCACAGGCGGTATAGACACAAAAGTCCGGGCGGCGAGAGGAGGCCGACTCTAACAGGCGCAGTAACTTACCTTGGGCAAAATGTGGTTTAACTACCGTCAGCATCACTTCCACCTGCTCACCGGGCAAGGCACCTTCCACATACAAAGGCCGCCCGTTAAGGCTGGCGATGCCATCGCCTTTATCAGTGAGTACTTCTATGGTGGCGTTAATTTGCTGACCGAGTTTTAACATGCAATACACTCTTTACCTGAAATGGCATAAGCCAAAGTGTGACGCTAAACAGCAAAATAAGTATCAAAGACTCAGCAGGCCATTAGCTAACGAAGGATAATAATGACCGTATAACTTGGTCGAAAAGACAAAAAAGCAGGCTATTCTACTTGATCGAGGCGGTGGCACAAACAAAGCTGGTGCTTATTTTTTCAACTTAGCGAAGTCGAGCTCTACTGTTACTGGACTGAAAGAATAAAGGCAAAAATAAGGCTCAAAAAATCCCGCAGGCTCGGGATTGACATAGATACTGGCAGCTTAGGGTAAGGCTATTTTTGCTGCTGTTTAAGCGCATCACGTATTTCACGCAACAGCTGTATATCTTCTGGCGTGGGCGCAGGGGCGACGGTCACTACTTCTTGTTCGCGATGCAAAGAGTCGCGCATGCGATTGATCATTTTCACCATGATAAACACCACAAACGCCAGCAAGACGAAGTTAATAAACACCGTCACAAAACTGCCCCAATATAAGACCACAGCACCGGCGGCACTTAACGCTTCTTGCGTTTGCGGGCCTGTGTAGCCTTCTGGAGCACGCAGCACTAGCAACTTATTGGAAAAATCCACATCGCCACCGAGAATAAAGTTAATCACTGGCATAAGTACATCGCGCACTAAAGAGTCGATGATCTTACTGAAAGCACCGCCTATGATCACACCCACCGCCAAATCAATCATGTTGCCTTTAACGGCAAACTCACGAAATTCCTTAATAAAGCCGATTTTTTTACTCATAACAGTCTTCCTATGTAAGATGTTTTAATAATTCGAGTAACTAAAGAAGTCGAGTAAATGGAAAAAATTGAGGGACAGCCTATCGAGCATAGCTCTTTATTGAGTCTTGCACCTCTGAACAACCGAGACCGCTAGCTGCAAGGAAGACCCATGATCTTTGATATTCACAGTTGGATAACCGCCTCCAATCTCGCACACCAACATTCACGCCATAGCTGCAGCCAGCTTGGCACGCACTTCACTGGTTTCTTTAGCGCTGAGTTACTTAACAGCGCGGGCTTTGTGATAGTGGATGAACTGCCCAGCCCGCCGATGGATGTGGTAATGCAACTGGGTTTAGGCCAATTATTAAGCCCCAACGCCGTTGGTATCAACCTTGATGATACCTATTATTTAAAACCTAAGGCCGTCGGCCAACTCAGAGTACACTTTCATAAGTTGGTCCATGTTTTACAATGGCAAGCATTGGGCCCCGGCCCTTTTATTAAGCGCTACATCAGTGAGGTTATAAAATACGGTTATCGCCAAGCGCCATTAGAAGAGCAAGCTTACGGCTTTGAAGAGAGATTTGTCGCAGATCCTAGGGATCCGTTTTTGATCTTGGCAAAAGATACTATTTGAAAACTGCAGGTGAGCGCCTTGGGCTGATTTATATGCTGCGGGCCTGCTTGGTAAACGGGCTAACAGTAGACAAGGGAAAGCATTGATAGAGCAGGATAGATAAAAAGTTTATCAGGAGTTCTTTAGACATTACGAGAGGTTTTTAGATATAGCTAATGAGTCCTGGCTAATTAATAGTATAACCGCTTGAGATTTAGCTTTTAAACACTAGAGTCAGCTCGTTGTGAGCTAGATATTGCAGAGTATATCTTTTAGAAAGGTATTACTGTAAAGAAGAGTCTTGCTTATAAAGTGGTAGCGGTGGGCGGACTTGAACCGCCACGCCCGAAGGCAACGGATTTTGAATCCGTCGTGTATACCAATTTCACCACACCGCCACTATTTTCACTTACTTTATTCACCGTTACTGAAGCTTTGCTTAAGTAACTTGCTCCACCTTGGGAACGAGGTGAATTATACGTATCCAGAGCCCCGCCGCAAGCAGAATATTAACTTTATGATGCTGACTGCGCACAAATCGCGCAATTGCAGATTGTTTGACCGCTCTGCGTACAAAAATGACCACAGGCTCAAGGGTTTGCTAGAATGGCACACCTTAAATGATTCGTAACAGGTTGGTAGTGGTAGTGGCTTCTTATTCTGAATATGTAGGTTTAGAGCGCGCAGGATTAATGCGCCGCTTAGCAGCTTGGTTGTATGACCTATTAGTGGTGATTTCACTGCTGATGGTGGCGGGGTTTATCTACTTTGGCTTAACGGTACTGATGCTAAAGCTCGGCTGGATAAGCTTAGGTACTCACGAAGACACCGCCGCTTTGTTAAGTGCTAGCCGCTGGTATCAGCTGTGCTTACTGGCGGTCGGCCTATTTTTTTATTGCTGGTTTTGGCGCACCAGCGGCCAAACCATCGGCATGCGCGCTTGGCGCTTACGGGTACAAAATACCGACGGCAGTCGCTTACGCTTAGCTCAATGCATTATTCGCGCCGCCTGCGCCCTGCTCGGCTTGGGTAATTTATGGTTGGTGTTTAATCCGCGCACTAAGTTAGCACTGCAAGATAAGATTGCTGACTGCGAGATGATAGTGATGAGCAAAGAGCTCAATAAGCAATTGTTAGATAAGAAACCAGCTTAAGAGTAATAAGTGCAGGGTGAGGTGCCGTCTTTAACACCTCACTTTTTACGCTTCACGACTCACATTCTTATCTAGGCCCGCTTATTCAGTAATGCCAAGGCGATACCAATAAACAACAGACTAGGTCCCAGCGCTCCGATAAAGGGCGGCACGTGATAAACCAAGCTTATAGGGCCAAACACTTGGTTAGACACATAGAAACCAAAGCCAAATAGAATACCCAGTAACAGGCGCGCGCCCATGGTCACACTGCGCAGTGCACCAAATACAAACGAAGACGCCAGCAACATCATGGCAATCACCATCACGGGTTGCAGTGCTTTACGCCAAAACTCTAGCGCATATAAGCCACTGTCTTGACCGTTATCAGCTAAATAGCCCTGATACTCCCACAAGCCACGCATCGATAACTCATTAGGATCAATCGCTACTACGCCGAGCTTTTCTGGCGTTAAGCTAGTTTGCCAATCTCGTGTGTCTTCATGCTGGGTGTTGATGGAAACGCCGGCATTAAACAAGGTGTCGGTAACATTGGTTAAACGCCACAGTGGCTCTTGGTAAGTGGCACTTTCGGCCTGCGTGATGCGCGAGAGGCGGGTATTTTCATCGAAGTAATACAGCGTAATGTCACTTAAAGTCCCATCGCGCTTGGCTTGGCCAATATTAATATAAGCGTCGTTGTCTTTGGCCCACACGCCATAGACCGACAACACGACTTGGCCGCCGGACTTAGCTTGGCTGCGTAAGTCATCTGAGGCTAACTTGGTGGCCGGTGCCACATATTCACCCACCAGCATAATTACCAGCATCAACGGCAAGGTGGTTTTTAGCGCACTCACCACTATATTGAATCGCGAGCGACCGGCAGACTGCATCACCACTAGTTCACTATTACTGGCCATTTGTCCCAAACCGATTAAGCCACCCAATAAGGCGGCAATCGGAAAGAACAGCACTATTTCTTGGGGCATAGACAGCAACACAAAATAAAACGCCGACAGTAAGGTATAAGTCCCCTCGCCCACGCTTCTCAGCTGCTCCACATAACGGATAATGGCCGCCAAACCCACCAAGGTCAGCTCGCACAACAAAATGGCCATTAAAACGGTACGGCCAATATATCGGTCAAAAATAGTGAACATCAGGCTGCCTTATTACGTTTATATTTTTCGCGAGTCCGACTCCACCAAGCGGTTTCTCGTAAATTAAGCGGCAACGCCACCAGTAGCAAGAACACTATAGGTACCGTATACAGGCCCGGATAAATCGGCATACTGCCCCCTTCTACTGCGGAGCGTGAGGCACTTTGTAATAAAAAATACGCCAGATACAACAAGATAGCAGGCAGCAATTTCGCGTAGCGACCTTGGCGGGGGTTAATCACCGCCAGCGGCACCACTACCAACACCAAGACCAGCATGGATAAAGGTAACACTAGACGCCATTGCAGCTCGGTTTTATCGAGCAGCTCCTGAGAGTGGCTCAGGGTTTTGCTATCTAGCGCCGATTCTTTGCGTTCCACTTCGCCAATTTCGCTGGCGCGAATAAAGGCGCTGTATTCATCAAACTCGGCCACATCAAACGCGCGCGTGCCCGGCACCCCGCTGTAACGGCGACCTTCATCTAGCGTCAGCCATTGGCCGCCATCGCGCTCTTGAAAGCGGCCACTGTTAGCCACCACTATGCTGGGCGCCTGATCGGTTTGCCCACGTTGCACCACAAACAGCCGATTAAGACTGCTGCCAGAATCTTCAGGGTTGAGCTGCTCTATATAAGCCACCACACGACCGTTATCCAGATTCATAAACCGCGCTTGGCGCAATAACGAAATACCCGAATCGGATTTAACCTGCTCCCGAACCTGATAAATTTGCGCCTTCGACCAAGGGTTTAGCCACAAAGAATTGGCTAACGCGGCTGCCGTCCATAACAGCGCCAGCACTAAGGTGACGGTCATGATTTTGCCTGGACCTATGCCCACGGCGCGCATTACCGTCATCTCACTCTCCGCATACAAGCGGCCGTGAGCGAATAAGATGCCCAAGAATAAGCTGATGGGTAACATCAAGGTCGCCATGTCCGGCATATTAAGCAGCAACAGCTTACCGACTAAACCGACGGGTATAGTGCCGCTAGCAGCGCCCGCCAATACCTCGATAAAATTCTGGCTGACAAAAATAAGCAGCAGCACGAATAACACAGCAAGCTGCGTTTTTAGGGTTTCCCAAAACAAATAGCGAAATGCAATCACCGTAAATCCCAGTGTTAACTTGTCTTTTCAATGGAAACGCTTAAGAATAAGCGTAAAATCACGATTTTCGCACCTTATGTGTGCGAAAATCTGCATGTTTTTGCGACGATCATCATTATCCTTGATCTAACGCTCATTGTCTTCAAGCGGTAGGAGAATCCATGGAGTTCAGTGTTAAAAGTGGTAGCCCCGAGAAACAGCGTAGTGCCTGTATCGTGGTCGGCGTGTTTGAACCCCGTCGTCTGTCTCCGGTAGCCGAACAGCTGGATAAAATCAGCGACGGTTACTTGAGTGCCCTGTTGCGCCGCGGCGATCTGGAAGGCAAAGCCGGCCAGATGTTACTGTTACATCAAGTACCGGGCGTGCTCAGCGAGCGTGTGTTGCTGGTCGGTTGTGGCAAAGAGCGCGAGCTAGACGAGCGTCAGTATAAACAAATTATTCGCAACACCATTAATACGCTTAACGACACAGGTTCAATGGAAGCAGTGTGCTTTTTAACCGAGCTGCACGTCAAGGGTAGAGATACTTATTGGAAAGTGCGCCAAGCGGTAGAAACCACCAAAGCCAGCCTGTATAGCTTTGATCAGTTTAAGACTAATAAAGCCGAACCGCGCCGCCCCTTGCGCAAAATGGTGTTTAACGTGCCCACCCGTCGCGAGTTGCCCATTGGCGAACGTGCCGTAGCACACGGCTTAGCCGTGGCCCGTGGCGTAAGAGTCTGTCGTGATGTGGCTAATATGCCGCCTAACGTCTGTAACCCAGCCTACTTGGCCTCACAGGCGCGCCAGCTGGCGGATGCCTGGGACAACATTACCACTCGCGTGATTGGCGAAGAAGAAATGGCCGAGCTGGGCATGAATTCCTATTTGGCCGTAGCCCGTGGCTCACGCAATGAAGCCATGATGGCCATCATTGAATATAAAGGTCATCCAGACCCAGATGCGCGCCCCATCGTATTAGTTGGCAAAGGCCTGACCTTTGATGCGGGCGGCATTTCACTGAAACCCGGCGAAGGCATGGATGAAATGAAGTACGACATGGGCGGTGCTGCCGCCGTGCTGGGCACCATGCAAGCCTTGGCCGAACTGCAACTGCCCATTAACGTGGTGGCAGTATTAGCCGGCTGTGAAAACATGCCTGACGGCAACGCCTATCGTCCGGGTGATATTCTGACCAGCATGTCTGGCCAAACCATCGAAGTGTTAAACACGGACGCCGAAGGCCGCTTGGTATTATGCGATGCCCTGACCTTTGTCGAGCGCTACGATCCGGAGGTGGTAGTAGACGTGGCAACCTTAACCGGTGCCAGTATTATTGCGCTGGGTCACCACACGTCAGCTTTGATGGCCAACCATAACCCGCTGGCTCATGAGCTGCTTAATGCCTCCGAGCAAGCAGGCGATCGCGCTTGGCGTCTGCCGATGGGTGATGAGTATAACGAGCAGTTAGAAAGCCCGTTTGCCGACATGGCCAATATCGGCGGTCGCGCTGCGGGTGCTATTACTGCTGCCTGTTTCTTGGCACGCTTCACCAAAAAGTACCAGTGGGCGCACTTAGATGTGGCCGGTACCGCTTGGGTGAGCGGCAAGAATAAAGGCGCCACCGGTCGTCCGGTGCCCTTGTTGACCCAGTTTTTATTGAACCGGGCCGGCGTTAACAATATCGAAGAGTGAGCATGAGCCAAGGCTGTTTTTATTTGCTGCCAGAATCCGCGACGCCTGAGTCGACGGTCGCGTGGGTGTGTGAACTGACCACCGACTTCTATCGCCAAGGGCTGGGTGTGTTTATTCACGCCCAAGATCAACGCCAAGCCGAGGCGCTGGATGAGGCGCTCTGGCAGCAGCCAGCCGATGGTTTTATTGCCCATAATCTGCAAGGCGAAGGTCCCCCCCAAGGGGCGCAGGTCATCATCGGCTGGCAGCCCCCCAAAAATGGCCGTGCAGTATTGATCAATCTGGCGCCCACGGCGCCAGACTTTGCGCGCCGCTTTAACCAACTCGTGGACTTTGTGCCCGCAGATGACGCAGGCAAACAACAAGCGCGCGAGCGCTTTAAAGTTTATCGTCAGGCAGGTTTTACGCTTATAACCGCCCCCGTCCCTTCCCAAACTCAAGACGAATAACATCATGGAAAAAACATTTAATCCCACGGCTATTGAACAAGCCATGTATCAGCAATGGGAAAACAAGGGCTACTTTAAGCCTCATGGCGACACCAGCAAACCTGCTTATAGCATTATGATACCGCCACCTAACGTGACCGGTAGCCTGCATATGGGCCATGCGTTTCAAGACACCATCATGGACACCCTCATTCGTTATCAGCGTATGCAGGGCAAAAATACCTTATGGCAGGTGGGCACCGACCACGCGGGCATCGCCACGCAAATGGTGGTGGAACGCAAGATCGCCGCCGAAGAAGACAAAACTCGTCACGATTACGGCCGTGAAGCCTTTATCGATAAAATTTGGGATTGGAAAAAAGAGTCCGGCGGCACCATCACTCAGCAGCTGCGTCGCTTAGGCACGTCTGTGGATTGGGAGCGTGAGCGCTTTACCATGGATGACGGTTTGTCGAACGCGGTAAAAGAAGTGTTCGTGCAGTTGTACCAAGACGACCTGATTTATCGCGGTAAACGCTTGGTAAACTGGGATCCGAAACTCAACACCGCCATCTCAGACTTAGAAGTAGAAAACCGCGAAGTGAAAGGCCATATGTGGCACTTTCGCTACCCACTCGCCGATGGTGCGACCACTACCGATGGCAAAAACTACCTAGTAGTGGCCACCACGCGTCCGGAAACCATGCTCGGCGATACCGCCGTGGCAGTGAACCCGAAAGATCCACGCTATCAGAGCCTGATTGGTAAGTTTATCGACTTACCGCTTGTGGGCCGCCGTATCCCGATTGTCAGTGATGACCATGCAGACATGGAAAAAGGCACGGGTTGCGTAAAAATCACTCCCGCCCACGATTTTAATGATGCGGAAGTGGGCAAGCGCCATCAGCTGCCATTAATTAATATCCTGACCTTGGATGCACACATTCGCGATCTTGCCGAAGTGTTCACCAGCAAAGGCGAAGTGAGCGATGTTTACTCCGATGCCCTGCCTGCTGAGTTTCACGGTTTAGAACGCTATGCAGCCCGTAAAGCCATCGTTAGCGCACTGGACGAGTTAGGCTTGCTCGATAGCGTGAAAGCTCACGACTTAACCGTGCCTTACGGGGATCGCGGCGGCGTGCCTATTGAGCCGATGCTGACCGACCAATGGTATGTACGCGCAGCACCGCTTGCCGAAGTGGCCACTAAAGCCGTAGAAGACGGTGAAATCGAGTTTGTGCCTAAGCAATACGAGAACATGTATTTTTCGTGGATGCGTGATGTACAAGATTGGTGTATTTCTCGCCAACTGTGGTGGGGCCATCGTATTCCTGCCTGGTACGATACCGACGGTACAGTCTACGTTGGCCGCGATGAAGCGGAAGTGCGTGCTACTTATAAGCTGGGCGCCGAGGTTGCACTGAATCAAGACGAAGACGTGCTCGACACTTGGTTTAGCTCGGCACTCTGGACCTTCTCTACTCAAGGTTGGCCAGAAAAAACGCCGGACTTAGCGACCTTCCATCCGAGCAGCGTGCTAGTCACCGGCTTTGATATTATTTTCTTCTGGGTGGCGCGCATGATCATGATGACCATGCACTTCATTAAAGATGAAAACGGCAAGCCGCAAGTACCCTTTAAAACCGTGTACGTGACGGGTCTGATCCGTGACGAAAACGGCGATAAAATGTCAAAATCTAAGGGTAACGTGCTCGATCCCTTAGATATGATTGACGGTATCGACCTTGAGTCTTTGGTGACCAAGCGTACCGGCAATATGATGCAGCCAAAACTGGCCGCCAAAATAGAAAAAGATACCCGCACCACCTTTGCCGACGGCATTGAAGCCCACGGTACCGATGCGCTGCGCTTTACCTTGGCGGCTATGGCCTCTACCGGTCGTGACATTAACTGGGATATGCGTCGTTTAGACGGCTATCGCAGCTTCTGTAATAAGCTGTGGAACGCCTCCCGCTACGTGTTGATGAGCACCGAAGATCAAGACTGCGGCTTTAACTCTGGCGCAACTGCCGGCGAGCTCAGCTACTCGTTAGCCGATCGTTGGATCCAAGCCCAACTGCAAGTGACCATCACCGAAGTGCGTGAAGCCCTAGACAGCTATCGCTTCGACCGCGCCGCCAATGCGCTCTATGAGTTCATCTGGCACCAGTTCTGTGACTGGTACTTAGAACTGACCAAGCCAGTGCTGTGGCACGGCTCTGAGGCGGAACAGCGCGCGACGCGCAAGACCTTGATTGAAGTGCTCGAAACGCTGCTGCGCTTAGCACACCCGATCATGCCCTACATCACCGAAGAGATTTGGCAGCGTGTGGCACCTTTGGCTAATCGTGCTGGCGACAGCATAATGCTGGCCGCCTACCCAGAAGCGGATGCGTCTCTGGAAGATCCGGATGCCATGGCGGATCTGGAATGGGTGAAGCGCTTTATCGTCTCCATTCGTAACTTGCGTGCCGAGATGAATCTTGCGCCAAGCAAAGCCTTATCTGTGCTGTTACGCCCCGCCGGTGACGATGGTCGCCGCGCAACGGACAACGAAGCCTTCTTAAAAGCCATGGCCAAGCTAGATGCCATTACTCACTTAAGCCCGGGAGAGGAAGCACCGACTTCCACCAAACAGTTAATTGGTGAGACAGAATTGCTGCTACCCATGGCAGGCTTAATTGATAAAGACGCCGAGCTAGCGCGCTTAGGTAAAGAGCTGGACAAAGTTAAAGGTGAAATCAAGCGTATCGAAGGCAAGCTGAACAACGCCGGCTTCGTGGCTAAAGCACCCGCCGCCGTAGTTGCGGTTGAGCAAGGTAAGCTTGATGATTACCAAGCCGCCTTAACTAAGCTGATTGCTCAACAAGAGCAGATAGCAAGCCTATAAGCTTTACGCTTTACGCTTTACGCTTTACGCTTTACGCTTTACGCAACAGTAAAACAAAAAACCGACCTGCAAGGGTCGGTTTTTTTATGGTTGCATGCTGATAAAAAGCAGATATAAAAAAGGCATGCTTCTTAGCATGCCTCTTAAATCTAAAAATAAACTTATCGCTTATTTTTTACCGACTTGGTTACCAATTACACCACCCACTACGGCTCCACCTACGGTGCCTACCGTGCTACCGCCGGTTAATACTGAGCCTGCTACACCACCTGCACCAGCACCAATGGCCGTGTTACGATCGCGCTCTGACATATTACCGCACGCGGTTAAACTCAACAGTAATGTAGAAGCCAATGCAACTGTCGCTATTTTCTTGCTGCTAATCATAGTGATTACCTCTGTGCCGTGAATGTTACGTGAACGCTATATTGGGCAGTGTACTCCCTTTAACACAAAACCACTGCCTTTATAACGAGCCTTGTGTCTAGGTCTGTCGTGGAGTAATGGTTTACGCCACCGCGTCCAGCCATAGCCAGTGAATTACTAGCACGTTAGCTATGCTGACCAACAACAAAAAGCTCACGTAAGTCATCACCATATATCGAAAGTAATTATGTCTACTGTGATGCAGTAAGCCTTGTAGCTCTTGATGCTGACGATGGGCCGCGGCAATTTTGGCAAATAAGGTGAGCTCAAAATGCATAAGCACCAAAGTGATCAGCGTCAGCATGCTACCCAGTAAAGGAGCAATCAAAATCCAACTGCCTAATATCTGGCCGATTTCTGGCTTTAGATAAGGTACGGCCCCCAACACCACCACGGCAATGGTAATTTGAAAGAGCTTTTGCCAAATATGATCGTGACGATACTTATATTCATCCCACAGCAATACGTAGGGATCGGGGTTATGAGGGGGATACATATAAGCGCTCCTTAGCTCCTATTTTGCACACTATAGCATGAGATATCTGCGCTACTAGACATGGGACGCAGACACATAAGCCAAGAGACATAACTCAAAAGACAAAGCAAAGCACCTAACGCCACCTGATTACTTATGAACCTCAGCCATTATGCGCCCTGTTTCGGTTTGTTCTTTTATAGATGCCGGTCTGGCTCCAAGGTCAAATGGTCTGGGTTTTGTAGCAACCAATTCATTCGGCTGGCCAGCTTTGCTGGCTGCTACTGAGGTTTAGATTTAAACCAAAACATAAAACCGAGCCGAAGTCCTCTTCGCCGAAGAGACGGGCTCCTACAAGAGAATAGACATGCGCCACTCTGTAACAAATTGAATTTACTTATAAAAAATTATTGAGATATGGCTGAACATTATGGGTAATCACATAACGCCAACAGCTATTCCGCTAAGGTCGCACTCGTGCAACCTAAACACTTGGCTCATAATACTCACGCCTTGGTGGCTAAAAAGAGAAAATATGTCATGCAGTACTGCTTAACAAACCCCGATGTAGCGACTTCAGCCGCGCATCACTATCGCCTACTGAGGCTTAACGAGCCCTATGACGCGCCGCTTGCCGCCTTAATTCGTCAGGTATCGGCGGAGTATGGCCTCACCGCTGATAAAGGTTACAGCGTGGCCGACCCGCAATTAGATAAGCTGAGCGAGCTGTATCAAACAGCAGATTTTGGTTATTGGTTGTTAGTAGAGAACGATGGCACCTTAGTCGGCGGCGCCGGTTTTGCACCTGTGGCGGGTCATGCTGGCGTGTGTGAGCTACAGAAAATGTATTTATTGGCAGATGTGCGCGGCCAAGGGTTAGGCCGTTGGTTGGCAGAGAAGGTGCTGCAAGAGGCGAACTTGCGGGGTTATCAAGGTTGTTATCTTGAAACCACGCCGCTATTACCCGAGGCATTGCACTTATACCAAAAACTGGGTTTCACGCCCTGCCCGCGCTTAGGCAATAGCGGCCATGATGACTGCGAGATTACGCTAATGTTGAAGCTTTGAGTGAGGTGTGAGGTGTGAGGTGTGAGGAAGTTTCTCCTAACGTCTCACGCCTCACCCTTTACGACTTTATTCTTCGAAGTAGGTGCCCCAGCCGTCGTATTCGAGGCCGTATTTTTGAGCGATGGGCAGCAGTTCGTTGATCTGCTCCATGATGGCTGCTAATTCAAGCGGGCCGTCGGTAATGGCATCGAAGCTCAATAAGGTCTGACCGGTTTCTAGCGCTATCTCTTCCGCATCCGTCACTTCATACTCTAATTTAAAGCAATCCAGTGCGGCTTTCTCAAGCTTATCAAAGTCTTGGCCTGAAAAGTGATGCTCTAAGGTATACAAGGCGGTAGGGTTGCTGCCGTCTTCTAACAAAGAGGTAATAATCTCATTGGTTTCATCTTGCCAATGTTGCAGTTCACTCATAGCAGGCTCCTTGGCCGATAATTCAAGTTAATGTAAAGAGTAAAGGGTGAAGAGTGAGGCGTAAAATCAAGGCCGACGCGCTTCAAGATCGAGCTCAGCGATGCGATTGCTTAGGATGCTCCGACTGTGTTTGAGCAAGTCTCTAATTTGCTTAGGCTCATAGCCCTCAACGGATATTGGCGGCATAATTTCGACGATCAACTCGCCGTTATCCCAGCGATTCAAATCAACTTGGCCAAAATAACTGGAACATGCAATCGGCACTAAGGGCACTTGGGCTTGTAAGGCAATATGAAAAGCGCCGGTTTTAAAGGGCAATAAGCCTTGGCCTTTACTGCGTGTGCCTTCAGGAAACATCCAAATTGACATATTACGCTGGCGAATTTTATCTACTACCTTACCGATGGTGCTGGCTGCCTTGGCTTTGTTTTCACGATTGATCAGCAAATTGCCACTCAGCCAAAATAGCTGCCCAAACAAGGGTATCCAAAACAGACTGCTCTTGCCAATGGCCACAGTACGCGGCATAACCGCACCGGTTAGCGCAATAATGTCCCAGTTACTTTGGTGGTTGGCGATATACACCGCCGACTGTAAATCCTTAACGTGCTCATAGCCGCGAAAGATGACTTTCAAGCCCACCAAAATACAGGCCTTGTTAAATAAGCGACCGAGCAGATAGACGTTATTAGGGTGGCGCGGGCGCAACACACAAATCACTGTGCCCAAGATAAACACCACCACCATGGCCAGTACCAGTAAGAAGATTCGCAACAGCTTTAACATCAGAAAACCTCGTGTTTTGAGAGTCGGCAGTATACTGAGCAGCCCTTATATGAACAAGAGCCAGTCGTGAATGTTCACGACTGGCTCTTGTTTCATGTGCTCGCTTCGCTAACCATTAGCGGCGATAGCATACAGACTAATTAACCACGATAACGCGAGCCTCGGCCCTCTGACTCTAATCTAAAGCCTTGCACCAGTTGTTGTAGCCCCGCCACCAGTTCTGACAACTCACGACTCGCACTGGCTGTTTGCTCGGTACCGCTTGCGGTTTCTTCGCCTACACCTTGGATCTGAGTGAGGTTACGGCTGATAAGTAATCTCGCATAACTTATGTGGATAGCCAAGCTCCAAACTGCGGCGAAGCGGGTTAGTTTCAGAACCAAACCTAAAGCCAAACCGTGCTGAATAAATTTGCACCTACAAGGTCAAAACCCAGCGATAAGACAGTGGCGAAGGAGTCTTGAATCTTTTAAGAGCCTGTAACGACAAAATCCACGTTAGTTCCGCAGCATTACTTATCTTCCGTCACCGTGGCTTGCTCTTCTACTGCCGTGGCAATTTGGCGATATTATATTCTATTTACACAATAGAACGCATAAGTTTCAAATAAGAACACTTTCGACTGAGTAGCGTCTATTTGATTGCTGTTTTCCGCCTATAAAAAAACCGCCCTCGCGGGCGGTTTTTGGGTACTGCAAGGGAATGTCTTAGCTTAGCTCAGCTTACCGTGGCACTGCTTGTACTTTTTACCGGAACCACAAGGGCAAACATCGTTGCGGCCAATTTTTTGACCGTCGCGCACGAAGGGCATAGGCTCAGGGGCGGCGGCGATTGCTGCTTCCTCTTCGAGTAAACTGTCAGCCGATGCATGGCTATAGCTCTGGGGCAAGCTCTCGGCTGCTGCCCGACGCTGCTCTTCCACCACTTCTATTTCTTCTGGGCTCTGTACCTTAACGCGGCTCAATATGCTGATCACTTCACGCTTAAGATTATCTAACAGCTGGGTAAACAGCTCATAAGACTCGCGCTTGTACTCTTGCTTAGGATTCTTTTGTGCATAACCGCGTAAGTGAATCCCTTGGCGCAAATGATCCATGGCGGCCAAATGCTCCTTCCACAAAGTATCCAGCGTTTGCAGCATCACAGAGCTTTCAAACTGGCGGATCACCTCTGGGCCAACCACGGTTTCTTTCTCCGTGTAAGCTTGGGCGGCGATGGCCAATATTTGCTCGCGCAACTGCTCATCGTGCAGCTTGTCGTTTTCTTTCAACCAAGCGCTGACCGGCACTTCTAGACCAAAGTCGGCCATCAAGCGGTGCTCAAGGCCGGGCACATCCCACAGCTCTTCCAAGGACTGAGGCGGAATATACTCATCCACAATGCCGTTGATCACATCTTCACGGATCACGGTAATGGTATCGCTAATATCGGTAGCATCCAGCAACTCGTTACGCTGCTCATAGATAACTTTACGTTGATCGTTGGCGACGTCATCAAACTCGAGCAAGTTTTTACGAATGTCGAAGTTACGCGTTTCTACTTTTCGCTGGGCATTTTCGATGGCGCGGCTCACCCAAGGGTGTTCGATGGCCTCGCCTTCTTCCATGCCTAATTTCTTCATCATGCCGGTTACTCGGTCTGAGGCGAAGATACGCATCAAGGCATCTTCCATCGACAGATAGAAACGGCTTGAACCCGCGTCTCCCTGACGACCCGCACGACCGCGCAGCTGGTTATCGATACGACGCGACTCATGACGCTCGGTGCCAATAATATGCAAACCACCGGCGGCTACTACTGTATCGTGACGCACTTTCCAGGCTGCTTTAATCTCGGCGATTTGCTGCTCGCTCGGTGCTTCTAACTTGTCGATTTCTGACTGCCAGTTGCCGCCCAATACGATATCCGTACCCCGACCTGCCATGTTAGTGGCGATAGTCACCACGCCTGACTGACCCGCTTCGGCGATAATTTCGGCTTCACTTTCGTGGAACTTAGCGTTCAACACCCGATGCGAAATGCCTTCTTTGTCCAAAATGCCGGACAACAATTCAGAGTTTTCAATGGAAACAGTACCCACGAGTACCGGCTGACCGCGTTCAACACAGCCTTTAATGTCTTCCACTATCGCCAGATATTTCTCAGGCGCAGTTAAATACACCAAGTCACCCATGTCGTTACGAACCATGGGTTTATTGGTGGGGATAACCACCGTATCTAGGCCATAGATATGCTGAAACTCAAAGGCTTCAGTATCGGCGGTACCCGTCATGCCGGCCAGTTTTTCATACAATCTAAAGAAGTTTTGGAAGGTGATAGAGGCCAATGTTTGGTTTTCGTTTTGGATCTTCACCCCTTCGCGGGCTTCAACGGCCTGATGCAAACCTTCTGACCAACGACGCCCCGGCATAGTACGGCCGGTGTGCTCATCAACGATGATCACTTCGTCATCTTTGACGATGTAATCCACGTCGCGCTCAAATAAAGTATGAGCACGCAGACCCGCGTTCACGTGGGCTAACAGCGTAATGTTACTGGCAGAGAACAGTGAGTCATCTTCTTCGATAAGGCCCATGCGCTTGAGCTCTTCTTCAACGAAGATCTGGCCATTTTCGGTCAGCAACGCTTGTTTATTTTTCTCATCCACCGTGTAGTGGCCATCGCCAATATAATCTTCGGTGTCTTCTTTATCTTGCTTGACCAATTTCGGGATCAAGGTATTGATGCGAATATACAGCTCTGAGCTGTCTTCGGCGGGACCAGAAATAATCAAAGGCGTGCGCGCTTCATCGATTAACACCGAATCCACTTCATCGATCAGCGCGTAATACAGCGGACGCTGTACGCGCTGTTGCGGTGAAAACGCCATGTTGTCACGCAGATAGTCAAAACCAAATTCGTTATTGGTACCGTAAGTAATATCCGCCGCATAGGCCGCATGCTTTTCATACGAGTCCATACCCGCCAAGTTGCAATCGACGGTCATGCCTAAAAATTCAAACAAGGGACGGTTGGCTTCCGCATCGCGGCGCGCAAGATAGTCGTTAACCGTGATCACGTGTACACCACGGCCCGTCAAGGCATTCAAATACACCGGCAAAGTACCGGTCAGGGTTTTACCTTCACCGGTTTTCATCTCGGCGATTTGATTGTTATGCAACACCATGCCGCCAATCATCTGCATATCGAAATGACGCATTTCAAACACCCGGCGCGAAGCGGCACGCACGGTGGCAAAGGCTTCAGGCAATAACTGCTCTAGGGTTTCACCCTGCTCTAGACGTTGGCGAAACTCGGCGGTTTTAGCCTGCAGCTCGCTGTCGGAAAGCGCGTCAAACTTAGGCTCCATGGCATTAATTTCATTTACAACTTTGCGCATGCGCTTAAGCGTTCTGTCGTTACGACTACCCACTATCATGGTAAAAAATTTAGTGATCATGTTTGGCCAATTATGCTGATGAAAGAGAAAGCCCCTGAGGGGACCGAGATCTAATTAGGTATAAACCGCGCTGGATTCAGCTGTTTATTGCCTTTTAATACTTCATAATGCAAATGCACGCCGGTTGCACGTCCGGTACGTCCCATGCGGGCAATGAGTTGCCCTTGTTCTACATGCTCGCCCACTTCGACTAATTGCGTGTCCAGATGCGCATATCGGGTAATCCACCCTTGGCCATGGCTTATCTCCACCATGTTGCCAAAATCTCTGTGGTGTTCAGACAAGCTAACCACACCCGCAGCCGTCGCGGCAATAGGCTCACCCTGCTTGCCTCTAAAGTCTAAACCTCGGTGCCAACGGGCACGACCGCTAAAGGGATCGCGACGCTGGCCAAAACCTGAGCTCAGTTGACTAACCCCGGGAACGGGATGGCCCTGAATTTGCGTGATTTCATTGATATGGAGGTTCAACAGCATAGATTCAAGTGCTACCAGCGTGATGCCGTACTCTTGAGTTTGTGCCATCACCTGCGCCAAGGTCTGATTGAGGTCGGCAAAGCCGTTAAAGGGGCGCTGTAATAAGTTGTTGTCTACGCGGGCAACCGGCAGCTCGTCCACTAAGTCATAATCACTCACCAGCCGATTACCCATCTGGCTCACTTGTGCTAATTCCGCTTGTAATTGCCCTAAACGTTGACCGATACGGCCTAATTCACGCTGCTGCAGGCGTTTTTGTTGCTCAAGCTGTGCACTCAATACTAATTGCTGACGCTGAGCGCTTTGCCATTGGCTATAAAAAAATAACGCCGCCGCCAAGGATACCAAGATCACTAACAGTAAGCCGCGAGACTGGGACCAGAATGTGGACCAAGAAAAATGGGCTTGCGGAGCAACAGTGGCGGCTGATATAGCAGCAGGTTGCGTAGAAGATTCTTGCATAAGGGCTGTTTGCATAAGAAGAGTGGGCTACTACTGGAGAGAAAAAGAAAACACGCCAGCGCGGAGAGCAGCTGGCGTGTCTTTATACGGGCTTAAGCGGGGCTGAAAGCCGTATCGTAGTAACGAATTGGCGACTCTGCACCTTGCTCATCGAAGGTGATCATCTCCCACGCTTGGGCATCCGCTAACATGGCGCGCAACAAGGTATTGTTGAGTGCATGTCCGGTTTTATAGGCACAGAACTCACCCAAGATACTGTGGTTACACATATACAGATCGCCGATGGCGTCCAGCATCTTGTGTTTAACGAACTCGTTTGGATAACGCAATCCGTCTTCATTCAATACCTTGTACTCATCCAAGACCACAGCGTTTTCTAAGCTGCCGCCCAGTGCCAAGTTTTGCGAGTGCAGATATTCAATATCACGCATAAAACCAAAGGTACGCGCTCGGCTTAGCTCTTTAACAAACGCCGCACCGGAGAAGTCCAACACCAAATGCTGACTTTCACCCGCAAAAGCAGGATGGTCAAAGTCGATGGTCAAGTCCATCTTAAAGCCGGCGTTATAAGGCCGAAACTCAGCCCATTTATCACCGTCTTCAACGCGCACCGTCTTCTTGATGCGGATAAAGCGCTTTAACGCGTTCAGCTCGCGAATACCGCCAGACTGCAACAAATAGATAAATGGATGGGAACTGCCATCCATCACCGGTACTTCGGGTGCATCAACTTCGATAAACAAGTTATCTATGCCAAGACCCGCCAGCGCTGCAGATAAGTGTTCTATGGTCGACACCCGTACACCGTCTTCATTAATCAACGCGGTGCATAACATGGTGTCTTTCACCAAGGCCGCATCGGCCTTGATTTCGACCTGCGGGTTCAGATCGGTACGACGAAACACTATACCTGTGTTAGCCGGCGCAGGAATAAAGGTCATTTTCACCTTGTGGCCGGAGTGCAGCCCTATTCCTGTGGCTTGCACGGTATTCTTTAACGTTCGTTGTCTAATCATAAGATTGTCCGCCAGTAGCTTATCTGCCTACGAGTCTGCATTGAAGGCCAGATCCGAACCGAATTCAAGTGGTCCAATATGTTAGCATAATTATCAGCCGCCGCAAATTACACCATTTTTTGTTGGCTAAAAGTTTGTCGGCTAATAGCTAGCTGGCCAATTGTTAGTCGGCTTGCTTGCGCAAGAAAGCCGGAATATCTAAATAGTCCATATCTGACTTAGCTTGAGTGGCGTCGGCGTTGACTACCATCTTGCCCGGCTGCTCTTCACGGGTTGCTTCTACATGACGCATGCCGTTGTCATCACGATTGCTGGTACCCGACTTCACCAAGGTGATGTCGGGTTTGCGCTCTGCACCAATACCGGTGGCCACCACAGTCACGCGCATTTCATCGGTGATTTCTGGGTCTAATACGGTACCCACTACTACCGTGGCATTCTCTGAAGCAAACGCCTTCACCGCATTACCGACCGTTTCAAACTCTTCGATGGTCATATCGAGGCCAGCGGTAATATTCACCAAAATACCGCGCGCACCGGCCAAGTCCACATCTTCCAAAAGCGGGCTAGAAATGGCTTTTTCAGCGGCTTCTTCGGCGCGGTCTTCACCGGTAGCGGTGCCGGTACCCATCATGGCGGTACCCATTTCACGCATTACGGTGCGTACGTCGGCGAAGTCGACGTTCATCAAGCCTGGGCGAGTAATCAGTTCGGCGATACCTTGTACGGCACCCAGCAACACATCGTTGGCGGCTTTAAAGGCGTCCAACAAAGAAATACCACGGCCCAAGACTTTCAATAACTTATCGTTAGGAATAGTGATCAAGGAGTCGACGTGCTTTACCAGCTCATTGATGCCTTGCTGGGCGTAGTTCATGCGCTTTTTGCCTTCGAAGGCAAACGGCTTAGTGACTACAGCCACAGTCAAGATGCCCAATTCTTTGGCGATTTCGGCCACGACCGGTGCGGCACCAGTACCAGTACCACCACCCATGCCGGCGGCGATAAACACCATGTCGGCACCTTGCAGTAACTCACGAATGGCGTCTTTATCTTCCAGTGCCGCGTCGCGGCCCACTTCAGGATTGGCGCCAGCGCCTAAGCCTTTGGTGATCTCGCCGCCAATTTGCAGCGTGCTATCAGCACTGGAATTACGCAGCGCTTGAGCATCGGTATTGATGGCTAAAAACTCTACGCCTTGTAGCTTTTCACGCACCATGTGCTCAACGGCATTACCACCGCCACCGCCCACGCCGACCACTTTAATTACTGCTTCCTGCTCGTGATCATTCATCAGTTCAAACATAAGAGTCTCTCCGCTAGTACTTGGGTCTCTGGCCACTTAGGGGGAAGACCACAAGCTTAAAATTCGCCACGCAACCAGTTACCCACTCGTTTGAAAAACGAACCGAAACTGGATTTGCCATTATAATCCTGTTGAGGCATTGACTGGTGCTCCTTGCCGTAATGCAGCAAGCCCACTGCAGTGGAGTACACGGGTGTCTCAACGTAATCTGATAATCCTTTCACGCCACCTGGCTGGCCTATGCGCACCTGGCACTGAAATATTTGCTCAGCACACTCAACAAGGCCTTCTATCTGTGCCGCGCCACCAGTTAACACCAGACCTGCCGCCAATTGATGCTTAACGCCGGCTTTTTTCAGCTCACCTTGGATTTTACTTAACTCTTGGTTAATCATACCCAACAATTCGCTATAGCGCGGCTCTATCACTTCCGCCAACGTCTGGCGTTGTAAGCTGCGCGCCGGTCTGCCACCTACGCTGGGCACCTCTATGGTGTCCTCTTTGCTGACTAAGCGACTAAAGGCGCTACCGTGGCGCACCTTGATGGCTTCTGCATCCAAGGGCGGTGTGCCAAAGGCATAAGCGATATCGCTGGTGACGGTACTGCCCGCATAAGGGATCACCTTAGTGTGGCGCAACGCGCCACCGGTAAATACCGCCATGTCCATGGTGCCGCCGCCCATATCGACTACGCACACCCCCAACTCTTTTTCATCGTCGGTTAAGACCGCATAGCTGGAGGCTAAGGCGCTAAAAATCAGTTGGTCGACACGTAAGCCTAGCCGTTCCACGCACTTTTCAATATTGCGTGCCATATCATTGTGGCAGGTAATTAAGTGTACCTTGGCATGCATGCGTACCCCCGACAGCCCAATCGGGTTTTTAATGCCCTCTTGAAAGTCGATAGAATATTCTTGCGGCAACACATGCAGCACTCTGTGCTCATCTGATAAGCGTACCGATTTGGCGGTATGGATAACGTTATCTACGTCTTCCTGCGTCACCTCTTCATCAGAGATGGGCACCATGCCGGTTTCATTACGACACTCGATATGCTTACCCGATAGGCCAAGGTAGACGGAGGTGATTTGGCAATCTGCCATCATCTCTGCTTCATCTACCGCTCGCTTCAGTGATTTAACAACTGACTCGAGATCATTAACGCCGCCTTTATCCATTCCTTTTGAAGAATGGCTACCAAGGCCGATGACGTTTAAATCGCCATCCGGTAGTACTTCTCCTACCAGAGCTGTGACTTTAGCCGTGCCGATATCAAGCCCGACGATCAGGTTTCTTTCCGCGCTTTTGGTCATTATCCGTCTCTTCGTCCTGCTTCCATCCCACTGCCAGCCCAGTATCGTAGCGCAAATCGAGATAAGCTACTCGCTCACGCTGGTCGATATCTGGATAGACATCCACGAATCGTTGTAACCGGGCCGCAATATCTTCGCGACCCAGCAATAAAGTTATGTCGCCATTTAGCGTTACTTCCCAAGAGCGACGTGGCGTTAAATGTATTTGCGCTATGTCATAACCCTTGGGCTGTAAGAATTTTTTAAGCTGTTTGTATTCGGCCAATACCCGAGCCGACTCTTCATCCGGCCCCGATAACGACACTAAGTCCAGTTGCTCGGCCGTCGCTTGAAATACCTCGCCGTGCACATTAAGCATGGCGTTATAATTCCAGCGGGCCACCGGTTGCTGCTCGACTATATAGACTCGCACCGTATCCGGCCATTGTTTACGCACCGATGCTTGATAGACCCAAGGCAGCGCCTGCAGCTGTTGCTGTACTTGATCCACCTCGAGAGCAAAGAAATTACCTACTTCTGGAAGCTCAAGTACCGAATCGCGGACCGCTTCGCGGCTTAAATGATGATGCTCACCTTGGATCATCAAATTATTCACCGGCACTTGGTTGGCCGCCGTCATCCAGACTACGATCAGCCACAAGCCCCACAGCAGTGCCGCCAGCACGCCTAAGAAAAAAGTCAGACCACCAAGAAACGCCAGTCTGGTGCGGGTTGCGGCAGACGTCATATCAGTATGCCTGCTCCAATACGGCAACCACTAATTGCTCAAATGACAAACCGGCCACCTTAGCCGCCTTGGGCACTAAGCTGGTTTCGGTCATGCCCGGCACCGTATTGACCTCTAGCAACCACCATTGACCGGTTTTATCACGCATTAAGTCGACGCGGCCCCAACCGCTGGCGGCCACGGCTTTAAAGGCCGCCACACTTAAGTCGCCCAACGCCTGCTCATCTGCATCACTTAAGCCGCAGGGGCACAGGTATTCGGTGTCACCGGATTGATACTTGGCCGAGTAGTCATAAAAGTCGTGAGTGGTGCGCAGGCGAATGGCCGGAAGTGCGGTTTCACCTAAAATACTGACCGTATATTCGTCGCCATCAATAAAGCGCTCCAGCAACACTTCTGCGTCAAATTTGAACGCTTCTTCGATGGCCGCGATTAACGTAGGCCCATCTGTGGCCTTAGTCATGCCGATACTGGAGCCTTCATTGGCCGGTTTAACGAAGATGGGACCAGCAAATTTCGCCAATAATGCGCTCGCGTCTTCGGCCTTAAACTGACCTTTGTGCACCACACTAAATTCTGCCGTGGGTAAACCCAGCGTCTTCCACACTTGCTTGGTACGAATTTTATCCATGGCCAAGGCCGCGCCCAGTACCCGAGAGCCAGTGTAAGGCAGGCCTAAGTACTCCAACGCGCCCTGCAGCGCACCGTCTTCGCCACCCCGACCGTGCACCACGATAAAGGCACGATCAAAGCCGTCCGCGGTGAGTTGCGCCAAAGGGTAGCCTTGAGTGTCGATGCCGTGGGCATCCACGCCGGCGCGCTGTAAGCCAGCCAGCACGGCCGCACCGGAGCGCAACGACACTTCTCGCTCCGCCGCATGGCCGCCAAACAATACCGCTACTTTACCGAATGATGTCATGCCTGCTCTCCTTGCTGCATTGCAGCTATCGATAATTGTAATTGCCCTAAGGTTCGCGCCAAACCGCCGACGTTACCGGCCCCTTGAGTGAGCACTAAATCACCGTCTTGCAGCAATTCGGCCAGTACTTGGGGCACCTCTGCGGGGCTGGCCACATAGATTGGCTCCATCTTGCCACGACTGCGAATTGAGCGGCATAAAGCTCGGCTATCGGCACCGGGAATGGGTGTTTCGCCGGCACTGTACACCTCAAGCAGGATCAGTACATCGGTTTTCGATAATACATCAACAAAATCTTCATAAAGATCCCGAGTACGACTGTATCTGTGCGGCTGGTAAATGGTGACCAAACGGCGCTCCGGCCAACCGGCACGCACCGCATTTTGCGTGGCGCGCACCTCACTGGGGTGATGACCATAGTCATCGACCAGCTTGGCTTGGCCCCTGCCCGTGTCAAACTCACCGTATTGCTGAAACCGCCGCCCCACGCCTTCAAACTTAATTAACGCCGCCAAGATAGCCTCATCCGCCACCCCATCTTCACAGGCGACGGCAATGGCCGCGGTGGCGTTTTGGGCATTATGGCGGCCGGGTAAATTCAGTTGTACGTCCAAGCATGAGCCATCAGGGCGACACACACTAAAGCGACAGTTATCCCGCTGCTGGCTAAAGTCGGTAATGCGATAATCCGCATCATCCACGAAGCCATAGGTCACGCACTGGCGACTGATGCGAGGCATCAGCTCGCGTACCACTTCATCATCCACACAGAGCACGGCGAGCCCGTAGAACGGCAAGTTATGTAAAAAGTCGACGAAAGTGTCTTCCAACTTACTGAAGTCGCCGCCGTAGGTGTCCATGTGATCCGCTTCGATATTAGTAACAATCGACACCATAGGCTGCAGATGCAAGAAAGAGGCGTCGCTCTCATCTGCTTCAGCAATCAAATAACGGCTGCTGCCTAAACGCGCATTACAACCGGCGCTGTTCAAGAGGCCGCCAATCACGAAGGTAGGATCGCGCCCCGCTTCGCCGTAAATACTGGCAATTAAGCTGGTGGTGGTGGTTTTGCCGTGAGTACCGGCTACCGCCACGCCATGGCGAAAACGCATCAACTCCGCCAACATTTCTGCACGGCGCACCACCGGAATACGCAGCTCTCTCGCTGCCATCAATTCCGGATTGTTTTCTTGAATGGCGGTAGAAATCACCACCACGCTGGCGTCCGCCACTTGCTCAGGCCCGTGGCCCAAATAAATTTTCGCGCCCATGGCCATCAAACGATCCGTCACCGGGTTATAGGCAATATCGGAGCCAGAAATAGCATAACCTTCGTTGGCCAGCACTTCGGCAATACCGCCCATACCGGCGCCACCTATGCCGATAAAGTGAATGCGACGCACGCGACGCATCTCGGGGACTGTGCTTCTGAGTTTTGCCAATTCAACTTTGGTCATGCCATTCTCTCATTTATTTTGCTACGGCGCGTAAGCTCTCGATTACTCGCTCAGCAGCGTCCGTGATAGCTTGAGTACGCGCAAGCTGTGCCATGGCCAGCAACTGCGCTCTATTATTCGTTAATTGCTGCAGCTGGTCGGCCAAAGAGCGGGCTGTTAATTCAGACTGAGGCAGTAAAAGTGCCGCACCTTGCTCGGAAAGCACACGGGCATTTTTAGTTTGATGGTCGTCCACCGCGTGCGGCAGCGGTACAAAAATGGCGCCCACACCGGCGGCAGCAATTTCCGACACGGTAAGCGCGCCGGCACGGCACACTACCAAGTCTGCTTGACCATAGGCCGCGGCCATATCGTCAATAAAATCACTCACCTCGACTTCTATGCCCAAATCTTGGTAAGTCGCCCGCACCGCCTCACTGTTACCTTTGCCGGTTTGGTGGCGCACCGCAATATTTCCGGCTAAGGCTATCGCCTGCGGCACTAGCTCGTTTAAAATTTTGGCGCCTAAACTCCCGCCCACCACTAACAAACGCAACGGCTGCGGGTCCAGCGAAATACGCGCCTCAGGGGCCGGTAACGCTAAAACTTCCGCGCGCACCGGATTGCCCACCAGCTGGGTGTTTTTAAGGCCCGCAAAGGGGCCCGCAAAGGCGATTAATACCCGTTTCGCGAGGCGTGCCAATAACTTATTGGTCATGCCAGCGGCGGCATTTTGCTCGTGCAGCACTAATGGAATGCCTGCCAGCCAAGCCGCCACGCCGCCGGGCCCCGACGCAAAACCGCCCATGCCCAGCACCACATCTGGCTTAATCTTTTTTAAGATGGCGCGCGCCTGCCAAGTGGCACGCAAAATATGCAAAGGCGCCAGCAACTTACGCTTTAGACCATTACCCCGTACTCCGGCAATGGCGATAGTGTGCAAGGGATAGCCGTGCTTCGGCACCAACTGTGCCTCCATGCGCTCGGCGGTCCCCAACCAATGAATATTCCAGCCTTGAGCGCGTAATAGCTCAGCTACCGCCAGCCCCGGGAACACATGGCCGCCGGTGCCACCGGCCATCACCAATAAGGTTTTGGCCGGCAAGGTATTGGCCACTGGGCGGGCTTGAGCTTGCTCAATAGACATTACAGGGCCTCCCTTTGCCTGGCTTGCATATGATCACGGCGCCATTCGAAGTCAATGCGCAGTAAAATCGCCACCGCCGTGCTTATCACCAGCAAGCTGGAGCCGCCGTAACTGACCAAAGGCAGCGTGAGGCCTTTGGTAGGCAACATGCCAGACGCCGCACCCACGTTAACCACGGTTTGAAAGCTAAACCAAATGCCGATGCCCATGGCCAGATAACCTTCGTATTGACGGCCACCCAACAACACTTTTTGCCCGATATGCAGCGCCTTAAAGGCCAGCCAAGCTTGCAGCAACAACACCAAAATCACGCCGGTGAAGCCCAGCTCTTCACCCAAAATCGCAAACACGAAGTCGGTGTGCGCTTCCGGTAAGTACTCCAGCTTTTGAATGGAGTTGCCTAAGCCTTCACCAAACCAGCCACCGCGACCAAAGGCCATCAAGGACTGGGTCAGCTGATAGCCGCTGCCGAACGGATCTTCCCAAGGATTCAAAAACGAGGTCACGCGACGCATGCGATACGGGGCATTCAAAATCAAAAACACCAACAAGCCCACCCCTAACCCCACTAGGCTAAGGAACTGACTCAAGCGGGCACCGGCCAAAAATAGCATGCCTAGGGTAGTCACAAACAGCACCACCACCGAGCCTAAATCTGGCTGCATGAGCAGTAATACCGATATCACGCCCATCACCGCCAGCGGCTTGATAAAGCCTAGCCACTTACCGCGCACTTCATCTTGACGGCGCACTAAATAACCGGCCAAAAAGGTAAAGAGCGCCAGCTTGGCAATTTCTGCAGGCTGTACGTTTAACAGGCCTAAGGGCAACCAGCGCTGACTGCCGTTAATCTCACGGCCGACGATCAATACCAGCACCAGCAACAAAATAGAAAAAAGCAAAAAGGCGGTATTAAATTGCTGCCAGCGCTCCATGGGCACTTGCAACATAAACACACTTAAAAATAAGCAGATCACCAAGAAAATGCCGTGGCGCTTCACGAAGTGAAAGGGGTCATTGCCCACATTGATGCCCTCGGCGATAGACGCCGACGACACTATCACCAAGCCGATAGCCATGAGGCTCAGGGCTAAAATCACCAATTGGCGATCGTAAATTAACCCTTGGGAGGGGCGTAACAACCAATTGCTGCCGAATGTTGGCCACTTCATAGGGCTTCCACCAACAGCGCTTCCACCAAGCTAATAAAGTGCTCACCGCGCAGTTGATAGTTGCCATACATATCGAGGCTGGCACAAGCCGGCGCAAACAAAACCGTATCGCCCGCTGTGGCCTGAGCCGCGCACCAAGCCACCGCTTCATCTAAGGTTTGCACTTCATGGGTGTTAGCAGCCAAGGCTAATAATTGCGCGCGGTCTTGACCAAAACACACCATGGCCGCCAGCTTATCGTTAAGCAGCCCCACTAAGGGCGAGAAGTCTTGACCCTTGCCCTGCCCACCGGCGATCAACCACAAGCGACCGGCCTTTGGCTCACTCGCCAGACTGTCATTCGCAAGTCCATCAATGGCCGCCAAGGTAGCACCCACATTGGTGGCTTTGCTGTCATTGACCCACAGCACGCCATTTTTCTCAGCGACAAATTGGCATCTGTGCTTTAAGCCCGTAAAACGGCGTAACACGGCAACTTGTGCCGTCTCGCTAATACCCGCTTGATCCGCCAAGGCCATGGCCGCCAACGCATTAAGCTGATTGTGCGTGCCCAATATTTTTAAGTCCGCTACCGGCAGTACAGGTTGGCCTGCACGGCTTAGCCATAACTGGCCATCATGCGCGACTCGGCCATAGGCTTGAGCATCTAGGCCAAAGCTGGTGATGGCGTAGGCGCTGGGGGATAACCATGTAGGCACTTGGGTTTGGTCGTCTTCACGGTTATACACGGCCTGCTCAGCACTTTGATAAATGCCAAGCTTGGTATCACGATAATGAGCCAGCGAGTCATAACGATCTAAATGATCTTCGCTGATATTCAGCACGGTGGCGGCACGAGCAGCTAGGCTCGGCGTGGTTTCTAGCTGAAAGCTCGACAGCTCTAACACCACTAATTCAAGCTCTGTAGTTAAGAGCTCCAGCGCCGGTATGCCGATATTCCCGCCCACGCCTACCTTAATGCCTGCCTCGGCCGCCATCTCACCCACTAAGGTAGTGACAGTACTCTTACCATTTGAGCCGGTAATGGCAATGATAGGAACCTGCTTATCGTCTCTTGAGCAAGCACGCACCAATAATTCAACATCACCGATAATTTCGACACCCGCCGCCAGCGCTTGTTGTAACTCAGGCGTGGCCAAGGGCACGCCTGGGCTGGCAATAATCAGCTCAGCGGCTAACAAAGGTGCCAGCGGCATGCCACCCTGTCCTAACTCGCCAAAGTAGCGTTCAATCGAGTCAGGTAATTGCTCGGCGCCCGGTGGGCGGCTACGGGTATCCATCACCACAGGCGTGATACCGCGCTGTAGGCAATACTGCAGCACAGACAATCCAGTCTGCCCTAAGCCAAGGATCAGGATACGCTCGGGTAGCATGCTTTATCTTACCTTCAAAGTGGCGAGGCCAATTAGCACCAGCATCAGCGTAATAATCCAGAAACGGACGATCACTCTGGGCTCAGGCCAGCCTTTTAATTCGTAATGGTGATGAATGGGCGCCATGCGAAAAATGCGCTGGCCCCGCAATTTATAAGAGCCGACCTGTAAAATTACCGACAAGGTTTCAATGACGAAAATCCCGCCCATGATCACTAATAAAAACTCTTGGCGCACCAGTACCGCAATGATGCCTAAGGTCGCACCCAGTGCCAGTGAGCCCACATCGCCCATAAATACTTGTGCCGGATAAGTGTTAAACCACAAAAACCCTAAGCCCGCACCTATGATGGCGGTGCAAAACACCATCAGCTCACCCGCATGAGCCACATACGGAATATGCAGATAAGCGGCAAAGTTCACGTTACCGGTCGCCCAGGCCACCAAGGCAAAGCCCGCGGACACCATCACCACCGGCATAATAGCCAAACCATCCAAGCCATCGGTCAGGTTCACCGCATTGCTGGAGCCGACAATCACGAAATAGCTCAAGATAATAAAAAATAGCCCCAGTTGTGGCATCACGTCTTTAAAAAACGGCATCACTAACTGAGTTTGTGCAGGATCTTGGGCCACTGCATAAGCGGCCATCGCTGCGGCTAAGGCAGCGGCGGACTGCCAAAAGTACTTCCAGCGCGCCACGAGTCCGTCGGTATTCTTGCGTACCACTTTGCGATAGTCATCGACGAAGCCAATGGCGCCAAACGCACCCAGCACGAACAGTACTATCCACACGTAGGGATTATCTAAGCGCGCCCATAACAACACGGTGACGAAGATGGAGATCAAGATCATCAAGCCGCCCATGGTGGGCGTGCCGGCTTTGCTGAAATGGGACTCGGGGCCGTCGTTGCGCACCACTTGGCCAATTTGCAGGTTTTGTAAGCGCCGTATTAAGTGCGGTCCCATCCATAAGCAAATCACCAGACCGGTTAAAATCGAGATCACCGCCCTAAAAGTCAGATATGAAAATACGTTAAAAAAGCTGAAATGAGGGGTCAGCCACTCCGCTAGCCAAACTAGCATGGGCTTTGCTCCTGAATGGCGCGCACTATCTCTTCCATGCGCGCACTGCGTGCACCTTTAATCAAAACCACGACCTTATGATGTTGCGCCAATGCCTCAAACAAGACAGGCGTTAATTGTTGTTTATCAGCAAAGTGTCGCCCTTGCGCCGCTTGTGCCGTGAACTGGCTGTCTTGACCGACCGTTAATACACAATCGACACCAAGCTTTTTCGCATGCTCACCCACTTGAATGTGCATCTGCTTGCTATAACTACCCAGCTCTGCCATATCGCCAAATACGAACACCCGAAAGCCCGGTAAGCTGGCGAGAGTATCAAGACCGGCCAATACCGATGCCACACTGGCGTTATATGTATCATCTAACACCGTCAAACCCGGTCGTGTCCATACTTCTAAGCGCCCTGCAGACGACGTAAACTGACTTAAGCCCTCGGCAATATCGCTCAAACTGGCGCCCAACGTCTCGGTGCCAGCGGCGGCCGCCAGCGCATTGGCCACATTATGTTTGCCGGGCACGGTTAACTTTATGGCCACCTCACCTTGGGGTGTTAATAAGCGAAACTGAGCACAGCCGGCTTTATCCAATTGAATATCGCGCGCCTGATAATCTTTATGGTCGCCAAAATAAACCAGCTCGTGCTGCTCTTTCCACAGCTTGCAGAACGGGCTGTCGCCGTTAGCTATTGCCACGCCACCTTCTACCAGACCGGAATAGATTTCGCCCTTGGCTTGCGCCACGCCTTCCAGCGAGCCAAAGCCTTCAAGATGTGAAGCTTCGACGTTATTGATAATCGCCACATGGGGTTGCGTTAAGGAGCTGGTCCAGGCGATTTCGCCCACATGATTGGCACCCAGCTCCACCACTGCATAGTCGGTGTCTGTTGTGAGCTCACATAAAGTCAGCGGTACGCCAATTTCATTATTCAAATTGCCTTTGGTGGCCAGCACAGTGCCTTTTTGACGCAAGATGGACGCCGCCATTTCCTTAACTGTGGTTTTGCCACAGCTGCCGGTAATGGCCAATACTTGTGCCGAGCTTTGCTCCCGCACCAAGCCACCTAACACACCTAGTGCTAAGCGGGTGTCGGCGACTTTTATTTGTGCCACGTCTGCGGCTAATTCCAGCCAGCGCTCCACCAATAGCGCGCTCGCACCTTGAGTAATGGCGGCTTCGGCAAAGTCATGGCCATCAAAGCGCTCGCCCGACAGCGCCACAAATAAACTGCCCTTAGGCAAGGATTGGCGGCTGTCGGTCGTGACCTGAGTGATCTGACCATCAGCACCGCGCAGCTCACCGCCCGAGGCTTCGGCTAATTGGCTTAAAAGAAGCATTATCATGCACCTAACTCCAGCAAGGCGGCCACGGTTTCACGGTCGCTATAATGCATTTTTTCGCTACCCACTATCTGATAGTCCTCATGGCCTTTACCGGCCACTAAAATAATATCGTCCACGCCAGCCTGTGCAATCGCATAGGCAATGGCCTCGGCACGGTTGTGCACCACAATGACGGCGTTGGCATCCGTTAGGCCTTCGCGCATATCGTCAATAATGGCGCTGGCGGATTCGGTGCGCGGATTATCGTCGGTTAATACCAACACATCCGCACCTTGTTCTGCAGCAGCGGCCATCAGGGGCCGTTTGCCTTTATCTCGGTCACCGCCACAGCCTACCAAACACCATAAACGCCCTTTACAATGTTGGCGCAGCGCTTCTAATACTTGCTCTAAAGCATCCGGCGTGTGGGCATAATCCACCACTACTAACGGTCGATTGGCCGCCGTAAAGGGCTCCATGCGCCCATCAACACCGGATAATTGTGGTGCCGTGGCCAGTAAGCGCTCAAAGGGTTCACCCAAGGCTAACAAAGCGCCCATGGCCGCCAATAAGTTAGCCACATTGAAACGCCCCATCAGGGGGGCGGATAATACACCATTCCCCCAGTCGGAGTTAATGGCCACTTTCATGCCATCGGGATAAAAATGCACGGTTTCGGCCACTAACTGCTTACCGGCAAAATCGCTAAGCCGTCCATGCATGCTATAAGCAATGGCCTTAGGATACTGACTCAGCCAACGGCGACCAATAGGATCGTCGGCGTTAATGACGCGGGCTTGGTTACACATCTCAAATAGCTGGCGCTTAGCTTCGCCATATTCCGCCATGGTGGCGTGATAATCCAAATGATCACGACTGAGATTGGTAAATACCGCCACTTTAAAGTGCAACGCCGCCACTCTATATTGATGCAAACCGTGGGAAGAAACTTCCATGGCAAGACGCTTAGCGCCCGCCGTTTGCAGTGCAGCCAACTCTTGCTGCACTTGCAGCGGGGAGCCGGTGGTATTAATGGCTGGCTGTAATTGGCCATAAAGACCATTACCGAGCGTGCCCATTACACCCGCTTGGGTGCCGAGCAAGCCGCTCCAGTTGGCAATCAATTGCGTGACCGTACTCTTGCCATTGGTGCCGGTGACGCCCACCAGCGGCAGACTGGCCGACGCATCACCGTAAAAAATGCCGGCCAACAAGGATAAATATTTAGGCAGCTGATAGACGTTGAGCAAGCGGTGATCTTGATGATCCAAACCCGCTTGTTCCGGCGTATCCACTTCGACTAGCACAGCCGCCGCACCTTGCTCTAATGCGCCACCAATAAATTGACGACCATCTTGGCTGTGGCCATTAACGGCAATAAACAGGCAACCGGGCGTCACGGCCCGGCTATCTAAGGTTAAATATTTTATACTAATCGCCGGTGCCGACAGCCCCAAAGGCACCGCTAAGTCTCTAAGTGTGAGGGACACGTTTTGCCTCCTGACCTGCTAGATTAAATTGCTCTTGTTTCGCTGCATCTGGGCGAATATTCATTAACTGCAGCGCACCACTCATTACTTCGGCAAACACAGGTGCTGACACTTGGCCACCATAATATTGGTCGCCTTGGGGCTCGTTCATCACTACCACCATGGCTAAACGGGGGTCGCTAATGGGGGCCACACCGGCAAATATGCCCACATAATCGTTACCATAACCGCCGGCAATGGCTTTACGTGAAGTACCGGTTTTACCGCCGACTCGATAGCCAGGAATAGCCGCATTGCCTGCAGTGCCTCCTGGGCCCACTACGGCTTCCAGCATCTTCAACACCGCGTCCGCATGCTGCTTCGGCACCACTTGTTCGCCGACAGGCGGCTGATCCCGCTTCAAGATACTTAAGGGATAGCGCACTCCGCCGTTGGCAATCACCGCATAGGCTTGGGCCAATTGCAGCGGCGTGGTCGTCAGGCCATACCCAAAAGATAAGGTCGCCTTTTCAATGTCAGACCAACGGCGCCGCTGCGGCACTAATCCTGGACTTTCGCCCACCAAGCCGGTACCTGAGTCTATGCCAAGGCCAAAGCGATATAATGTATCGATCAGCTGCTCTGGGGTTTCTTGCAAGGCCATGCGCACCATGCCCATGTTAGAGGAGCGCATTAAAATCGTTTCTACACTAATGGGGCCAAGATTTCGGGTATCCGACACTCGCTTACCGCCCAAACGCAGCCAACCGGGGCTGGTATCGACAATAGAATCCGCCTGCACCACGCCATTTTCTAGCGCACTGACCACAATTAGCGGCTTTAAGGTAGAGCCCGGCTCATAGGCATCGGTGGCGGCGCGGTTTCGCGCCCGAAAGCTTTGATATTGACCACGGTTATTAGGGTTGAAAGAGGGAGTATTGACCATGGCCAACACTTCTCCGCTTTTTACGTCGATCAACACTAAAGATGCAGACGTAGCACGATGGTATTCACTGGCGCGCTTCAGTGAGCGATAGGCCAGCGCTTGAATGCGCTGATCGATACTTAAGTGAATATTATTGGCTTGGCGTGCTTCTGACACCACCCCTAAGTCTTCAATAATCCGCCCCATGCGGTCTTTACGCACTCGGCGCTCACCCGCTTGGGCGGTCAACCAATCGTTATAGCTGCGCTCTATGCCCTCAGTACCGTTACCGTCGATATTAGTCATGCCCACCATGTGGGTATTGATTTCACCAGTCGGATAAAAACGGCGCTCTTCGGGACGTAAATGCACACCAGGCAGGCGTAATTTACGAATATATTCGGCCACCGCAGGGGTAACTTGGCGCTGCAAATAAACGAACCGGCGCTTGGGATTTTCTACTTGCTTGATGAGCTTATCGCGCGGTACTCCCAGCACGTCGGCCAGCGCTTGCCAGGCTTGTTCTTTTTCTAGGCTTAATTCTGCGTGCACTTGCTTAGGATCGGCCCACACCGCCTGCACTGGTACCGACACCGCCAGCTCTTCGCCGTTTCTGTCCATCACCATACCACGGGTGGTGCTGGTCACGGCTGTGCGTAAAGAGCGCATATCGCCCTCCATGCGCAACCGATCCGGTGACACCACTTGGATCCAGGCGACACGAGCAAATAAAGAACCAAATGCCAGTAAGATCACGCCACACACTGTGATAAAGCGCCATCCAACCAGCATGGGTTCTTTTTTAGTTTGCTTACGCCGTCTCATCGTTGCATCACCAATTTTTCCTCGGCCGGAGCGGCTCTTTTCATGCCAAGTTTATCTCGGGCCAGCAGCTCAATTCGGCTGTGCTCCATTAGGGTGTTTTGTTCCAGCAGAAGGTGACGCCACTCGATATCTAATCTATCTTGCTCGGCCATTAATTCGTTATATTCGCTGGTCAGTTGCCGCGTGCCTTGGGTCACCACTATCACTAATAGGGCAGAGCCAATAGCAAAAGCGGCCAACAACAATAGCCACTTATAGCGCAGTAAATCTTGGCCAATTTCTTTGGCTAGATTGATCCGCCCATCTCTCACTGGTCGCTATCCAAACGCCGGGCCACGCGCAGCACTGAGCTGCGCGAGCGGGGATTCGCTTCGACTTCGGCCGCGCTCGGCTTTTGCGCCTTGCCGGTACTTTTCAATAAGCGTCCGCCGGACAGCTGCGCTTCCGTTAGCGGTAGACCTGGTGGTACCTCTGGCCCTAACTCGTGCTTGCGAATAAAGCGCTTCACGATCCGGTCTTCTAACGAATGGAAGCTGATCACCGACAAACGACCATCAGTGGCCAGCACCTCTAATGCGCCGTCCAGTGCTTGTTCTATTTCGTCCAGCTCGCCGTTGATGTGGATACGGATCGCCTGAAAGCTGCGGGTTGCCGCATGCTTATGTTTATCTTTGCTAGGGCTAACACGCGCAATCATCTGCGCCAAGGCGCGGGTACGGGTGTAGGGCTCGGTGGCGCGATCAAAGACGATGGCGCGGGCAATTTTGCGGGCAAACTTTTCTTCGCCGTAGTTTTTTAGCACCCAAGTGATGTCATCCTCACTCGCCTTCTCCAACCACTCGGCAGCACTTTGGCCTGTGGTGGTGTCCATGCGCATATCGAGCGGGCCGTCTTTTTGAAAGCTAAAGCCGCGCTCCGCTTCATCGAGCTGAGGCGAAGACACGCCTAAGTCCAGCAGCACGCCGTCTATTTGCCGTGTTAAGCCCAACTCTGCCATCATGTTCGCGAGCTGAGAAAAGGGGCCGTGTAAAATCTGAAAGCGCGGGTCGGTAATGGTGGCGGCCTCAAGAATGGCTTGTGGATCGCGATCTATGGCATATAAGCGACCTTGTGGGCCAAGCTTGGAGAGAATATGGCGAGAATGGCCACCGCGACCAAAAGTACCGTCCACATAAATACCGTCGGGTTTAATGTTTAAGCCATCTACTGCCTCGTGCAGCAATACCGTTATGTGTGCCTTTGGCTGGTCCAAATGTTCGCTTATCTGTTGGCTCATGTTATAACCCAAAATCCCGCAGTCGTGCCGATGAGGCCCAGTCTTCATTAGGAAGTGCCTGCAAATCATCGTTAATTTGTTGTTGCCAGCGCGCCTCATCCCAAATTTCAAATTTATTGAGTTGGCCCACTAACATAATTTTTTTCTCAAGACCGGCGTGCAGGCGTAAGGTGTTGGGCAATAACACTCGCCCTTGACCGTCCAGCTCACACTCGGCCGCATGCCCCAATAATACCCGCTGTAAACGACGCTCTTGGGGGTCCATGCGCGAAAGTAGACGGAGCTTTTTTTCGATCAGCTCCCATTCAGGCAGCAGATATAACAGCAGACAAGGCTCAAAAACATCCACCGTACACACCAAGATACCGTCCGCGTCATCACGACACTTATCTCGAAATCGAGTCGGTATTGCCAAGCGGCCTTTGGTATCTAGGCTAATGGCGTGTGTCCCACGCAGCATTATGAGTCCTTAACGACTAAAATGTTCCACAAAAAACCACTTTTTCCCACTTCGCTTGATTGTAAGTAGCCAACGGCTGCTTTTCAAGCAACATGTAGTAACCAGTAAGCAGCACAGAACCGTCTTTCATAACGGAACAGACTCTTGCGGTGCCACTTAACACCTCAATTGAGTACTTATGCATATCACTGTAAGAAGCGAATGGAGCCAGCAACGAAAAAACGCAGCCGAAGCTGCGTTTTTAAATGGTGGGAGTTGGCCTGTAAGCCGGGTTTTGTATCGAGCAAGCTCGATTAGTAATCATTCCTCTAGGCCAGCAATCGCTCACTGGCTCAAGCAACCTACCCGCCTCCAGCGCGGGCCGCGCCCATGGAGGCCTATTTGGTCTTGCTCCGGGTGGAGTTTACCGTGCCACGAACTGTTGCCAGTCGCGCGGTGCGCTCTTACCGCACCCTTTCACCCTTACCTGTGCTCTTGCGAGCCATCGGCGGTTTACTCTCTGTTGCACTGGTCGTGAGCTCACGCTCCCCAGGCGTTACCTGGCACCCTGCCCTATGGAGCCCGGACTTTCCTCCCCTCCGCCCGTATGCCCGAGGGCACAACGACGAAGCAGCGATTACCCGGCCAACTCCGCCGCGGATTGTACACCAGCCCCGTCTTTATACCAATGTTGAATGCTGAATTTTTAATGTTAAATGGAATAAAAAACACTAAGCCCAAAGAGACCAAGACCTTTTAAGGGACAAAGACCTTATTTGCCATAGAATCCACGGAAGAACACGGACCAACTAAGCTGAGATAAAAACAAAAAGTGACCTGATTACCCATAAAGCCCAGCCACATCTCAATAATTCTTCATGAGCAAATTCAATGACTTACAGAGTGGCACATGTCTATTCTCTTGTAGGAGCCAATTTATTCGGCTCGGTTTTATGTTTTGGTTTAAATCTAAACCTCAGTAACAGCCAGCAAAGCTGGCCAGCCGAATGAATTGGCTGCTACAAAACCCAGACCATTTGACCTGGGAGCCAGACCGGCAGCTACAAAAGAACAAACCAAAACAGGGCGCATAATAGCTGAGGTTCATAAGTAATCAGGAAAAGTGATGATTCAATAAGGCGGTAACAATCCAGGGTGAGAGCGTGAACATATTGTTCTTAGCATACTAAGTTAGTCGTGTATAAAAAATAATCAATTTTGTATAGTGAGGTCATCTTTGTTTATTTTTTGCCCAACACAGTAAATCCAGCAACTAATATTTTATCCAAGTAAGCACAACTCATACTCGCCATTTTTTGCTTTCGACGAACACTGGCTTTCCTTGATGTCTCAGAGCGTATCATGTTGAGTGCTAAGTGACGGATGCTCGCCAGCACTTCAGCCCCATTCTCACGGTAAATGGGGCAGGCATCTTCTTTCATTGACACATCCAACACCCAATGCAGGCTATTTTCGATACCCCAATGCCCACGGACTGCCTTGCCGAAACGGATACTATCGAGCTCTGCTGAGCTGATATAGTAACGATACTCAAGCGAGGATTTACCTGATTTTTCACGACGATAGCCAATAGCCACCCCGATAGTTTTTAGGCCTTTCCAGTCAGGAAACTGGTGCGCTAAATCGCCTGCTGGCAATACATGATATTCTCGGATCTCAGTACGACCGTGCCCCTGCTCAATGTTGATCTTATCGGGGTTTGTGGAGACAGCTATGCTCGCTGATAGGGTTGTTCGCACCGCTTTAAACAACAACTCTTGATTACCTTTTACTGCCAGTAAATAGTCGCCACCTTGGTTGATAATAGTCTTGGCAATGTTGGTCTGACAGCCCATGGCATCAATAGAAATCAAGCATCCCTTGATATCCAACAACTTGAGCAGCGCTGGAATAGCGGTAATTTCGTTCGACTTGGCATTGGTTTTTAATTGGCCCATGACCACGCCATTAGCGGAGGAAAAAGCGCTGACCATATGGATGGTCGATTGTCTATTCTCTCTATCGTAAGAGCCGCGTAGTACCTTGCCATCAATGGCGATAAGCTCACCATCAGTACGGTGTGTTATCGACTGAACCCAGCGAATAAAGCATTGCTGAAACTGAACGGGATCGAGGCGGGAAATCACCCTAGCGATAGTATCGTGAACTGGCACTCCCTCTGGAAATAAGCCCTTTTTTTGAAACCAATTCAGGTGAGCACTCCCAAAGTCTTCGATGTCTTCCCAACCCTCAGCACCAGCGATGACAGCACAAATGGTGAGGAACAATACATCGAATAGCGGATAGATAATTTTGGCTGGTTGGCGAGGGTCGTCTATCTCACCAAAATACTGTGTAAAAGCATCCGTGTTCATCTAGGCTCTCCCAAAAGAGAGTATAAGATCACACTGAGGCGAGCAGGTCAAATATAGCTGAGTTGGCTAAAAAACGTTCGAGATCTTGCCCTGCGGTAACAATCAGTTCCGTTCTTATCTCTATTTTTCCGTGGGTTCCGTGGCGAAAGAGCATTTAGTCTTTACGTCCTTAAGCTTGGTGCTGGGCGCTATGTACTTAGCGCTGTGTTAAAGCCCATTCTCGAGTCCGTACTTGTACAAGGCATTTTTCTTCGAGCCATGGATTTCAGCGGTCAATGCTGCGGCTTTCTTCAGCGGTAGCTCGCTACACAGCAGAGTTAACGTGCGCAGCACTTCGGCCGACAATTCATCTTCAACGCTTGGGCGATAGCCGGCCACCATCAATACAATTTCGCCGCGGCTGCGATTAGTATCTTCACCCAGCCACTGCAACATTTCACCGGCCGGCAGGCTGTGAATCGACTCAAAGGTCTTGGTGATTTCACGCGCTACTACTAACTGACGTTCTGCGCCTAATACTTCCACTATCGCGGCCACACTGTGCAGCAAACGCCGGGGCGATTCATAAAAAATTAAGGTGCGGGGTTCGTCTTTTAATTGTTCTATTTTATCTAAGCGCGCTTTTTCTTTGCTAGGCAAAAAACCCTCAAAGGCAAAGCGATCCGTGGGCAAGCCCGCCGCCGATAAGGCAGTAATAGCGGCACAAGGGCCGGGCAGTGCTATCACTTGAATACCCGCCTCACGACAGCGATTGACCAAGTGATAGCCAGGGTCACTGATCAAAGGCGTGCCCGCATCCGAGACTAGGGCTACACTTTGTCCGCCTACTAGGCGCGCCACTAGCTGCTCGGACTTATATTGCTCATTGTGGTCGTGTAACGCCCAGGTAGACGTATTAATCTGGTAATGAGATAGCAGTTTCGCCGTATGACGGGTATCTTCACAAGCTATTAAATCAACCTCTTGTAATGTATCCAGTGCACGCTGGCTGATATCATTCAGGTTTCCGATGGGGGTTGGCACTATATAAAGTGCAGCGGCTTGGCTCATGAGAACTCCTGTCGAGCAATTGTTTCACCGTCATGGCCCTATTAGAATTAGGACTAGAATGACACAGCTTGGGATTAAAGGGATTGGCAACATTACATCACAGCAAGAGTGTAACACGGCTATTATGCACCTTGGTGCTTTCATATTTGCTACTAGCCTGTGGCAGCAACACTATTTCGCAGCGGTTATCTGATACTCCGCCAGACATGTTTAGCACCATCGAACAAAGTGGCGAGCAATATCTAAAACAAACGCGCAACGCTAACCCCGCCGATGCTTTTAGTTGGCAAGTGTTAGCCATTCGCGCTTGGCTGCAAGAAAATAACGTGGTGGCAGCGAAAAATCAGCTGGTGCAGTTACAAAAAACCGCGCCCCAAGAGCAGCAGCCCATTTTGAGCTTGTTAGAGGCACAAATGGCGCTAGTGACTGGCCATGACGGGCTCTCCGAGCAATTACTGACCAACATAGAGCCGGATCGCTTAGCGCCCAATGTGCTCAGCTATTACTTATTGTTACAAGCGAATCGGTTCGAACAGCAAAGTCTGCCGATTGCGGCGGCGGATATGTTAGCCCAACGCCATCAATATCTGGCCGGACCCGCGCAGCAAGCCAACTTAGAGCGTATCTATGCACTGCTTGCTCCTGTGTCCAGCGATATGCTACGCGGCGCACTAACTGAGAAATATGAGCCTAATACTCAAGCTTGGTTGCGATTAATGGCGATTTTAAATACTCCAAGCACCAATGACGAACAGCGCAACTGGCAGCTCAACTCTTGGCGTAACAGCTACCCCGAGCATCCGGGCGCTTATTATCTGCCTGAAGGCTTGGCCGAGAGCAGCATGCTGGCCCTCGACAGCTATCAGCCGAGCCACATTGCGGTGCTGCTGCCCTTAACCGGTCAGTTAGCTACCCAAGCGGCCGCTATTCGTAACGGCATTGAGCGCGCTCATCAAGGCCAAGCTTCACGCTTAAGCTTTTTTGATACCCAAACCAGTGACATGGCTAAGGTATATCAGCAACTGCAAGCCGCCGGTGCCGACTTTATTATTGGTCCGCTACTTAAAGGTGATATAGCGGCCTTGGCTAATCTGGATCCGGCGATGCCGCAATTGGCGTTAAATATGCCGCCGCAAAAGCAAGGCTTAGCCCATCGCTATTACTTTGCCTTATCGCCCGAAAGTGAAGCCGCCGATGCCGCACTGCATATGTGGGAGCAAGGTCATCGCCAACCCTTGGTGTTTGCACCCGGTAATGAGTTGGGTAAACGCAGTGCCACCGAGTTTAATCGGGTTTGGAAACAGCTTAGTGGTCAAGGCGCGCGCCTTGCCTATTTTAGTAGCCAGCAAGCCATAGAAGCCGATGTACGCCGCGCGCTCAATACCAAAGCCAGCGACGGTGCGAGCCCGCCACTTGCGGCCGGCGTGATCCAGCCCATCGGTGACAATACGCCTGCGGCCAGCAATGGCGCTATCGACTCGCTATTTATGGCCTCTAACGCCACCGAAACGCGCTTTATCCTGCCCTACTTTGACTTTGTGCGTGACAGCCGAGCCAAACGCTTCCCGACTTATGTTACGTCGCGCAGCTTTATTCCCGGCGGTTCAGCGCCCATGAGCGAGCTTAATGGCGTCAAGCTTGGGGACATGCCGTGGATATTTGGCGGTCAGGCACAGCTAATGGCCGAGGTAGAGCAGCAGTGGCCCAATAGCAGCAGCTCTTGGTTACGCTTATTTGCGCTCGGTTATGATGCGGTCAGCATAATCCCCCAGCTTAACGATCTACGACTGGGTTCTGTGGCAGCTTCAGGCTTAACCGGCGACATCAGCATCAATGAGCGAGGCATCATAGAGCGACGCTCGCAGTGGATGGAGTATCAGGATGGCGACTGGCAAACCGAAGGCTACCAAGCCCCAGCTGACACGACTGAAGAACTTAATCTCGAGCGTGAGCAAGAACTTGAGCGCGAGTTTGAGTCACAGCCCTAAGTCATCCACCAACCAAGTGGCCCTTTCCCCAACACAAAGCAAGGGCGAGCAGTTTGAGCGCCGCGCCGAGCAATTTTTACTGAGCCAAGGGCTAACCTTGGCTGCACGCAACTACTGGTGCAAGCTCGGCGAAATTGATTTAATCATGTATAGCGATCACACCTTAGTGTTTGTGGAAGTGCGTTATCGCAGTCATGGTTATTTTGGTGGCGCAGCCGCCTCGGTCACGCCCGCTAAGCAACAAAAGCTGCGCCGTGCGGCCTTATATTATTTACAAGCACAGGGCTTAAACGAAGCACAACAGCCCTGTCGTTTTGATTTAATCGCCTATGAAGGTATGGATCTTCATTGGTTACAGAACGCCTTTTAAGGAACAGCAATGCAGGACGAGATCAAAGCCAGCTTTACCGAAAGTATTCAAACTAAGATTGCCGCCGCCGAAGCGCTACCCGATGATATTTTGGCGGCCGCGCAAATGATGGTGATGTGTTTATTAAACGGTAATAAATTATTGGTTTGCGGCAATGGCGGCTCTAATGCCTTGGCACAATTGTTTGTGAGTGAATTGATTAACCGTTACGAAACCGAGCGCCCCGCGCTGCCTGCTATTTGTTTAACCCTAGATACCTGCAGCATCAGTGCCATTGCCGTGGATCAACATTTTGATGAAGCCTATGGCCGCCAAATTCGCGCCTTAGGTCAAGAAGGTGATGTGTTAGTGGTGATCTCCACCAGTGGCAATAGCCGTAATCTCATTAAGGCGGCAGAAGCCGCACTCAGCCGTGATATGACCATAGTGGCCCTTAGCGGCAAAGATGGCGGTGAGCTGGCCGGTTTATTAGGCCCCAATGATGTAGAAATTCGGGTGCCGGCGCTGCGTGCGCCGCGTATTCATGAGGTCAATCTATTAACACTGCATTGCTTGTGTGACTTGATTGACCGTACTTTGTTCCCGCAAGAGGAAGATGACTAATGAGCCATAAACTCACGCTACTTTTCGCTGTAACGCTACTCTTACAAGGCTGTGCCGGCGTGATGCTCGCCGGTGCCGGCACCGGCTTTGGCTCCATCACCGACCGCAGAGCAGTTTCCACCCAAGTCAGCGACCAAGCCGTAGATATGCGCGCTACACATCGCTTAGGCACCACTAATCCTTTATGGGCAGACAGCCGCGTGGTGGTGATCACCACCAATGGCAAGAGCTTATTAGTTGGCCAAACACCCACCCAAGAATACAGTCAACAAGCAGAAGCAGTGGTGAAAGGCGTGCCCGGCGTGACGGAAGTCTTTAATGAATTGCGCATTACGAAGCCCCTCGACATTACCGCACGCAGTCAGGACACTTGGCTCACCTCTAAGGTTAAAAGCACTTTATTGGCCGAAAAGAACATAGATGGCACTAAAGTCAAAGTCGTCACTGAAAATAGTGAAGTATTCCTGATTGGCTTGGTCACGCAAAAAGAAGCGGATATCTCAGTGCAATTGGCCCGTAACATAGCCGGTGTAAAACGGGTGATTACGGTATTTGAATTTGTGCAGGCGGCACCTTAGTCAAGCAGAAAACGAGATAACCCTTAAATGCCGCCATTGAAGCCGCCCGCGCCGGTGAGCAAGGCCATGGCTTTGCAGGTGGTGGCCGATGATATACGTAGCCTTGCTGGGGCACCCAAGGTTCCATTGCCGATATCGAGCAAACCATAGCGCGCCTGCAAAGTACCACCCTCCAAGCGGTAAGCGTGATGGCTGAATGTTTAACACTGGCCAACAACGGCGTGGCTCAGACCCAAACCTCTGAAAGCTCCATTGAAGAGATAGCGCAACAAATTAGCGTGATGAACGATTTAAATATGATGATTGCTATCGCCGCCGAGCAACAATCCCATGTATCCAGTGAAATCACCAACAAGGTGCACTTGATCAGCCAGTCCGCCGAAAGCACTTCGGATCACGCCCAAGATAATATGCAAACCAGCTATGAAGTGGCCCAGCTCACCCAGCATCTGAAGGATATTATTGATAGTGTCAGCGTGCGCGATCTTAAAACGTGAGGCGTGAGGCGTGAGGCGTGAGGCGTGAGGCGTGAGGCGTGAGGCGTGAGGCGTGAGGCGTGAGGCGTGAAAATCATACATCCCCTCACTCTTTACACCTCACTCCTCACCACCTATTCCAGCCATAAAAAAACGCAGCCCAAGGGCTGCGTTTTTGCTTCTAGTAACTGATTAAGACTTCACGACTTAATTACTTACTATTTAATTACTTAACGACGCGTAAGCTGGGTCTGCCCTTCTTAGGCGGCGTACTTGGCGGCGAAGCTGGATCATCTGGCTCTGTGCTTGAGTCAATGCTTTTCGGCCCATCGGCGTCTAAGCTGGCAAGCCAAGCATCATAAGCAACTTCAGGTGGAAAAAAGGTGCCCGCACCGTTTTCTCTGGCCTGAATCGACACCACGGCCGCCATAGGTACGTACACCTGAAATGGCGAACCACCAAAACGCGCGCTAAAACTCACCGCATCGTTATCCATCTGTAAGCCAACGACGGCCGTGGGTGCTATGTTCAGCACTATCTGGCCATCTTTAACATACTGCTGTGGTACCGTGGTGTGCGGCAAGCCCGCATTCACCAGTAAATGAGGCGTCAGTTCGTTATCTAACAGCCACTCATAAAAGGCACGCAACAGATAAGGACGGCTGGGTGTCAGATTATCCATAATTAAATCTTACCACCAATATCACGCTCAGCTTCGGTCATGGACGCTTGATACGACTCGCGCTCAAACAAGCGGATCATATAGCCTTTCAACTCTTTAGCACCACGGCCCGACAGCTCGATACCCAAAGATGGCAAACGCCATAACAAAGGTGCCATGTAGCAATCCACCAAGCTGAACTCTTCACTCATAAAGTAAGAGTACTCGCCAAAGATGGGGGCTACCGCTAACAAAGCTTCGCGTAATTCTTTGCGGGCTTCGTCGGCTTTATCGTTACGTTGAATACGCTCAACTAAGGAATACCAGTCTTGTTTGATACGATGCATCATCAAACGACTGCTGCCGCGTGCCACCGGATAAACCGGCATCAGCGGTGGATGAGGAAAACGCTCATCCAGATACTCCATGATGATGTCTGATTCATACAGCACCAGCTCACGGTCAACCAAAGTCGGCAAAGTGCCATACGCATTCAGCTCCAGCATTTCTTCAGGGAGCGAATCCAGCTCAACCTGGCTGATTTCAACGCTGACACCTTTTTCAGCCAACACGATACGTACTTGGTGACTGTAAATATCTTCAGCACCCGAAAACAACGTCATGATAGAACGTTTATTAGCCGCAACTGCCATTAGATCCTCCACAAATCATAAACAGGAACGGCAATGAAGCATTTTTGCCCCATTGCCGCCCCAAAAGTTAGCTTAGACGATGTCTAATCAGTGTACGTCACGCCAGTATTCTTTCTTCAACAGATAAGCGAAGACAAAGAAGATAGCTAAGAAACCGAGTACCCAATAGCCAATACGATGACGTTCCAGCTTAATGGGATCAGCGGAATAAGCTAAGAAGTTAACGATATCCAATACTGCAGCATCGTATTCTTCCCCGCTCAACTCGCCATTACCATCCACTTCGATGCCAACGGGCGTGATGACTTCTTCACCATCCACGGTATGTACTTTGGTTTTTAACCTAGCGCTACCTTGCAGTGGCTCCAATACGTGGGGCATACCCACCGATGGAAACACCAGATTATTCACGCCAAAAGGACGCTCGTCATCTTTATAGAAAGAACGCAAATAGGTATATAACCAGTCAGTGCCACGCACCCGTGCTACCAGTGTTAAATCCGGTGGTGGGGCGCCAAACCAAGTGGCCGCGTCTTTTTCAGGGATGGAGTTTTTCATCAACTCACCGATAGGTACGCCGGTAAAGTTGAGATTAGCCTGCATCACATCTTCTGGAATGCCTAAGTCTGCAGCCACGCGGTTATAACGCTGGTGCTGAGTACCGTGGCAAGCCGCACAATAGTTCATGAACAATTTAGCGCCATTTTGCAATGAGGCCTTATCGGTCAAGTCATAATGCGCCTTGTCTAGCTTGACCGCAGCTGAGCCGAAGGCCAAGGCTGGTAAAAAGGCGAGTACAGCAATGATTAACTTCTTCATTAAAATGTCACCCTCTCTGGCAGCGGCTTGGTTTTTTCGTTTTTACTGTAGAAGAACAACAGTACAAAGAAGGCGAAATAACCAAAGGAACAGATTTGCGCCAACAACGTCAGGGTGGGAGTAGAAGCCAAAGTACCCAGCACACCCAAGATAACGAAGCAGATCACAAACTGAGTGATGTTCAACAAATGCAGTTTGCTACGGTAGCGGAACGATCGCACGTTGCAACGGTCAAGCCAAGGCAACAAGAACAGCACCGCTATCGACAGCCCCATCAAGATAACACCGGTTAACTTATCAGGTACCGCACGCAAAATGGCGTAGAAAGGCGTGAAGTACCACACTGGCGCTATGTGCTCAGGGGTCTTCAGGCTGTTAGCCGCTTCAAAGTTAGGCGCTTCTAAGAAGTAACCACCACCCTCGGGCATAAAGAAGATAAAGAAGGCAAAAATAAACAAGAAGCCTGCCACGCCCACTATGTCTTTTACAGAGTAGTAAGGGTGGAACGGAATAGCGTCTTTCGGCCAGCCGTTTTCATCTTTTACTTTCTTAATGTCGATGCCATCAGGGTTATTAGAACCCACTTCGTGCAGCGCTACTATGTGTAAGAACACCAGTATCACTAACACCAAAGGCAGCGCTATCACGTGCAAGGCAAAGAAACGGGTCAAAGTGACGCCCGAGATAACATAGTCACCACGGATCCACAGTGTTAAGTCATCGCCGATCACCGGAATGGCACCGAACAATGAAATAATAACCTGCGCGCCCCAATAAGACATCTGGCCCCACGGCAACAGATAGCCCATAAAGGCTTCAGCCATCAGCACTAAGAAAATCAGCATACCGAACAGCCACAGCAGTTCGCGTGGTTTCTGGTAAGAGCCATAGATCAGGCCACGGAACATGTGCAGATACACTACCACGAAGAACGCAGAGGCACCGGTACTGTGCATATAACGCAGTAACCAGCCGTACTCCACATCACGCATTATGTATTCAATGGAGTTAAAAGCGCCGTCACCGGACGGATTGTAGTTCATGGTTAACCAGACACCAGTCAGCAGCTGATTTACCAGCACCAGCATGGCCAGTGAGCCAAAGAAATACCAAAAGTTAAAGTTTTTCGGTGCCGGATACTGACCTACGTGCTTGTTGTAGGTCGCCGTCATCGGGATCCGTTCGTCGATCCAGTTTACGAGTTTACCCAACATGCTTAGGCTCCTTCGCCGTCTTCGCCCACTAAAATCGTGGCGTCGTTGACATAATAATAAGGGGGGATCACCAAGTTCAATGGCGCAGGAACGCTTTTGAAAACGCGACCGGCCATATCAAACTTGGAACCGTGACAAGGGCAGAAGAAACCAGAGGTCACTCCCTGAACCTGCTCGCCAAAGGTATCTGGCAAGTAAGTAGGTGAACACCCAAGATGGGTACAAATACCTACTGTCACGAGTAATTCAGGTTTGATCGAGCGATATGCGTTTTGCGCATAATCTGGCTGTTGTGGCTCAGCGGAATCGGGATCCCGTAGCTGATCATCAAGCTTAGTCAGCGAATCAAGCGTCTCTTGGTTACGACGGACCACCCATACGGGCTTACCACGCCACTCTACTCGGATTAACTGACCCGGTTCAACTTTGCTCACATCTACTTCTACGGGTGCCCCGGCAGCTTTCGCTTTTGCGCTGGGGTTCCAAGAAGCAATAAAAGGTACCGCGGCAAAAGCAGCTCCAACCCCACCCACGACTGTGGTTGACCAGGTTAGAAATCTGCGGCGACCGGTATTAACTGGCGCATTGCTCATCCAAAAACTCTCCCATTTGGTCTCCGCGCGTTTATTGTTCGTTCCATGCTTCGAGACGGCTTGTGACAACTGCGGCGGATATTATGGTTTCAATTGCCACAAAAACCCTGAAATTCTAAAGAAAAACGCCTTCCTTTACAAGGACGGGGGAAGTGGCAGTAAATGATTTCTTATAATATTATTTTTTATTTAAAAACAACGTTTTACTAGCAACAGAAAATTATTTTTTCAGATATAAAAAAGCCCGGGTAAACCCCGGGCTTTTGTTGTAAAACGCCGTCCCAATTAACGCTTGGAGAACTGAGGACGCTTACGTGCTTTATGCAGACCAACTTTCTTACGCTCAACTTTACGAGCGTCACGCGTAACGAAGCCCGCTTTACGCAGAGAAGCGCGCAAGGTCTCGTCGAATTGCATCAGGGCACGTGTAATGCCGTGACGAATTGCGCCAGCCTGACCAGAAATGCCACCACCAGAAACAGTGATATACAGATCAAATTTTTCGGTCATTTCAACCAGTTCCAAAGGCTGACGAACCACCATACGGGCGGTCTCGCGGCCAAAGTACTGATCCAAAGAACGTTTGTTAATTACGATATTGCCGCTACCCGGCTTCACGAATACTCGTGCAGTTGAGCTTTTACGACGACCAGTACCGTAGTATTGAGTTTCTGCCATTTGCCTAATCCCGCCTTAGATGTCCAGTACTTGAGGTTGTTGCGCCGCGTGGTTGTGCTGCGCGCCCACAAAGACTTTCATCTTGCGGAACATAGCACGACCCAGTGGGCCACGAGGCAGCATGCCGCGAACGGCAGACTCAATGACCATCTCTGGCTTGCGTACAATCAGCTTTTCGAAAGTGATTGATTTCAAACCACCCGGAAAACCGGAGTGAGAATAGTAAATTTTGCCTTCGGCTTTATTACCGGTTACCTGAATTTTCTCAGCATTTACTACAACGATGTAATCGCCACAGTCAACGTGCGGAGTATATTCCGGCTTATGCTTACCACGCAGACGAAGCGCAATCTCAGAGGCCAAACGACCCAGAGTTTTGCCTTCTGCATCAACAACATACCAGTCACGCTTTACGGTTTCTGGCTTAGCAACAAAAGTTTTCATGGATAAACCCAAAATACTTAAATGAATTATACACTTGCGCACTTGCGCAAAACACGAGCAAACATATACCCCTTCGAGTACTAGTCTGTTTACAGTGATGCCGTCCGTTAGACAGCGGTGTAACGTGGGCTGGGCGATTATAGGTAAAGTTGCCGTAATAATCACCTACTAATTTCAATGCCCATTAAAATTAGTAGGTTCGCCCTACCCCTTCCCAATATCATGCCCTGATACGGGGGCGCATATTTTGACATTCTACCCCTGCTAAAGAAAGGGAATTCTGCTTAAAACAGCAGCGCAAGCACACAGCCTATAGATAAACCCCGATCTGCCACTGAATCCACGGAACCCTCGGAAAAACAAAGATAAGAGTGTTTAGGATTTGGCCTCTTACCGATAAAAATATTTGCAGCGTTGGCCTATTCAGATCTGATCGCTATTTTTCTGTGGATTCCGTGTTCTTCCGTGGCAAAAAATGTTGTTCTCTAATACTGGAGGGCACGCGCTGTTAGTTAAGGCAAATGCTCTCTGGCAAGATATTCATGGGATTGCATTTCAATCAATCGTGACAAGCAGCGTTGAAACTCAAATTCCAGCAGCCCAGACTGATAAAGCTCCTTCATGGGCACGGCCGCCGAGAGGATTAACTTCACGCGCCGTTCGTAAAATTCATCCACCAAGGCAATAAAGCGCCGCGCCGCATCGCTGGTCTCGGGGCCCATCGCCCTCACATTGGCCACTATGATGGTGTGATAACGACGCGCCAGCTCAATATAGTCAAGCTGGGAGCGTGGCGTACAGCACAACTCTTGATAATCCATATAGAGTACGCCCGCGCCCTCGGCTATGGTCATTAAGGGTCTGTGATTGACGTGAATCTCTTGCTCCCAGCGCGCATCGCCCAAACTTAGGCTGGCAAAATACTCCGCCAACGCGGCCGTCGCCTCAGCCGTTAATGGCCAATGATAAAGATTGGCCTGTTGCAGGGTGCGGAGCCGATAATCGATACCTGAGTCTACATTTACGACGCTGCAATGCTGCTTAATCAGCGCTATGGCCGGTAAGAAGCGCGTTCTTTGCAAGCCATTGCGATAAAGCTCGTCGGGAGGAATGTTAGAGGTGGCCACTAAAATCATACCCTCAGCAAACAAATACTCAAACAAGGTGCCCAAGATCATGGCGTCAGTGATATCAGAGACAAAAAACTCATCGAAACAAATAATGCGCGCTTGTTTGGCTAAGTTGGTGGCCACCACTTTTAGTGGATCCACTTGTCCGTTCAGGCTTTGCAGCTCTGTATGCACTCGCTGCATAAAATGATGGAAGTGCACTCTGAGTTTATTATCAAAGGGCAAACAATCATAAAAGGTATCCATCAAGTAGGTTTTACCACGCCCTACGCCGCCCCAAAAATACAGGCCGGTAATAGCCTCAGTAGGCGGGGCTGGTTGGCGGGTAAGCTGCTGCCAAAAACTTGGCCGAGGTACAGGCAACACTGGGAGTAGCAACTCATCATATAAACGCTGTAAATGGCGTACCGCCAATTGTTGGGCGCTGTCTTCAACAAAGTCGGCGCGCTGCAAATCGGCCTGATATCGTTCACTGGGGCTCATGGCAAGAATGATTACCGCTATCATGGAACATGGCAGGCTAGTGTACTGGCTAGGTTACGCTTTGAGCAAGTAACGGGAGCTAAAGCTAGGACAGCTCAGCACAAGTGCTTGATCTCATGGGGATATGGGCTTGAACTGAAGAATAATGCCACCATTTAATAGCGTTGAGCTTAAATATTAGCTCGGCCTTAGGAACTCTTATGGACCTACAGAGGTCTGCATAAGTCTGAATATTCATTTTTCTTGTCGCATTGTTTGACCGTATTTATAGATCTTATTAATAGACAATTAGGAGCATCTGTATGAAATCTCGACTCCCTTTGGTGTCAGCCTTGGCACTGAGTATTGGCCTAGCCGTCATACCCGCCGCCCAAGCGGCATTGCCCTTGGCGGCGGGTAGCGATATTCGCAGCCTAGCCCCAGTGCTGGAAAAAGTGACCCCTGCGGTGGTCAATATCTCCGTGTCTGGTAATAAAATCAGTCGTCAAGTGTTGCCCGAGCCGTTTCGCTTCTTCTTTGGGCCAGAGATGCAGGGTGAACAGGTACAAGAGCGCCCGTTTCAAGCACTGGGTTCTGGGGTCATTGTTGATGCTAAGAAAGGCTATGTGATCACCAATAATCACGTAATCTCTGATGCAGATAAAATCCTGATAACCTTGATGGATGGTCAAGAATACGAAGCCGAATTAATTGGCAGCGATAAACAAAGCGATATCGCCTTATTGAAGGTAGATGCCAAAGATTTAGTCGAAATCGAATTTGCCGACTCAGATCAGCTGCGAGTCGGTGACTTTGCTATTGCCATCGGCAACCCCTTTGGCCTCGGCCAAACCGTGACCTCAGGCATTATCAGCGCCTTAGGTCGCTCTGGCTTAAATGTCGAAAACCTAGAAAACTTCATTCAAACCGATGCCGCCATTAACTCCGGCAACTCAGGTGGCGCCCTGCTCGATCTTGAGGGTAAATTGGTGGGCATTAATACCGCTATCTTAGGTCCCAACGGCGGCAACATCGGCATCGGCTTTGCGATTCCCGCCAATATGGTGAAAAGCCTGACGGAACAGATCATCGAATACGGTGAAGTACGCCGTGGCGTGCTGGGCGTGATGGGCGGCGAGCTGACTTCCGAACTGGCACGCACCTTTGGCTATCGTAGCCAGCATGGGGCTTTCGTCAGTCAGGTAATCGAAGATTCCTCCGCCGATAAAGCGGGCTTAAAAGCCGGTGACATTATTATCAGCTTAGATAATAAACCGGTGCGCTCTTTTAGCGAGTTACGCGCCAAGGTCGCCACCATGGGCGCCGATAAAACCGTGAACTTAGGCATATTCCGCGACGGTAAGAAGCAAGAGGTTGACGTAACCTTGGCCCGAGCCGAAGACGAAAATGTCGCCGCCAACACCTTAAACGAGGCGCTCGAAGGCGCGACGCTGGCCAAAACCGAGACTAAAGATGGGGTGAAAGGCGTGAAAGTCATAGAAGTGGCACCGCGCTCGCCAGCGGCCATGTCTGGACTGGAAAAAGACGATGTTATTATCGGCGTCAACCGTAAGCGGATAAAAAATCTCGCCCAGTTACGCAAAATAATAGAAGCGAAACCCGACGTAATAGCACTGAATATTCAGCGCGGTAACTCCTCTTTGTATTTGGTGTTGAGATAGAATAACGCCTAGAACCAAGCTAATCCCTACCACGGCGGTTAAATAATGGTAAAAATTAAAAGCAGCGTTTAGCGCTGCTTTTTTATGTTCGCTAAGCGTTAGCTTTGTGTACCAAAACTGGCGCTGCCGGATTTCATCGGTAGCCGGCAATTTTAATCCCTTGTAGTCGCCCGTCTCTTTGATAAAGAGACGGGCGACTACAAAAACCATCTCGTACCCATACTGCACGGATGTGTGCACTGCTTTTATCTTTAGCTGACAGCTTGATTTCCCCTTTGCTCCCAATGATTTACTTTGTGTTATGCTGTAACTCTTTTGTTAACAGCCAAATTCTCTATGCGCTTACTTGCTCCACTAAAGTTTATTGTTCAGGCCGTCGCCTTCGGGATACTGATGGCGTTATTGCTATTGGTGGTGTTCCCGCAACTTAAGACTCAGCCTTTTGAGCATTGGTGGCGCAACCAGCAGGTGGGTGTCTCCAGCTTCTCCTATGCGGCCAACCGTGCCGGCCCCGCCGTGGTCAATATTTATACCCGCAGTTTTCAGCGTGGCGATGCCGCACCTGAGCTAAGCTCCACCAGTTTAGGCTCAGGCGTAATCATGACCGACCAAGGTTATGTGTTAACTAATTATCATGTGATCGCCGACGCGGATCAGGTGATAGTGGCGCTGCAAGATGGCCGCATTCTTAACGGCGAAGTCACCGGCTTTGATGTGCCGACCGATTTAGCGGTATTAAAGATTAATGCCGAGCAGCTACCGGTGATCCCACAAGACAATGAACTGGCGCCGCAAGTGGGCGATATTGTGCTGGCTATCGGCAATCCTTATAATGTTGGGCAAACCATTACCCAAGGCATTATCAGCGCCACTGGGCGCTCAGGCTTATCGAGCATGGGGCCCGACAGTAATGGCCGCCAAGACTTACTGCAAACCGATGCGGCCATTAATGCCGGTAACTCCGGCGGCGCGCTCATTAACGTCTACGGGGAAATCGTCGGTATTAATACCGCCTCCTTTCAAAGCTTGGCCCATCAAGAAAGCTACGGCATCAACTTTGCTATTCCCTACGCGTTAGCCCAGCGCATTATGCAGGAGCTGATCAGCCACGGCCGAGTGATCCGCGGTTACTTAGGTATAAGCGGTGCCGATATACCGCCGCTAATGGCACAATTACTGAAAATGGGTGATCGTACCGGCTTATTTGTAGAGGGCATTAACGAAACCGGCCCTGCCGCCAAGGCCGGTATCTTGGTCGAGGATGTGTTACTGAAATTAGACGATGAGCCGATTCGTAATACCCGCCACGCCATGGATAAAATTGCCGAAACCAAGCCTGGCAGCACTATAATCGCGACCTTACTGCGCCAAGGTAAAATAATGACCTTAACCATTAACATTGAAGAAGATAAACGCTTTCAGCGCTTGCGGTAATTGATCGTGAGGGGTGAAGAGTAAAGGGGACGACATAAAGACAGACACACACCGTCTGTTGTAGAAACAGCTTTAGCCGGCTGATCCTGCGCAGCAGGATAGTTTGGAACTCCTCCTCGTTTTACCGTTTCGCTAAATCTGCAGCTATATCTCGGTTTAACGTGCCGCTTCGCGCTACTGCGATAGCTCCGCCCAGAGCGGTGTTTATCTTTAACGTAAGGCGATCAAAATGATAGCCGCGCACCCATTAAAAAAGGGGTTAGGTGCAAATGCACCTAACCCCTTTTTATCAGCTAAACGTAGTGTGATAAGGCTGCATCACAGGCAATTCCGAAGACTCGTTGTGTTACCCCTCCCCCCTTACGTTTCACTCCTTACGAGCTAGCCTTTAATGCGCTCTATCTTGCCGCCGAGGGCAGACAGTTTATCTTCGATCACTTCATAACCGCGGTCGATATGATAAATGCGGTCCACAAAGGTGGTGCCTTCGGCCACAAAGCCGGCCAGCACTAAGCTTGCAGAGGCGCGCAAGTCCGTGGCCATGACAGTGGCACCGGTGAGCTGCTCGGTATCGCCACAGATCGCCATATTGCCGTGTAATTCAATGCTGGCACCCATGCGGTTTAGCTCAGGCACGTGCATAAAACGGTTTTCAAAGATGGTTTCAGTCACATGACCCACGCCTTTGGCGACCGCATTCAGCACAGTAAACTGGGCTTGCATGTCGGTCGGGAAAGCCGGGTATGGTGCGGTTTTAATGTCCACCGGCTTCAGAACTCGGTCGGTCATATTTAAACGGATCCAGTCTGCACCGGTGGTAATCTCGGCGCCCGCTTCTTTGAGTTTCACCAGTACCGCTTCTAGCAGATGCGGGTCTGTGTTGTGACAGGTCACATCACCACCGGTGACTGCCGCGCCCACCAAGAAGGTACCGGTTTCGATACGATCCGGCTGCACGCGATATTCACCGCCATGCAAGGCTTCCACGCCATCAATAATTAGTGTGTCTTGGCCAATGCCTTGAATTTTAGCGCCAAGTGCATTTAAGAAGTTGGCTAAATCTACCACTTCTGGCTCACGGGCCGCGTTCTCGATAACCGTGCGGCCTTCTGCTAATACGGCAGCCATCATCAGGTTTTCGGTACCGGTCACGCTCACCATGTCCATCAAGATGTGCGCGCCTTTTAAACGACCATCAACGCGCGCTTTAATGTAACCGTCTTCCACGTGGATCTCGGCCCCCATTTGCTCCAGACCGTGAATGTGCAAATTCACCGGACGTGCACCTATGGCACAACCGCCGGGTAATGACACATCAGCTTGGCCAAAGCGCGCCACTAATGGGCCCAAGGCCAAGATAGAGGCACGCATAGTACGCACTAGCTCATAAGGGGCGATATGGCTGTTAACGGCGCCAGAAATCACGTAGCTGTCATCTTGCTCCGCTACCGTTAAGCCCATAGAGGTCAACAGTTGCAGCGTGGTGTCTACGTCTTTCAGTTTTGGCACGTTCGACAAGGTGATCGCTTCGTCACACAACAAGGTGCCAAATAAGATCGGCAAGGCCGCATTTTTAGCACCAGAAATAGTGACATCGCCGGCTAGCCGACAAGGGCCTTGTATTTTAAATTTGTCCATCTTGATTCCCGCTTAGGAAGGCATAATAAATTTTCGTTCCCGAGCCCATTGCTCAGGGGTAAAGGTCTTCACGGTCAGGGCATGAATGGTATTTTCGGCAATCAATTCCCGTAATGGACCATTAATGGACTGCTGCCGCTTAAGGCGGCTCATGTCGGCAAAATCAGCTGACACCGCAATCACGTTAAAGTGACTGCCTTCGCTCTTGATATACACTTCGTCCAAGCTCAAGGCTTGGCGCAATAACTGTTCTACTTGTTCATTAATACTTTGTTGAGTAGTACTGGATTCATTCAGGCTCATTTTGGCTCTCGGCAAGGTTGTCGGTCGGCGCAAAAAAATCGCCGACGCCATATAAATCGGCCAGCGGATAAAAACTCGCCGGCGGCGTAGACAGCGTTAATGGCCGCGCATCCGCGGCCAACGACTGACTCCACTGTACCAAAAACGCCAAGCCAATTGAGTCAATCTCACGCACTGCGCTTAAGTCTGCTTTATTTTGGCTAAACAGCTCTGCGCGCTGGGCCCAATAAGTGGGCAATTGGTCCCGAGTTAATGGCAAGGTTAATGGCAGCGTTAATGACTGGCCTAATTTCATTTTTTACGTTCCAGCGGCGTCACCGGCTTATTGGTGTGCGCCAATAAGTCTTGGGTGACGTTATCGATGCCTTTTTGACGGATAAGACCGCTCAACTCAGACTGCTTAGCAGACAGCAAGCTAATGCCCTCGGCTATCATATCAAACACCTTCCACTCACCGGTGCGGTTGTTTTTACGCAGTTTGAACTCAAGGTTAATGGTCGGTTTATTCGGCTCTAACACGCTGACCGGAATGGACACCAACTGGTCGTCTTTACCGACGCGGCCTTTGCCAATGTTCAGGGTTTGTTTGTCATAGGCGGCCAAGGCATCTGCATAGGTCACCACTAAGTACTCACTAAAGGCATTCACAAACGCATCACGCTGGGCCGGTGTAGTGTCGTTGAGCTGCTTGCCAATCACGCGAAAAGCCGAGAAGCGCACATCGACACCAGGCAGCATCTCTTCACGCACTATGGTGCGTAAGTATTTAGGATCAGCTTTGATCTGGCGTTGTTCGTTGTTCAGTCGATCAAAGGTGTTTTGAGCGACTTCACTCATCAGTTGGTAAGGTTCGTTCAATGTCAAAGCATTGGCCAAGGGCGCCCAAGTACCGGCTAGGACTAATAGTCCTGATATCAATAATTTTTTCATGCGTTGCTCCTAAGCGTCTGTGTTGGCTTATTTATCACCAATTGAATATATGAACTTACCGATCAACTCTTCCAGCACCAATGCTGATTGAGTGTCGCCAATAAAATCACCATCCTTGAGCATGCCAATACCCATGTCTTCATCAATGAAGCCTGGGCTTAACGCCAGATACTGCTCGCCCAACAGGCCAGAAGTTTGAATGGCGGCGGTGCTACTTTGTGAGAATTCACCCGCATTGCTATTCACGCTTAAGGTCACCACTGGGGTTTGATCTTTGGCGTCCAAGCTTATGTTACTCACGCGCCCTACCACCACGCCCCCGACCTTGACTGGCGAGCGGGCTTTTAAGCCACCAATATTATCGAACTTAGCATAGAGGGTATAACTTTCTCCTTGGCCTTGTACATTAATGCCCGCCACTTTAAAAGCGAGCAAGAGTAAGGCGCCAATTCCGGCTAACATAAAGCAGCCAACACTGAATTCCAGTTTGCTGTATTTCATCACTATTTATCCAAACATAACGACGGTGAGCACGAAATCTAGCCCCAATACCGCCAAAGAAGAATGAACCACGGTACGCGTCGTGGCCTGACTGATGCCGGCCGCCGTGGGCTTAGCATCATAACCGTTAAACAAAGCAATCCAGGTTACTACCAAGGCAAACACCATCGTCTTGATAAAGCCTTGCATAATATCTTGTTTAAAATCTACTGCCGCCTGCATGGCCGACCAAAAACCGCCGGCATCGACGCCTAACCAGTCTACGCCCACCAGCTTGGCACCCCAGATGCCCACTAGGCTAAACATCAGCGCTAACAGCGGCATACTGATCATGCCAGCCCAAAAACGCGGCGCGACGACGCGACGCAGTGGGTCCACGCCCATCATTTCTAGGCTGGATAACTGCTCGGTGCTTTTCATTAAGCCAAGCTCAGCCGTTAACGCAGAACCGGCACGGCCCGCAAACAGCAAACCGGTCACCACTGGGCCTAATTCGCGCAGCAAAGATAACGACACTAATGGCCCCAACATGCCCTCGGCACCAAAGTCCACCAAGACGTTGTAGCCTTGTAGCGCCAGCACCATGCCGATAAACAGACCGGACACCAAGATAATGGCCACCGACTGCACACCCACTACGTATAATTGCTCAACCAGCAATGGAAAATGCTTCTTCGGCCGTGGCTTACCAATGAGGGCCTGCACCAACATGATGCCAGCGCGCCCACCAGAGGTAAGGCTGGCCACGCCTTGGCGGCCAAGGCGGCCTATAACATTAATTAACATGGCCTAACGACTCCCTAAATGACGGTGCGGGATAATGAAATGCCACTGGCCCATCCGCCTGACCTTCTAAAAACTGCACCAATTGCGCGTCTGTGCTGTGGCGCAGCTCATCGGGCGTCCCAGCGGCAATCACCTTTTTATTGGCAATCACGTAGGCGTAATCGGCAATGCCCAGCGCCTCGTCTACATCGTGGGTCACCACAATCGAGGTTAAGCCTTGGGCTTTATTTAGCTCGGCGATAAGCTTTACCAGTACCGCCATGCTGATTGGATCCTGACCGGCAAAGGGTTCATCGTACATGATTAATTCGGGATCATGGGCGATGGCGCGGGCCAAGGCGACACGGCGTGCCATGCCGCCGGACAATTCAGCAGGCATTAACTGTGCCGCACCACGCAAGCCCACCGCTTCTAACTTCATCATCACCAAGGTGCGGATCATGGCCTCAGGAAAGCCACTGTGCTCGCGCAGCGAAAAAGCCACGTTATCGAACACCGACATGCCGGTAAACAGCGCACCACTTTGAAATAACATGCCCATGCGCTGGCGTTGTTCATATAAACGCGTCCGGCCCATCTTAGGAATGGACTGACCATCAAATAAGATTTCACCGCTGCTGGGTTTAATCTGGCCGCCAATCAGACGCAGCATGGTGGTTTTACCGATGCCGCTGGGGCCCATAATGGCAGTAATTTTACCTTTAGGGATCTGCAGACTGATGCCATCGTATAAGGTTCGCTCACCATGGCTAAAGCAGAGATCCTTTATTTCAACAAGGTTCTGGCTCAAACTGATTCCCCAATGAAAAGAAGGAATTGTATGGCTTCCCCGATAGATGGGCAACTCAAATGCACTGAACACCCAGCGCCAAGCGCCCAGCCCTGACGCTCGCTCGCGTTTCTATCGCACACCTCACGCCTTCCCTAACGGTATTTAGTCGCTTATCGCCACCGGCTTTTCTATAATGGCATCGCCTTAAGTTTGGAGATCACCATGACTGTTGAATTTGACTACCAAGAAACTGCCCGACGCGTGCTGGATATTGAAAAGGCGGCCATAGACGGCCTTTATCAATATTTAGATCACACCTTTACTCAGGCCTGCCAATTGATCTTTGACTGCCCAGGTAAAATTATCGTCACCGGAATGGGCAAGTCAGGCCACATCGCCCATAAAATTGCTGCCACCCTGGCTAGCACCGGCACGCCGGCGTTTTTTATGCATCCGGGTGAAGCCAGTCATGGGGATCTGGGCATGATCGGCAAACAAGATGTGGTGCTGGCCTTGTCCAACTCCGGCGAGAGCAGTGAGATTATTTCGCTACTGCCGGTGCTCAAACGCCGCGCCATTCCACTGATTTGTTTAACCGGCAATACCCAATCCACCATGGCCCGTGAAGCCAATGTGCATTTATGCACTAGAGTCGAGCAAGAAGCCTGCCCACTAGGTTTAGCGCCCACTGCCAGCACCACGGCGGCCTTGGTGATGGGCGACGCACTGGCCGTCTCTTTATTAGAAGCACGCGGTTTTACCGCCAACGACTTTGCCCTCAGTCACCCGGGCGGCGCCTTAGGTAAACGCTTACTGCTGCGTGTTAGCGACTTAATGCATAAAGAACATCTGGTGCCTAAAGTAGGCCTTAGCACGCTGATCATAGATGCGCTGCTGGAGATAGGTCGCAGCGGCTTGGGCTTTACCGCCGTGGTCGATGAGCAGAACAAGCTGGCCGGTGTCTATACGGATGGCGACTTGCGCCGTACGCTGGATCAAAAAATTGACGTACACACCACCACTATCGATCAGGTGATGAGTGCTAAGTGCACCACAGTGCACGCCAATATGTTGGCCGCAGAAGCAGTACAATTAATGGAAGAAAAGAAAATTAGCGGCCTCTTGGTGCTCGATGACGAGCAACACCCCATAGGCGCCTTTAATATGCATGACTTATTACTGGCAGGAGTGATCTAATGGAACAATCTGCCCTTTATGGCCCCATACCCAGCAGCGTTTGGCAGCGCTTAAGCCAAATCCAGTTACTGATTTGCGATGTGGACGGCGTGCTGTCCGATGGCCTGATTTATTTAGGCAATCAAGGCGAAGAATTTAAAACCTTTAATACCAAAGACGGTTTTGGCATGAAAGCGCTGATCAATGCGGGCATAGAAGTGGCCATTATTACCGGTCGCGACTCACGCATCGTCGCGGATCGCATGGCTGCCCTTGGCGTTAAGCATGTCTATCAAGGCCAAAGTGATAAACGCCTTAGCTTTAACGCCTTGCTCAAAGACTTAAACCTTAACGCTGAGCAAGTGGCCTACATTGGCGACGACGTAGTCGACTTAGCGGTGATGGAATTATGTGGCTTAGGCGTTGCGGTCAGTGATGCCCACCCTTTAGTGCGCCAGCGCGCAGATTATGTGACGCAACTGGCCGGTGGCCGCGGCTGCGTGCGTGAACTGTGCGACCTCATGCTAGAAGCGCGCGGCATTTTGCATCTTGCCCAAGGCATGAGCGTATGAGCCGCCAAACGATCGTCTTTGGCGCCTTGTTTGTGTTAGCGCTAATTTGTTGGCAATGGTTTAAGCCGCTGAGCGACCAGCCCGCTAATCAACAAGACTATCAGCCTGATTTTATTGCTAAAAATCTACAAAGTGTGCAATACAATCAACTGGGCTTGCCCTATCGTGGCTTAACTGCCGACTATGCGGAGCACTACGAACCGCTGACCATGACCCTAATGGAAAAACCTGTTATCTTGCTCTATTCCCCTGATGGTAAGCCCCAATGGCAGCTCAGTGGTGACGAGGGCATGATCAACACCAATGACAATGCCATCTTAAATGGCGGCGTGGTGGGCAAAGGTCTACAGCCGGATGCGGTGATCAAGACCCTGAATACCGAATATCTGGAACTGGATTTTACGAATAATCAGCTACGCTCTAATCGAGCGGTAACACTGAGCAGCCCCAATTATCAGGCTACAGGCCTTGGGTTACTGGGACAGATTGATCAACAAACGGTGGAACTACTGCATGATACTCAGGCAACCTACACGACTCCTTAGCCTAGTTGGCCTATTAGCGCTGGGCATCAATGTGGCTAACGCGAAAGAATCTGATTATAAAGAGCCAGTCACCATAGACTCAGGCAGCCAACTGGTAGAGCTGGCCTCAAATAAAGTGACCTTTACCGATAATGTGGTCGTGAAACAAGGCACGCTCGATGTGCGTGCCAGCAAGCTGGTGGTCACCCGTAACGACAAGGGCTTACAAACCATGACCGCCTACGGCTCACCCGCCACTTATTATCAGGTATTGGACAGCGGTCAGCCGGTGCAAGCCAAAGCCAAGCAGATCACCTACGACATTAGAACCCGCACTATTACGCTGCTCAAAGATGCCGAGCTTAAGCAAAATGACAACATAGTCACCGGTTATCGCATTCGCTACTACATCGATAAAGAACAGATGGAAGCCGAAGGCCAAGGCAGCTCGGGGCGGGTTAAAACTATCTTCTTGCCCGAGCAGCTGCAGAATATGAATAACAAAGAGGCTAAACCCTGATCATGGCGACCTTAAAAGCGCGCGGATTACAAAAAAGTTATAAAGGCCGCCAAGTGGTGGCTGATGTTAGTCTCACAGTCAAAACCGGCCAAATCGTCGGCTTACTGGGCCCTAATGGCGCCGGCAAAACCACCTCCTTTTATATGATAGTGGGCCTGGTGCAGCGTGATGCGGGCAGCATTACTATCGATGACCAAGACATTAGTCATCAGCCGATGCACGTGCGCGCCCGCGCCGGCATTGGTTATTTGCCCCAAGAAGCGTCTATTTTTCGCCGCTTAAGCGTGGCCAATAATATTATGGCGGTGCTCGAAACACGAAAAAATTTAAGCGCCGTGGAGCGTGAAGAAAAAATGGAGCAGTTGCTCGAAGAATTTAATATCACCCATATTCGTGACAGCATGGGCATGAGCTTGTCGGGTGGTGAGCGCAGACGGGTCGAAATAGCGCGCGCTCTGGCCGCGGATCCACGCTTTATTCTGTTGGATGAGCCCTTTGCCGGCGTCGATCCCATTTCGGTGTTAGATATCAAAAAAATTATCCTACACCTGCGGGATCGCGGCTTAGGCGTCTTGATCACCGATCATAACGTGCGCGAAACACTGGATGTGTGCGAGCGGGCCTATATCGTCAGCCACGGCCATCGCATTGCTGCGGGCACCCCCGCCGAGATCCTGGCCAATGAGCAGGTGAAGAAAGTCTATTTGGGTGAGCAATTCAGCCTGTAGTTATTAAGCTTTAAAGTTATGTAAGTCTGTGGTTATTAAGCCTGTACTTATTAAACCTATGGTTTTTAAGGATAAGGTTATTCCGCCTGTAGGTGAATCGCTATCATAGCGATGCAGCTAACCTCCTGTGCGCTTGAGATAAAAGGACTTTTGATGGATATGGAAGGACTTTTGGGAGGAATTTTTCTTTGTTAAAGCCAACGCTTCAATTACGTATGGGCCAGCAGCTGACCATGACGCCGCAGCTGCAACAGGCCATTCGCCTCTTGCAGCTGTCGACGCTGGAGCTGCAGCAAGAAATTCAATTGGCGCTAGAAAATAATCCCCTGCTCGAGCAAGAAGAAGCCGAAGAGCACGAGTATGACGACGCTGAACTCGATCCGCTGCCCAGCAGCCCAGACGAGCAACTGGCCACCGACAAAGCCATGGAACAGCATACCTTGTCTGACGAGATGCCCATGGACACTCAGTGGGATGATATTTATACCGCCTCGGCGGGTACCAGTGGCACCGGCGGCTTGCCCGCTGGCGTGGAAGACACCGTCTATCAAGGCGAAACCACCGAGACGCTGCAAGATTATCTGCTGTGGCAGATGCAGCTCACGCCCTTTAGCGAAACCGACCAAGCCATCGCCTTGGCCATTATCGATGCCATCGATGAGGCCGGTTATTTAAGTTTAGATATAGACGGCATTTTGGCCTCTGTGAGCGGTGGCGAGCAGCATATAGAAGCGGACGAAATAGAGGCGGTACTGAAACGTATTCAGCACTTTGATCCGTTAGGCGTGGCGGCACGCAGCGTACAAGAGTGTTTGCGTATTCAGCTGGAAGCCCTGCCCGCCGCAACGCCTTGGTTAACTGAAGCACAGCTGCTGATTGAGCAGCACATGGACTTGCTCGGTAATCGCGACTATCGCACCCTGCAGCGCCTGACCAAGCTTAAAGAAGATGAGCTCAGAGATGTATTGGCCTTAATTCAGCAACTTGAACCTCGCCCTGGCAATAACTTGCTGCAACACAACTCTGAGTATGTCATTCCCGATGTAGTGGTCACCAAGCAGCAAGGGGTGTGGAAAGCTGAGCTTAATATGGAGGCGCTGCCCAAGGTGCGGTTAAATCAAACCTATGCGGCCATGGGGCAGAGCAAGCAAGGCAGCGATGGCCAGTTTATTCGCCAACATACCCAAGATGCTAAGTGGTTTATCAAAAGTTTAGAAAGCAGAAATGAGACCTTGCTCAAGGTTGCTAATTGTATTGTCGACCAACAACAGGCATTCTTTGAGTACGGAGCCGAGGCCATGAAACCCATGGTGCTCAATCAGGTAGCGGAAGTGGTTGAGATGCACGAATCGACTATTTCCCGCGTCACTACTCAAAAATTTCTGCATTCGCCCAAGGGTGTGTTTGAGTTAAAATATTTTTTCTCTAGCCATGTGGCCACCGAAAGTGGCGGAGAATGCTCTTCTACGGCGATTCGTGCCTTTATTAAGAAATTAGTCGGGGCAGAAAATCCGGTTAAGCCATTGAGCGACAGTAAAATCGCGCAATTATTAGCCGAACAGGGGATACAGGTGGCCAGACGGACCATAGCCAAGTATCGTGAGTCGTTGGCCATCCCCCCTTCCAATCAGCGCAAACGCCTGTTGTAAGGTGAACCAATAAGGAAGACTTTATGCAAATAAATCTGACTGGCCACCATGTAAATATCACAGACTCATTACGTGACTATGTGCACAGCAAATTCGCCAAGCTGGAACGTCATTTCGATAATATCACCATAGTGCACGTGGTACTGACGTTGGAAAAACTGCAGCAAATTGCCGAAGCCAAAATTAATCTGAGTGGAGGTGAAATTTTTGCCACTTGTCAGCAAGATGACATGTACGCTGCCATCGACGGTTTGTTTGACAAACTCGATCGCCAAGTTATTAAACACAAAGAGAAGCTAAAGCAAAAATAACTATGGAAGTCGCCGATATATTAAGCAGAGATTGCACGCGTAGTGCCATCCCCTGCACAAGCAAAAAACGGGCGCTGGAAATTATCAGTGAACTCGCAGCCCAACACCTCAACATCAGCAGTCAACAATTGTTTGACTGCCTTTTGGCACGGGAAAAAATGGGCAGTACGGGTATAGGTAACGGTATTGCCATTCCTCATGGCCGCATTAGCAATGACAATCAAGCCACGGCCGTGCTGCTTACCTTTGCCGAGCCGGTAGAGTTTGATGCCATCGATAACCAGCCGGTTAGCCTGGTTTTTGCCTTGCTGGTCCCTGAGCAAGAGTGCAAACAACACCTCAAAACCCTGTCATTGATTGCCGAAAAGCTCAGTGACAAACAGATTTGTAAGCAATTACGTCAAGCCAGCAGCGATGACGAGCTTTATCAAATTATGATTTCTTCTTAAGGAGCATACAATGCAGCTGGTGATCGTCAGTGGTCGTTCTGGTTCGGGCAAAACCGTGGCCTTGCGGGTGCTCGAAGATTTAGGCTATTACTGCGTTGATAACCTGCCCGTAGAGCTGCTACCGAGCCTCGTTAAGATGCGCCTCGATAAGCCAGGTGAAGTCGCTGTCAGCATAGATGTGCGCAACCTCCCCGACAGCCCCGAGAAAATGGATGAGTGCTTGAATGAGGTGCGCGCCATGGAAGGCGTGAGCTTATCGAGCATTTTTATTGATGCCGATAACGCCGCGCTCATTCGCCGCTTCGGTGATACCCGCCGCTTACACCCCTTGTCGCGCTTGAGTTTGACGCTGGATGAAGCAATCCGCGAAGAAACCCATCTGCTGTCACCTTTGTCGTCGGAAGCGGACTTGCGCATCGATACCTCAGACTTAAGCATTCATGACTTAAGTGAAATTATTCGCGCCCGTATCTTGGGTAAAAAAGAGCGCGAACTAAACTGGGTATTTGAGTCGTTTGGCTACAAGTTTGGTATTTCTCAAGATGCAGACTTCGTATTCGACGCCCGCTTCTTACCTAACCCTCATTGGATAGACGAGCTCAGGCCCTTTAACGGCCGCGATGAGCCGGTGGCCACTTATTTAAACAGCCAGCTCGAAGTCACTAAATACCTGTGGCAAATTGAAAACCTGCTGGTGACTTGGATGCCGCATTTAGAGCGCAATAACCGCAGCTACGTCACCGTCGCCATTGGCTGTACTGGCGGCAAACACAGATCCGTCTATTTAGTCGAGCAACTCGCTGCGTCATTCAAAAAGATGGGCAAAAGCGTACAATTACGCCACCGGTCGCTGGAAAAACAGCATGCAAAAAATTGAGCGCGACTTAAAAATTGTCAACAAGCTCGGCTTACATGCCAGAGCCGCCGTACAGTTAGTACAAGTCACCGAACAATTTGCTGCCACCGTCACCGTCACCGTCTGCAGCCAAGGCAAGCGCGCCCCCGCCAACAGCGTGATGGGGTTGTTAATGCTAGAGACCGCTCAAGGTCACGCCATTCGCGTGGTCGCCGAAGGTAAAGACGCCGCCGCCGCCATGGAAGCCGTGGCCGAGCTAGTGGCAGCACGCTTTAATGAAGCGGAATAAGAGATAGCGCCGAGCTGAACAAAGAACGGAGTTTATCTTGATGCCGTCTTCCTGACGTACGTCAGGATCTCGATTTTATCTTTGTTATTTTCACACAAACAAAAGCCCCGCATCTTCCGATGCGGGGCTTTTGTTTTTAGCTTGGTGCTGAGCGCTTGGTGCCCGACGCTATACTACTGCCCACCAATCTTCATTTCATTGATCAGCACAGAGCCCGTCAGCAGGCTGGAGCGCAGTTCGGTGTCGGTGCCAATGGCTTGAATGCCTTGATACATGTCTTTGAGGTTACCGGCGATGGTGATCTCTTCCACCGGATAGGCGATTTCGCCGTTTTCAACCCAAAAACCTGCCGCACCCCGTGAGTAATCGCCGGTGACGATATTCACGCCTTGGCCCATCATCTCGGTAACCAGTAAGCCGGTGCCCATCATCTTTAATAGCTGCTCAAAGCTTTGGCCGGTGTTGGCTACGTTCCAGTTATGGATGCCACCTGCATGCCCAGTCAACGCCATGTCTAGCTTGCGCGCCGAATAGCTGGTCAACAGATAGGTTTGCAGTTTACCTTGCTCGATAATGCGACGCTCAACGGTGCGCACGCCTTCGTTATCAAACGGCGAGCTGGCTAAGCCTTTATGTAAATGGGGCTGTTCGTGAATATCAAACCAGTCCGGGAAGATTTGCTCGCCCAGTGAGTCGAGTAAGAAAGACGACTCTCGATACAAGTTGCCACCGCTAATACCCATCACCAAATGGCCAAACAGGCTGGCGGCGACGTCTGGGTGAAACAATACCGGAGCCCGAGTAGTGCCGATTTTTCGAGCACCCAAACGGCCTAAGGTACGGCTCACGGCTTCGTCTGCTACCTGCTCTGGCGTCCAGAGATCGCCAAGGCTGCGCGCCGAGGTATAACCGTATTCACGCTGCATATCGCCATCTTGCTCGCCAATCAGCATGCAACTGATGCCAAAGCGACTGCCGGCATAACCTTTAATAAAGCCATGGCTGTTGCCGTAGACCTTAATGCCCACATTGCTAGAGAAGCTGGCGCCGTCGGACTGCTTAATACGCGGGTCGCGATTCAGCGCATGTTGCTCGCAGCGCAATGCCAAGGCAATGCCATCGGCGGGTTCTAATTGCTCAGGAAAGCACAGCTCTAACTCAGGCGCATCCCAAGCAAGATCGTCTGCAGGCGCTAAGCCAGAGTAAGGATCTGGGTTGGTATAGCGGGAAATATCAAGGGCGGCGGCCACGGTGCGCGCAATGGCGTCTGGGCGTAAATCAGAAGTAGACGCCGAGCCTTTACGGCCATCACGGTACACGGCGATGCCCAGTGCCCCGTCTTTATTGAATTCAATATTTTCTAATTCACCGTTACGGGTATTCACCGATAAACCGGTTTGCCTGCTGATCGACACCTCGGCGGTATCGGCGCCTAAGCGCTTAGCACTGGCAAGCGCTTGCTCTACCGCCAGCTCAAGCTGGCGCTGTTCTGTTTGAATATCTGCTGGGGTCATAATGATTTCACTGGCTCAGTTTGCAGTTAGCATAACAGACCCCTGCGCGCCTTGGGAGAAGCTGGTAATATATATGTCAATGTTCATTAATACGGAAAAGCCTATGCGCCGCAAAGACGATGCCCCAGAGAAAGAAGAAGAAATCGAATGGGTCAGTAAGAGTGAAATGAAGCGAGACAGCCTAGCTTTGCGCAAGCTTGGTGACACGCTGGTCAAATTAGAGCCTCATGAGTTGGCCAAGGTGCCGCTCGATGAAGACTTGGCAGAAGCCGTAGAGCTCGCTCATAAGCTGCACGGTAAGCACGAAGGCTTACGCCGCCATATGTCTTATCTGGGTAAACTACTGCGCTTGCGCGATGTGACAGATATTCAAAAAGCCTTGGCCGGCTTTGAGCACAAGACCACGGTGGCGAACGTTAAATTCCATAAACTGGAGCTGTGGCGTGACCGTTTGATCAAAGAAGGCGACAAAGGCGTGAATGCCATCATGTCCGAGTATCGCCAGCTAGACCGCCAAAAACTGCGCCAGCTGGCCCGCAACGGCCGTAAAGAGATGGCCGCCGGCCTGCCGCCTGCAGCTTTTCGCGAACTGTTCCAGTATTTGAAAACGAATATTAAAGAAGAAGAATAAACCAGCGCCCAGCCAACAAAAAAAACACCGCAGCCCTAGGACGGCGGTGTTGTTTTTGGCAATTTACCAGCCCATTAAAAAGGCACCCTATCTAATGATACGGTGCCTTTTTTTACGTTTGATGCTAGGCGCATAGCCCTGACCTTAAAAACTATTCTGCTTCGCAGAACTTGCAGCTAAAGCGCAAGACTCCAAAAGACTCTGTTTATCTTTAGCTTGGTGCTGGGCGCTCGGCGCTGCAGTTACTGCGTCCCACCCACGGTGAGCTGATCTAGCTTCAAGGTTGGTTGGCCGACGCCGACCGGTACGCTTTGGCCTTCTTTGCCGCACACGCCCACGCCGGCATCCAGCGCTAAATCATTACCCACCATAGACACCTGACTCATGGCTTCTGGGCCATTGCCGATTAAGGTGGCGCCTTTTATAGGTGCGGTGATTTTGCCGTTTTCAATTAAGTAGGCTTCAGAGGCCGAGAACACAAACCGGCCCGAGGTAATGTCCACCTGCCCACCACCAAAATTAGGCGCATAAATACCTTTTTTCACGCTCTTGATAATGTCTTCCGGTGAAGACTCGCCTGCCAACATATAGGTGTTGGTCATGCGAGGCATAGGTAAATGTGCATAAGACTCACGACGGCCGTTACCGGTGGGCGCCATGCCCATTAAGCGCGCGTTCAGCTTGTCTTGCATATAGCCTTTGAGAATGCCGTTTTCTATCAGCACGTTATAAGCGCCAGGCGTGCCTTCATCATCGACGGAAATCGAGCCGCGACGATCCGCTAGCGTGCCATCGTCCACTATGGTGCACAAGCTAGATGCTACCTTTTCACCGATACGCCCTGCATAGGCTGACGAGCCTTTACGGTTAAAGTCGCCTTCTAAACCGTGGCCGACCGCTTCATGCAGTAATACGCCGGGCCAACCGGCACCTAATACCACTGGCATAGTGCCGGCGGGGGCATCGATGGCTTCTAGATTTACTAGGGCTTGGCGCACCGCTTCTTTCACATAGCTCATGGCTCTGGGTTGGCCGTCGACGATATCTAAGAAATATTCATAACCGGTACGACCGCCGCCGCCACTGCCACCACGTTCACGGCGGCCATTGCGCTCCACCAATACCGAGCAATTTAAGCGCACTAAGGGGCGCAAGTCGGTGGCCAAGGTACCATCGGTAGCCAATACTAATATTTCTTCATAGACGCCAGAGATAGAGACAATCACTTGGCTTACTGCGGAGTCTAAGCTGCGACCAAAGGCGTCCATCTGTTGTAGCAATTCAATTTTTTGTTCACGGCTCAAGCTATCGAGCGGATTAACACCCATGTAGCGCGGGGTAATAATCTGGCTCTTGCCCACTTTAAAACGGCCATCACCGCCTTTTTCGGCGATGCCGCGCGCCGCACTCACTGCTTGATCCAGCGCGCTGGCAGTCAGCTCATCGGAATAAGCAAAGCCCGTCTTCTCGCCGCTCACGGCGCGCACGCCCACGCCTTGTTCTATGTTGTAGCTGCCGTCTTTTACGATACCGTCTTCTAGTACCCAAGACTCGTGCACGCTGTTTTGAAAATACAAATCGGCAAAATCAATTTGATGGCGGCTCAGTCGCGCTAATTGTGCATCCAGCAGCGCCATATCCAGTTCATTGGGCACTAATATGCTGCGGTTAATTTGTTCAATACTCATTACTTTCTCCAAACCACGCTTAAGCGGGCATGTTGTGCCACCGGCATTTGACGACGAATCGCTGCTAATTGTGTTGAGTCTACAGGTGAAAAAACCAGCCCTTCGCCCGTAGGCAAACAAGCTTTAATCTCGCCCCAGGGGTCGATAATCACCGAATGCCCCCAGGTTTGCCGCGTTCCAGTTTCGCCATAAAGGCCTGCCGCAACCACGTAACATTGATTTTCGATGGCCCGGGCCTGTAATAAAGGCAGCCAATGGGCTTGGCCCGTCACCCGAGTAAAAGCCGCTGGGACTAATAAAATTTCGGCGCCGCGTTCACGAAGCGCGCTGTACAATTGTGGAAAGCGCAAATCATAACAGATAGACAAGCCTAAACGCCCGAACGGACTGTCAATGAGGCTGAGTTCATCACCAGGGGCAAAAGTATCGGATTCTCGATAACTGCCCTGCGCATCCGCTACCTCTACATCAAATAAATGCAGTTTATGGTAATGGCTCACCTGCAAGCCTTGCTCGTTATAAACCAAGCAGCTGGCATGAAAGCGTGCGTTGTCTGCGATGCGGGTCGGCATTGAGCCCACCACTAGCCAAATGCCGTAGTCTTGCGCCCATTGGCTAAACTGCGCTTGAATAGGGCCCTCATTTAAGGTTTCTGCGTTATTAAGTACCGCCTCACGACAGCCGAACACCACCGCATTTTCAGGCAGCAACACCAATAATGGCCGCTGACTCGGCAGCTGCGCTAATAAGCGACTAATGGTCGCCTGATTGGTCGGCCAATGGTCGGTCGCCGTCATTTGTAGGGCCACTAATTCCATAAGCTGCTCCTTTTTTGTGTGAGGAGTGAAGAGTGAGGCGTGAGGTGTGAGGAGTAAGGCGAAAGACTCGCGTTTGCAAGTTGAGCCATCACTAAAAGTACTACGCGCTCTTTAGCGCTTCACTTTTTTAACCCTTCACTCTTCACGCCTCTCCCCTCACTGCCCTTATTCTGCCACCTTGATACGTTTTTTATCTCGCCCCTGCTCCGTCACTATCGGATCGCTAAGGGAGCCGGTTACCTGATAACGGACCCGCGTAAACACATCTACCACAGGCCCTAATACTTTAGACAGCGCCAAGGCATACAGGCCTGCGACGGGGGCAACAGCAAAGGCGGCTAATACCGGTAAGTTGCCGGTTAAATTAGGCGTCAGCTCCATATTATAATTAAGTTGTTCAGTGGCAAAATTTAGCTCACCTTGACCGCGTAAGTCACCGGCGGCACCTTTAAGTAACAAGTCTTTATTATGCAACACGCCCTCCTGCAGCTGACCACTGGCGCTGATGCCATCGAAATAAAACCCTTGGGCAAATACGTCTCTAAAGTCCAGTCGCAGTCGACGCATCACCGATTCTAGGCTGAGCACCGACAACAAGCCTGCGCCTTTATCGTTCAGCTCTCGCAATACGCCGGATCCGGTTTTTACCGCCAACTCACCATTCATGCTGGCCAGCTCAGGCTGCCAAGGTGCGCTTAACCAGCGCAATTTACCACCCAGCTGAGCCGAAGTTTCGCTAAATGGGGATTCTTTACCGAATGCTTGCCATAACCGTTCTAAGGAAGGGCTTGAGCTGTGCCATTCTAAACGGCTGAGATCCACGCTTTTTTGCTGTACCCATTGGCCGCTGGCTTGAGCCTGCAATAAAGGGCCATCCAGACTGAGCTGGCTTAATTGCACGCCGTTTTCATTGGCTAAGGGTTGCAAACTAAACGCCACCTTACCTAACGCCAGCTGCTGCCAACGACAATCGTCACATTGAAAATTAACGGCCGGCACTTCGGCAGGCGTGAGCTTGATGTCGGAACTGGGTTTATTAGCAGCGGCGGTGCTCGATGCATTTCGCTGCTGTTCTTGTCCCAGCCCTTCTGGTCCCAACCAGAGCCGTTTAAAGTGCGCTTGAATCGGGGCTCTGCCACCGAAAACAACAGTACCCTCTGCCTGCTCGGCATTAATGGCTAATTGAGACTGGCCGTTTTTGTCGGGCGTGAGCTGCAAGTTCAGCTGATGCAACCGTTGTTGCCATAATTGCGCGCGACTGGCTTGCACCGCCACCCGATAGGGCTGTGGCCAACGGATGCCAGACGCAGCGCTCGCCGGCCCGCTACGGTTAGCAATAAGCTCGTCGGTAGGCAATTCACTGAGCAGCGCCAACCACTCATCGAGCGCCAATTCAGGCACGCGCAGCGCAATATCAAGCGGCGCTCTGGGTAAGGTAGCATTCACACCTTTGCCTGCCGACAGCCATAATTGCTCAACACTGGGACCTTGCGATGTAAAGGCCAGTTGCGACTGCGCACGGATCTGCTCGCCCACTTGCAGCGTTAATGTGGCTTGATCCACATCGCCGTTCAGGCTGAGCTTGCTGGCAAGCGACGGCTGAGCGGCTTTATTAAAAGGGGCGGGTAAACGGCTGTTCAAGCCCGCTAAGGTGGAGTCGGCACTAAACACATAGTGCAGCGGGCCCTGGTCTGGCAAGCTCAGTTCTAACTGGCCGCGCCAATCTGTGCTACCGCGTAATCGTTTCACCGCTGGATGCAAATGCTGCAGTTTTTCTGGCTGCATTTTTCCTTTGATACCCAGCTCTACTTCATAGCCGCCGTCTGTGTCTTTACCTTGATAAGACAACTGCAAAGGCTGGCCGAGCCACTGCGCTTTTAAGTCATTGAATGCGGTGTCGTGCTCATCAAACAGTAAGCGACCGCTTACCCCGGTTAACGGCATGTCCAGCGGCTTAACCCGCACCCCATTATCGGCAAAGTCCACTTGCCCTTTCACGCCAACAGTATCGCCGCTTAAGGGGATATTCAGTGCTAACTCGGCATTTAAGGGGCCGCTGACTTGCACTTGCTCCAGGGTCACGCCTACCGAAGAGGCCAGCGGCGAGCTTTGTAAGTAATCACTCACAGCCCCGCCTTCGCCGTTGATTTTGGCGTTCAACACCAGCGTGGAGTCTTCATGTAGCGGTACTATATCGGCGGTAATACTGGTGGCCTTCACCTTACCTAAGCGGCCGTGGTTACCTTTCATGTAGAGGCCGTCATTTTCAAATAACAGATCCAGACTTAAGTCCGTTAACGGCAACCAGTGGGGATCGAAGCGAAATTCGGCTTTACGCAGCGGCACCCGTGCCTGAAAAATGCCACTCTGATCCTTATAAGGGAAGCCGTTTAAGCGACCGTACCAAAGTACTTCTGCCCCCTTGGCCTGCCCAGCTTTAATGGCACCCTGCAGGTAATCCACTAGTGCCGCGCCCATTAAAGGTTCAGGAAAATAACGATAAGCTTGCCCCGCGCGCAACACATCTACCCGCGCCGAGGCACTGAGTAGCGGTGCAGAATCGTCGGGGAGCAAGAGGCTAAACCAGCCTTCTAAGGTCAAATCTTGGGTGTCTACGCCTAATTGCTCGCTCCACAACAACCAGTTATTAGATGCTTGCTGCTGCCATTTGATCTCGGCGTCCACTCGCTCTAGCGGCCAAGGGCCACGAAAGGCCTTATCAAACACCCAATCGGCGGCCTGCTGTTGTTGCACGCTCAGCTCGCCTCGGTCTGGCGCCAGCACAAAGTACCCACTGAGGCCTTGAGTGGCCGGTGCCCAGCCAAAAGCTTGGGTGCTAACGCGGTCAAGATTGCCTTGCCAGTACCAATCTTTGCCGCTGTGCTCGGCGCTAAAATACAGATCAGTTAATTGGCCGCGCGGCGCTATACCCGCCAGTTGCTCGGCAGTCTTGGGCAAAAAGCTTTCCCCCCACTCGGCCAATAACGCCACGTCGGTAAAGGTCAGTCTATCTAAGATGCCTTGCAGCCGGTCGGCTTGGCGGTCTACCTGCAAGTGCCAGCTGGGCCACACTTCATCATCAACGCTAATGTCGACCTTATTACTGGCCAACTGCCAGCCGTCACCGGTGGGTTGCCATTGTAGGCGGCCGCCTTTGATGGATACTTGATGCTGCTCGCCCCAGCCAAAGCGGTTTTCGCCTAGCTCAAAAATGCCGGCGATAAGCTCACCTTGCTGCCATTCCAGCCAGAGTTCAAAGTTGAGTTCAGCGCTTAATGCAGGGTCGTCTGGGCGAATTTGTGCCAGCATATCCGAGGCATTCACGCCGTCGGCTTGTATATACAGCTGGCCATTTAGGCTGTTGGGCTTGCCGCTAAACTGACTGCGTACTTGCAGTTGTTGCTCGGCCTGCTTACTAAAGGCCAAAGAGCCTTGGCCTTGATGTTGGCCGGGGCCGTTGTGCCAGCGCCAATCGGGCAGATGCAGCTCAAACAGTGATTGCTCGCCATTGCTCAGCAGTAGCTGGGCATCTTGCAACGAAAATTGCTCGACGCCTTCCAGCACAAAATGGCGTAATCCTTGCCAGTCGAAGGGGACTTCTGGTGTATCTGGATCAGCGTCGTCCAGCGCTATGGGCAGCCTTAATCCTTCCAGCGTTAGCTCATTGAGCACCGGCCGCCATTGGCGCAGGCTCTGCCATAACTGCACATCCACCAGCGCACGGCGCAAGGTGATGGTAGGCGCATCCGCGCGGCTCAGGCTCACTTCTTTAAGCGCCAAGACTGGCCCATAATCGTGCCAGCTTAAGCCTAAACTGCCGATCTGCAATTCGATGTGATGCTCACTGAGCCAGCCGTCTAGCCATTGCTGTTGCCAACTGGCCAACCAAGGCGCGCCAAAGCGCAGCACCGTGACCAGCACTGCCAACAGCACCGCGACGGCGGCCACACTGAGCCAAGCCCAATTTAAGCTGCGCTTGAACACGACCGACACTACATCATCACCACATCAAATTGCTCTTGGTTATACAAAGGCTCGCTATTGACCTTTACTTGCTTACCGATAAACACTTCCAGCTCGGCCAACATATGGGAGTCATCCTCTTGCAAGGCTGACGCCACCGCCAACGCCGCATATACCACAAACTTGTCTGCGTCATAGGCTTTATTCACGCGCGTAATTTCACGCAAGATTTCATAGCAGACACTTTCTACGGTTTTCACCCGTGCGCGGCCATTACACTCTGGGCAAGCCCCACATAAAATATGCTCTAGGCTTTCTCGGGTGCGCTTGCGCGTCATTTCCACCAGGCCCAACTGGGAGAAGCCATTGACGTTGGTTTTAGCTCTGTCTTTTGCCAGTGCCAGCTCCAGGCTGAGTAACACACGGCGCTTATGGTCTTGGTCGTACATATCGATAAAGTCGATGATGATGATGCCACCAAGGTTGCGCAGTCGTAACTGGCGAGCAATGGCTTGGGTGGCTTCGGTATTGGTATTGAAGATAGTTTCTTCGAGATTACGATGGCCAACAAAGGCGCCGGTATTAATATCGACCGTGGTCATGGCCTCGGTTTGATCGATGATCAAATAGCCGCCAGATTTCAACTCAACTTTGCGATTTAGCGCGCGCTGAATTTCGTTCTCCACATCATATAAGTCGAAAATGGGCGACTCACCTTGGTAGTACTCAATTTTGCCGGAGAGTTCAGGCACAAACTCATCCACAAAACCGCGCAACACTTCACAGGTGCTGCGCGAGTCCACCCGAATACGGTCCAGCTCGGCGCCGACAAAATCCCGCACTATGCGACAGCTCAGGCCTAAGTCTTCATACATCATGGAGCACGACGAGTAGGTACCGCGGCGCTCTTGGATCTTACGCCATAGGCGCTTTAAGAAGGCCGCATCTTGGGCCAGCTCCGCCGCGCCCACGCCTTCTGCGGCGGTGCGAATAATGTAGCCGCCCTGCTCATCCACATAGGCACCGACGATGGCTTTCAGTCGTTCGCGCTCTTGCTCTGAGTCGATACGCTGCGATACGCCCACATAAGCGCTGCCCGGCATAAACACCAAGTAGCGCGAGGGCAAGGTAATGTCGGTGGTGAGGCGCGCGCCCTTAGTACCGAGCGGATCTTTGACCACTTGCACCACTATGTCTTGGCCTTGACGTACCAGCTCTGCAATATTGCCGACCTGAAAATGCGCCTGCTCTTTGGTTGCTACGCACTCGGTGTGCGGCACTATATCGGAGGCATGCAAAAAGGCGGCACGTTCCCCGCCAATATCAACAAAGGCCGCCTGCATGCCGGGTAACACTCGGCTGACTTTGCCTTTGTAAATATTGCCGACGATACCACGGCGCGCTTGGCGCTCCACATGCACTTCCTGCAAAATCCCGTTTTCGACCAGCGCAACTCGGGTTTCTGCAGGCGTCACATTAATAATGAGTTCTGCCGACATGGATACCGTCCATAGAAAAAGTGAATAGGCTTAAACTAACATAGATTGGCGCCGAGATAAGGAGTCAAACAGCTAAAAGCCCCGCCGCTTGCAACAGGCTGCGGGTTTCTACTAAGGGCAAGCCCACCACCGAGCTGTAGCTGCCATTAATGTGCACCACAAAACTGCCGCCTGCGCCTTGAATACCATAACCGCCCGCTTTATCAATCGGCTCACCGCTGTGCCAATAACCTTCAATATCCGCTTCGGTTAAGACTCTAAAAGTCACTTGTGTCGAGACTAACACTTCGCTGAGCTTAGCATTCGCGAGCAACGCCATGGCGGTTAACACCAGATGGCTGCGACCCGATAAACGGCGCAACATGTCCATGCCATCAGCTTGATCACGGGGTTTTTCCAACACGCTTCCATCCAGCACCACTATGGTATCGCCGGCCAGCACAGGGCGGTCTTCAGGCACAGCCAGTGCGGCACCGGCGCGCGCCTTATCGCGAGCTAAACGCTGCACATAAAGGGTCGCATCTTCATTAGGTTGTTGCTGTTCTGCAACGTCGGGCCGCAATACGTCAAAGGTCACGCCTAACTGCACGAGTAATTCACGTCGGCGCGGTGAGCCTGAAGCAAGGTAAAGCTGTGGGGACATTGAAAATTCCGTGAAGGGTAAGGTATGAAGTGCGAGACGTTAAATACAGCATATTGTGAGACGTAGACCTTGAATCTTCATGCAGGGGCGCTCTCCTCTCCCCTAACGCCTCACGCATCACATCGACCTAAGTGATGGCGAAGCGGCGGCGTACGTTGCGCAGTAGCAAAAACACCCAAGGCCAAAACACCATGCTGCTGACGATGGACCAAAAATAATGGTAATCCAGCTGTATATCGCGATTCATATAGGCGGCCCAAAAAATCAGCAGCTTATTTAAAATAGCCAAGGCGGCCACCAAAAACGCCTGTTGCCACACCGAATAGTTGCGCATGCGCTGAAATTGCGACGCCGCTAAATAAACGGGGATCACCAAGGCCAAGGCATGTACGCCCAACACAGAGCCGAGCAGTAAGTCATGCAACAAACCGACACAAAATGCCGTGCCTACGTTAGCCCTATGGGGCAGCGCAATCGACCAGTAAATCAAGGCCAGTAGCAACCAGTCGGGGCGAAACGGCATGATTAAATCCGGTAACGGTAACACGGATAAAATCAGCGCCAGCAATAAGCTGCCCGCTATAATTGCTCGACTTTTTAAGGAAAAACTTCTCATTCGGATACCTGCTCAGCCGTGGCTGACGAGCTTTGGCTCTTAGCATCAGTCTTGGGTTCAGTGCTGGACTCAGTGCTGAGTTCAGCGTCTGCATCGGCCAACTCCTCATCGGACTCGCTCAGCTTTGGCTCGGGCCACAACAGCAACAAATAACGTACCCTATCTAGGGCCGCAAAGGGCTGTACTCGAATATCGGCAAACGGCTGCCCCTCTTCATAGCCCACCCGATGTACGCGCCCCACCGGATAACCTTCAGGAAACCGCCCCGCGAGCCCTGAGCTCAGCAGCACGTCGCCTTCTCTGATATCCGTATTGCGGGTAATGTTGTGCAGCAATAAGCGGTCTAGCTGACCACTGCCGCTGGCAATGGCCCTAAGGTCGTTACGGGCCACGCGCACAGGAATACCGTGACTGGTATCCGTGATCAGCAACACTCGGCTGGTATTTTTACCCACCGAAATCACCTGCCCCACCACGCCTTGCTCATTTAGCACCGGCTGACCTTCAAATACGCCCACTAGGGTGCCTTTATCGATCACCACTTGATGGGAAAAGGGATCCGTATCCACCGCCAAGATTTCGGCCACCATACGCCGCGTATCTCTGCGCACCGGTGAGCCCAATAAATCACGCAGCCGTTTATTCTCTTGCTCCAAATGGCTCAAAAGTAATAAATCATCACGTAATAAGAACAGCTCATTTTCCTGCCGTTTCGACTGGGCAAGCAGGGTTTGATTGGTCATCAACTGATTGGAGGCGGAGTCCAGCATCCAACGCGGGCTATTGGCGAGGTATTGCAGCGGACTCACTAAGGTATTGAGGTACAGTTTGGCGCTGGTGAAGCTTTGATAACGGCCATCGGCAATAATCAGCAACAAGGAGGCCACCACGGCTAGCGCTAAGCGGATAGGGAGTGAGGGGCCTCGACCAAAAATAGGTTTCATGGTGCAAACTTCATGGCGTTAGAGATAGGCCGAGCAGCTCGGCCTGATGATTAATCGTAATGGAACAAGTCTCCACCGTGCATATCAAGCATCTCTAACGCCTTACCGCCGCCGCGCGCCACGCAGGTAAGCGGATCATCAGCCACAACTACCGGAATGCCGGTTTCTTCCATTAATAACCGGTCTATATCGCGCAACAACGCACCACCGCCGGTTAATACCATGCCGCGCTCTGCGATATCGGACGCTAGCTCAGGCGGCGACTGTTCGAGGGCCATCATAACGGCACTGACGATGCCGGTCAGCGGCTCTTGCAGCGCTTCTAAAATTTCATTGGAGTTAAGTGTGAAACTGCGTGGCACACCCTCGGCCAAGTTACGACCGCGCACTTCAATTTCCAGTACTTCGTCACCGGGATAGGCGGAGCCCACTTCATGCTTAATGCGCTCAGCCGTGGCTTCACCGATCAAGGATCCGTAGTTACGACGCACATAGTTAATAATGGCTTCATCGAAGCGGTCGCCACCCACGCGTACTGATTGGGAATAAACCACGCCATTCAGCGAGATAATGGCCACTTCTGTGGTACCACCACCAATATCAACCACCATGGATCCGGTCGCTTCAGACACCGGTAAGCCGGCACCGATGGCCGCAGCCATGGGCTCATCAATCAAATACACTTCACGCGCGCCCGCGCCCAAGGCGGACTCTTTGATGGCACGGCGTTCCACTTGCGTAGAACCGCAGGGCACACAAATCAGTACTCGAGGGCTGGGGCGGAAAAAATTATTGTCATGCACTTGTTTAATAAAGTGCTGGAGCATTTTTTCGGTCACATAAAAGTCGGCAATCACACCGTCTTTCATCGGCCGAATCGCCGCTATATTTCCAGGGGTTCGACCCAACATTTGCTTAGCTGCATGACCCACGGCGGCAACGTTTTGCTTTTGGCCCGATTTATCTTGACGAAGCGCCACAACGGAGGGCTCGTTAAGAACAATACCTTGGTCTTTAACGTAGATGAGAGTGTTGGCCGTGCCCAAATCAATCGAGAGATCGTTGGAAAACATGCCACTTAGCTTTTTAAACATATGCTGAAGGGGACCTTGGATTAAGAAAGCGTGAAAGTGCGGCTAACTTTATCAATGCAGCCTATCACTGGCAAGGAACATGCATGGCTAAATACGCACCGGAGCGGGTATGAGTTTCAATAAACCAATAAGTTCCCTAAACTTAGGCTCTCATTCTTTTTAATTTTAATTTTGTGGCTTCTCTCAGCTCTTGGCAGCAGTTGTACTCACCTGCTACCCCTTCACCTTTGCAGCCGTTAGTGCACCCCTTACTCAGCCAACACCAAATCAAACTCTGGGTGAAACGTGATGACCTGTTGCACGCCACTATTTCTGGCAATAAATGGCGAAAGCTAAAATATCCCTTACGCCATGCCATTGAAAGCCAAGCCACAGGGCTGCTTAGCTTTGGGGGGGCTTACTCCAATCATTTACATGCGCTGGCCGCCATTGGTCAACAACTGGCGCTACCAACGCTTGCCATCGTGCGCGGCGAAGCCAGCAGCCAGCATAATCCCACGTTAACGGATGCCCGCCGCTGGGGCATGAGCTTGGAATTTGTCGACCGCCAACAATATCGCCTGCGCCAAGACTCCCGTTGGCTCGCAGAGCTAAGCGCGCGGTATCCGGGTTATTACCTCATACCTGAAGGAGGCAGCTGCGCAGGGGCACTACCGGGCGTGGCCGAACTGTGGTCGGAACTAGCAGCGCAATTCAGATCATCCTCTGCGTGGCCGTTACCTAGCACTATCGACCACTTGATCTTACCGGTCGCCAGTGGCGGCACCCTAGCCGGGTTAATCTCGACGCGCCCCGCAGCCAGCCAGCTTACAGGCTATGCAGTATTAAAAGGGGCGTCTTGGCTTAAAGAAGAAGTCTGTGCGCTATACCCAGCAGCGGCACAAGATAACGGCTGGCAGTTGCGGCTAGATCACCACGGCGGCGGCTACGCCAAAAGCTCGATTGAAGATCGAGCCGCAATAGCACTGTTGAGCGAGCAACTGGCGCTACCACTGGAGCCCATTTACAGCGGCAAAGCCATATTGGGGCTATTTCGTGATATTGCCGCCGGTTACTATCCCGCCCATAGCCAACTGGTGTTTTTACACACCGGTGGACTCCAAGGCACACGCAGTGCCTTAAGCCGTAAGCCGTAGCCGTGACGTTACGGCCAGCGATTATCTACTCGCAGTAAGCTTGCTCTTGGCTGAGAGCTTATTAGTCGCTGAAGGCTTCTGAGTAACGGTCCTATCTTTAGCAGTGGCTGACTCAGGATAGGCAAAAAAGTAGCCTTGGCCCCCATACACGCCCAGTTGGGATAAACACTGCCATTCGGCTTTGGTTTCTACGCCCATGGCGATCACCTTAGTGTTACTGCCCGCACAATTACCAATGAGGCTGCTGACCGCCATTTGGTTAAGGGGTTTGGTATTAATGTCATGTACTAAGCTGGGATGCAGTTTAAGATAATCCAAATGATAATCAGATATATACTGGGTACTCACTACATCTTGGCCCGCATGATCCACCGCCAACTGGCAACCTAATGCTTTTAGGGCGCGCAGCGGTTTCACCAGCGCTTGAAAATGGCGACTCACTTGTGCTTCAGATAAATCAATCACTAGCTTATTCAGTTGTGACTTAGGATATTGCAGTAATTCAAATATCAGCCAGTTATAATACTTGCGGTGTAACAAGCTAGTCGCCGACAGGTTAACCGCCAAAATAACACCCAGCTCAGTATCGGGTAAGTGCGCTAGCGCTTGAGAGATAATATTGCGGTCCAACTCTTGGAGCAGCCCACATTTTTCCGCCATCGGAAAAAACTGTCTCGCCGATAACTCACGACCTTGCTCATCCTGAATGCGTGCCAGCAATTCATACATAATAGGCGCTTGATCAGGCGCCTGATAAATACCTTGGCGGTCGAGCTGAATTTTTTCTTGGGCTAATACTCGGCTTAGCAAAGTACGCCAACGCACCGTGCCCTTGCCCATGTTTTCTTCGGTGACGCCTTTGTAATACATAAAGTAGCCGTCGCCGCCCTGCAGCTCTGCACTGCGTAGTGCCAGCTCAGCTTCTGCGCATACTTGCAAAATCGGCTCTCCAAATTGAAAACAGACCCCACCGATATAAATGGCCGGATCCGTAATCTCATCTGGCCAGTTGAGACGACGTAATAATTTCATCACTTGGCGTGCCGCCTCTTGGGCCTCACTTTCCACGGTATTGGGCAATAACAAGGCAAAGGTAGTGCCCGTATAACGCGCTTGTAAGGCGCCGGATATACCGCGCACAAAATGGCCCATATAAATAGCCGCAGCCGTGAGTATTTCATCGCCACGTTCATAGCCAAAATGATAATTAATTTGTTCTAAATCTTGAATCTCCACTAATAAGAGCGCGCCACCATGGTCAGTCGAATCATTGAGCGCCGCTTCTAGCCGGTTATCAAAAAAGACCCGGTTACCAATGCCAATTCTTTTATCAACAAACACATTTGCGCGAATAAAAGAGTCAAATCGACTGCGCTCTTTACTGGCATTGTTAAGATCCAGTAATAATTTATCAAGTGCTTGGCTGGCTTGATGAGGCCACTCAAGATGCGTGTCATGCACTAATGAATTCAATTGATCTTGCAGTATGTATTTGCCACGTAAATCTAATAATTCTAAGCCACGAAGCTGGCGGCGAAACCAGCGCAACATCAATAACGAGCCCACAAACACCAAGCCTATGGCACTTAAAATACCCGCGAGATCGATAAAAGAATGATCGATATTATAAAAAGGCGGCCGCAGCACCACACGCGCAGATAAATTAGCTTCCGCTTTCAGCGGCGCTACATATTCCATGGTAAACACATCACCGGCCGTGGCCGCCGCATCAACGCGGGCATAATGATAGACAGGGATATCATCACGCAGCACGGTAAAGTCGATAATACCGCCCACTTCCAGTATTTTTGGCAGCCAGACGTCAATCACTTCGGGCTTTGCGCCTGGCTGCCAGCCCTCGTCAACCAGTCGTAATACAGTGTCGACTTGGCGCTGCTGATACAAAGCACCCACCTGATAAAAACTGATGCCGGCGCCAATCAACACAATGACCACTGCCGTCAACATAAATAAGCTAATGGTAGTAATAAGCTGGTTTGTAAATTTCATACCCATCCTTGCAATACGCCATTGGCGTAAGCTAACTTCCCTGACCTGCCACTATCAAACACGAGTCTGAGCACGCAAAGTGCCCTAGCCTGACAAGGCGCATTATCCTAGCCTAGTGGTTAAAATAGCAATTCATTCATTTGTGCGCCCCAGAGGACTGATTAGTAGCAAAAAACTAAATTTATGCGCTTAACTGCGACCATATGTGTCATTTGAATACCATTCAGCCAAGAGTGATGCCCAGCGTTTACTCATAATACCTACACGCTAAGCACGCTTAATGAGGCCAGAATAAACCGCCAACTTCGCCCTGCCCTTAGGCGCCATCTTTAATTCAGATGGCCGCGCGCTGCGCATGGGCGTGTCTTTAGTGTTTGCCGCCAATATCATGGGGCTAGACCTAGCTTGGACCGATTTTATGGCCATAGTGGTGATCGGCACGCTGCTGTCTACCGGCACCGCTGGCGTACCCGCCGCCGGCTTGGTCACCTTATCTGCCGTATTGAGCCTGTTTGGTTTGCCGCTAGAAATAGTGGCCTTAATCGCAGGCGTAGATGCCATCCTCAACATGGGTGGCACAGCTTCTAACGTAACCGGCGACATCATAGCCGCCGTGATCGATGAAAAAGAAACCGCACGCAGCACTTAGCTTTGATTGTGCATCGTAAAATAGCCGAGCCTGCATTATTTTGGGCCATAGTATTGATTACGGCTAACTTTATACTGTGCTAGATCAAGTTTATGACAGGGATGCCATGTGCTGAGCGTCACAAGGATGTGGCTTAGCAGGTCGGTGAAGCTAACCTTTTGTCCGATATTTACCGTAAATAAACGACTAACCGACCTCATCAATTCTCGTCTAATTATTTAACTATTCACTAAAAATAAAGGCCTCGCTTTCGCGAGGCCTTATTGGCTAGTAAGTTATACGCACTAGCGCAATTCAAACGAGTCCGTCTAGAAGGGTATATCGTCGTCGAAATCCATTGGGGGTTCGTTATAGGTAGGCGCAGGTGTAGGTTGGTTTTGCGGGGCGGCAGGTTTATTCTGCTGCTGGCCGTAAGCGGGCTGACCTTGCGGGGCAGACTGCTGCTGATTGCCTTGCTGGCCACCCCAGTTGCCTTGACCACCTTGTTGCTGGTTGTCTTGCTGGCCGCCGTAAGACTGACCACCGCCCTGTTGCTGCTGTTGTCCGCCTTGTTGCTGGCCACCTTGTTGACCACCCCAGCCGCCTTGCTGACCGCCACCACCTTGACCACCACCGCCGCCTTGGGGCCGACCGCCGAGCATTTGCATGGTGCCGCCAATATCGACCACGATTTCGGTAGTGTATTTGTCTTGGCCGTCTTGGCCTTGCCATTTACGAGTCTGTAAGCGGCCTTCTACGTAGACTTGTGAGCCTTTACGCAGATATTCGCCGACGATCTCTGCCAACTTGCCAAAGAAAACCACGCGGTGCCACTCGGTTCTTTCTTTCTGCTCGCCAGACTGCTTGTCACGCCAGGTTTCACTGGTGGCCAAGGTAATGTTGGCTACCGCATTTCCATTCGGCATATAACGTATTTCAGGATCCTGACCCAAATGGCCGATCAGGATAACTTTATTGATGCCTCTATTGGCCATAACTCGCTCCGCACTTACAGATTAATTACAATTTTTGCTTGTTCTAATTCAAAGGTATTACCGTCAACCTTGAGGTAAGCCGATCCCTCTTCTGGGATAATTAAGGCTTCAAGCACGCCGGGCAAAGCTAACAGCTGGGCCACAAGATGCTCGCGACGTTCCGTGTTTTCTATACTAACACCGATGGGCAGAATATGAGATCTAACCTTGCTCACATTACTCATGCCCATCGCCAACCAAAACCACACCAGCATGCTAACGGCGACCAGCAAAAACACCGCCGTGCCGCCCAGCGTCTGGAACAAAAGCCCGCCCAGCACGCCACCTAAGAAGGCACCAAAAAATTGACTGGTTGAATAAATTCCCATGGCCGTGCCTTTAGCGCCTGCCGGTGCCAACATCGACAAAAAGGCAGGCAAAGAGGCTTCCATAAAGTTAAAGGCGGTAAAATACAGCAACATGGCCAGCGCTAGCAGCGTGATATGACCGTTGCCGAGCGCCATTAAAATCAGCGCCAGCATCATCACTAAGATAGAGGCTTGAAAAAACTGCTTATTCAGATTGCGGCGGGCGCCAATAATCAGCACCGGCACTATCAGTAAAAACGACAGCAACAAGACCGGCAGATACAGCCACCAATGCTTTTCGGCGGCCAGTCCAGCATCGAGCAAGGTCAGCGGAAACGCCACAAACACGGCGGTAAGCGTTAAGTGCAGCAGCATAATGCCAAAGTCGAGGCGTAATAATTGTTTGTCTTTTAGCAGTCGGCCAAACAATTCTGGTGCTGCGGTTACGTCACGAATTTGGCCCTTATGCACCGGATCCGGCAGCATAAAGCGCACCATAATAATGCCAATCACCGCCAAGATAGCCGTGGCCCAAAATACGCCCGACAAACCAAACCAAGAAGCCAACACTGGGCCCAACACCATGGCTACGGCGAACGATAAACCGATGCAAACACCAATAATGGCCATCGCCTTGGTGCGGTTTTCTTCACAAGTAATGTCGGCGGCCAGCGCCAAAATAGCACCGGCAATGGCGCCTGAGCCTTGCAGCACACGGCCAATGGCCACGCCATAGACTGAATCTGCCATGGCCGCCACCACAGAGCCTAACGCAAATAAGGTTAAGCCCGCGTAGATAACCGGTTTGCGACCAATGCGATCCGACAACCAACCGGCGGGAATTTGCAGCACCGCTTGGGTGAGGCCATATACGCCGATTACGATACCAACCCATAAAGGTGAGAAGCCGATCAAGTCTTTACCGTATAAGGCAAACACCGGCATTATCATAAACAAACCGAGCATGCGCATGCCAAAGATACCCGCCAGGGTAAAGGATGCCCGCCGTTCGCGGGGGCTAAAACCTTGCTCGTCGCTCATGAGTCCTCTTGTGACGTCAAATAATACAGATAGAAAGAGACCTAGTTTAGCACGGGGTGCCTGTCAAGATTAATCCTTATTCATACTTGGCGGGCTATTGATCCAATGCCATACTAGCCGATCGAATTTACAGCTAGGTGAAGTTGCAGATGAAGAAAATCGAAGTACGCGGGGCCCGCACCCATAACCTGAAAAATATCAGTCTGGATTTACCCCGAGATAAACTGATAGTGATCACTGGCTTATCGGGTTCAGGCAAGTCTTCCCTCGCCTTCGATACTCTCTATGCAGAAGGCCAGCGCCGCTATGTAGAGTCGTTGTCGGCCTATGCGCGTCAGTTTCTTTCCTTAATGGAAAAGCCCGATGTGGATCATATCGAAGGCCTATCGCCGGCGATTTCCATCGAGCAAAAGTCCACTTCTCATAACCCGCGATCCACAGTGGGCACCATTACCGAAATTTACGATTACCTGCGCCTGCTGTTTGCTCGCGTGGGTGAACCGCGTTGCCCCACGCATTCGCTGCCGCTGACCGCACAAACTGTGAGCCAAATGGTTGATAAAGTGCTGGAGCAGCCAGAAGGCGAAAAGCTGATGCTGCTGGCACCCGTAGTGCGGGATCGTAAAGGTGAGCACATTAAGCTGTTAGAAGGCTTAGCCGCTCAGGGCTTTATTCGCGCACGGATTGACGGTGAAGTCTGTGATCTTTCGGATCCGCCCACACTGGAGCTGCAAAAAAAGCACACCATAGAAGTGGTGGTGGATCGTTTTAAAGTGCGTGACGATCTGCAACTGCGCTTGGCCGAATCTTTTGAAACCGCACTTGAACTCTCCGGCGGCATCGCCTCGGTAGTGGCCATGGATGACGACTGCAATACCGAGCTGGTGTTTTCTGCGAACTTTGCTTGTCCGCAATGTGGCTATTCCATTGCTGAGCTGGAGCCGCGCATCTTTTCCTTTAATAACCCAGCCGGTGCCTGTGATAGCTGTGATGGCTTAGGCGTGCAGCAAATTGTTGACCCAGAAAAGGTGATCAGTAATCCAGAGTTGAGTTTATCAGGCGGTGCCATTAGAGGCTGGGATAAGCGCAGCTATTACTACTATCAAATGCTGACCTCCTTGGCCGCGCATTATCACTTCGACTTAGAAGTGCCCTATCAAGACTTGCCGCAAGAGATCCAACAAGCGGTGCTCTATGGATCGGGGCGCACCAGTATCGACTTCAAATACATGAACGACCGCGGCGATGTACTGGTACGCAAACACCCCTTTGAGGGCATATTGCACAATATGGAGCGTCGTTATCGAGAAACCGAGTCTAACTCGGTACGTGAAGAACTGGGTAAATACCAAAGTAACCGCGCTTGCCCCACTTGCAGCGGTGCCCGTTTAAAAGAAGGCCCACGCAACGTGTTTGTGGCGGATCATACTTTGCCGCAAGTGGCGAACATGGCCATCGGTGATGCCCACGCTTTCTTTAGTAATATGGAGCTCACCGGCCAAAAGGCGCAAATTGCCGATAAGATTTTCAAGGAAATTTGCGCCCGCCTCGGCTTCTTGGTCAACGTCGGTCTTAATTATCTGACCTTATCGCGCAGTGCCGATACCTTATCGGGCGGTGAAGCCCAGCGTATTCGCTTGGCCAGCCAAATTGGTGCCGGGCTAGTGGGCGTGATGTATGTATTAGACGAGCCCAGCATTGGCCTGCATCAGCGGGATAATGAACGCTTACTCACCACCTTGGTGCACCTGCGCGACATTGGCAATACGGTCATAGTGGTGGAGCATGATGAAGACGCCATTCTCGCCGCCGACTATGTATTAGACATAGGGCCCGGTGCCGGTGTGCACGGCGGTTATATAGTGGCGCAGGGCACGCCTGCCGAGGTGATGGCCAACCCCGACTCCTTAACCGGCGCTTATTTATCGGGCACCAAGTGCATTGCCATCCCTGAGCAGCGCACGCCGACAGGTGAGCACTGGCTAACCTTGAAAGGTGCGACCGGCAACAACTTACAAAACGTCGATTTAACCATACCGCTGGGCTTAATGACCTGCGTCACCGGCGTGTCCGGCTCCGGTAAATCCACGCTGATCAATAACACCTTATTCCCCATCGCCCATCGTGAGCTGAACAAAGCCACTATCAGCCAGCCGGCGCCGTATCGCACCATAGAAGGCATGGACAAGTTAGATAAGGTGGTGGATATCGACCAAAGCCCGATTGGCCGCACGCCACGCTCTAACCCCGCCACGTACACGGGTATTTTTACGCCCATTCGTGAACTGTTTGCTGCCACTCAAGAGTCTCGCTCTCGCGGTTATAAGCCGGGTCGGTTCTCGTTTAACGTGAAAGGCGGCCGCTGTGAGGCCTGCCAAGGCGATGGCTTGATCAAGGTGGAAATGCACTTCTTGCCGGACGTCTATGTGCCTTGTGATGTGTGTAAGCGCAAGCGTTATAACCGTGAAACGCTGGAGATTAAGTACAAAGGCTTAAGCATTCACGAAGTGCTGGATATGACAGTGGAAGAAGCCTGTGAGTTTTTTGCACCTGTGCCTGCCATACATCGCAAGCTGCAAACGCTGATGGACGTAGGCTTGTCTTATATTCGCCTCGGCCAATCCGCCACTACCTTATCCGGCGGTGAAGCCCAGCGGGTGAAGCTCGCCAAAGAGCTATCAAAACGCGATACCGGCCAAACCCTGTATATCTTAGATGAGCCAACTACTGGCCTGCATTTTCAAGATATTCAGCTGCTGCTCACGGTACTACATCGCCTGCGGGATCACGGCAATACGGTGGTAATTATCGAGCACAACTTGGATGTGGTGAAAACTGCCGACTGGATCATCGACATGGGCCCCGAAGGCGGCAGCGGCGGCGGCCAGATACTGGTGGCCGGCACTCCAGAGCAAGTGGCCACTCACCCGGAGTCCCACACCGCTCGCTTCTTACGGCCTATGCTGGAGAAACAACGCAAAGGCTAACGCTGGAAGCTAGAAAAAAGAAAACCCCGAGCCTACAAGCTCGGGGTTTTCTTTTCTGCCGTAATACTGGTACTGAATCTTCGTCATGCTGAACTTGATTCAGTATCAGCATGACGTAGCCCCAGTATCCCGCGATTAGGAATTAAAAAAACAAAAGCGAGATCCTGACTTGCATCAGGAAGACGGCTTAAGTTCAGCTTCAAGCTTCCGGCTATTTCTCCTGCCATTGCACTTTAAATATCTTCGGCCACAGCTTGCCGGTGAGGTAAAACACTTCGGTTTGCGCATCATAAGCAATACCATTGAGCACGGCTTCTGGGTCTCGCCCGCGCCCACTGGCCGCCACCAAAGCACTGGCGTCTATTTCCGCCTCCACATGCCCCGTGGTTTTGTTGATGCGCACTAGTCTGTGGTCCTGCCAGATATTGGCATAAATATACTCACCTACGCAGGCCAATTCGTTAAGCTGCTCTAGAGGCTCGCCGTGCAGTGTCACGCTTAACTGCCCATGCTGCGAAAAATCCTGAGGGTTACGTTGCTGCAAAACGCTTGAGCCATCACTCATCCACAACTGCTCGCCATCAAAGCACAGACCCCAGCCCTCACCTTGATAATTAAATACCTGTTGTAGGCTCAAATCTTCTACGTCATACACCAGCGCTTGGCTTTCTCGCCAAGTGAGCTGGATCAGCTGCTGGCCGACGCGCGCCAGTCCTTCGCCAAAATACCCAGAGTCCAGCTTACGTTTCGCCACTACCTCGCCAGTGTCCGGCTGCACTTTACGCAGGCTGCTGTGGCCATATAAACCAGTACTTTCATAAAAGTGCCCCTTATATAGCAAAAGACCTTGGGTAAACGCCGCAGGGTCGTGCGGTAACTCCGCAAGTATCTTTATGCCTAACTGCTCGACCGAGCTATTCGCCGATACCGTGACACTGCTCAGGCACAGCACAGTCGCGAGCAGCCACTGTTTGCTGCCCGCCGCCGTCAGCCATTGACGAATGGCGCTCGGTTGCTTATATCTTTGATGAGCCTGATTAAGTGCGTGCTGCGGCTCCTTTTTCTGTTTACGCATAACTGTGATGCCTTGAATGTCGGTTGTTGTCGCAACCCTGCTGCAACTTAACAACGCCCCAAATGGAGCTAAGCTATTGATGAATAAGGACTAGCAAACTGCAATCGCCGTCATAAGCTAACTGAAAAGTAGAAACCCACTTGTTATCTCATTCATTTAAATGGAAATTTAGTATGATGATGCTATCTAATGACACGCTTAACAGTAAGACAATAAAAAGCTCATAATAAGTCATCTAACGCGCTAGCTACCGCATTCGTGCGGCCTAACGCACTAATATATTCAGGAGCATAAAAATGAAGAAGCTATTTAAATTCCTTAACCCTTTGCTGGTTTTGTCATTATTGATGGGCACCATGCCGATCATGGTACAGGCACAGCCTAGCCAGTTAGTCTCCACTCAGAGCGCACTGGATGCGGTACAGATTAGTAATGAGCGCGCGCGCATTAATGATTTATTGGCTCGCAACGACGTACAAGAGCAATTGGTAAATTACGGCGTAGAGATGAGCGAAGTTGAAGCCCGTGTTGCCGCCATGACGGATCAAGAAGTGCTGCAAATGGCAGATCAGTTAGACAACATGCCGGCCGGTGCTAACGCCGTTATCGGTGCCTTGCTCACTGTATTCATAGTGTTATTGGTTACAGACCTGCTGGGCTTAACCAACGTATTCCCCTTCACTCGTTAATGACTCACTTTAGCCTGTTAAAAAACGTCCGCCTGGCGGGCGTTTTTTCATTATTAGCCTTGGGCTCATTATTACTGCTCTCCGGCTGTGCCGCCCAACCACAATTATCGGCGGCGGTAAAAGCGCAATTGCCTAGTCAATCCTTTGTCACCGGTGTGCCTTTTTACAGCCAGCGCGACTATCAATGTGGTCCTGCGGCATTAGCCATGTCTCTAGCCGCCAGCGGTCAAGAGGTTAGCGTCGACACCTTGATCCCGCAGGTGTTTTTGCCCGGCCGTGAAGGCAGTGTGCAACCGGAAATGCTAGCCACGGTGCGCCGTCATCAGCGTATTAGTTATGCGCTCGATGGCAGCTTTGATGCGCTATTAACAGAAGTGGATGCGGGCCATCCGGTGGTGGTATTACAAAACCTAGGCCTATCTTTTGCGCCCATGTGGCACTACGCGGTGGTGATTGGTTACGACCAAGCCCCACAGCAATTACTGCTGCACAGCGGCGAACAGTCGCGGCAGGTAATGAGCATGAGTCGCTTCAACGCTACTTGGGCACGCAGCCAACACTGGGCTATGGTCGCCCTTGCTCCTGGCCAATTACCCCAGAGCATCAAGCCTCTGGTAGCCGCCGACAGCATCACCGCCTTTGAAGCCGTGGCCGGTGCCCATGCCGCCCTGCCTGCTTGGCAGGCAGTTACGACTCGCTGGCCAGACTACGCCTTGGGCTGGTTTGCACTGGGTAATACGCTGCATGCAGACCAAGATCCAGAAGCGGCCGCTGCAGCCTTTACACAGGCCACCCAAGTGGATGCCACTTTGGCCGCCGCATGGTTGAACCTTGGGCTAACGCAGCAAGGCTTAGGCGATAAGCAAACCGCCCGCGCCAGCTTACAAAAAGCCGCCGCTCTCCCCGGCAAGTGGCAAGCACAAGCCAAGCAGGCGCTAGCGGACAGCCAGCGGTAGCGAAAAGCTTAGCGAGAGCAAATAATGCTCGGCAATAAAGCGTAATAAAAAAGACACAGCGGGCACCGGCTGTGTCTTTTTTATTGGCGGCCCAGAGTGTGTTTTATACCATTCTGAAAATATAACTGATCATATTATCCTGCTTCGCAGGACTGCCGAACAAGTTGGCAGCTACAAGAGATAAACAAGCCTCGGATTAGGCTTTACGCCTCCCGCTTTACGTAACATTAATGAACGACTTCATCTGAGGTGAGTCGCTTTACGAGTCTGCGGCGAGTCACTAGTCCTAAGCCTTGGCGACCTACGGGCAAGAGAAAGCCTGCGCAGTCTTCTTGCTGCAGGGTTTTTAAGGCCATCAGCAAAGATGCATCTTCCGTTAATCCTAGCAGTCGTCGATTATTGGTTAACAGCGGGGTGATCCACGCTAGGTCATTGAGATTTTCATGTTCGTGATCGTGGTCATGCTCGCCTTCATCCTGCACGCTTTGGTATTCCTGATAAGCGTGGCGCAGCGATTCTTGTTTTAATAAATAACTGTGCTCTCCGTCGCGTATTACCACCCACGGCTGAGGCGGGGCTAATGCGGTGCTCACGCTACTATCGGTGGCCATATCTAACTCGGCAAAATTAAAACTCGCTAACTCAGATAAATAACGCTGGGCCAAGGCGGTGCGCAGTGGGTCCGTATGCAGCAAGCGGCCCCGCTTTTTCAACAAAGTAAGAATTAACGACGGCTGACCAAACCCATGCTGACAAACTAAGTTGGCGGTCAGTACCACCGTCATGGCCGGAAACATCGCTTCAGCACTCAGCGATAACTCCAAAACCGCGGCAATCGCCGCCAAGGGGGCATTTAACACCGCACCCATCATGGCTGCCATGCCTAACAACGCATACAAGCTGGGATCTGAGTTGCCGGGCAGAATAGCGCCGGCCACGCCACCGGCACACACGCCCAGCATCAACATAGGGGCAATTTGGCCGCCGGGCACGCCTAGCCCAATGGCGCCAGCGGTGGCCAGCAACTTAGCGACCAAGATAATGAACAACAGCTTGATCGGTACTTGGTCACTTAAGGCCAGATTAATGGTGTCATAACCTGAACCTAATATTTCTGGCACCCATACCGCTAAACTGCCGGTAATTAATCCCGCCAGCAGTAATTTAACGGCGCGAGATTTAAGTGGAAAGCGCAAAAATAGCCGCACTAAATAATGAAACAACACCGCCACTAAACCCATCCACAGGCCGGTAGCCAGCAGGCTCGGCATATCACCATAATCTGCTAACGATAAATTGGCCGGCGCTAACACCACATGGGGGCCGAGCAGAGTATTTGTAAAGGCGGAGGCGCTCACGGCAGAGGCAATAATGGGAGCAAAGCCGAGAATGCTGTATTCCATCAGTACTACTTCCATGGCAAACAGCACCCCCGCTAAGGGAGTGTTAAAGGCCGCTGAAATGGCCGCCGCCGTGCCGCAGCCTACCAGCAAACGTAACTGACTGGGCGGCCTGCGGGTCACTTGGCCCAGCCAACTGGCAAGGCCCGCCCCCATTTGTACCGCCGGCCCTTCTCGCCCGACACTGTGCCCGCTGCCTAGCGAAATTAAGGCGGCTACAAATTGAAACAGCGTATTGGCCAGCGGCAAGCGGCCGCCACCAAATTGTAAACGTTCCAACACATAGGCTAAGCCCACTGTCTGTGCCGAGGCGGGAGTGATGCGATACAACAAAATTAATAACAGGCTGCCCAGAATGGGCAAACCAAAGCGCCAACCCAGCGATAAAGACTCAAAGTCTTCTAATGAGTTGCCATTGAGCCAACTTAACACCAAGTTCAGCAAACCAATAAAGCTCGCCATCACTAAGCCTGCGAGCACACCTATCACACAGCCCAGCAACACCAGCGGTAGCAGGCTGTGTGAAGGTCGGCTAAACAACCGACGCAGGGTGTGCTTGGCATGGCTCATGGATTAAGGGGCCTCCTTCTGCTCTGTGGGCTGCGTGAGTACCCATTCCAGTAGCGCTTGGCTTAAGCGCGCTTGCGCCACACCAAAGGCAGCTACTATCGCGGGCACCTCTGGATTTACCGCGGGTTCGGTCACGCTAAAACGGCGACTGGCTAATAAGGTACGCTGGTTGGGGTCTATCCACTGGGCATCAAAGTGAATAACCACAGTGGGCTGGCCGTTAATATATTCGGTTTGAAAGGCGCGCAAACTGCCCGCCAGCTCGCGATCTGCCGCTAGCGGTTTGCTGTCATTAATAACGTGCTGAATACGCCCGCTTTGTAGCCAAGCATCCGTTATCTGGTCACGAAACAAGATGGGTACGCTGCTTGCCCAACGCGCGCCTTGGTAAGCACTCAGTTGGTTATCAGCAGGAATTACCGCAATGCGATTGCTGGCCAATAAGCCACTGCTATCTGGCTGTTTAATGCGCACAGTGAGGGGCAGTGATGGCGGAGTCCAAACGCGTGAGTAAACGGACTCTACCGGCGGCAAGCGGTAAAAAACCACCGGCTCTGTTTTAGGTAAAATGGAGCAGCCACTTAAGCCCGTTACGCTTAAGCCCATGACACCTAAGCCCACTAGCATAGCGGCGCTGGCGGAGCCGCGAACACGGTTAAGGCGCGTACTCAAGCCAGATAAAATACGAGGTAAACAGTGAAATAGGACTGTGCTCATGGCTTAAACTCCTTAATTCGTTCGCCGCCCAGCAAGAAGTCGCTCGGGTCTTGCTCTAATTTTCGCGACACCACGCCTAAGCTTTGTAAGGTAGCGCGCAGCTCCAACAAGGTGGGCTCCAGCTCGCCTAGGCTATGTAAGCCAGAAGCTAATGCGGGCTGATTATCCTTTAGTAACGACTCTAATTGCTGGCTGCTGCGCGACAGTGCCGCCATACCAGTATCTGCATTGCGAAATAAGCGCTCTCCTTTAGCATTAAACTGGCCCTCTAATTGGCCAAGCAAACTCGCGGCCCGCTCCATGGTTACCTTCATCTGTTGGCTGGCCGCGGCTAAATCTTGGATGCCTTGGGCCAGATCGGTTTTTTGCTCGGCTATCACGCCGGTAGAGGCTTCCAGATTAAGCAGCACTTGGCTAAAGTGCTGATTATTTTCTTCTGAAAAAAGAGCATTGGCATTTTCAATTAAGGTTTTAAAGCCCGCCACTAGCTCTTCGCTGTTTAAGCGTAACTGAGCAAAAGGCGAAGGCTCTGCCACTATCACTGGGATTTCATCCTCGTCGCTCGATAAAGGCGGGCTGCCGGGCGAGCCTTCACTGAGCTGAATATTGGAGGCACCCGTAATATTGGCTAATGCCAGCCGCGCTTTGGTATCGGTTTTAATCGGCGTGCGCCTTTCAATACGTACCCGTGCCCACACTTGGCGCGGATCGTCTGCATCCAACCATAAGCGCTCTACTTCACCAACGCGAATACCACTGTATTCCACGGCACTGCCCACGTTTAAGCCACTTACCGCCTCGCGAAAAGCGATGTCATAAAGCCGAGAGTCTTGTTGGCTGCCAGATTTCACCAACCACAAGCTAAACAATAAGATGCTGGCGGCAACCGCAAGCGTAAAAAAACCAATCAACACATGATGGGCGCGAGTTTCCATTATTTGCTCCTCGACTCAAGTTCGGTTGCTTGTTGGGTTGCGTCTTGTGCAGCACGCCCACGGGGTCCGTGAAAATAATCGCGGATCCAATCGTCATCGGTGGCCGCCACCGCCGCTAGCGTATCCACCACTAACACCCGCTTTTGTGACAATACGGCTACGCGATCACAACAGGCATATAAGGTATCCAGATCATGGGTCACCAGAAATACGGTGAGTTTAAGCGCATCGCGCAAGGTCAGCAGTAAACGGTCGAAGGCCGCGGCAGAAATAGGATCTAGGCCGGCGGTGGGTTCATCTAAAAACAAAATATCCGGATCTAGCGCCAAGGCTCGCGCCAGCGCCGCCCGTTTGATCATACCGCCAGACAACTCAGGCGGATATTTGTTCACCGCCGAGCGCGGCAAGCCCACCAGCGCCAGCTTTAGCTCAGCTAACCGCTTGGCCTCACTGCGCGACAAACCTGCTTGCTCAATTAACGCCAAGGCCACATTTTCAACCAAGGTCAACGACGAATACAGCGCGCCCTTTTGAAACAATACGCCCATGCGCTGTTGCAGTGGCTCGCGCTCGGCATCCGACAAAGCCAATAAGTCTTGGCCCAACACCTGCACCGAGCCGTCATCGGGTTGGCGCAAGCCCACGATAGAGCGCAGCAACACCGACTTGCCGGTGCCAGAGCCGCCCACGACGCCTAAGATCTCGCCCGCACGCACCTCCAAATCCAGATGCTCGTGCACCGCATGGCTGCCAAAACGGTTGGCCAAGTTCTGCACCTTAATCACCGTTTTAGGGCTGTCTGTGATAACTGACTCAGGGCTAACTGTCTCAGGTTTTACCGCCTCGTTTACCATCCCATCTCCATCAGAAACAGTGCCGCAATGGCATCGAGCAATATCACCACAAAAATAGACTGTACCACGCTCGACGTGGTGTGCTCGCCCACAGATTGGGCGCTGCCTTGCACTTTAAAGCCCTCTAAGCAGCCGATCAGGGCAATCAAGAAGGCAAAAATCGGGGCTTTACCCAAGCCGACCAATAAATGCTGCACCGGTACTTGCTGCAAGATAGTCATATATTGCGCAAACGAAATATCCAGCGCCAGTAAACACACTAAAGCACCACCGAATAAGCCCGACACCATGCCAATAAAAGTCAGCAGCGGCAGCGTGATCACCAGCGCCAACACCCGTGGCAACACCAGTAATTCCATAGGATCTAAGCCTTGCGTGCGCAGTGCATCCAGCTCTTCATTGACTTTCATGGCGCCCAGTTGCGCAGTAAAGGCACTGGCAGTGCGCCCAGCTAATAAAATGGCGCTCAACAAGACACCAAACTCTCGTAAAAACGAATAGGCCACTAAATCGACCGTATAAATAGTGGCGCCAAAATTTTCCAATACGGTGGCACCTAAAAATGCCACCACGGCACCCACTAAAAAGGTGAGCAAGGCGACGATGGGCACCGCATTCAGGCCGCACTGCTGTATTTGTGCCACCAAAGCAGTGATGCGCCAACGCGGGGGGATTAATAGGGTGCGGGCTAGTGTGCTTAAGGTGAGTCCCATAAAACCCAGCAACATCACAAACTGCTGCCAGCCGCTCACCATGCTCTCACCTAAGCGGGCCACGTTATCTGTCCAACGCTCAGGTGCTTGAAGTTTGGGCTCGTCTTGATCCATGGCCTCTAACACGGCCAAGAACAAGGCCTGTCGCTCCGGTGAGAGGGCTTCGGCCTCGGGTAATAGTCGGCGAAAGGCGCTGATGCCTAGCTGATCAATCAGCAAGGCGGCACCCGCGGTATCTAAAGCGCTCAAGTCGCTGGCATCCAGTTGAGTTAGCTCACCTTGCGCCGCGGTTGCCAGCGGACGTAGCCGTTGAGTGAGCTCGCTGTAATGGGCTAAGGTCCAACTGCCTATTATCTGCACACAGCCTGCTTGTACCTTTATGCTGGGTAAGCTGTCGGTTTTCATAGAATCGGCCTCTATTACGCATCTGCTACCAATTGCACATTGTCTGGCATCATGGCTATAACCACAACAAGTAGGCGGTTTTATGCTAGGATCTTGCCACTTTTAGTCATGAGGTGAGAAAGTAAATCATGTCCATAGAACAACAATTATTGGCCCGTAGCGAGCACAGCTGCGAATTATGTAAAGCGACAGCTAACTTAGACCTGCACGCCGTGGCCCCTTATGAAGCAGACAGTGCCGAACATTGCGCGCTGTTATGCACGACTTGCCAGCAAGAGCTAGATACTCCACAAGATCAAAACCACTGGCGTTGTCTCAACGATAGCATGTGGAGCACAGAGCCAGCGGTACAGGTTTTGGCTTGGCGCACCCTGAAAAAGCTGTCCGGTGAAGGCTGGGCACAAGACTTGTTGGATATGCTATATCTGCCGCCAGAAGTACAAGAGTGGGCTGAAATTGGTTTTTCCGAGCCCGAAGAAGATGAAGGCGAGGCCTTATTGGATAGCAATGGCGTGCGCTTACAAACAGGTGATTCGGTGACCATCATTAAAGACTTAGATGTGAAAGGCGCCGGCTTTATCGCTAAACGTGGTACTACGGTGAAAAACATCAGCCTTAATGCTAGCCTAGCAGGCCACATTGGTGGCCGCGTTAACGGTGTACAAATTCAGTTGGCCGTGCAGTTCTTAAAGAAAGTGTAACTAAGCCCTTCGGGCAGCCTTAAGCTGTACGCTGTAAGTTAAAACAAATATCGTCTCAGTGTTACTTACAGCGTATTACTGCCCGAATGTGTGTTATCGACACCATCCCTTTCCGATTTAATCCTGCCCCCTTTACTCTTCACCCTCTACGCTTCACTCTAAGATTTATCCCTCACGCTCTTATCAAGTTGGATTATCTATGTATAAATTAGTATTTTTCGTGCCTGAGTCGCATCTAAGCCAAGTAAAAGCGGCGGTGTTTGCTACCGGCGCGGGTAAAATTGGCGACTACGAGCAGTGCTGCTTTGAAACCCGTGGCACTGGGCAATTTAAGCCTTTAGCCTCTGCTACCCCTTTTATCGGCCAAGCCGGCACTGTTGAACAAGTAGCCGAGGTACGAGTGGAGTTAGTGTGTGACGATGCCCTGATCCGCGCCGCCATCACAGCCCTAAGAGCCGCCCATCCTTATGAAGAACCCGCCTTCGACGTTTGGCAGCTGAGTGATCTTATACTCAGTGAGGAGTAAGGTGTGAAACGTGCAGGGAACCAGCCAAAGACGGCCTGCCTTGACGCCTCACCCTTCACTTCTCACTCTATATAGGAACCCGCTATGTCGACCTCTTCCTCCCAAGCCAATGATACTGAAGCCAGTTGCACTCAAGCCTGCCCATTAGGTTGGATTACGCTCGCAACCGCGACTCATACCGACAGTCAGAGCAACCAGCAAGAAGTGATCACGGCGTTGCATTTTAGTGATGAGGTGGACGCCGTTATCGCCCCCTGCACGCCCTTGCAGCAAGAGGCATGTCGGCAACTTAATGAATACTTTCTCGGTTCTCGCCAACAATTTAATTTACCGCTGGCCCCGCAAGGCACCGCGTTTCAGCAACAGGTGTGGCATGCGCTGCTGACCATTGCTCATGGTGAGCATCGCAGCTATAAAGACATAGCCCTGAGCATTAATAATCACAAGGCGATGCGTGCCGTGGGCCTCGCCAATAGCCGCAATCCCATTGCGCTGCTTATTCCTTGCCATAGGGTGATTGGCGCCAGCGGTAAGTTAGTCGGTTATGCGGGGGGCATAGCACGTAAAGTGTGGTTACTCGATCACGAAGCCTCAGTACAGGCAATGTCGCATAAGCCAAGCCTTTAGCCCGTATATTTGTGCGAGATCTCGCAAAGAAAAAGCAGCATAGTCCCTTTCTTATCCAAGATTAACGCCACCAACTAATTAATATTACTTATAAATCAAACACTTAATAAAATACGTTTCAACGTGATGTAAGATTTAAGTACGCAACTCGCCGCCCCTGCGTCGAGAAGCGGGTTATTATGTTTGGGCAAGGAGCAAAGCGCCCGTCAGGAAGACAGGCCGCCAGGATGGCAAGGACTTCACAGGCAGTGATGCGGACCCCTCAAGGATAAGAGGCAGACTCGGTGAGGAGCACTGAGCATCAGGATGATAGACAGGACTGCCTGAAGGATCAGGAAAGGGAAGCGAACAAGGAAAGCGCACGTCAGGGATTGCAGGGAGCAAAGCGGTTTACGGATAAGCCAAAACAGACGTTCAAAAAAAGGGGCAACTTAGGTTGCCCCTTTTCTATTGCTCAAAAATGCCACTGGCACATCTATTCAAGCCCATCAGTAAAAACAAAAAACCGCCATCCTGATATTTTTCAGAATGACGGTCCCGTCACTGTGTGGCTGCTACTGTGTGGCTATTTACTAAGTGACTACCGCTTACACCTTAAAGCGCTGTAGCTATTCGCTTACCCTTTAAGGCTGCACGCGCCCCCCTCAGACTCACATTCTGACCACTAAACAGTCTATGCCTTCACGTACCAATTGCTGACAGGCCTGCTTGGCTTCATTTTGCAGTAAACCCACCAACTGAGCACGATACAAGGTTTGCCCGCCCACACTGGCAGGATTCACAGCCATATTGCTCTGCTGAGTATTACCGAGTCGACGCGCCGCCTCGGCTGCCCGATCTTTAGCCTGTTCTAATGCTCTAAATGAACCTACTTGTACCGCCCAGCTTCGCTCGGCACTAAAGGTGGGAGCCGAACTAGATTGGATGACGCTGGCGCCCGTTTGTGCAGTTTGAATCGGCACTTGCTGAATAGGTTTAATTTGTGAGGTAGGCGGATTTATTTTAGCCGCTTGGGTTTGCTGAGCTTCCTGTCTTGTCACTTGGCGTACGGTTTCGCTACTGATCACAATCTTACTGGCCGGCTGTGCTGCCTGACGCGCCTGTTGCGCAGCCTTAGGAGAAACCTTGGCTATCTGCTGCGCACGAATAAAACTTTTATCCAACAAGGCAGCCATAGCAGCATCTCGAGATTGGCCCGTGCGTCCCCCCATCACCACCGCCACTAAACGGTGATTGCCTTTTTTAGTGGAGGTCGCCACGTTAAACCCTGAGGCATTGATATAACCGGTTTTCAGGCCGTCTGTGCCTGGGTAATTTTTTATCAGTCGATTATGGCTGTGGTAAGTACGCCCGCCATAGGTAAAAGAAGGTGTCGAGAAATAATGATAATACTTGGCGTGGTCTTTCATTAAGCGCATCGACAATATAGATAAATCACGAGCCGTGGTTTGTTGTCCGCTATTAGGCAAGCCGGAGGCATTACGAAAGGTGGTGGAATTCATCTTCAGCGCCTTGGCTTTTCTGGTCATCATCTCGGCAAATTGACTTTCGCTTCCCCCTAATGCTTCGGCCACGACGACTGCGGCATCGTTGGCTGAGCGCACCACTAATGCAGGTATCGCATCACGGACGCGCAAACGATCGCCCTTTTTCAAGGATATATTGGTCTGTGGCATGGAGGCCGCATGAGCCGACACCGGCATGCCGGTATCTAATTTCAATAATTTATTGTCCATGGCCTCAAACAATAAATACAAGGTCATCATCTTGGTCAATGAGGCCGGATAGCGGGCCGCGTCTGCATATTCTGCATGCAGCACCTCGCCGCTCTGGGCATCTAATACGATGGCCGCATAACGCGGATTCGTCTGGGCATGGGCAGAGCTAATAGCAGAGCACAGCAGTACCATGGTCAGTAGCCATCTGACTGTTTCCCTACTTTTTGCAACTAACATGGCAACTAACATCGCAGGCTCCCTAAAGGTGGTATAAATGGCGCAGACGCTACGTGATTGCTGGAATGCTGTCCAGCAATTCAGCTCTATGCGCTTAAAATTATCGACGGCTTTCAGCAGTGAGCATGGTAGAACCTACCCGTGATTTCCTGAATACTCTGTCGTGTAATTGCGTTAATAATAAGTTGCTTCGTTACTTTGATAATACGTCGCTAACAAGCCTTTAGCAGCCATAAGTGTATAAAGGCGCCTAAGGCGCCTTTATAACTCATATCGTGACTTACGTCAGTCAAATGCATGAGATGAACGGCTCTCGCCCTGCGTTATTAAGCGCTCAGGTTAGGCGCCAGCCACTTTTCGGCTTGTTCGCGGGTCATGCCTGCCACATGGCATAAGACTCGGTCAATTGCATACCGATGCGCTTCTCTACGTCTAACCAGTCCCACAGCGTACCTTTTTCGGTGTGCTCAGGACAAGCCGGATAACCGGGAGCTGGGCGAATACCTACGTATTTTTCACGCACTAATTCTTCGTGGCTTAGCTGTTCATCCGCCGCATAACCCCAATGCTCACGGCGCACGCGCATGTGCAGATACTCGGCAAACGCTTCCGCCAAACGGTCGGCGACCGAGCCCGCCAAGATGGCGTTATAGTCATCTTCATCTTCTTTATAACGACGAATGATGTCTTCTTCACCAATACCACCGGTCACCGCAAAACCGCCCACGTAATCGGGCTGAGTGCCTTTGGGTGCCACATAGTCGGCTAAGCAATAGTTAGGGAAACCGTCTTTCTTCTCGGTTTGTTGACGTAAGAAGCGCAAGGTTTGCAGCACCTCGGTGCGTGACTCATCCGCGTAAATTTCTACGTCGTCGCCCACGCTGTTTGCCGGGAATAAACCAATCACGCCGGCACAGCGCAAGGTGCCGTCTTTTCGAGCTTATCGAGCATGGCTTGCGCATCAATAAACAACTTAGTGGCTTCAACACCCACTACTTAATCTTCCAAGATGCGCGGATACTTACCGGCCATGCCCAGGTCATAAAGAACGGAGACCAGTCGATGTATTCGCGTACCACAGAGATAGGCGAGTCATGAAATTCGTGCACACCCGGCTTTGCCGGTACCGGTGGCACATACGTTGCCCAGTCGATGTCCACTTTGTTCGCGCGTGCCTCAGCCAGCGTCACCGGCTTGGCGCGCGGCTTCTTACGGGCATGTTGATCGCGTACCACGTCGTATTCTTTGATTAAGCGCTCCACGAAGGCCGGCTTATTCTCTTTGCTAAGCAAGGTTTGCACCACGCCTACCGCGCGGGAAGCATTAGACACATAGACCACAGGATGATCGTAGTTTTGCTCAATCTTCACCGCAGTATGCGCCTTAGAAGTAGTGGCCCCCCCAATGAGCAACGGCATGGTAAAGCCTTGGCGCTGCATCTCTTGCGCCACGTGCACCATTTCATCGAGAGATGGGGTGATAAGGCCCGATAAGCCGATCATATCCGCATTCACTTCGCGGGCGGTCTGCAAGATTTTCTCGCACGGTACCATCACGCCTAAGTCGATCACTTCGAAGTTATTACACTGCAGTACCACGCCGACGATATTCTTACCGATATCGTGTACGTCGCCTTTAACCGTGGCCATCACTACGCGGCCATTGGTTTGGCCGACTTCTTTGCTGGCCTCAATGTAGGGATTTAAGTGGGCTACGGCGCGTTTCATCACCCGTGCGGACTTCACCACTTGCGGTAAGAACATCTTACCGGCACCAAATAAGTCACCGACCACGTTCATGCCGTCCATCAGCGGACCTTCAATTACGTCTAATGGACGTACTGCTTCAAGGCGGGCTTCTTCGGTGTCTTCTTCGATAAAGTCCGTTAAACCCTTGACCAGTGAATGCGCCAAGCGCTCATTCACGCCCCAGGTACGCCATTCTAAATCACGGGGGTCTATGGTTTCACCGCCGCTATTACGATAACGCTCGGCAACTTCCAGCAGTGCTTCGGTGGCGCCGTCATTCTCGTTGAGCACTACGGCGATGACTTTCTCTTTCAGCTCCGGCTCAATATCTTCATAAATCGCCAGCTGACCGGCGTTAACGATACCCATATCCATACCATTGCGCACTGCATGATACAAAAACACCGAGTGGATCGCTTCGCGCACCACTTCATTACCACGGAACGAGAATGACACGTTCGATACGCCACCGGAGATCATGGCGTGGGGCAAGTTAGCCTTGATGTCTTTGACTACTTCGATGAATTCCACCGCGTAGTTGTTGTGCTCTTCGATACCCGTCGCCACGGCGAAGATATTAGGGTCGAAGATAATATCTTCCGGCGGGAAGCCAACTTCATCCACCAAGATGCGATAGGCGCGCTCACAAATTTCATACTTACTCTCGCGGGTATCCGCTTGGCCTACTTCATCGAACGCCATCACGATCACGGCGGCACCATAACGGCGCACCAATTTGGCCTGCTCGATAAACTGCTCAACGCCTTCTTTCATCGAGATGGAGTTCACTATGCCCTTGCCCTGAATACACTTAAGGTCGGCTTCGATCACTTCCCACTTCGAGGAGTCAATCATGATGGGCACGCGCGAGATATCCGGCTCACCGGCAATCAGGTTCAAAAAACGCGTCATACAGGCTTTCGAGTCCAACATGCCTTCATCCATGTTGATATCGATGATCTGGGCGCCACTTTCTACCTGTTGCAGCGCCACTTGTAGCGCTTCGTCGTACTGCTCTTCTTTGATCAGACGCTTAAACTTGGCCGAGCCAGTAACGTTAGTCCGCTCACCTACGTTCACAAACATGGTGTCGGAAAAAATATTAAAAGGCTCAAGGCCCGCCAAGCGACAAGCGGGGGCAATTTTTGGCAGCATCCGCGGCTTAATGCCCGCCACCGCTTCAGCCATCACCCGAATATGCTCAGGCGTGGAGCCACAGCAACCACCCACCAAGTTTAAGAAGCCACTCTCGGCCCATTCGCGAATATGCTCAGCCATCTCAAAGGCTTCTAAGTCATATTCCCCAAAGGCGTTTGGCAAACCAGCATTGGGATGCGCAGACACATAAGTTTCACTGATCCGCGACAGCTCTTGCACGTATTGGCGCAATTCGTTAGGGCCTAGCGCACAGTTCAAACCAAAGGAGAGGGGATTGGCATGGCGTAACGAATGATAAAAGGCTTCGGTGGTTTGGCCGGTAAGAGTTCGGCCAGAGGCATCGGTAATGGTGCCCGAGATCATCACTGGAATGCGGGTGCCCAACTTATCGAACAGCGTTTCAATGGCGAATACTGCCGCTTTGGCATTAAGCGTATCGAAGATAGTTTCGATCATGATCAGGTGGGAGCCACCGTCGATCAGCGCTTGGGTCGCTTCCGTATACGCGACCACTAATTGGTCGAAGGACACGTTACGGTAACCCGCATCGTTTACATCCGGCGAGATAGAGGCGGTACGGTTGGCTAAGCACCAATAAATCGTTATTACCTTTAAGATCGGACGGCCAATCAGCGAAGCGTTCGCCACGGTAAGCCGCTTCATCCAGTCGGTGGGACTGGATCATGGTGCCCATGCCCCCGTCAATAATAAGAATACGTTCGGCAAGTGCCTGTTCGAGCTGGGAGAAAACGGGGGATCTGGACACTGTTAACTCCTGTTACAACCTGATTCCGTAAGCCGTCGCCATGTTATCACACAAAGCCCAATGCGAAATCTAGGCATCCACAGCTCCGAGCTGAATATATTCGCTCAGTCTTACCAAAGTGAAGAAATTTAGCGCAGTTTTTATTAGGGTCTGTTGACCTTTCGAGATGATTTTTGCAGCAGTGTGTGGAGTCTTTATACAAGGCATCGCTTGTGCCATGGAGTCACTCTCCACTTTCCCATAAATACGAACGATAACGCCGTAGAAAGGTTCCACAAATACTGCCCTCCGAGTTCGGCTAAACACGTTTTTCTCTTTGTTGAGTGGGAGTTTGCTTAGAGCGCTAGGCTACACCCCACTCGCCGCGATAAAAACGCGTTTAACTCGAACAAAACTTAACCGCGAAAGGTCAGCAGACCCTAGTGATGAGTTCGCGATTAAGGCACAATACGGCACGGGCGAAGACCCGCTAACTTAGCTTGCAACTATAATAAAATATCTAATCGGAACTGTCCTAAATGAGCGTCTATTACACTTTGTGTTTTTTGGCGGCCACGGCGATCACCATTGCCTTCGTCAATCAATACATAATGAAAATTCAAACCACCATTGCCATTACCTTTGGCGCCCTGATTATCTCCATCCTCATGTTAGTGCTCGGCAAAACCACCTGGCCCGAGCTTCAGCAACACGCAGTCACTACCCTCGAAACCGTCGATTTTGGCGAATTCCTGTTACAAGGTATTCTCGGATTTTTGCTGTTTGCCGGTGGCCTTGGCATTAACTTGCCGGCCATGAAGAGCCAAAAGTGGGAAATTTTCGTACTGGTTATTTTTGGGGTGATAACTTCCATTGCCGTGGTCGCCGTCGGCCTGTGGTTGTTGGCCTATGCAGCCAGCATTCCACTGCCCTTTATTTACTGCCTGCTGTTTGGCGCACTTATCTCGCCTACCGACCCCATAGCCGTGCTCGCGATTGTGAAAAAACTGGGCGCACCAGAACAGATTGCCATTCAAATTGAAGGCGAGTCGCTGTTTAATGACGGTATTGGCCTGGTGATCTTCATGACCATTTTTGCGGTAGCATTTAGTGGTACCGACGCCACCTTTAGCTCAGTGGCCGCCCTATTCACCCATGAAGCCATTGGCGGCATCATTTTCGGTGCCCTGCTGGGTCTGATGTCCCACGTGATGATCAGCGCTACCGACGACGGCTCCATGGAGCTGTTAATGACCTTGTGTATTCCTACCGCCGGCTTTGCACTGGCTAACGTACTGGGTGTCTCGGGCGCACTGGCCATGGTGGTGGCCGGTATCATGATCGGTAACTGGACCCGCTACACCGGTTTTACCGAGCAGAGTGAAAAATACCTGGATCAGTTCTGGCATCTACTGGATGAGTTTTTAAACGCGATCTTGTTCCTGTTGATTGGTCTGGCCATGTTGTTGGTCGAGTTTCACTGGCAAGCCTGGATTCTGATGCTGGGCGCCATTCCGTTAGTACTGGTCAGTCGTTTTATCAGCGTCGCCCTGCCTTACGTGGGCTTTCGCCGCTTTCGCAGTTACAACAAATACTCGATTCGGATCCTGACTTGGGGCGGGCTGCGCGGCGGGCTATCACTGGCCATGGCGCTCTCGATTCCGGTTGGCGTCAAGCTCGGTGCCGATGGTCAGATTGAATTGCGCGACGTGATTTTAATGATGACCTACGCCATAGTGCTGTTCTCGATTATCGTACAAGGCATGACCATAACGCCGATGATCAACAAGGCCAAGGCCGCCGAAAAAGCCGGCTTTCCGATTGATTGAATAATACCGTGAGGGGTGAGGTGTAAGTCGTGAGGGGTAGACATAAATCATCATCCTCATCGCCAAAATGATGACTTCACCTTGAGCTTAATCAACTCTCGATAAAAAGCCCTTCACTTAAAGTGAGGGGCTTTTTCTTGGGTCAGCAACGGAGAATTAATGAGTGAAGGCAGTTATTTTTGTAGGGTCGAATTTATTCGACCTCTTTGGCTGTAGCTTTGATGTTATCCCGTCCGCTTTAACCCTCATTTCTCACGCATTCAGTCTCTGGTTAGCGATTCGCCGGTAGCACTTAAGGTGTTCAAGTCATAAGGCGTTAGCTGGTAAACATGGTAGTTGAGCCAGTTAGCAAACAACAAATGGCCATGACTGCGCCACGTCGCCCTCGGTAAATTACCCGCATTATCATCTGGGTAATAGTTTTCTGGCATCTGCGGCGCTATGCCTACTTCTAGGTCGCGCTGATATTCATTATCCAGTGTATGAGGATCGTACTCAGGATGACCGGTCACAAACACTTGCCGCCCATCAGGGCTAGCCGCTAAGTAGACGCCTACTTTATCGGACGCCGCCAAGATTTTTAAATCGGTTTTTTCCCGTAACAGCTCCACCGGAAAGTCTGCATAGCGAGAATGCGGCGCAAGAAATACATCATCGAAACCGCGCACTAACGGGTCGTAGCCGCCTAAGTTCTGGTGCTCATAAACGCCCGATAACTTCTCTAACCGAGTGCGTTTATCCAAGCCATATAAAATCTTCAAGCCCGCCTGCGCCGCCCAACATAGAAACAGCGTAGAGGTCACATGGCTCTTCGCCCAGTCCACAATCTGCTCTATTTTGTCCCAGTAAACCACATCACAAAAGTCGGTCAGGCCCAGTGGCGCACCGGTAATGATAAGACCGTCATAGAACTGATCTTTAATCTGCTCAAAATCATGATAGAAACTTTCTAGATGCGACTGAGGGGTGTTTTTTGACGGCCGGTCGTCAATGCGCAGCAAGTCGACATTAATTTGTAACGGCGAGTTCGATAACATTCGCAGTAACTGATTTTCAGTTTCTATTTTCTTGGGCATTAAATTAAGCAGCAACACCCGCATCGGGCGAATTTCCTGATTAACTGCGCGAGTCTCCGTCATCACGAAGATGTTTTCCTGAGACAGGACATTAGCCGCTGGCAGGCGATCGGGAATTCTAATGGGCATGAGCTTACTCCAGTACAACGGAACTAAGAAAGTCTAGACATCTAGAACTCTACAACAAAGTGGCCAATCTTGTCATCCTCAACGTGTGCCAAAGGCTCAAGATACGCTAATATCGGGGGCAACACCCTTAAAGGAAAGACTATTATGGAACCTGTTATTGAACTGGTGAGCACGGGCGACGAGGTATTGACCGGCTTAATCACAGATACCAATGCCGGCTGGTTGTCTCAATTGCTGCTCGAGCAAGGCTGGCAAGTGCGCCGTCGCTTCACCGTCGGTGACGATAAGGCCGATTTAGTCGAGTTATTCGAACAGCGCAGTCATCAAGCAGACATAGTGATCGTCAATGGCGGCTTAGGCCCCACCTCGGATGATATTAGTGCAGAGGCCATGGCCGATGCCGCAGGTATACCTTTAGAGCTCAATCAGTATTGGCTTGAAGTCATGCAGCAAAAATACAGCAATCGTAACCGCGAAATGCCCAAGAGCAACAACAAACAAGCCATGCTGCCTCAAGGTGCGGAGTTAGTTGATAATCCGGTCGGCACCGCCTGTGGTTTCGCCGTTAAGCTTAATCGCGCCACCTTCTTTTTTACCCCAGGGGTGCCCTCTGAGCTAAAGGTGATGATGAACGATGAAATACTGCCGCGCTTGCGTCGCCAACTGGGTGACAATGGACGCAGCCAAGTACGCCGCTTCTTTCTATTTGGCCTATCCGAGTCCGGCTTAAGCGACAAACTTGATGCTCTCACTTGGCCCGCAGGTATTGCGCTAGGTTATCGCGCTAATCTGCCAACCATAGAAGTGAAGCTTATCATCGACACCGCGAATGCCGAGTCCATAGCGCAAGCCGAAGCCCAATTGCTCGCCCAAGTCGGCACGCACCTGATCGCCCGAGACAACATGGACTTTACCGCCAGTCTAGGACCCATGTTACTCGATAAAGACTTAATGATTTTTGAAGATGCCAGCGGTGGGCGCCTAACTGATACCATCAGTACTATCACTCGAGAGTTTGAAGGCCACTATCTTGCCGGCTTGCCAGACGAAGCTGAAGAACTGGCTCATTGGCTACAGAAATCCGCACGCCCCCTCACCTTAGCCATAGGTGCAGCTGGCCCTAAAGGGGTGCCAGTAGCATTAAAAACGCAGACTGGCTGCTATGTACAAACTTTGCAGATGCACTTTCGTGATCCGCTGTCACAGCGCCGTTTATTAGCTTTCTCTGCATTAGATATGCTGCGTCGTTACCTAATGAATGAAACGGTAATGATCGACTACGACATATTGCCCTGTAGCGAGCGCGTCACCCTATCGGTGTAAAAAGCAAAGAGGGCAACATTAGTGTCGCCCTCTTCTTGGTGTTTTTACTTAGCTTACCGCTGATAGCTACCCGAAGGGTCTAGCCCTGCAATCGCCACTTGGTAAGCAACGTTTCCACAGGCCTCACCATAGCTTCAGTAAATCGTTCCGCTAAAGGAGTATGAAACAACCAAGCGCCGGTGATCAAAGCCAAAGGCAGCGAACCACAAATGAAATCAGTAAACCAATGGGCCCCCGACATTACGCGTGGCATCGCCAGAATAAACACCAAGGGCGCGACTGCATATAGGTAACGGCGCGGAAAACGATAGCAAGCAAACAGTAAGAAAGTCGCAAAGCCAATGCCGTGATCGCTGGGAAACGAATCGCCAGACGCATCTTTGGCTTTAATATCAGGCACCAACAGACTCACACGCTCGGCTTGCTCATACACGACCGTGGGGCTCGCGCGTTCAATGGGTAAAGCCTTACCTGCCGCCGCCTGCAGCGAGAAGCAGCCCGCCATCAATAACAATAAACAGCCCATCTTCGCCCGATCACGGCCCTTCAGCTGCCAAGCATGAGAAAACACAAAGCCTGCCATTAACAGTGCCACCGCACCATCAATCCAGCGCTGGTTAACCACGGCCACCATATGAGCAAAACCCGGTACCGTCACTAGCCGATTATTGAACCACCAAAAAATGCTTTCATCTAGGCTTTGCCAATAACCAAAATACCAAGTAAAAAACAGACCTAAAGCCAGCAATTGAAGTGCCAACCAGCCTTTAATATCCCAGCGCATATTCGTATCTTTCATCTTTAAATGGGGCCTTTTTATACCAGATTGCCGAGAATATTTCAGTGGAACGCTGAAATAAACAACAGTACTGAGTTGCAGACAAAAAAAAGCCCGACTCTTTCGAATCGGGCTTTTTGAATTGGTTGCCTGGCAGTGACCTACTTTCACATGGCAGCTGCCACACTATCATCGGCGCGGCTGCGTTTCACTTCTGAGTTCGGCATGGGATCAGGTGGTTCCACAGCGCTATGGCCGCCAGGCATAAATTGTAATCTGGAAGGCTGATTTTGTATCAAAGCAGGTTTAGGTGCTCTGATTTAAATAATTTGTGTTTGTTGTTCTTGACCGCAAGGTCTCACACTTCTTGGGTGTTGTATGGTTAAGCCGCACGGGTAATTAGTACAGGTTAGCTCAACGCATCGCTGCGCTTACACACCCTGCCTATCAACGTTGTAGTCTCCAACGGCCCTTCAGAGGGCGTAAAGCCCTAGGGATGACTCATCTTGAGGCTCGCTTCCCGCTTAGATGCTTTCAGCGGTTATCGATTCCGAACGTAGCTACCGGGCAATGCATCTGGCGATACAACCCGAACACCAGGGGTTCGTCCACTCCGGTCCTCTCGTACTAGGAGCAGCTCCTCTCAATCATCCAACGCCCACGGCAGATAGGGACCGAACTGTCTCACGACGTTCTGAACCCAGCTCGCGTACCACTTTAAATGGCGAACAGCCATACCCTTGGGACCGACTTCAGCCCCAGGATGTGATGAGCCGACATCGAGGTGCCAAACACCGCCGTCGATATGAACTCTTGGGCGGTATCAGCCTGTTATCCCCGGAGTACCTTTTATCCGTTGAGCGATGGCCCTTCCATACAGAACCACCGGATCACTATGACCTACTTTCGTATCTGCTCGACCTGTCCGTCTCGCAGTTAAGCTGGCTTATGCCATTGCACTAACCGTACGATGTCCGACCGTACTTAGCCAACCTTCGTGCTCCTCCGTTACTCTTTAGGAGGAGACCGCCCCAGTCAAACTACCCACCAGGCACTGTCCGCAACCCCGATAAGGGGCCTACGTTAGAACATCAGACATACAAGGGTGGTATTTCAAGGTTGACTCCATAGCAACTAGCGTCACTACTTCACAGTCTCCCACCTATCCTACACATGTAGGGCCAATGTTCAGTGCCAAGCTATAGTAAAGGTTCACGGGGTCTTTCCGTCTAGCCGCGGGTATACGGCATCTTCACCGCAAATTCAATTTCACTGAGTCTCGGGTGGAGACAGCGTGGCCATGATTACACCATTCGTGCAGGTCGGAACTTACCCGACAAGGAATTTCGCTACCTTAGGACCGTTATAGTTACGGCCGCCGTTTACTGGGGCTTCAATCAAGAGCTTCACCCGAAGGCTAACCCCATCATTTAACCTTCCAGCACCGGGCAGGTGTCACACCGTATACGTCCTCTTACGAGTTTGCACAGTGCTGTGTTTTTGATAAACAGTTCCAGCCACCTGGTCACTGCGGCTGAGTCACGCTCCATCCGCAAGGGATTTCACATGCCTCAGCGTACCTTCTCCCGAAGTTACGGTACTATTTTGCCTAGTTCCTTCACCCGAGTTCTCTCAAGCGCCTTAGTATTCTCTACCCGACCACCTGTGTCGGTTTGGGGTACGATTCACGTGTACCTGAAGCTTAGAGGCTTTTCCTGGAAGCGGGGCATCAGTGACTTCACCGCCGTAGCGATTTCGTCTCAGGCCTCAGCATTGCGCGTCCGGATTTACCTAAACACGCTGCCTACACCCTTTCACCAGGACAACCAACGCCTGGCTCACTTAGCCTTCTCCGTCCCCCCATCGCAGTACACGTCAGTACGGGAATATTAACCCGTTTCCCATCGACTACGCTTTTCAGCCTCGCCTTAGGGGTCGACTCACCCTGCCCCGATTAACGTTGGACAGGAACCCTTGGTCTTTTGGCGTGGAGGTTTTTCACCCCCATTATCGTTACTCATGTCAGCATTCGCACTTCTGATATCTCCAGCATGCTTCACAACACACCTTCGCAGACTTACAGAACGCTCCCCTACCACGCACTCAATAAAGAGTGCATCCGCGGCTTCGGTGCATAGTTTAGCCCCGTTACATCTTCCGCGCAGGCCGACTCGACCAGTGAGCTATTACGCTTTCTTTAAATGATGGCTGCTTCTAAGCCAACATCCTGGCTGTCTGAGCCTTCCCACTTCGTTTCCCACTTAACTATGACTTTGGGACCTTAGCCGGCGGTCTGGGTTGTTTCCCTCTTCACGATGGACGTTAGCACCCACCGTGTGTCTCCCGGATAGTACTTTACGGTATTCGGAGTTTGCATGGGGTTGGTAAGTCGGGATGACCCCCTAGCCCAAACAGTGCTCTACCCCCGTAAGTATTCGTCCGAGGCTCTACCTAAATAGATTTCGGGGAGAACCAGCTATCTCCCGGTTTGATTGGCCTTTCACCCCCAACCACAAGTCATCCCCTAATTTTGCAACATTAGTGGGTTCGGTCCTCCAGTTGATGTTACTCAACCTTCAACCTGCTCATGGCTAGATCACCGGGTTTCGGGTCTAATCCTAGCAACTATTCGCCCAGTTAAGACTCGGTTTCCCTACGGCTCCCCTATACGGTTAACCTTGCTACTAAAATTAAGTCGCTGACCCATTATACAAAAGGTACGCAGTCACCCAACAAGTGGGCTTCCACTGCTTGTACGTACACGGTTTCAGGTTCTATTTCACTCCCCTCACAGGGGTTCTTTTCGCCTTTCCCTCACGGTACTGGTTCACTATCGGTCAGTCAGGAGTATTTAGCCTTGGAGGATGGTCCCCCCAT